>CP119312.1:3680000-4317500 GCA_029202405.1 Candidatus Devosia phytovorans | reverse complement strand
CAATATGGACATCAATACCGATGTCTATGGCGCCGAGGTCGAAGGCGAGGTGGCGGTCAAGCTGGCGGCCATGCCGGAGAGTTTTGTGCCGCAGCGCAGCATTTCCGATCAGTCGGCGGCCGAATATGTACGCAGCGCTGTCGAGGCGACATTCTTTTCCGATGACGAAATGCCGCCGACCCTGGCCTATGCCTCCATCGCACCGGCGGTGCGCGACCTGGGCCTGCAGCCGGGCGGCGATACATTGGGTGGCGTCGCCGAGAATGTGACCGTCGTCCCCAAGACGACGCAGGTGGCCGATGCCGAACTTGGCCGGTCGGAGCGTATCCTGACCATGCGCGAGCGCACCCCGCTCAATGACGCCATGCGCCGCAATGGTTTTACCGATGCGATGATCCGGGCGATCGATACCACGCTGCAGAATGTCTTTCCTTCGACCGACCTGCCGACCGGCGCCCGGCTGCGTATCCTGTTCGGGCCGTCGCGCACGTCCAATACGCTGATCCCCTATCGGCTCAGCATCTATCTGCATGACAATGCCAGCAATGTGGATGTGCATCGCGCCACGGTGGCCCTGACCGACAAGGGCCAATATGTGCTGGGCCTCGCGCCGGCCGAAATCACCTTCCCCGAGGAAGACACCGAAGAGGTCAATGTCGCCAACCTGCCCACGGTCTATCGTTCGATCTGGGAAACCGGCCGCAAGCACGATCTCGACGACGAAACCATCGAGCGCATCATCGGCATGTTTGCCTATGATGTTGACATGACCAAGAAGATCACCGCCGGCGACGCGATCGAAATCCTTGAATCCGAACCCGATGCCGAGGGGCGCCAGGACCTGCTGTATGTGGCCTTGACCCTGGGCAGCACGACGCGCCAGCTCTACCGCTTTGCCACCGATGACGGCGTGATCGATTTTTATGATCCCGATGGCGAGACCGGCAAGCGCTTCCTCAATCGTCGTCCACTCGAAGGCGGCGGCACCCTGCGCTCGCGCTTCGGCTATCGCGTCCACCCGATTTTCCATACGCGACGGCTCCATACGGGCGTCGACCTCGCTGCCCGCTCGGGTACGCCGATCTATGCGGCCGGTGATGGGGTGATCGAATATTACAAATGGCAGTCCGGCTATGGCAACAAGGTCGAGATCAAGCACGTCAATGGCTATGAGACCGCCTATGGGCATATGTCCCGCTATGCCGATGGCCTCGAAGTCGGCAGCCATGTCCGGCAGGGCCAGCTGATCGGTTATGTCGGCTCGACCGGCCAGTCGACCGGCCCGCATCTGCATTTCGAGATCAAGATCAATGGCAACTTGGTCGATCCGCTGAGCGTCAAGCTGCCCAAGGATAATGTGTTGCCGCAACAGTATGAGGCCAAGTTCGCGCAGACCATGGCCCAGATCAACGATCTGATGACCCGCGAGCCTGCCCCGGTATCAGTCGCCTCGACCAATTGAATATCTCATCCCCGCTGCGGCGGGGATGTCCGCTTATGAAGCCGCCTTGCGATCGAGCGTGAACCAGGCCACGGCGGCTGACACCAGGCTCAATCCGGCGGTGATGTAGCAGACAACGGCAAAGGCGGAATCGGTCGCAGCAAGCTTGACGACTTCTTGCGGTTGGCTGAGCCCTGCCGCCGGGATACCGAAAAAGATCGAGAGCTCGGCCAGTTCGCCCAGCCCCTGTTCGAACACCTGCGCCACCACCGCGCCAAGAAAGGCGACGGCAAAGAGACCGGCAACGCGCGCCACTGCATTGTTGACGCCCGAGGCGATGCCGGTTTCGCTATCGTCGACCGACGTCATGACTGCCGTCGACAGCGGCGATACCACCAGCCCCATACCCAGGCCCAGCAGCGCGATCGAGGGCAGGACGGCACCCCAGACATTGTGCAGTGGCGCGGTCAGCCCCAGCAGGGTGAAAGCCAAAGCGACGATCAGCGAGCCCAGGGCGATCAACGGCCCAGGACCGAAGCGATCAGACCAGGCGCCGCTGAAGGAAGAGAGCGCGGTGAGCAGAATGCCCATGGGCAGGAGAGCGAGCGACACCGTGGCCGGCGTTTCGCCCCAGCCGCCGATCATGGTCATGGGCAGGAAGAACATGGTGCCGCCCAGAGCGAAATAAAGCGCAAAGGTCAGACCATTGGCGCCGGAGAAACCGCGGCTGGCAAAAAGACGCAGCGGCAACATCGGCGCTTTGCTGCGATGTTCCCAGAACAGAAACCCTGCGGTGAGCACCAGCCCCGCTCCGCACCAAAGGATCGTGTGCGACAGGGGCGGGACGCTTTCACTGCCATCGCCGGTGAGGCCATAGGCGATCAGCATCAGGGCGAACGTTGCAAGAGTGGCCCCGACGACGTCGAGCCGCCTGCCCGCTTCGGGCTGGTCGGGCGCAACCTTGAACCAGAGCAACGCGAGCGCAATCAGGCCGAGGGGCAGGTTGACGGCAAAGACCAGCCGCCAGCTCCAGTCCCCCAGGGCGGTCAGGAGGAACCCCCCGATGATCGGACCGGCAATGGAGGTGAGCGAGGAGGCTGCGGCCCAGATGCCGATGGCTTTTCCGCGCTCCTCGCGCGGATAGGCTTTGGCGATGATGGCCAGACTGCCGGGCACCATGAAGGCCGCGCCCATGCCCTGGACCGCGCGGGCAATGATGAGGATCAGCGGCGCTGGGGCAATGGCACAGACCAACGAGGCTGCAACAAAAACCACAATGCCTAGGCCAAATACCTTGCGCAGACCGAAGCGATCCCCTGCCGCGCCTCCAAGCAGGATCAGTGCGGACAGGAATAGCAGATACCCATTGCTGATCCATTGCGCATCGCCCAGCGTCGCGCCGAGATCGGCACGGATGGCCGGAATGGCGATGGAAATCACCGAACCATCGATGAAGCCCATGCTCGATGCAAGGATCGCCGCCACGAGGACAAAGCGACGGCTGTCGGGGGCGGCGATATTCTGGGGCATGGGGCGATCCGGCTGATGGGTACGCGCAGACTATTCCCTCGAAATATAGACCGCCATCTCGTTTCCGCCCGGCTCGCGGAAATGGAAGCGTCGGCCGCCGGGAAAATCGAACTGGGGCCGGGTGATGCTGCCGCCGGCTGTTATGACCCGGCGCTCGGCATCGTCGAGATCTGTGGTGCGGATGATCGCCATGGTGGCCGCGACCTTCTCGGGAGCCTGATCGATCCCGCCATCAATGCCGGCATCGGTAAGGGCGTCGTAGTCGGGACCATAGCTGACCACGCCCCAGCCAAAAGCCGCCTGAAAGAAGGCGCTGCTCTGCACCCGGTTGGTGGATGGAAATTCGATATAGTCGATCTTGTCAGCCATGCCGCGCCCCTCGAATGTTCTTGTTACGTTCTATCTCATGTGACCGAAGCCGGCAATGCAAAAGGGCCAATCTTTCGACCGGCCCCTTGAGTAAGTTTGACTAAGCAGCGGCATCCGCCTCGCCGCTGCCGCCCGGCAGCAGGACTATGCCGTCGTCGTTGGCATCGACCACCACACGAGAACCGTCGCTGACGCGGCCACCCAGGATTTCCTCAGCGAGGCCATCCTGCACCGAGCGCTGGATGACGCGCTTGAGCGGGCGGGCGCCATAGGCTGGATCGTAGCCCTCATTGGCCAGCCACTCGCGGGCGCGTGGGGTGAGCTCGAGGACAATGTCGCGATCCTTGAGCAGCTTTTCGAGGCGGCTGAACTGGATATCGACGATGGAACCCATGTGTTCGCGCCCGAGGCGATGGAACAGCAGGATTTCATCGATACGGTTCAGGAACTCCGGCCGGAAGGCCGATTTCACCGTATCGAGCACCTTGCCGCGCACCAGTTCGACCGATTCCCCATCCTTGAGGTCGACGAGATATTCGGCGCCAAGGTTGGAGGTCAGGATGATCACCGTGTTGCGGAAATCAACCGTGCGGCCCTGCCCGTCCGTCAGGCGACCGTCGTCGAGCACCTGGAGAAGGACATTGAACACATCGGGATGCGCCTTTTCGATCTCGTCGAAGAGGACAACCTGATAGGGCCGGCGCCGCACCGCTTCTGTCAGCACGCCACCTTCGTCATAGCCAACATAGCCCGGAGGAGCGCCGATCAGCCGGGCCACCGAATGTTTTTCCATGAATTCGGACATGTCGAGGCGCACCATGGCGGTCTCGTCATCGAAGAGGAATTGCGCCAGCGACTTGGTCAGCTCGGTCTTGCCAACGCCGGTTGGCCCGAGGAACATGAACGAGCCGATCGGCCCGTTCGGATCCTGGAGGCCCGCCCGCGAGCGGCGCACGGCCTTCGCCACGGCGGCCACGGCTTCGGCCTGACCAATGACGCGGGCGCCGAGCGAAGCCTCCATATGCAGCAGCTTTTCGCGCTCGCCTTCCAGCATGCGATCGACCGGGATACCAGTCCAGCGCGACACGACCTGGGCGATATCGCTGGGCGTGACCACTTCAGCGGCCATCAGCGGATCGTTGGAAGTGCCATTGCTGGCTTCGGCTGACTGGATGCGCTTTTCGAGATCGGGGATAACGCCATAGGCCAGCTCGCCGGCCTTGGCCAGATCACCCTGGCGCTGCGCGATTTCGAGCTGCGAACGGGCGCCGTCCAGCGCTTCCTTGAGCTTTTGGCTGCCCTGCAGGCGCTCCTTTTCGGCCAGCCACTTGGAAGACATGACCTGGGCCTGCTCTTCGAGCGTGGCCAGCTCATTTTCCAGGCGATCGAGCCGCGTGCGCGAGCCGTCGTCGTCTTCCTTGCGCAAAGCCTCGCGCTCGATCTTGAGCTGCATGATGCGGCGATCGAGTTCATCGAGGGCTTCGGGCTTGGAATCGACGGCCATGCGCAGGCGCGCGGCCGCCTCGTCCATCAGATCGATGGCCTTGTCGGGCAAGAAGCGATCGGTGATGTAGCGGTTGGAAAGCGTAGCCGCGCTGACCAGGGCAGAGTCGGAAATGCGGATGCCGTGGTGCAGCTCGTATTTTTCCTTGAGCCCGCGCAGGATCGAGATCGTGTCTTCCACGGTCGGCTCGTCGACGAAGACCGGCTGGAAGCGACGGGCCAGGGCCGGGTCCTTCTCCACATGCTTGCGATATTCATCGAGCGTGGTGGCGCCGACGCAATGCAGCTCGCCGCGGGCCAAAGCGGGCTTGAGCAGGTTTGAGGCGTCCATCGCCCCATCCGCCTTGCCGGCGCCAACCAGCGTATGCATTTCGTCGATGAAGAGGATGATCTGCCCGTCCGAGGACGTGACTTCACTGAGGACCGACTTGAGGCGCTCCTCGAATTCACCACGATATTTCGCGCCGGCAATCAGCGCGCCCATGTCGAGCGAGAGCAGGCTCTTGTTCTTGAGAGATTCCGGCACGTCACCATTGACGATGCGGATGGCAAGGCCCTCGGCGATGGCGGTCTTGCCGACGCCCGGTTCGCCGATGAGAACTGGATTGTTCTTGGTGCGGCGGCTCAGCACCTGGATGGTGCGGCGGATTTCCTCGTCGCGGCCGATCACCGGGTCGAGCTTGCCCTCGCGAACGTCCTGGGTCAGGTCGCGGGCATATTTCTTGAGCGCGTCATAGCTGTTCTCGGCGGTCGCCGAGTCGGCATTGCGGCCCTTGCGGATGGCCTCGATGGCAGAGTTCAACCCTTGCGGCGTGACGCCGGCCGAGCTGAGGATCTTGCCAGCGTCATTGTCCTTTTCGACGACCAGCGCCAGCAGCAGGCGCTCGACGGTGACATAACTATCGCCACCCTTCTGCGCGGCGCTTTCGGCCGTGTCGAAGACGCGCGCCAACTCGCGGCTGAGATAAAGCTGACCGGCATCGCCGGAGACGGATGGGATTTTGCCGAGAGCGGCTTCGACGCCTGCCCGAACGGCCTTGGCATCGCCGCCGGCGCGCTCGATCAACCCATTGGCCATGCCCTGGTCGTCGTCGATCAGAACCTTGAGCAGATGGATAGGCGCGAACTGCTGGTGGCCCTTGCCCAGTGCGCTGGTCTGCGCGCTCTGGATGAAGCCGCGGGCGCGTTCGGTGTATTTTTCGATATTCATTCAACTCTCCAATTCTGCCCGCTGCCCGGCCCCGAAGGCACCGAAACACGCGGCGAAGCGTCGTGAGATGGAACGCCCGACATTCGGCGCTGCTCCATCACGCGTCATATATGGTGAGGATATTTTCGGAAGAAAGAGGGAGACCGGCAGACTTGCACAGCCCGGTCCGTGGATTAGGATCGGCGCCGGGGGGTAAGCATGACCGAAACCGAACAATTGCAGCTTTATGTCGAGCGGTATTTCGTGCGGCTCAACGAACTTGCCGAACTTGCCGGAACGGACGCAGACCGGATACGGGCGCTGATTGCCGCCCGCGCCATTCCGGGTCCGATCTATTCCATCTGGCCCAATGGCACGTTCAGCAGTCCGATCGGCGGTGAGCACAATGGGCCAGCCGAAGGAGAGGCGCAGCACTGGTATCATCCGGCTGCGGCATGGTGGATCCGCCGTGCGGCCAGCCTCGACCCGGAATACGCAGCCCGCCAGTTTCAGGCAAAATTCCTGAGCGATTTCCGCCAAGCCCTGTTGGCCGACCCCTATGCCAGTCTCGGCTATCCGCAGGCCTTCCGCAACGGCGAACCGGACGATACGCAGATCGACTCCGTCGGCATTGCCGAATTGAACGACTGGCTGGACGGCGGCTATGGCGTTTGCCTGCGCATCTGGGATGGCCATCATGTCGTGACCAAGACTTGCCGCCGCGCCGGCATTCTCCATCTCACTGAGGAAGGCCGCAAAAGCCTCCTGTCTGCGGAGGATCGCCTCACTCTGCTCGACACGATGGAAGCGCTCGACGCGGTCATGCTGCCTTTCGCCCCGCATCAGCGACCCAAGGGCACACCAGGCCTCTGGCTCGATACAATCCTCGCCAGATACGCCATGGGCACCACGCGCGAGGTGGCGCCGATCTGAAAACAAAAAGGCCGGGCATTGCTGCCCGGCCTTTTTCAATTCTCACACAGCTTACTCGGCTGCGTTGGTCGCGCCGCCGGTCAGGAAGGCCGGCAGGCCACCAACGTCAGGCTGGTCGCTGTTGGCGAGGTCGCCTTCACCGGCGGCCGGACGGCGACGGCGCGGACGGCGTTCGCGCGGCTTTGCAGCCCTGTCTTCACCTTCAACAGCTGCCTCGACCGGAGCGGCGGGTGCCGCAGCTTCGACTGGAGCATCGGCAATGACGGGCTGCTCGGCAGCGGCGGTCGGAACCGGGAGCTGCTGCACTTCGCCTTCGGGGCGGAAGCGCTCGCGATTGCGATTGCGATCACGACGATCACCGCGCGGCGGACGCTCGCCTTCCTGGCGCGGACGCTGTTCGCCCTGCTGCTGGCTTGGCTGCTCGCCACCCTCGGCGGCGGGCTGCTCCTCGCCTTCAGCGGGCTGATACTGCGGCTGCTGCTGCGGCTGGGGCGATGCGAAGCGCGAATTCATATCCGGCATATCATCGTCGAAATCATCATCCTGACCGTCCGGACGCTGGCCATTTTGGGCCTGCTGGGCGCTCGAAACGATGCGGAAATAATGCTCGGCATGCTGCAGGTAATTCTCGGCCATCACCGAGTCGCCGCTCGACTGGGCGTCGCGGGCGAGCTGCAGATATTTCTCGGCGATATGGGCGGCATTGCCGCGCACCTTCACGTCCGGGCCGTTGCTCTCGAAATTGCGGGACAGCGGATTGACGTGCTTGCGGCCACCATTGCGGCCGCGCTGCCGATTCTTGTTATTCTGGTTATTGGGTCTCATCTGGTCGCTTTATCTAACTCTAGAAAAATAAGCGTCACACTGCTGGCGGACCGGCACCCTGCCTGGTCGGGCCATTCCGGGATGAAAGCCATCGTGGCTTTCGCAAACCGGGTCTAACTTGGCTTCATGAAGACCGAACCGTCTGACGGCGTTCCGAACCCATCCCGCGTCGTTCCCGCCTCTGCGAGAACCGCGCTGCGCCTTGCAGCCGATGGATATGTCGGATGGCTAGTCGCCGTGGCGCTCATGAAGCGCCGTTGACAGCTGCAAGCAAACTACAAGGTTCGCGCTCTATTGGGAAGCACTAATTGTAGCGGACCCCGCGGGGCCTCTTCATTTGACGCTAAATGTGGTGCGCCGCGACCACACGATCAAGCCCCGCCAGATCGCGATGCACCGTTACATCCTCGAAACCGGCCTCGAGCAGAAGCGCACTGACGGCCGCGCCCTGATCGTAGCCGATCTCGAGCAGCAGGTGCCCATTGGGCTTGAGGAAGGCGCCAGCCTCGCGCGCAATGATGCGATAGGGCGCGAGGCCATCGGGGCCGCCATCCAGCGCCAGTCGGGGGTCGAAATCCCTGACCTCGGGCTCCAGCGTCTCGACGACGGCGGAGGTGATATAGGGCGGGTTGGAGGTGATGAGATCGAACTTTTGGCCCGGTTCGAGCGGTTCGAACCATGAGCCGGGGCGCAAGGCAAGGCGGTTGCCCAGACCATGCTGTTTCGCATTGGCTTGGGCCGCGTCGAGGGCCACGACACTGAGGTCAACAGCAATCCCCGAGGCATCGGGCTGGTTGGCGAGTATGGCAATGGGAATGCAGCCTGTGCCGGTGCCCAGATCGAGCAGCCGCCCGCCTGCGGGCAAAGCGCCGAGGCCCAGGTCGACCAGCATTTCCGTTTCCGGGCGCGGCTCGAGGGTCGCTGCGTTGAGAAGGAAATCGAGGCCGTAGAATTCCCGGTGTCCGATGATGCGGGCGACGGATTCGCCGGTCATGCGGCGGCGGATGAGCTCGGCGACGAGAGCTGCTGCGGCCTCATCGACAGGCTCGTTCTCGCGCAGGGCCAGATCGAGGGTGGAGTAGCCAAGCGCATGGCCGGTCAGCAATTTTGCATCAAGCGCCGCACTGGCAAAGCCCAGCCGGCTCAGCACATCGCGCCAGCCGCGCCACAGCGCGCCGATGGCGGGAGTGTCGCTCAGTTCGGCATTTCCATCGCCGCGAGCTGTTCGGCCTGGCTCGTGGTGATCAGCGCTTCGATCAACTCATCCAGCGCTTCGCCGGTGATGACCTTGTCGAGCTTGTAGAGCGTCAGGTTGATGCGGTGATCGGTGACGCGGCCTTGCGGGAAATTATAGGTGCGGATGCGCTCGGAACGATCGCCCGAACCCACCTGCCCCTTGCGCTCGGCGGAGCGGGCCGAGTCACGTTCTTCGCGCTGCATTTCATAGAGGCGCGAGCGCAGCACGACCATGGCCTGGGCGCGGTTCTGGTGCTGGCTCTTCATCGCCGAGGTGACGACAATGCCGGTGGGGATATGGGTGATGCGGACCGCCGAGTCGGTGGTGTTGACGTGCTGGCCACCGGCGCCCGAGGCGCGCATCGTATCGATGCGGATATCCTCGTTGCGGATTTCGATATCGATGTCTTCGACTTCCGGCAGCACGGCGACGGTGGCAGCGGAGGTATGGATACGCCCCGAGCCTTCGGTCGCCGGCACGCGCTGCACGCGATGCACGCCCGATTCGAACTTCATCCGCGCATAGACGCCCTTGCCTGAGACATTGGCGATGATTTCCTTGAAGCCGCCCATTTCGCCCGGGCTTTCCTCCATCACCGTGACCTTCCAGCCATGGTTCTGGGCATAGCGCTCGTACATGCGGAAGAGATCACCGGCGAACAGCGCCGCCTCGTCGCCACCCGTGCCGCCGCGGATTTCGAGGATGATCGACTTTTCGTCGGCCTCGTCCTTGGGCAGGAGGAGAATGCGGATGGACTGGAACAGCGTCTCGATCTTTCCGTCGAGCTCTTCGATCTCGGCTTCGGCCATTTCGGCCATGTCCTTGTCGCCGCTCTTGAGCAGCGCCTCGGCCTCGTCGCGATCGCTCAGCGCCTTGTTATAGGCGCGGATCTCGCCGACGATCGGGGCGAGTTCGGCATGTTCCTTGGAGAATTTGACGAATTCGTCCGGACCTGCACCGCCTGACAGGGATGCCTCGACATATTGGAAGCGCGTTTCGAGCGCGTCGAGCTTGTCCTGGGGTAGAGATGCCATTGAATTCGTCTTTCGCGCCAAGCGCTCATATATCGATCCGTGGCGTGTAAAGGCCACGGCGCCCAACATCAAGCGTGCTCGCTAAACCGGCAGATTCTGCTTTTCGATCCATTCCTGCAGCAGCTGCCGGATGGTGACCCCGTCGGCCCCGTCGCTGAGCGCCGCATTGACCGACATCTGGATGGGCTTGAGATCAAGATTGAGCACCAGCTCCTTGATCGGCCCGATCGACGCCGGGCCCATGGAGAGCCGCGTCATGCCGATCGACATGAGGGCTAGAGCCTCAAGAGGCTTGCCGGCCAGTTCGCCGCACATGGTGATCGGGATATTGTAGCGGCGCGCGGCATCGACCACCATGCGGATGGCCCGCAGGCGCGGCATGCCGATGGGGTCGTAATTCTTGGCCACGCGCGGATTGGCGCGGTCGGACGCGGTCAGGAACTGCACGAGATCATTAGAGCCGATGGAAACGAAGTCCGCCTCGGGCAGGAGCTGGTCGAGTTCGAACAGCAGGGAGGGCACTTCCACCATGACGCCGAGCTCAAGCCGGCTCGGGATCGCCTTGCCCTGACGCTTGAGCCGTTCGACTTCCTTCTGCACGACCAGTTTTGCCTGCATGAATTCGAAGGTCTCGGTGACCATGGGCACGAGGATCTTCAGCGGCCGTCCATCGGCCGCCAGCAGCAGCGCGCGCACCTGCGTGCGCAACAGGCCCGGACGCTCGAGGCCCAGCCGGATCGACCGAAATCCCATGGCCGGATTTTCCTCGGTCATCGAGCGCTGGTAGGGCAAAACCTTGTCGCCGCCGATATCGAGCAGACGGAACACCACCGGGCGTTCCCCGGCAATCGCCATGGCCTCGGCATAAAGCTCGCGCTGTTCTTCGAGACGGGGCAGTTTGGACGCGATCATGAACTGCAATTCGGTGCGGAACAGGCCGACGCCAGATGCCCCGGTATCGTCGAGCATCGGCAGGTCGGCCACGAGGCCCGAATTGTGCAACAGGGTGATCGCCACGCCATCGGTGGTGATGGAAGGCTTGTCCTTGAGCGCGGCATAATGCGCGCGCCGCTTGGCCGTGACGCGCACCTTGTCGACATAGGTCTGTTCGATATCGGGCGTCGGGCGCAGGTGTACGATCCCGGCCGGACCATCGAGAATGATGTCGTCGCCGCTTTCGCACATCGAGACGATCGACTGCGCCTGCCCGACCGCCACCATGCCCAGCGACCGCGCGACAATGGCGACATGGGCGGTCGTGCCGCCTTCTTCCAGCACCACGCCGCGCAGCTTGGTGCGGTCATATTCGAGCAGCTCCGCCGGGCCCATGTTACGGGCCACAAGGATCGCATTGTCGGGCAGATTCTTCTTGCCCAGCGCCAGGCCATCGCCGGTCAACACGCGCAGCAGGCGGTTGGCCAGGTCGTCGAGATCATGCAGCCGGTCGCGGATATAGGGATCGGTCTGGCGCAGCATGCGCGCGCGCGTATCGTTCTGCACGCGCTCGACGGCGGCTTCTGCCGAAAGACCATTGTCGATCGCCTCGCTGAGGCGGTGTACCCAGCCCCGGTCATTGGCGAACATGCGATAGGTTTCGAGGATTTCGCGGTGATCGCTGCCGCCGGCCATGTCGCCGTGGTCGAGCATGGCGTCGATCGAGACGCGCATCTTTTCCAGCGCCGATTCGAGCCGCACCTTTTCGGCGTCAGTATCCTCGGCGATGAAGTTGGACACGACGACGCGCGGATCGTGCAGAACCACCGTGCCCAGCGCAATGCCGTCGGTAAAACTTACGCCATTAAACATGCGGGGACGCCTGAGATCGATATCGGACCCCGGCTTGATCAGGTTGTCGAAATCCGAGGTGGCGATCATCTCGGCCAGGATTGTGGCCGTAGTCAGCATCGCCTCGGTCTCGTCCTCGCCATAATGGCGATGGTCGGCATTCTGCACCACCAGAACGCCCAGCGTTTGCCCGGCCCGCAGCACCGGCACGCCAAGGAATGAATTATATTTGTCCTCGCCGGTTTCTGGCCGATAGGCAAAGCCGGGATGGCTGGGCGCATCGTCGAGGCTGAGGGGTTCGGCTTCCGCCGCGATGAGGCCCACAAGGCCCTCGCCAAGGCGAAGCGTGGTCATATGCACCGATTCGGCGGCCAGGCCCTTGGAGGCAAACAGCTCCAGCGCGCCGTCGTCGCGCAGCACATAGAAGGAGCAGACATCAGCCCGCATATTCTCGGCGATGAGAGAAACGATCTTGTCGAGCCGCGCCTGCGAAGCCAGCTGCTCCGCCATTGTCTCGCGCAATTGCCGCAGCAGCACCCTCGGGCCGCCTATGGTCGTTCCCATCTAACCCCTAGACGGCCCGCACAGCCGCCCCCCTGCAATGGACGCGGCTCAATCTCCGTGGCGGGAGATCAGGCGTCCTTCTTGTCCAAACCGTAATAGGTGTGCAGAGCGCGAACCGCAAGCTCGGCATATTGTTCATCAATCAGAACCGAGGTCTTGATTTCCGAAGTCGTGATCAGTTGAATATTGATGCCCTTGTCGGCCAGGGCTTTAAACATCGAGCTGGCAACACCGGCATGGCTGCGCATGCCCACGCCCACGACCGACACCTTTGCCCCGCCCTTGGAACCGGAAAGCCGGCCATATTCGATCTTGTCGCCGGCATTCTGCAGCGCCTTGATCGCCTTGTCATATTCGCTGTCCGGCACCGTGAAGGTGATGTCTGTGGTGGCGCCATCGTCGGCAATATTCTGCACGATCATGTCGACGACAATGCCCTGGTCGGCCAGGGTACCGAACACGCCTGCGGCAACGCCCGGATTGTCCTTGACGTCGCGGAGGGTAATCTTGGCTTCCGCCTTGGCGAGCGTCACGCCCGAAACGATCTGCTTTTCCACGATCTCATCCTCATCGCAAACCAAAGTGCCGGGAACGCCCGGCAGCCCGTCCGGCCCGATCTGGGGCGCATCCGGGTCATCGAAAGTCGAGCGTACCAAGAGGCGCACCTTGTGCGCCATGGCCATTTCAACCGAACGGATCATCAGCACCTTGGCACCCAAAGAGGCCATTTCCAGCATTTCCTCGAAGGAAATCTTGGTGAGGCGCTGCGCCTTGGGCACGATGCGCGGGTCGGTCGTGTAAACGCCGTCCACATCCGTATAGATATCGCAGCGATCGGCACCGACCGCCGCCGCCACCGCCACCGCCGAGGTATCGGAACCACCGCGGCCCAGCGTCGTGACGCGGCCATGCGGGGAAATACCCTGGAAGCCGGTGATCACCGGCACCCAGCCGTCCTTCATGCGCTTGTCGAGTTCGGTCGGATCGATGCCGGTGATACGGGCCGCGCCATGCGCGTCATCGGTATGGATCGGCACCTGCCAGCCGGCGAAAGAGCGCGACTGGATGCCCATTTCACTGAGAACGATAGCCATCAGGCCGGCGGTGACCTGCTCGCCCGAAGCAACCACGGCATCATACTCGCGCGCATCATGCAGCGCCGAGGCCTCGTTGACCCAGCCGACCAGTTCATTGGTCTTGCCGCTCATGGCGGAAACCACGACGGCCACCTCATGGCCGGCTTCGACCTCGCGCTTCACATGGCGCGCGGCCTGGCGGATACGTTCGACCGTGGCAACGGATGTGCCACCGAACTTGACGACGATACGGGCCACTTGCTTCCCCGAAAATCCAAAGCACTGCACGCCGAACCCGGCGGTACGCTATTCTTGGCGCGGGAGATACGACAAAGCGGTGACGCGATCAATGGGCGTATGCGGGTTGAATTCCCACCTGCTCTTCCCCACCCACAGCGTCACCCCGGCCTTGTGCCGGGGCCATCTCGATATTCTGGCACAGCCGCGAGGTGTCGATGAAGAGCACGGCGACCTTGCGGTAGGACGGCCATCTCGAGATGGGTCCCGGCTCAAGGCCGGGGTGACATCGAATGTATGGCAGTCTCAAATGCCTTCAACGGCCGCCTTTCGTTGCAGCACCGCCGCAAAGAAGCCATCCGTGCCATGCCGTGCCGGCGTGAGGGACAGATGGTCTGGATGCGCCGAATTGGTGATTTGCGGTGCGGCTTCGGAGAGCGGCACCACGGAATAGTCCGGATGCGCCGCAAGAAACCGTGCGATCTGGTCTTCGTTTTCTTCCGGCAACAGCGAACACGTTGCATAGACCAGCCGTCCGCCGGGCTTGACCAGTCGCGCCGCGCTGGTGAGGATTTTTCCCTGCAGCACGATCAGCGCCTCGAGCCCCTGCTCTTCCTCCGGCCGCCAGCGCGCATCCGGGTTGCGCCGCCAGGTGCCGGTACCGCTGCAAGGGGCATCGATCAGCACACGATCGAAGCCGAGCTTATGCCGCTTGACCCATTTGTCGCTTTCGCTCGACAGCAGCCGCGTTTCGGCATTGTGCACGCCGGCCTTGCGGAAACGCTCCACCGCGCGCTTGAGACGGCCTTCGTTGACGTCGCAGGCCACGATATGGCCCTTGTTCTTCATCTGCGCGGCCAGCGCCAAGGTCTTGCCCCCGGCCCCGGCGCAGAAATCGACCACGCGATCGCCCGGCCTGGCGTCGACCAGCATGGCGACCAGCTGCGAGCCCTCGTCCTGGATTTCGACTTCGCCGGCCCTGAGCATGGGCAGGCGATCAAGCGACAGCCGTTCGTCGACCCGAATGCCCAGCGGCGAGAGCAACGCGGCCTTGGCCTTGAAACCAAGGTCATGCACAGCGCGTAGCATGGTATCGCGATCGGTTTTAAGTGTGTTGGCACGCAGGTCCAGTGGCGGTTCGGTCAGCATGGCCGTCATTTCCATGAGGAAATCGTCGCCAAAGCGGCGGCGCAGCGCATCCGCTGCCCAATCCGGGCATTCGACGCGGGTCTCGTCCGGCATGTCGGCATGCACGATATTGGCGCCATCCAACTTGCCCAGCAAAACGCGCTCGCTTTCGTCGAGGCGAAGAGGAGCATCGTCGCCGCCATTGAACAGGCCCGAAATCCGGTCTGGTGCATAGCCATCGAGGCGCAACCAGGCGAGCAGGCGACTGCGAACATTGTCCTCGGCGCCGGCTCGGTCGAGCCACCAGCCCAAACGCGCATGATGACGCATCAACCTTTGCGTGAGGTCGAGGATCGCACCGCGATCCTTGTCGCCAATGTCGCGGCGGGAGCGCACCCAGGCGGAAATCACCGCATCGGCAGGACGTGCGATGAGGTCGATTTCCCGGGTCAATTCGAGAACGGCTTGCAGGCGAGCAGAAGGTGACAAGGGCGGCAATCGGGCTGGAGAAGACGGGCGGCACCATAGGGGAAGCGAGTGGCTATGACCATTGCCCATTGGCTGCGACCACCCGCGCCTTGCCTCTGCCATGTCATCGGGCTCATATGCGGCCAACAGGAGCTGCAGCCATGACCGAGACCACCATCAATGACGCCGAAGTGGCCAAATTTACCGCCATGGCTGAAGAGTGGTGGGACCCCAAGGGCAAGTTCAAGCCGCTGCACAAGTTCAACCCGGTGCGGCTGGGCTATATCCGCGAATATTTGCTCAGCCATTTTGGTCGTGACGGCAATGACATGCGGCCCTTCGCGGGGCTGAACATCCTCGATGTCGGCTGCGGCGGCGGGTTGCTCTGCGAACCGCTGGCACGGCTCGGCGCCACGGTGACCGGGATCGACGCGGCCGAGCGCAATATCGCCATCGCGAAAATCCATGCCGAACAGTCCGGCCTCGATATCGCCTATGAGGCCACAACCAGCGAGGCCCTGGCCGCAAAGGGCCAGAAATACGATCTCGTGCTCAACATGGAAGTGGTGGAGCATGTCGACAATGTGCCGCTCTACATGAAGAGCTGCGCCGATCTCGTGAGGCCTGGCGGACTGACGCTGACGGCGACGCTCAACCGCACCTTACGGGCAAAGCTCTTTGCCGTGTTTGGTGCCGAGCAGGTGCTGCGCTGGCTGCCCAAGGGCACGCATGACTGGAACAAGTTTCTGACGCCCGAGGAAATCAAGACCCTGCTCACCCGCAACGGGCTGCGCGTGATCCATGAGACCGGCGTGGTGTTTCATCCCATCGGCGACGAATGGCGCCGTTCTTCTGACATGGCGATCAACTACATGATCATGGCGGAAAAGCCCGCAGCCTGACAAAGGCCGTCAACACCAGCCATCTGGAGCCATTATGCGCCTGAGCCAAATCGCCCTCGTCGCCCTTTTCGCATCCACCATGCCGGCCATGGCCCAGAGCGAAGAGGTTCTGGCCTCGATCGAGAACATTCATGGCGATTCCGACCTGTTCGGCGAGGCTTTCGGGGCCTTGCAGGATGCATTCCTGTTCGACGACCGAACCGCCTTTGCCGACCTGGCCTTTTATCCCCTGGCCATCAATGGCGCTGAAGTCAGCTACGAGATCGAGACCCCCGAGGATCTGGTCGAGAATTTCGACACTATCCTCACGCCCGACATCCAGGCAGCGCTGGCCAGCCAGGATTACGCCGACCTGATCGTCACCGGCGAGGGTGTCGGCTTTGCCAATGGCGCGCTGTGGATGACCAATGTCTGCCTCGACGAGGCCTGCGCCGAGACACAATGGGGGATCGTCAGCATAAACAACTGAGATTTTGTCAATCAAATCCTTTATTGGCAGCCCAATTTAGCGCCGCTACCGTCTGGTCACTGGGGCCAGGCGGAACATCATGACTTCGGATCAATTCAAGGCGGGCGCGCCTGCAGCGGAGCGTGACGGCACAGGCATTTCGTCCCTTCTCGCGCAGATCACCTTCCTTTCGACAGAACAGATCCTCGCCCATCCGCGCTGGCCTCAGGCGCGTGATTGTTACATTCAGGTCCTGGTCCAGAGCCACAGTCCCGACCCTGCCATAAGTCGCGTCATGCAGGATGTTGCGGGGCTCGTGCTGTTCAATCTCGTCATCGCCATCTACGAGGCACGCGGCGAGGCCCGAAAAGACTGGCCGACGATCAACCGCATTCGCGAAAGCTTCGCAAACTTCGGCCTTGCCAGTGACCGCAGCACCGACGAGATGCTGGCACGCATGCGCCAGATCGGCCTGATCGAGCTGCAGGTGGCACCGGCCGACAAGCGGGTCCGCCTGGTGCGACCGACGCAACGCATGGTTGCCGAAGATTGCGCCTGGCACGACAACCATACCCGTGCGCTCGCCGTGTTGCGGCCCGACAGCCGGGACTATGACGCAATGTTTGCGCACGAGCCCCTGCATCGCCAGGTGCACCGCGCCATCAGCAACGACCTGCATGAAAAGGCCTTCGACGTTCTGGACACCAAGGTCAATCCGCTGGTGGGCTTCGTGATGCGGCAGGATGGGGCCAAGATCATCTTTCTTTATCTTCAGCGGGCCTTGGCCGGAGGCGATCCTTCCCGAGTGTCGCTGAGCTATGCGGCGGCTTCGGAACGCATCGACACCTCGCGGACCCATATTCGCAATCTGCTGGCAGCGTTGGAGAGTTCTGGACTGCTGCGGCGCTATGGCAACGGTGGCAATGACATCGAACTGACCCCCGAACTCTGGCGTCACGCCGACTATTTCATTGCCAGCATGATGTCGGCCAATGATCGCTGGTGGCAGCTAACTCGCGCACAGGTCGCAGAAATTCAGCGATCTACGCAATAAATTCCACCGCAAGAGGCATGTCTGTGCTTATCTGGGGGTCGGTGGTTTCGACCTAACTACCTTCCTTGTCCGTGTGGCGCACCTGCGCCGCACGGACTTTTTGTCTCAGGCGTCCCGCTGCTCCTCGATCCCTGCGGCCAGCTCATAGGCTTCATCGCTCGAAAGATCGGTCGGCCTGATATCGCCGATCGGCTCCTTGTTGCGGACGTCGAGCGCGCCCCATTGCGCCTGCCAGGTGATGTCTTCCTGAAGGGCAATCACCACTTCCTTGAGCCCGTGTAACTCCCGCGCCGCCTCGGCCGCTGCAAGCGCCGCCAGCACATCGTCAAACTCGGCCTCGTCGGCATCAACATCGCCCACCGCCTCCCACCAGACAGCGGCCTTGAGCCCGCCATCCATCCCTTTCTCGATCCCCACCGTCACCGCTTCGAGATTGGCCTCCCCGATCCCTACCTGTCGATAATTTCGCTGTTCAGCCATGAAATGCTCCTCTGTCCGTGCAAGCCAACGCGCGAGCAGCGATGACGATGCAGCAACAAACCGTACCCGCGGGTACGGTTTGCATTGATCCGATTCTGGAATGGGTCTAAGAAAGGCCAAACAACGCGTGTCTAATCGCGTCAGACCTTCGAGGATTGTGTCATGCCCGCATATCGTTCCCGCACCACCACCCATGGCCGCAACATGGCCGGCGCGCGTGGCCTCTGGCGCGCCACGGGCATGAAGGACGGCGATTTCGGCAAGCCCATCATCGCCGTCGTCAACAGCTTCACCCAGTTCGTTCCCGGCCATGTGCATCTGAAAGATCTCGGCCAGTTGGTCGCCCGCGAGATCGAGGCGGCCGGTGGCGTTGCCAAGGAATTCAACACCATCGCGGTCGATGACGGCATCGCCATGGGCCATGACGGCATGCTCTATTCGCTGCCCAGCCGCGACATCATCGCGGACTCGGTGGAATATATGGTCAATGCTCATACCGCCGATGCCATGGTCTGCATTTCCAATTGTGACAAGATCACCCCCGGCATGCTCAACGCCGCCATGCGGCTCAACATCCCCGTGGTCTTTGTCTCCGGTGGCCCCATGGAAGCCGGCAAAGCGATGATCAAGGGCAAGCTGCAGGCCCTCGACCTGGTCGACGCCATGGTGATGGCCGCCGACGAACATTATACCGACGAGGAAGTGCAGGCCGTGGAAGAAGCCGCCTGCCCCACTTGCGGCTCCTGCTCGGGCATGTTCACCGCCAACTCGATGAACTGCCTGACCGAAGCGCTGGGTCTGAGCCTGCCCGGCAACGGTTCCACGCTCGCCACCCATTCGGACCGCAAGCGCCTGTTCCAGGAAGCCGGCCATCTGATCGTCGACCTGGCCCGCCGCTGGTATGAGCAGGACGACGCTTCGGTCCTGCCACGCTCCATCGCCACCAAGGCCGCCTTCGAAAACGCCATGGCGCTCGACATTTCCATGGGTGGCTCGACCAACACCGTGCTGCATATCCTGGCCGCTGCCTATGAAGGCGGCGTCGATTTCACCATGGACGACATCAACCGCTTGAGCCTCAAGGTGCCGGTGCTCTCCAAGGTCGCGCCCGCTAAAAATGACGTGCATATGGAAGACGTACACCGTGCCGGCGGCATCTTCGCCATCCTGGGTCAGCTCGATCGCGCCGGCCTGATCAATCGCAGCGAACCCACCGTCCATGCCGCGACCATGGGTGACGCCATCGACAAGTGGGACATTTCCCGCACCAATTCGGAAAGCGTGCGCAATTTCTACATGGCCGCCCCCGGCGGCGTGCGCACCACCCAGGCTTTCTCCCAATCCAACCGCTGGGCCGAACTCGATCTCGATCGCCAGAACGGCGTCATTCGCTCGGCCGAAACGCCCTTCTCCAAGGACGGCGGCCTCGCAGTGCTCAAGGGCAATATCGCGCTCGACGGCTGCATCGTGAAGACCGCCGGTGTCGATGAATCCATCCTCAAGTTCACCGGTCCGGCCCGCGTCTTCGAGAGCCAGGATGCGACGGTGAAAGCCATTCTCAGCAACGAGATCAAGGCCGGCGACGTGCTGGTGATCCGCTACGAAGGCCCGCGCGGCGGACCAGGCATGCAGGAAATGCTCTACCCGACGAGCTATCTGAAGTCGAAAGGCCTCGGCAAGGCCTGTGCCCTCCTCACCGACGGCCGTTTCTCCGGGGGCACCTCGGGCCTTTCCATCGGCCACGCATCGCCCGAAGCTGCCGAAGGCGGCGCCATCGGCCTCGTGCGCGAGGGCGATATTGTCGAGATCGATATCCCCAACCGCACCGTCAACGTGCTGGTCAGCGACGCCGAACTGGCCACCCGCCGCGCCGAACAGGACAAGCTCGGCTGGAAGCCAGCCAAGCCGCGCAAGCGCAACGTGACGACGGCCCTCAAGGCCTACGCCGCTCTGGTGACCTCGGCATCAAAGGGTGCCGTGCGCGACACCAAGGCCATCGACAAGCTGTGGAATTAGGTTCGGTTTTCTCCGGCAGCGCCTCAAACTCGATGTCACCCCGGCCTTGAGCCGGGGCCCATCTTGAGATCAAGCCGCAGCTGCAGGGTGGTGGCGATAGCGACGGCGGCCTTGCGGCAAGACAACCATCTGCGGATGGATCCCGGCTCAAGGCCGGGATGACACCGTGGGCGGAGATGACCCGGTGACCGGACAGACGCTATAAACTCACTGCGCCCAGTCGAACTTCATGTCCTTAAAATCGAGCTGGGCATTGCCGCCACCGAAGTTGTAGCCGCCGAAATATTCTTCAAAGCCTAAGTGATAGGGGCTGAAATCGGGGAAGCCCTGGATGGGGCGCATTGTGCCGCCGATATGGTTGGGCAGGTGGCTTTTGACCCATTTGTGCAGACGGTAATTCTCCGTCTCGACGACGCCGCCTTCCCAGTAATATTCGCGCTGGTAGCCGTTGTCGCCAAACTCGTCCGGCGCAACACCGGCATTGGGATCCTCGTTGCGGGTCGTGATCCTGATGGCGCGGTTGAATGCCAGGCCAGGATCGGGAATGCCGCCCAGCTGCTTGTAGACGAAATAGTCCTCCGGCGGCATCGGCCCCATGATGTAGCTCGCATCCCAGAAGGCAGAAGCCGAGCCATGATCCATCCAGGCGGGCGTCGGAACCTCGACAAGGTGCGGATTGCCGTCGAAGCGCGGCGGCCAGGTGAAGGGCCCGTTGAACTCTTTTTCGGTCAGCAGGATGACCGCATATTCAAGATCTAGAATGTCCTTCATGCGGTGCAGACGCGGATGCTCCCCCTGCCGCGCCTCCCAGAAGGGCACAAGGAACGGATCGCTCGGCTTTTGTGGATCGACCTCGTCGAAAAACGCTCGCACCCTGGGCGCGGTGAGCGGCATGCCGTCATTGTGGTCGAAGGCCACCGCGAAAAAACTGAGCGCGACGATATCGGGCCCATGCACGCGATAATCCTCGGGCAGGCGGATAGTGAAACCGTGATTGAGCGGATAGCCGTTGTTAGGATCGAGCGGCCATTGCGCCGGGCTGATGCCTGGCGGCAGGCCGAAAGCCCAGCCATCGCCGCGAGGATCGCCCTCGCCAATGCTCTGGTGCAGCATCTCGATATTATAGGCGTGCAATATCTTCTCCTTGGCGAGGGCCGGAGTGAAAAGGGCAGCTCCCGCAAGGCCAAGAAAGTGACGGCGTGATAAGGGCATACGAGACCGGACAATGGGTTGACGCTGAAATAGACCTGCTCAGAACAGACAAGATTTGTGACGAGATGACGACATTTCTGTCGCCAAGCCGAAATGCCGGTGCTAAAGCCCCGCCCAGCCACCCAGCGGTCTGCCAAGACAGCTGGACTGGTCAGGTTCGATAGCGGGGATTCCACCCTCCCTATCGGACCGACTCTAACCTCCCCCGACATCGATATATCCTGCCCGGCGAACGCTGCGTTTGCGCGCGATCGTACTGGCACACGCGCTTGTCAGGCCCCAAGCTCACGCACCCGTGTTAGCCATGGCCAACACCATTTGCATGAGCGTCAGCATGTCGAAGATTTCCCGCCGCCACCTCCTGCGCCTCGCCGGCGTGACCACCGCCAGCGCCGCGCTGACCAATGCTTTGCGCGCCGAGGGCTTTGCGCTGCTGGCGCCGACGCCCGAGGTCACCGTAGCCACCGAGGCACCGATCCATGTGCGCGACGTCACCCTGCGCGCCCGCAACATCGACCTGATGAAGCAATATTATCAGCTGGTCATCGGCCTCAAGGTTTTGCGCGAAAGCAACGACGAGGTGGCATTGGGCGTCGGCGACACCACGCTGCTGACCCTGCTGTCGGCGCCGGAAGCGCCCTTCTCCGCTCCCAGCGAGGCCGGGCTTTATCATACGGCTTTCCTCATGCCCTCGCGCACGGAGCTGGCGCGCTGGCTGGTGCATGTCGCCATGATGGATGTGCCGCTGACCGGCTTTGCCGATCATCTGGTGAGCGAGGCCGTCTATCTCGACGACCCGGAAGGCAATGGCGTGGAAGTCTATGCCGATCGCGCGCCGGACAGCTGGACCTGGGCGGGCGACCAGGTGGTGATGGGTAGCGAAGCGCTCGATGTGGAAAGCCTGTTCCAGCTCACCAACACCAATGTCGATACTTTCACCGGCGCGCCCGAAGCCACGCGGATCGGCCATATCCATCTGCGCGCCGGCGAGATCGAAACGGCCACCGCCTTCTACAATGGCGCGCTTGGGCTTGATATCGTGCGCGGCCGCAACGGCGCAGCCTTCATGTCATCAGGGCGCTACCACCATCATGTGGCGGTCAATACCTGGCAAAGCGAGGGCGCGGGGCCGCGCGACCGGCTGAAAACCGGGCTGGCCGAATTCACCCTGCAGTTTGATGACGCCACGCTGCTCGAACCCATCCGCCAGCGGCTGGCCGAAGCGGGCGTGGACATGGCAGAGGCCGGCAGCGACCTCATCGCTGCCGACCCTTGGGGTACTTCAGTACGTCTGGCGGCGAGCTAGCCCTGCTTGCCGATCCGGTCGAGGGTCTGGAACTCGTCGTCGCTGAGCTCGATGGCCGCGGCGGCGACGTTTTCTTCCAGATGCTTGACCTTGCCGGTGCCCGGAATGGGCAGCATGACCGGCGAGCGCTTCAGCATCCAGGCCAGCGCCAGCTGGCTGGCGGAAGCGTCATGCCTGTCCATGATCGCCTTGAACTCGGCGCTGGTGCTCTCAAGATTGCCGCCGTCGATCGGACGCCATGGAATGAAGCCGATGCCATTGGCCTCGCAGTAATCCAGCACATCCTCGGCCTTGCGGCTGACGAGATTGTACATGTTCTGGACTGTGGTCACCTTGAAATACTTGCTGGCTTCCTTGATCTCTTCGACGCTGACCTCGCTGAGGCCGGCATGGCGGATGATGCCATCCTTCTGCAGCTGGGCAATGGTCTCGAACTGCTCCCGCGCCGGCACCTTGGCGTCGATGCGATGCAGCTGCCAAAGGTCGATGACATCGACCTTGAGACGGCGCAGGCTCTGGATGGCGCCCTGACGCAGGAATTCAGGCCGGCCGAGCTGAGGCCAGACATCGGGACCATGGCGGGTCAGCCCGCTCTTGGTGGCGACGATCGTGCCCTTGGCATAGGGCGCCAGCACCTCCCCGATCAGCTCTTCGCTGACATAGGGGCCATAGCTTTCGGCCGTATCGACGAAGTTGACATTGAGCTCGGGCAGGCGGCGCAACGTCGCCTTTGCCTCTTCGGGATCCTCTGGCGGACCCCAGATGCCCTTGCCGGTAATGCGCATGGCGCCAAAACCGAGGCGGTTGACCGTAAGGTCACCGCCAATGGCGAACGTGCCCGAAAGGGCTGCATCACGAGTGGTCATAGCAATATCTCCGGTTTGCGCGCCGGGAGTGGCGCTCGGAAGGATGGGAACGCGAGGTTCCCGCCGGGCATGGGTAGCCCGGGATTAGTTGTGCTCGTCCGGCAGGCCTGGCAGCGGCATAAACTCGACACCATCTTCGGCAAGGGCCAGGACCTCGTCGCGCGTGGCTTCGCCATAGATGTCGCGTCGTTCCACTTCCTCGAAATGGATTTTCCGCGCTTCCTCGGCAAATCGGTCGCCAACATAGTCGGATT
Source organism: Candidatus Devosia phytovorans (assembly GCA_029202405.1). Classification (NCBI taxonomy): domain Bacteria; kingdom Pseudomonadati; phylum Pseudomonadota; class Alphaproteobacteria; order Hyphomicrobiales; family Devosiaceae; genus Devosia; species Candidatus Devosia phytovorans. Next base: position 4,293,643 of record CP119312.1, on the reverse strand, counting down.
GGCTCTTGACCTTCTGACGATACTCGCGCAGCAATTCGCGGAATTTTGCGAGATCGGGATTGGACGAACTCAGGGAAACCCTGTTGCCATCAGTGCGCGCCACAGCCGGGGCCATTAGCGCTTTCTCCACCGTACCATCGCCGCAGACGGCGCAGGTCACGATGCCCCGGGCCTGCTGTTCATCGAATGCCGCAGCATTCCTGAACCAGGCGTCGTAGCGGTGCCCTTTGGAGCAATGGAGGGAATATTGGATCACGATCGACAAGTCTCATGCGCCGGGCGGCGCTGTTGGGAAGGATATAGGTCGATTACCTAGTCCTGCAACGTCTCGGGCAGGGCAAAGTTTCGCGCATTGGCCAGAGCCGGTATGCGCGCCCGCGCGTCGGCCACATGATCCACGCCAATTTCGGCCAGCAGCACGCCTGGTTCGTCATGCTCCAGTTCGGCGATGATGCGGCCCCAGGGATCGATCACCAGCGAATGGCCATAGGTGGCACGGCCATTGGGATGATGGCCACCCTGCGCCGCGGCAATGACATAGGAGCCTGTTTCGATGGCGCGGGCACGCAGCAGCACATGCCAATGTGCCTGCCCCGTCGGCACGGTAAAGGCCGCCGGCACGGCGATCAGGTTTGCTCCAGCATTGGCGAGGCTATTGTAAAGCTTGGGAAAACGCATGTCGTAGCAGATCGACATGCCCAGGGTGAATTCACCCAGTTTCGCCGTTACCGCCCGCTCGCCTCCGGCATAGGTGGCACTTTCGCGGTAGGCATTGAGCCCGGCAATATCGGCATCGAACAGATGGATCTTGTCATAGGTATCAACAATCGCGCCATCGGGCCCGAACAGCACCGAGCGATTGGCAAAGCGGCCATCCTCCAGCGGCACGGCAAGCGAGCCGATATGGACGAACATGTTGTGCTGCCTGGCCAGTTCGCCAATGCGGCGCAGCTGCGGATGATCCTCGAAAGGCGCGGCAACGCTTTTGAGCTGCTCGCGATTTTCCGGAAAGATAACCGTCACTTCCGGTGTCAGCGCATAGGTGACGCCGGCCGCGGCGGCCTCGGCCAGCATGGGCTCGAGGGCCGCAAGATTGGCCTCGGGGTCAAGCCCGGACCGCATCTGGATGGCAGCGATTTTCATGGAAGGCTACGACGCCAGCAGCTTGTCGAGGCCGCCTTCGCGGTCGAGCGCAGCCATATCATCATAACCACCGACATGTGTCTCGCCGATAAAGATCTGCGGCACGGTGCGGCGGCCATGCGCGCGCTGGGTCATCGCGGCGCGCAGGTCGGGATCAAGCACGGTAATTTCGGTATAGTCAGCACCCTTTTCATTGAGCAGCGACTTGGCGGCGTGACAATAGGGGCAGGTCGGCGTCGTATAGATTTCAATCTTGGCCATCTGAAATTCTCCTTCGAGAAGAGGCGGTTATTCTTATATGGGCAGTTCTGCCCCGATGACAACGCGGGCAAAGGTCATCACGTCAATGGATTCAACGCCCGCCTTGCGCAAGGCCCGTGTCACCGCCTTGGTCGTGGCGCCCGTCGTATAGACATCGTCCACCACAACCACGCGGCGACCTTTGATCCGTGCCAGCATGCCGGGGTGAACGGCAAAGGCACCGGCGACGTTCCGCTGGCGGCCATCGCCAGATAGACCAACCTGTTGTCGCGTCTTGCGAATACGCCGCACCAACAGGGGATCGACCCGGAGCCGGGTGAGCCTGCCGAGGGCCTGCGCCAGCTCCGCCGACTGGTTATAGCGCCGCTCGCGCTGCCGCGCCGGATGCAGCGGCACCGGCACCAGCACCGGTTCGCCGGCCCACAATTCATGCCCAGCACCAGCCATCAACCGCGCACAAAAGCGCGCCAGCTCGGGCCGGTCGCCATATTTGAGGCGGGAGACCAGCGTGCGCGCCACCTCATTGTAGATCACCGCTGCCCGCGCCCGCCCGAAAGGCGGCGGATCGGCCAGGGCCTCTGCGGAGAGCGCGCCTGGCCCTAGGGAGATTTCAAAGGGCAGGCCCATGATCGGACAGAGCGGCGCGGTGATTGGTCGGAGCCTTGTAAAACACGGTCCGCAAAGCCCGTCTGCCGTTGCGATCGGCGCCTCGCAATTGAGGCAGACAGGCGGATAGGCGAGGTCGAGCAGCATGTTGCCCAGCGTCTGCGCACCACGCGCCAGGCCGCTGGCCCAAAGACCGGTTTTGACAAGCCCCTCATGCCTCTCCATAAGGCAGATAGTGCCACAGCCCCATCTGGCCGCAAGATCGACATGACCCAGCCGCCCGCCATTTTCGACAAGCCCCTGATCGCCCGCCACCTGGCGCGGCGTACGGAAACCAGCGACTTCGTTACCGATCTCATTCTAGCCGATCTCGAGGATAGGCTGGCCGCGCTGATCCGCGATTTCTCCAGGGCCGCCATTATTGGCCCCGATCTCGAAAAACTCCCGTCGTCAGGCCGCACCGCCAGCGCCAGCTTTACCTTTGAGCGCTACAGGGCCTTCGACAGCCATGATGACATGCCCCCGCTGAGCGGGGAAAACTATCATCTGATTGTCTCGCTGCTGGAGCTGCAGGCGATCAATGACGTGCCTGGCTATCTGGCGCGCTTGCGGAAGCATCTGGCGCCCGACGGCCTGCTGATGGTGGCAGCGCTGGGCGGCGAGACGCTGACTGAATTGCGCGAGGCTTTCCTCAGCGCTGACATAGAGATATGGGGCGGCGCGGCGGCGCGGGTGGCGCCGATGATCCAGGTGCGCGATGCCGGCGCCCTGCTGCAGCGCGCCGGCCTTGCCCTGCCCGTCGCCGATGTCGAAACCCATGTCGTGCGCTATGCCAGCCCCTTCGCCCTGATGGCCGAACTCAAGGCACTCGGCGCCTCCAACCCCCTGATGGACCGACCAAAACGCCTGGCGACGCCCACCCTCTTGGCGGCCGCAGCCGAAGCCTATGCAGCCCGCGACGGCGATGCCGACGGCCGTATCCGCGCGACGCTGGAAATCATCTGGCTCTCCGGCTGGGTGCCGCATGAAAGCCAGCAGCAACCGCTCAAGCCCGGTAGTGCCACGAGCCGGCTGGGCGATGTTCTGGGCAAGATCTGAGTAGCACCAGCTTCAATCCGGAGGCCCATCCGGCCCAATTGGCTAGCAGACTGTTAGCATCGAGTGTCACTTCGGACCCCAAAATGCGAAAAAGGGCCGGTGTTTCCACCGGCCCAATGTTCATGTCGTTGAAGCTGAAAGATTAGGCAGCTTCTTCGTCGCCTTCCGGCTCGGCATCAGCCTTGGTGCGCTTGGGCGACTTGGCCAGGTTCTTTTCGATCAGCTGCACGGCTTCGGTCAGCGTCAGCTTGTTGACGGCACCGATTTCGCGGCTCATGCGATCCATGGCCTGTTCGAACAGCTGGCGTTCCGAATAGGACTGCTCGGGCTGCTCTTCGGAGCGATAGAGATCGCGCACGACTTCGGAAATGGCGATCAGGTCGCCCGAATTGATCTTGGCTTCATATTCCTGGGCACGACGCGACCACATGGTGCGCTTGACGCGCGCGCGACCGGTAACGGTGGTCAGGGCCTGGGTCACCATGTCCTCTTCGGCCAGCTTGCGCATGCCGACGGACTTGATCTTGGCAACGGGAACGCGAAGGGTCAGCTTATCCTGTTCGAAACTGATGACGAACAGTTCAAGGGTCAGTCCGGCAACTTCCTGTTCCTCGATCGAGACGATCACACCGACGCCATGCGCCGGATAGACGACGTACTCACCGGTCTTGAAACCGAGCCGTGTCTGTACCTTCTTGGCTACCATAGTCTTGGAACTCCTTGTTGACGCCCCAAATGGACGGTTCCTGGCGGGAAGGACCATCCACCCTATACTCATACTCTGGCGCCGAAACGCGACGCCGCGCGCAGCAATAACCCCATGGCGATCCGGATCCGCTTTGTCCGGAGGTCAGCACATCTAGCGATGTTGTCAGAAAAAACGTGCCTTAAGGCACGGGCTGGGTGACGGGCTCAACTGCATTCAGAGGGACCATAGCACAAATTTTCGGCAAAATCAAAAACTACGAATCAAGCGCATATGCGCGCCCATGCAAGAGGACAATCCTGTGGCCAGGCGCCCAATCTGCTTGATTCCACAGCTTCCCCACAGCCCGTCAACAGCTGCGGCAGATCAGCTTCAGTCGCCCTCGCCGGGCGCTTCCGAGAAATATTTAGCCAGCTTGCCTTCTTCGCCATCAAGCGCCTTGGCCTCGGGCAGCGGGTCGCGCCGTTCGGTCAGGTTGGGCCAGATCGAGGCAAATTTGGTATTGAGCGCCAGCCATTCGTCGAGCCCGCTCTCGGTATCGGGCTTGATCGCCTCGGCCGGGCATTCCGGCTCGCACACGCCGCAGTCGATACACTCGTCCGGATGGATCACCAGCATGTTTTCGCCTTCGTAGAAACAATCCACGGGGCAGACTTCGACACAGTCGGTGTACTTACAGGCGATGCAATTATCGGTGACGATATAGGTCATATCGGGCGGCAGTCCGGCGGGGTTCTCAACGGGTCCGGTGCTAAACCGTTTTATGGCCGCCTGCAAGGCTGGCAAGCCGCACCATTTGGCGCAGGTTAATGCCAGAGCGAAACCTTTTGCCCCTGGCGATGCTTGTTCTCCTCAATAGAGGAGACCCGACATGCCCACTTTCCAGCAATCTGCCCAGGACCCCGCCCGCCGCCAGCCCAAGGGCGACCACAACCGTCGCCTCGCCATGGGCCTCGATCCCGACGAATTCGCCGCGACCGCGGGCGTCAGCACTGAGGACCTGCGCCGTTACGAAATGAGCGGTCCGGACGAAAGCTTTGACGTGGAGGTTGCCCGCCGCGTCGGCGACACGCTCGAACGGCTCGAGACCATGGTCCCCAATTCCGAAGCCGGCGGGAACAACCTCGATGCTGACGGGTTAAACCGGTCTACAACAAGAGGAGAACATCCCATGGATCATTCCAACCATGTCCGCCTTGCCGCCAATGAACTGACCCCGTCGGTTCTCGAAGGCGCCACCATTTATGGCGCCGACGATCACAAGATCGGCCACGTCTCTCACCTGCACGGCCTGGGTGCCAGCAGCCAGATCATCGTCGATGTCGGCGGCTTTCTCGGCATTGGCGCCAAGCCAGTGGCCGTTCCGGCCAGTGACCTCGAATTCATGCGCGACGAGCATGGCGACGTCCACGCCGTGACCGGCTGGACCAAGGACCAGCTCGAAAAGATGCCGGAACACAAGCATCACCACTGACGGCCTCCAAGCAAGGCCAGACCGATAAAAGGCCCGGGAGCAATCCCGGGCCTTTCTTCGTCAGACATGCACCTCTTCGCCGCCGCGATCCTTGCCTTTGAGCGAAGCTGTGGCAAGGCCTGCAAAGAAAAGCACGATCAGCACCACGACCAGCCAACCCGGGACCGGCCCGATGGCGGCATGGCCGATGACCGTCTGCAGCGGCCGGCCCGGATCGAGCGCTGCCCCGTCCTGCAGGTCAGGCGAGGCCAGCTTGACCACCCAGGCAAAGAGCAGGATCAGAAACATCCAGATATAATTCCGCCGCAACCGACGCCGGAGCGCCAACTGGTAGGTGATGCGGAACTTGGGGTGCCGCAGATCCTGCGCCAGCATCAGCAGCCATGGCTCGGTGCCGCTTTCCGTCTCAGGCCCGAAAAGCTGGCCGAAATAGTGCCGCTCGAACTGACGCACCCGCATGCGATAGACATCGTAGAAACGATAGCGCCGCGCCTCGACGCAGAGCAGCAGCGTAACGATCAGCATGGCAAACAGCGACAGGCCATGATGGGCGGTTGGTGTCGACAGCGACACCGAAAGCAGCGCCGCAACCACGGTAATCGCCCAATTGCTGGTGAGATCGATGCGCGATCGCCAGGCATTCATGCGGCCCATTTCTGCGCGATAATAATGGATCATCGCATTGGTCGCTTCTGCCGAATTGGTCGGCAGCCGCGCCTGGGCAATGGGTGATGTGTCCTGTGACATGATGGAATACCTGGCTTTAGAGCGATGACGCGCCAAGTCAGCGATCGTTCCGTCTAGTCTTCGTCGCCGCCCAGCAGACGGTCCGTATCGCGCCGCTCCTTCTTGGTCGGCCGGCCCGCGCCTTCGCCGCGCTGGGCGATCGCTGCATCATAGGGCGACAGCTCCGGCTTGGGCAGTGGCGGCGGGGAAAGATCTTGATAGAGCCCCTGCGCTTCGGGTGCCGGGCCGCGGCGCACCCCGCAATCGAGGATGCGCCAGACCGTGATGCGATTGTGCAGCGTCATGGTCAGAACATCGCCCGCCCCGACCTTTTGGTCGGAACGGTCGGTGCGTTCGGAGTTGACGCGGACCGCGCCGCTTTCGATGAACTTTTGCGCCAGCGTGCGCGATTTTAGCGCGCGCGAGAAAAACAGGAACTTGTCGAGCCGCTCCTTGCGGATGGGTTCGCTCGCTCCTGCCAATCCCTACTGACCCTTCGGCGATTTTAGCGCCAGGAGCTTGGCAAAGGGGCTATCGGGATCGAAAGCCTTTTCCTTGCGCTCGTCGCGCTGCGGCTGCTGGAAGCGGGCACGATCGCCCTTCTGATCGTCGGGACGACGATTTTCCGGACGCGGCTTGCTTTCACCACGCGGCTTCTGCAGGTGACGGGCCTTGTTCAGATCCTGCACCTCACCCTCGGGGCGACGCGGACCCGCCGTGCGCTGACGCTCGGGACGCTTGGTCTGGACCTCGCCTTCCGGACGGCGGCGGGATTCATGACGCTTGTTGTCGGGGCGACGGCCGGCCGGCGACCAGATCTCGTCAAACTCCGGCTCGACGGCTTCGGCGGCAACGGCCTCGGCGGGCGCCGCTTCCACAATCGTGGTTTCGGGCACATCGGCCTCGATGACCGGCGCAGCCTCTTCGGCAACGGCCTCGACCGGGGTCTCTTCAGCCGCATCGATCGTGGCCGGGTTCTCGGCCAGCACTTCTTCAAGAGCCGGCGCTTCGGCACTGGCTTCGGCGGCAGGGGCAGGCGCGGCCACCTTGGGAACGCGCTTTACCTTGTAGCCGAGTGACGAAAGAATCGAGGCGAAGTCTTCGCCCGAGCAGCCCAGCAGCGAGGTCATTTCCACGGTGACGCGGAAACCGTTGCCTTCGGCAGCACCGGCTGGTAGTTCGCCCTGATAGAAACGACCGGCATCGAGCGCGATCAGCGGACGGATGATATCGGCCAGGCGTTCGAGAATATCGACGCGCACGGCACGCTTGCCGGCCACCTTGAAACCGGCCATTTCGTAGAGCCGCGTATCGACTTCGGGATCAACCACGAAGCTGGTGCGGCCGCTCAGCACGATATGGGGAATATCGGTCACGCCAGCCTGGCGCACGCCGCCATTCTTGAGGGCGAACAGAATCAGCGCCAGCTCGCGCGGCGCGGGCTTGAGCGAGAGCGGCAGGTAGATGTGATAGGCGCCGAACTTGACGCCCAGCTTGCGCAGTTTGCCGCGCAGGTCCTGATCGAGGTTCTTGACCTCGTCGGCCACCTGGCCACGCGGGATCAGGCCGATATGCTCGTAGAGCTGATAGGCAATGCCACGCGCGGTGCCATCGACATCGGCCGGCGCTTCCAGCGCCATGACGCTTTCGAGCACGGTATTGATATGATGGCGTAGCCAGAGGCTGAGGCGATCCTGCACGCGCTCGAGATCGGTCCCGGTCAGCGTTTCGTCCGCCAGCATCAGGATGCGCGGGCGATAAAGCGCATCGCCCTCGATCAGTTCGGCGACGATATCGCCCTTCCAGCGCAGCCGGCCATCGGTGGCCAGCACGAATTCTTCATTGGGCGCGCCGGCCAGGCGATCGGCGCGATTGTGGATCTCGGGAGCCACCACCTGGTCGGCTGCTGCGCGCAGCCCCTTGATATCGGCGTCGCCATCATTGCGCGCCAGGGTAAAGCGGAAGCCTTCAAGCGTGCCGATGAGATGGCCTTCCAGCCGTACTTCGCCGCGCTCATTGATCTCGGGAGATGCCATACGTTTGTCTTTCAGATGACGCAGCAAGACGCTGGTGCGCCGGTCGACGAAGCGCTGAGTCAGCCGCTCATGAAGAGCGTCGCTCAACCTATCCTCAATGTCTCGGGTCTTTTCGCGCCAATGTGAAGGGTCTGCAAGCCAGTTTTTGCGATTGGCGACAAAGGTCCAGGTCCGGATTTGCTTGATCCGGTTGCTCAAGGTGTCGATATCGCCGCTCACATTGTCGCAAAACCGCACCTGCTCGGCAATCCAGTCCGCGTTGACCGCGCGCTTCTTGACTAAATCCGAGTAAATCCGCGTGACGATTTCCCCGTGATTGGCCGGAGAAATCCCTTGATAATCAGGGATCTGGCAGCATTCCCACAGCAGCCGCGCCCCATCGAGGCCACGCGCCAGGGCCCCAGCCTCATTGCGCGAGACGAATTCGAGCGCCTGCTGATCCTTGGCCAGGGGCACGCGGGTGAGACTGCGATGCTCGGGCACGGCATCGAGAGAATTTTGCAGCGCCCCGATCGAGCTGAAATCGAGCTGGTTGTTGCGCCATTGCAGCACTTTTATCGCGTCGAAGTCATGTGTTTCGAGCTGAACGACCAGTTCCTCGTCGAATCCCTCGGTGCCGCCGGTGACGCCAAAGGTGCCGTTTCTCGCGTGGCGACCGGCGCGACCGGCGATCTGGCCGATCTCGGCCGGGGTCAGGTCGCGACTGATCCTTCCGTCGAACTTGCTGTCATCGGCAAAGGCCACATGGTGGATATCGAGGTTGAGCCCCATGCCGATGGCGTCGGTGGCGACGAGGAAATCCACATCGCCATTCTGATAAAGCTCGACCTGCGCATTGCGGGTGCGGGGCGACAGCGCGCCCATGACCACCGCGGCACCACCGCGCTCGCGGCGGATCAATTCGGCAATGGCGTAAACCTGCTTGGCCGAGAAGGCGACGATGGCCGAGCGCGGCGGCTGGCGCGAGATTTTCTTGGAGCCGGCATAGCTGAGCTGGGAAAACCGCGGTCGATCGATGATTTCGGCATGCGGCAAGAGCTTTCGGATGATCGGCGCCATGGTCGCCGCGCCCAGCAGCAGCGTCTCCATGCTGCCGCGGGCATGCAGGATCCGGTCGGTAAAGACATGGCCACGATCGAAATCCACCGCGGTCTGGATCTCGTCCACCGCCACGCAATCGACACGGATATCCATCGGCATGGCTTCGACGGTGCAGACCCAGAAGCGCGGTTTGGCTGGAATGATCCGCTCTTCGCCGGTGACCAGCGCCACTGCGCCCTCGCCCACCCGCTCGATGCAACGCTGATAGACCTCGCGCGCGAGCAGGCGCAGCGGCAAGCCGATCATCCCGGTGGGATGGGCCAGCATACGCTCGATGGCAAAATAGGTCTTGCCGGTATTGGTGGGGCCAAGGATTGCCTTGACCGACTGGGGCGGGGCGAAAGTCATTGCCGGCAATGTAGGAGTTGAAAACGGCCGTTGCGAGAGCTTGTGAGCATTGTCCCAAGAAAGGACAGGCTACGCGACCTTTTTATGTCAGATGTTCAAAAAAGGAACATTACAGAAACAAAATGGCATCGAATCAGAACGAATCAATGAATCTGCATTCGTTCTCCACGATATATTGTGGCTCGCATCGGACAAGACCTACCAGCGCGGCCTAGCGCGCCGCCGCTCTGACCCAAAAAGCCCGGAATCCATTCAGCTTCGTTGAATTTGCGTTAAATGCAGACGAAATCAGGCAGCTCTGAACAAAGTGTAAATACGGATATATTTACAGCCGCCGCGAGATTTATCTGCCGGACGGCGGTTTTGACGGCTCTCGCCTGGTGAAATTGACGAAGAAAGATTTGACCGTGCCAGGATGGGACGGTGGGGCAAGGGTGGCGCATCATCTCACAGCGCTCCCGCCCGTAGGGACAAGTAAGATGGGGCGTGTCTTGTGCATTTCCCGAACTGGTACAGCTTTTACCGCTGGCGCAGGCTCCAGTTAACCCCTGAACCAAACCCGGAACGAACAGGGTCAGAATCGGGCGAACCCACAAAATCCGGCTTTGTTCACCCCAAGCCATGGTGGTCTGGTGCCAGAGGTGCCACCAGTGCGCTGTTGGATGAGAACGAACCTGCCCAAAACCGCCAAAAGCCGTTCACATGCATTTCCGAAACGTTAATTTCGGCCTGTTTCGGACGAACCTGAGCGGATCATTGCGCGAACATTTTTTGCGCGCGCCCCGACGTTAACACCTGTCAGCCCGGCCACGGCGGCTGTGCCGTCGGGAAATTGTCAAAAAAGCCTTTGACCGTGCCATCACGAGACAGTGCCGAAGAGGAACTTCGTGTCGCTGCCACCATTGGGAATCCACGGAGACCCAAATGCAGCAAACCAAAGTCCTGACCGCCCCGGAGCCCCGCAAGGGCATGCCGGACCCCACGCTCGACAAGTCCGAATTCAAAACGCGTTTCCTCAGCCAATATATCGATCCCGGCTTCGACCAGCTGCAGGGTGAGCTCGACCGCATCGCCGATGCGGCCTGGGATGCCTATGACAACTCGCGCAAGGCGCCGCGCACGCAAAAGGCCGGGCCAGGCTATGCCGACCCCGATTATGACCTCGCCGAGGACTGGATCGAGGCCAAGGCGGCGGTGGATCGCGCCCGGGCCGATTATGAAAGCGGCGACCGCCCGCAGCGCGTGCTGCTGATCAACGGTTCATCGCGCAGCGAACACACCTGCCCCGGCGAGATGAGCAAGAGCTTCCGCATGGTACAGATGGCCGCCGAAGTGCTGGAGGAAGGCGGGCTCGAAACCGAGATCCTCGATCTCAGCCGCACCACCTCCGAATATGGCCGCAACATTCACCCCTGCAAGAGCTGCTTTTCGACCGCCGCCGCGCTCTGCCACTTCCCCTGCTCCTGCTATCCCAATTACTCATTGGGCCAGACGCAGGACTGGATGAATGACATCTATCCTATGTGGATGCGCGCCGATGCGGTGATGATCGTCAGCCCGGTCAACTGGTATCAGGTGGCAAGCCCGCTCAAGGCCATGATGGATCGCCTGGTCTGTGCCGATGGCGGCAATCCCGACCCCACGCTCACCCAGGGCAAGGACGCCCAGCGCGCCAAACAGGTCGAACTCGATGGCTGGGACTATCCGCGCCACCTCAAGGGTCGGCTGTTCGCCGTGGTCGTCCATGGCGACGTCGAAGGCACCAAGGACGTGCGCCGCTCGATTTCGGACTGGCTGAAGTTCATGGAAATGGCGCCGGCCGGACCACTGGCCGAACTGGATCGCTACATCGGCTATTGGGAGCCCTATGCCACCAATCACGAGGCGCTGGACAAGGACATCGCCATGCAGGGCGAAGTGCGCAATGTCGCAAAGACCCTGCTCGACGCAGTGCTGCTGCATCGCGACAAGACGGAAATCCCGGGCAGCGAACTCAAGCCGCCCCGGCAGAAGTGATCAGTAAGTCAGTCGCGTGAGAACCATGCTCAGATCACCCATATTGGTGCCCAGCAACACGCGATAGGGCACGTAATAGCCTGTCTCGCCCAGCGGGGCATACCAGATGATGATGCGGTCGCTGTCGGCGAGATAGGAGGTGATTTCCGACGTGGTGAAATGGCCCGAGATCGGGTTGTAGTCCACCGTGCAGAGGACGACCGGACCCTGATAGCCGGTGCGCTGAGAGGTCGCCTCGTCATCGCCGGCATAGCTCATGGCAATGTCGAAACGCTCGGCGCCGGTAAAAATATTGGCGCGACGATCGCAGAGGCTCTTGTCCAGCGCCGTACCCTTGAGCACGAAGGCCGAAAGGAAGTCGGAAACGCCGGTCAGGTGGCGCCGCTCGATCGGCACGCGATCATAATCGGTGATCGGCGGATCGACCTTGAAGGCGGAGACGTCGCGACCGGCAAAATCGACATCGACGGTGAACACCTCGCCATTGGCGCGGGTTTCGAGATTGAATGCGTCGGCATGGAGCGTCGCATCGGTCGAGCGACCCACGGACTTCGCCGTCGCCGTGCCACTCGATACCAGCGTGCCCAGACCCGCGACATTGGCCGTCAGGTCGAGACTATAGCGGCTGCCGTCGTCATCAAGATCGACCGTCATTGCTGCAATGTTGATGCCCCCCAGGGTGAGCACGTAGTTGGCCGATGCATCGACCTCGGCGGCCTGCGCCGGCAGGCTCATCAACAGGGCAAGGCTGGAGAGGGTGACAAAGCGGAACGGAATCAAGGGCCTGATGTCTCTGTGCTGGTTGGGGCGAATCAGCCGATCCAGTGAAACTGCCTGCGCACCGGGCTTCCTGCAAGGCGCTCGCGCCCGTTTGAGCCGGCTTCGCCTTGACGGGCGCCCCCCTTTTCCCTATAGAGCCGCCAGATTTCACAACAATCGAGGCCGGTCGCGGACTTGTCTGCCACCCAGGACCTTTACACAAAGTAGGATATCTCAATATGGCACGTCGCTGTGAACTGACTGGCAAGGGCGTAATGGTTGGCAACAACGTTTCGCACGCTCTTAACCGCACCCGCCGCCGCTTCCTCCCGAACCTGGTGACCGTTTCGCTGATCTCGGACGCGCTCAACCGCTCGATCCGGTTCCGCATTTCGGCTGCTGCTCTCCGTTCGGTCGAGCACCGCGGTGGCCTCGATGCCTTCCTGCTCAAGCAGAGCGACGACACGCTGTCGCCGCTGGCAGCTGGCATCAAGAAGGAAATCCGCGCCGCTCTCGCAGCCGCCTAAGCGCCGGACTACCAAACGAATTCGAGCCGCGTGGGGGCCAACCCCGCGCGGTTTTGTTTTTTTGACGGGCAAGCCTGCCCATCATAGACTTCATCCGCGCCAGTCTGATGCTGGGTCGCGGATCACATAGGGATGCATTCTGATGCTTGCTCGTTTCCTGGCGGCCGTTACCGCCATGGTCGTGGTCGTTGCCGCGTCCAATATCCTGGTGCTCTATCCGCTCAACGTGACGCTCGGTTCAATCAACCTGGCGGATCTCCTCACCTGGGGCGCCTTCACCTTCCCCTTTGCCTTTCTCGTCACCGACCTGATCAACCGCTATGACGGCGCCCAGCGCGCCCGTCTCGTGGCGCTTGTCGGCTTTGTCGTCGGCCTTGGCGTCTCTTTCTACTTGAGCTTCCACCCCCTGCCCTGGAATGCCGGCGGCGCTGCCGCAACCACCCAGCGCATTGCCACGGCTTCCGCCTCGGCCTTCATCGTCGGCCAGTTGCTCGATATCTCGATCTTCTCGCGCCTGCGCGCCAACAGGACCTGGTATGTCGCGCCGCTCCTCGGCTCGCTGTTCGGATCGCTGATCGACACGGCGATCTTTTTCACCCTGTCCTTCGCCCCCGCCTTTGCCGGCATCGATGGGCTCTATGGCCTGCCGGATGGTTCACTGGGCTTCCCCGCGCCGCTTTTGGGCGTCGGTCCGGAAGTGCCGCTCTGGGTGTCGCTGGCGGCGGGTGATTTCGGCGTGAAGTTTTTGGCGGCATTGTTGCTGCTGGCGCCGTATCGGGTGCTGATGGGCAGGATCATGCCGCTGCAGCCGATTGGTGCACGGGCGGCGTAATTCTCGCAGACCTTACCAAAAACTCGGTGTCATCCCGGCCTTGAGCCGGGATCCATCCTGAGATGATAGGGTTCGCTCCATGGTCGTTCGTTCGACCTTGCGGCTGCAACGCGATCTCGGGATGGGCCCCGGCTCAAGGCCGGGGTGACACCGAGTATGCGGGGTGTGCAAAGCCCCTCTAATCCACCAGCGCAAACTCCAGCAGCAAGCTCCGCTGCCAGTCGTTGAAATTATTGTCCGAGCCGATGAGGATCCGCGTCTCGCCACCCGGCGCCTGATGCACGGTCATGGCTTCCATATTGTCAATGGAGCCGCCCGAGGCCGAGAGCAGCAGCTCGCCCGCCATGACATTGCCCGCCCGCACCTGATCGGCCTTCACCCGCCGCAGGTTCATGACGAAGGTCAGCATGGAGACGCCGCGCTCCAGCACCAGCAGGTCGCCATTGGGCAGGAAGGCGCACTCGGTCGGATTGACTGCCGGCGACTTCACATAGCTGATCTCGCCCTTGTCGGCCTGCCCCAGAAGATAACCGCGGTGATTGCCGGCCGCGTCGAGATAATTCTCGGTCAGCAGCAGCGTCGAGCCGGCAACAAGTGAGGCCGGTGGCGCCACGCAGACCGATTCCAGCGACTCATTGGTTCTGAGGTCCGTCAGCCATTGCGGGATGGACACTTCCCGCGCCGGGCCGCCCGGAATGCCATTGGTCAGTGCAAAATCCGCCACCCGCGTCAGATGCTCGAAGCTCACCCGCGCGGCGACCGGCACGCCGTCGCGATAGACCGTATCGACGCTTTCGGCATCCTTGGCATATTGGCGCGGCAGGATTTCGCCCTTCGAATTGCGCATCGGCTCAATGGTGACGCCGATAAAGCCGAAGAGCTGCCCCGCATCGTCATAGGCCAGGTATCCGGTGACGAAACTGCCGCGATCGGTGACGAAGAGAGCCTGGCCATTGGGCCCGGTCATGGTCATGCCCGAGAGTCCGCCAAATGTATCGTCGGGACTGGTCATCGCCATGCCGCCGCGAAAGATCAGCCGGTCGACCTTACCGCCCACCGCGACATCACGGAAGCTGGAGATTTGCGTCGCATTGACCGTCGCCTCGACCCCCAGGGCGGGCCCAAGGCCTGCCATCAGCGCCGCGGCGAGGACCGCGAGCCGCATCAGCCGCGGACCCGCCTGCGGGCCTGCGCCGGCATTTCCTCGTCGAACAGCGACGCCAGCTCGTCCGTCAGCGCCCCGGCCAATTCCTCGGCGTCCAGGAGCGTCACGGCGCGGCGATAGTAGCGCGTCACGTCATGGCCGATACCCACGGCGACCAGCTGGATCGGCGAGCGCGTCTCGATATCCTCGATCACCTGGCGGAGATGGGCCTCGAGATAATTGCCGGCATTGACCGACTGCGTGCTGTCATCGACTGGCGCGCCATCGGAAATCACCATCAGGATGCGGCGGGCTTCAGGCCTCGCCATCAACCGCTTGCGCGCCCATTCGAGCGCCTCGCCATCGATGTTTTCTTTCAGAAGCCCTTCGCGCATCATCAGGCCCAGATTGCGCCTTGCATGGCGCCACGGCTCATCGGCGGCCTTGTAGATGATGTGGCGCACGTCATTGACGCGACCCGGATTGGCAGGACGTCCCGCTTCGAGCCACGCCTCACGCGACTTGCCGCCCTTCCAGGCACGGGTGGTAAAGCCGAGGATTTCGACCTTGACGCCGCAACGCTCCAGCGTGCGGGCAAGGATGTCGCCGCAAATGGCAGCGATCGTGATGGGCCTTCCGCGCATCGAGCCGGAATTGTCTATGAGAAGCGTCACGACCGTATCGCGGAAATCGGTGTCATTCTCGACCTTGAACGAGAGCGCCTGCATCGGATCGGTCACAACGCGGGTAAGGCGCGCTGTGTCGAGCAGACCCTCTTCGAGGTCGAACTGCCAGGAGCGGTTCTGCTTGGCCATCAGACGGCGCTGCAGCTTGTTGGCCAGCCGCGCCACCGCACCGGCGAGATTTTCCAACTGCTTGTCGAGCAGCGCCCGGAGCTGGTCGAGCTCGTCGGGCGGGCAAAGCTCTGCCGCCTTGACGATCTCGTCGAACTTGGAGGTGAAGACCTTGTAGTTGAACTGGTTGGAGAGCTGCGTGCCGCCATCCTTGGCCGGCGGCGGCATGGGCGCGTCTTCACCGGCTTCGGCCGCCGCATCGTCGTCGGTATCGGCCATGTCCGATTCCATGCCGTCGACATCGCCGGTCTCTTCCGATTCACCGGCCTGCTCGTCGTCCTGGGTATCGTCGGCGTCGTTCTCGCCTTCGCCCTGTTCGGGCGCCTTGTCCGAGGCGTCGCCCTGATCGGGCTCCTGGTTCTCGTCGGTCTCTTCGTCCGAAGCGTCGGGGTCTTCCAGCTCGCTTTCGGGTACGAGGTTGAGGTCACGCAACAGGGCTTTCGCAGCCTTGGAAAACTCGTCCTGGTTTTCGAACCGCGTCAGCAGCTGATCAAGGGACTTGCCGCCCTTGTCCTCGATCTCCTTGCGCCAGAGATCGACCAGCGCATGGCCCGAGGGCGGCACTGGCACGCCGGCCAGTTTTTCGCGCAGCAGCAGGCCCAGAGCCTCGGCAATCGGCGCCTCGTTCTTGTCGGAAACCTCGGCGAAATTGGCGCGGAACAGACGATCTTCCAGCATTTCCCCGATATTGCCCACCATGCCCGGCATGCGCACGCAGCCCAAAGCCTCGACGCGGGCCTGTTCCAGCGCGTCAAAGGCGGCGCGGGCGACGGGGTCCATCGGCGCACGCTTGCGATGCGCATCGGGATCGTGGCTGGCGAGGCGCATGGCCATGGCATCACCCTGCCCGCGGGCAATGGCGATATCGCGCCGTGTCGGCAGGCGGGGGAGATTGGCGAGACGCGCCTTGTCGGAGGTCAGCAACGGCCGGTCAGCCGTGAAGGTCACTTCCAGCTCGGCCTTGCCGCCAATGGCGCGCACCGTCGCCCCCATGGCGGATTTGAACACCTGGGTCTGGTCGGGCTTGTTGGCTTTGCTGCGCGGTGGTTGTGCCATCTGGTCTATCCCGGAAAACCCCAGTCGCGGCCCGAGGGCACGACACAGAGCCTGGACGGCCACCGCGTTGTCTCCGCTTCAGGCGAAGATGGCCCGCAGGGCCGGAGAAGGGGGCTCCCGGCTTGGCGCCGGGAGAAGTCTTGTTAGGCCATCACGGCGAGGTTCGCCGAGCTTTCCGGCAGGTCTTCACCGAACACGCGCTGGTAGAATTCGGCAACCACGGGGCGCTCGAGTTCGTCGCACTTGTTGAGGAAGGTCAGGCGGAAGGCAAAGCCGACATCGCCACCAAAGATCTGGGCATTTTCGGCCCAGGTGATGACGGCACGCGGCGACATGACGGTCGAGAGATCGCCATTGATGAAGGCCTGACGCGTCAGGTCGGCAAGGCGCACCATGTTGGAGATGAGCTTCTTGCCCTTCTCGGTCTCGCCATAGGCTTTGTTCTTGGCCTGGACGATGCCCACTTCCTTGTCATGCGGCAGGTAGTTGAGCGTGGTGACCAGGCTCCAGCGGTCCATCTGGCCCTGGTTGATCTGCTGGGTGCCATGATAGAGCCCCGACGTATCGCCCAGACCGATCGTATTGGTGGTCGAGAACAGGCGGAAGGCCGGATGGGGCGTGATGACGCGGTTCTGGTCGAGCAGGGTCAAACGGCCCGCGACTTCGAGCACGCGCTGGATCACGAACATCACGTCCGGACGGCCGGCGTCATATTCGTCAAACACCAGCGCGACATTGTTCTGCACGGCCCAGGGCAGGATGCCGTCGCGGAATTCGGTGATCTGCTTGCCATCCTTGAGCACGATCGCATCCTTGCCGACGAGATCGATACGGCTGACATGGCTGTCGAGATTGACGCGGACCAGCGGCCAGTTGAGCCTGGCGGCCACTTGTTCAATATGCGTCGACTTGCCGGTGCCGTGATAGCCCTGCACCATGACGCGGCGATTGAACTGGAAGCCAGCCAGGATCGCCAGGGTCGTGTTGCGGTCGAACAGATAATCCGGGTCAACCGGGGGAACGTGGGAATTGGCCTCTTTATAGCCCATCACCTTCATGTCCGTATCGATACCGAACAGCTCCCGGGCCGAAAATTCGGTGTCGGGCAGATTGGTGTACTCAGTCATGGGCTTGTCTCTTGGAGAGTGAGAAAGGCGGGAAAAGCGTTTAAAAACTCGCGGGCTCTATAGCAGCATTGTGACGCTGGGGGTAGCCACCGGATTGTCATGCCTACTTGGCGACAAAGCCGGTCTTCTTGAGATGGCTATAGGCCGAGATGATCGCCCGCAGGCGGTCTTCCGAGCTCTTGTCGCCACCATTGGCATCGGGATGGTGGATCTTGACCAGGCTCTTGTAGGCCTTCTTGATATCGTCCGACTTGGGCTGGCGATCGACAATGCCCAGGGTTTCGAGCGCGCGCCGATCCTGCTCATGCAGCGGCTTGACCCGCTCGGCCGCCGGCTTCTGCGACTGACGATGGCGATATTTGGCAAAAACGCCAAAGGGATCGCCATATTTGTCGCCGGGCCGCAGGGCCTCGCGCGCCGCCCGGGCGCCAGCCGAGCGCATGTTGGGATTGCCGGTGGCAAAGCTTGACCGCGACTCCGCCTTGGGCGGGGCATGCAGCGCCTCGTCCAGCTCGTCCTTGGTCATGTCGGCAAAGAAATTGAACGACGTATTATAGTGGCGGACATGCTCGAGGCAGAAATGATGATATTCGCCCGTGCCACGCGCCCCCTTGGGCGCGCGGTATTCGCCGGCCTTGTCGCAGCCCTCCCAGTCACAGACGTGCTCGACCGGCGCGGGCTTTTCTTCCCGGCGCGGCTTGATGCGAATGGAGTCAAAGATCTTGGACGACAGTTTCATTCTCGCCTAGTTAAGAGCCAAAACCAGATAGAGGCCAGTGCCATGAGCGTCAAAGACACCCTTACCGCCAAGCTCTCCGATCGATTTACGCCCGCTTTCCTCGATGTGATCGACGAGTCGATGCAGCACCATGGCCACGCCGGTTGGCGGGAGGGTGGTGAAACCCATTTCCGTGTCAGAATCGCGGCCAACCATTTTGCCGGTATGAGCCGCGTGGCGCAACACCGCGCTATTCACGAAGTGCTGGAAGCCGATCTCAAGGGCCGAGTGCATGCGCTGGCGATTGAGGTTCTGCCGGTGGAAGGGCCCTATGTTTAGGCCCTACCCCCGCATCTCGTCGAGATAGGCTGCAACGGCGCTGCCGTCGACATTCTTTTCGATGAAGGCCCGGCCGATGCCGCGGGTGAGGATGAAGGTCAGCGCCCCGCGCGAGACCTTCTTGTCCTGCGCAATGGCCGCCATCAGGATTTCGGTAGAGCCCAGTGCCCCCGGGATATCACCCAAGGTGGTGGGCAGGCCCGCGCTCTTCAAGTGGGCGATGATGCGGCCGGTATCCTGGCTGGGGGCCATGCCGAGCTTTGCCGAAAAACCATGCGCCAGCACCATGCCGATCGCCACGCCTTCGCCATGCAGCAGACGGTCGGAATAGCCGGTGTCCTTTTCCAGCGCATGCCCGAACGTGTGGCCGAGATTGAGCAGCGCGCGCACGCCGAGCTCTTTTTCATCCGCGATGACGACGCGTGCCTTGTGGGCGCAGCAGCGGGCAATCGCCTCGCCGCGCGCCGGACTACCGGCAAAGATTTCGGCGCGATGCTCTTCGAGCCAGAAGAAGAATTCTTCGTCGTCGATCAAGCCATATTTGACCACTTCCGCATAGCCGGCAGCGAACTGGCGGGGCGACAGCGTATCGAGCGTGGAGAGATCGGCCAGGACCAGCTTGGGCTGGTGGAAGGCGCCGATCAGGTTCTTGCCATGCGGCGAATTGATCCCCGTCTTGCCGCCCACGGAGCTATCGACCTGCGCCAGAAGCGAGGTCGGCATCTGCACGAAATCCATGCCGCGCCGGGCAATCGAGGCAGCAAAACCGGCGAGGTCGCCGATGACGCCACCGCCCAGCGCGATGACGAGGTCGCCGCGCTCCAGCCGTGCGGCAAGAATGCCCTCCACGGCCTGCCCCAGCAGATCCCAGCTCTTGGTGCTCTCGCCGGCCGGCAGCACGATTTCGGTATGGCTGAGGCCCGCCGCATCGAGCGAGGCGACAAGGCGCGGCAATTGCGCCCTGGCAACATTGTCGTCGGTGATAATGCCATAGCGGCGCCCGGGAAAGCGGCTGGCCAGGATCGCGCCGGCCTCGTCGAGCAGGTCAGGCCCGATCAGGATGTCATAGGCACGCTCGCCCAGCGCAACGTGTACCGTGTGGTCGATGGCCATGATCAGTCCTGCTGTTCGAGATAGGTCAGCACCGCCTCGACGATGTCGCCGGCCACGACCTCCTGCGGCACGTCGCGCGACAAAACGATCACGTCGGCCTCGGCATAGATGGGATAGCGCTCCTCGATCAGCTTTTCGAGCGTGGCGCGTGGATCGGCGGTCTTGAGCAAGGGCCGATTGGAGCGGCGGGAGACCCGCTCGAACAGGATATCGACCTCGGCCTTGAGCCAGACCGAAATCGCCTCATGCTTGACCAGGGCCCGCGTCTCCAAATTGACGAAGGCACCGCCGCCGGTAGCGAGCACGACATTGTGTTCCTTGAGCACACGGGCGATGACGCGGGTTTCCCCGGCGCGAAATTCGGGCTCGCCGCGCTGCTCGAAAATTTCGGGAATGGTCATCTGCGCCGCCTTCTCGATCTCTTCATCGCTGTCGAGAAAATGGCGATTGAGCCGGGAAGCCAGGCGCCGCCCTACGGTGGTCTTGCCGGCGCCCATCATGCCGACCAGAACGATCGGCCTGCCGGACAGTTGCTGGACAAGCTGTTCGGCGCGGGCCTGCCGCAATGCCCCGTCCGGTCGATTCAAGAAAGTGCTCCGCAGATAGTGGTCCTATCAAGCCGCGCGCGCCGCCCCTGTCAAGCCGAAGCGGGGAAATCAATATCATGCCTACCAAAACGAAACTTTTTGCCAGCATTCTGTAAGCCTGCTTGAAGCATGCTTGCCAGACGGAAGACCATGCCCACCCTGATCCGCCTCATCATCACCCTGCTGTTCCTGGCTGGCCTCGTCTATGCCGGCATGGTCGCGCTCATCGCCTATGTCGAGCCGACGCCAAAGGAAGTGACCATCCGCATTCCGACCAATGACCTGCTCAATGGCGGCCAGCGCCCCCTGCCGGGCACCGAGGCGCCGCCAGCGCAAAATCCTGCCACACCAGCAGTTTCCCCATGAGCGGACACACGGTCTCGGCATTCCTCGAGATGATGAGTGCCGAACGCGGCGCCGCGAAGAATACCATCGACGCCTATCGCCGCGACCTTTCCGACTATGCCGGCTTTATCACTGGTAAGGGCAAGACCCTGCTCGATGTCGAGCGCGAGACCGTCACCGCCTATCTCGACCGCCTGCGGCTCGACGGCCTCTCCGCCAGTTCCGCCGCCCGCAGATTGTCGGCCATCCGCCAGTTTCACCGTTTCCTCTGCACCGACGGCATGCGCAGCGACGATCCGACCCGTATCGTCGCCAGCCCACGGACGCGCCGCGCCCTGCCCAAGGTCCTGAGCATTGCCGAGGTGGATAGGCTCTTGTCACAGGCCGAAACCGAGGCCAATGCAGCAGCCGAGCCCGAGCAGCAGGCCCTGGCGCTGCGGCTCTATGTCCTGCTCGAACTGCTCTATGCCACGGGCCTGCGCGTCAGCGAGCTGGTAAGCCTGCGCCGCTCCGCGGTAATGCGTGACACCAGCTATCTGACGGTCCGCGGCAAGGGCAACAAGGACCGCGTCGTGCCGCTCAACGACCGGGCGCGCGATGCCATCAAGACCTATGTGACAACGCTCGAACCCGGGCCATTCCTCTTTCCCGCCGGCGGCGCCGAGGGCTATCTCAGCCGCCAGGTGTTTGCCCGTGATCTCAAGGGGCTCGCGGCCCGCGCCGGCATCAGCTCCGTCCGCATCGCGCCCCATGTGCTGCGCCACGCCTTTGCCAGCCATCTGCTGGCCGGCGGGGCGGATCTCCGCGTCGTGCAGATGCTGCTCGGCCATGCCGATATCTCGACCACGCAGATCTATACCCATGTGCTCGACGAGAAGCTCAAGACGCTGGTCGAGACCCATCACCCGCTGGCCGGAGGGTGACTGCGGGGCCATTTCCTGTGCCTCATGCGGCCTCAAGCCTTGACTTGGCGTTGCGTCATCGCCACTTTCCGGCCACTTTGAAGCGCAACAGCAGCGGCCGATATGCTAGGGTCGCGTAACGAGACCCCCAACGGGCAGGTTTAATGCAGTCCTATCTCGATTTTGAAAAGCCGGTTGCCGATCTTGAAGGCAAGATCGCCGAGCTCAAGGCCATGGCCGCTACCGACCAGGCCGTCAGCATCGACGAGGAGGTCAACCGCCTGTCCGCCCGTGCCGACGAGGCGCTGGTCGAGATCTACCGCCGCCTGACACCCTGGCAGAAGACCCAGGTCGCGCGCCATCCGCAGCGCCCGCATTTTTCCGACTATGTCGGCAAGCTGATCACCGAATGGACGCCGCTGGCCGGCGACCGCAAATATCGCGAAGACGCAGCGCTGCAGGCTGGCTTTGGCCGCTTCAACGGCCAGTCGGTCGCCATTCTCGGCCAGGAGAAGGGCAATAATACCGAGACGCGCCTCAAGCATAATTTCGGCATGGCCAGCCCCGAGGGCTATCGCAAGGCCGTGCGCATCATGGAAATGGCGGATCGCTTCAACATCCCGCTGATCTCCTTCGTCGACACCGCTGGCGCCTATCCTGGCATTGGGGCCGAAGAGCGCGGCCAGGCCGAAGCCATCGCCCGTTCGACGGAAAAATGCCTTGAGCTGGGCGTGCCCAATATCGCCATCGTCATCGGCGAAGGCGGCTCGGGCGGCGCCATCGCCATCGCCGTGGCCAACCGCGTGCTGATGCTGGAAAACTCGATCTATTCGGTGATTTCCCCGGAAGCTGGCGCCTCGATCCTCTTCCGTGACGCCGCCAAGGCGCAGGACATGGCCACCGCCCAGAAGATCACCGCGCAGGATCTGCTCGGCTTTGGCGTGATCGACGCCATCATCCCCGAAGGCACGGGCGGCGCCCATCGCCACCACGAGGCCATCATGGGTGCGACCCGCGACGCTATCGCCGGCTTCCTTAAGGAATTTTCCGGCAAGGGACGGCTCGAGACCCGCGAACACCGTCGCGAGAAATTCCTCGCCATCGGTTCGGCGCTTTAGGCCTGACTGTCTGACAAAGCTGTGCAATCTGCGCCCGCTTCCGGCCCAAATGTGGCCGTGGTAAGGCTTCCTTCACCACCTTTTCTCATGCTTGGGTAACCAGGTCTGGAAAAGGCCGGGACTGATTCCTCAGCGGGCCGCCGATCGTGACAGCCAGTCTTTTGCGCAAGCTTTCTTCCGTCGTCATCCTGCTCTGGGTGGCCCTTGGGCTCGTCGCCTGCGGCGGCTTTTTGCCCAAGTCCAGCGACAACCGTCACAACCAGCCGCTGCCCAGCGCCACGCTGAGCAGCCTGCGCGCCATCGGCTCCTCGCCCGGCGAAGCCATGGTCATCCGCCTGTTCAAGCAGGAAAAAACTCTCGAAGTCTGGAAGCGGACCTCCTCCGGCCAGTTCAAGATGCTCAAGACCTACGAGATCTGCGCCTTTTCAGGCGATCTCGGCCCGAAAATCAAGGAAGGCGACCGGCAGAGCCCCGAGGGCTTCTATACGATCACGCCCGGCCTGATGAACCCCAAGTCCAGCTATTACCTCGCCTTCAACACCGGCTTTCCCAACAAGTTCGACCGCGCCCATGGCCGCACCGGGAGCGACCTTATGGTGCATGGCGATTGCTCGTCGCGCGGCTGCTACGCCATGACCGATGACGGCATCGCCGAAATCTATTCTCTGGCCCGCGAGACCTTCAAGGGCGGCAACCACAGCTTCCAGCTGCAGATCTTCCCCTTCAAGATGACCCCGACCAATCTGGCCAGGGAGGCATCCAGCCAGCATCTCAATTTCTGGAAGGATATCAAGGAAGGCTATGACCTGTTCGAGCTGACCAAGGCGCCGCCAGCCTGGGACGTCTGCGAGGGCCAGTATATCTTCAACCCCACCGGTGGCGCACTCAATGCCATGGGTCCCTGCCCAGCCACGACGCTGATCGCCGGCCTTGCCGAGAAACAGGCCGCCGATGAAGCTGCCTTCACCAAGGCCGTCGTCAACGAGGCAACCGCTGCCACCCGCAAGGCCAATGAGGAGGCCGCCGTCAAGCAGCGCAGCGCCGCCGTCTCGGGCTTCATCGGCGGCATTGGCGGCATGTTCGGTGGCGGCGCCAAGGATGCCGATGTGGTTGCGGTCATGTCGGGCAAGCCCGCGCCGACGCCATTCCCGACCCTCACGCGCTGATTTTGCTTGGCAGCACCATACGAGGGCCGCAATCTCCCCTGATCTGAAACCGGCCATGGCAACGGAGAACTTCCTTGGACGAGACACCGCAGGTCGACATCCAGGACGAAAAGTCCTCGCCCGCCCTTCGGGAACGGCGTGGCCCTTCCGGCGCGGTACTGCTGAGCTTTGTCGTTGGTCTTGTCGCCGCCGCATCTCTGGGCACCAGCGCCTGGGTCTATCGCGACACTCAGCGCCAGATTGCAGCGGTTGCTACCGACATCGCCCAGTTCCGTCTGAGCCTTGAGCTCTTCGGCCGCCAGCAAGGCGCCGCAGCGCCGGCCGACACGGCCAAGCTGGCGGACCTGACCAATCGCCTCGATATCCTCGAAGAGAACTGGCGCAATGCACCCACGGCCGCGCTGCCGCCGACGCCGGAAGCTACGTCGCAAACTGTCATCGTGCCGGACGCTGCCGCAGCAGCGGCGGGCGACTGCCTGCCCACGGGCACGCGCTTCATGGTGACGCGAGGCGATGTCTATCCCGTCTGCGGGGCCACGGGCACGGTGGAGATTTCCGGCGTCGACAGCGGCTTCGTCACCCTGGCCGATGGCACGGTGATCGCCGCCGGCGGCAATATCGCCCTACCCGGCAGCCGCTGCATGATCGGCGTCGTCACAGCCGACGCCGCCAGCGGCTATGCCGAAGTACGGCTCACCTGCTGACCACCTGAAACGGTAACAAAAAGGCCCGGATCGCTCCGGGCCTTCTTTCTAACTAAAATGCACCGTGGCAGTGCTTGAACTTCTTGCCTGATCCACACGGGCATGGCGCATTGCGCGAGACGCCTTCGAGCAGCTTCGGGTCGATCGGAGCGAGCGAGGGATCATTGCCCACCGCACCCAGCGAGCCGGCGATCGTGTCGCCGCCGTCGGCATCATTCTCGCCGGTCAGCGGGTCGATATGGGTTTCGCGCAGGCGCGTCAGATCGGGCACCGGTAGTGGCGCCACGGGGCGCGGCTGCAGCTCGACATGGCTGAGCTGGGTGGTCACCAGCTCGCGTAGGTTGGCGAGCAGCCCCTGGAACAGCTCATAGGCTTCCTGCTTGTATTCGGTCAGCGGATCGCGCTGGGCGATACCGCGCCAGCCGACGACCTTTGAGAGGTGATCGAGCGTCACCAGATGCTCGCGCCAGAGCCCATCGATCGACTGCAGCAGGATCGACTTTTCCACCTGGCGCATCACGCCCGGGTTCGGCTGGCCGGCTTCGGACAGCATGGCAATGGTGCGGGCTTCCTTGGCGGCGGCTGCCTCGTCCACGGCGCCGATCAGGCGCTCGGTGACCACCTCGCCATCGATACCCTCTTCGGCGGCCCAGTCTTTCACCGGCACGTCGATATTGAGATAGGTCTTGGCGGCGGCTTCGAGCTGCTCGACATTCCACTGCTCGGGATAGGAGCGCGGCGGAATGGCCTTGGTGATGATATTGTCGACAACGTCGTGGCGCATCTCGACCACGGTCTCGCTGACATCCTCGGCATCCATCAATTCGATACGCTGCTCGAAGATCACCTTGCGCTGATCATTCATCACATCGTCGTATTTGAGGATGTTCTTGCGGATATCGAAGTTGCGGGCCTCGACCTTGCCCTGCGCACGCTCGATGGCCTTGGTGACCCAGGGATGAGTGATCGACTCGCCCTGCTCGAGGCCGAGCTTGCCCAGCATGGAATCCATGGAATCCACCGGGAAGATGCGCATCAGATCGTCCTGCAGCGACAGGAAGAAGGCCGAATGGCCAGGATCGCCCTGACGGCCGGAACGGCCACGCAGCTGGTTGTCGATGCGACGGCTTTCGTGACGCTCGGTGCCGATCACCATAAGGCCACCGGCGGCCAGCGCCTGCGCCTTGTGCTCGGCAATGGTCTTCTTGATCTCGGCGATCTTGGCCTCGCGCTCGGCACCCTCGAGGCCTTCGGCCTCCTTGGTGATGCGCATTTCGAGATTGCCGCCGAGCTGGATATCGGTACCACGGCCGGCCATGTTGGTGGCGATGGTGATCGCGCCCGGCAGGCCGGCATCGGCCACGATGAAGGCTTCCTGCTCGTGATGACGGGCATTGAGCACGTTCATCGCGCCCACGCCCTTGCCCTTGAGGATATCGGCAAGCATTTCCGACTTCTCGATGGACGTCGTGCCGACCAGCACGGGCTGGCCGCGCTTGTGGCAATCCTTGATCAGCTCGGCAATGGCGTCGAACTTTTCGGCAGCCGTGCGGAAGATGGCGTCTTCGTCATCCTTGCGCTGCACCGGAACGTTGGTCGGAACGGTGACCACGTCGAGCTTGTAGATATCGGCGAATTCTTCCGCTTCCGTCGCCGCCGTACCGGTCATGCCGGCCAGCTTCTTGTAGAGGCGGAAATAGTTCTGGAAGGTGATCGACGCCAGCGTCTGGTTTTCCGGCTGGATCTTGACGTGTTCCTTGGCTTCCAGCGCCTGGTGCAGGCCTTCCGAATAGCGGCGACCCGGCATCATGCGGCCAGAGAACTCGTCGATGATAACCACTTCGTCATTGCGGACGATATAGTCCTTGTCCTTGCGGAAGAGCTTGTGCGCGCGCAGGGCCGAATTGGCATGGTGCACGAGAGCGACGTTTTCCACGTCATAGAGCGAACCCGACTTCAGCAGGCCCTCTTCGGCAAGCCGCGCTTCGAGCTTTTCAATGCCCTGGTCGGTAAAGGTCGCGGCGCGCTGCTTTTCGTCGAGGTCATAATCCTCCTCGCCGATGATCGGCATCAGCGTGTCGATCCTGGTATAGAGGTCGCTGCGATCGTCGGACGGGCCCGAAATGATCAGCGGCGTGCGCGCCTCGTCGATCAGGATCGAGTCCACTTCGTCGACGATGGCGAAGGCATGGCCGCGCTGCACCATCTGCTGGCGCGTATATTTCATATTGTCGCGCAGATAGTCGAAGCCGAGCTCGTTATTGGTGCCATAGGTAATGTCAGCGGTGTAGGCCGCCTTGCGCTCGGCATCGGTCAGGCCATGGACGATGACGCCCCAGCTGAGGCCCAGGAAATTATAGACCTGGCCCATCCAGGCCGCGTCGCGCTTAACGAGGTAGTCGTTGACCGTCACCAGATGCGCGCCCTTGCCGGTCAGCGCATTGAGATACATCGGCAGGGTCGCCACCAGCGTCTTGCCTTCACCGGTGCGCATCTCGGCGATGCCGCTCTCGTTCATCACCATGCCGCCGATCAGCTGCACGTCGAAATGCCGCATGCCCAGCACGCGCTTGGCCGCCTCGCGCACGGTGGCGAAGGCCGGGACGATCAGATCATCGAGGCTCCCGCCCTTTTCCAGATGCGCCTTGAACTCGGCCGTCCGGGCGCGAAGCTCGTCGTCGCTGAGCTTTTCCAGTTCCGGTTCCAGCGCATTGATCGCCGCGACCTTGGTCTGGAAGCGCTTGACGGACCGATCTGACGGGGAACCGAAGATCCGCCGGGCGAGCGAGCCAAATGCCATATGTCAGGTCCTTTTATGACTCATCTGCGAAGGCGGGCGGGGAAGGGTGCGGAATAGGCCCGTTTGGCCGCGTCGACGCGATGAGCAAGCCTTTCCGGCTTTTGAATGTCTGGTATCCCGCCAGGCGGCGGAAAAGCGGGTGAGATGTAAGAGCGGGGCCCTGTCTTGTCAACGTCGCCGAATTGCGCGACACCTCCCACACCCGCCGAAAATCACGGCAGAAACGGGTTTTCCCAATGACGGTTCCACATTCACGACGTGGAGCACATTTTGGCCCCCTTGCTGTGTGAGGCAGGCCGCGAGATCCGCATCCTGTTACAGGGATGCGCTTTGCCGATTATCAACGAGCCGGGGCGCCGAGCCGCACCGGCCAGGAGACTGACCTTATGATTTCTTCCTCGTTGCGCCTTGCCCGGACGAGCATGCTCGCGCTGATCCTTGCCGGCACGGCGCTGGCCGTGCCGACCATGGCCCAGGATGCCGCGCCCGCTGCCGAAGCACCGGCCGCCGAAGCGCCTGCCGCTGTTTCGCCCGACACGGTCGTGGCAACGGTCGGCGGTGAGCCGATCACCGAGGCTGATCTCAGCTTTGCCGCCGAGGACCTGACCCAGGAACTGAGCCAGATGCCTCCCGAGCAGCGCAAGCCCTTCCTGCTGCGCGTGCTGATCGACATGAAGGTCATGGCCCAGGCTGGCCGTGAAGCCGGCATGGCCGAGACCCCGCTGTTCCAGCAGCGCCTGGCCTATCTCGAGGATCGCGCCCTGCGCCGCGCCTATTTCGCCGACGCGATTGCCGCCTCGGTGACCGAGGAAGCCGTGCGGGCCGAATACGACAAGTTCGTCGCCGAATTCCAGCCGGCCGAGGAAATCCGCGCCAGCCACATCCTGGTCCCGACCGAGGAAGAGGCCAATACGGTCAAGACCGAGCTCGACGGCGGGGCCGATTTCGCCACGATCGCCAAGGAAAAGTCGATCGATCCCGGCGCGGCCAATGGCGGCGACCTGGGCTTTTTCGGCAAGGGCATGATGGTTGCCCCCTTCGAGGCCGCCGCTTTCGCCCTGACCGACGTCGGCCAGGTGTCGGCTCCCGTCCAGTCCCAGTTCGGCTGGCACGTCATCAAGCTGGAAGAAAAGCGCCAGTCCACCGCCCCGGCCTTCGAACAGGTCGCCGGCCAGTTGCAGCAGCAGCTGCTGATGGACACGTTCGACACCACGGTTGAAGAGCTGATGGCCGGCGTGACCGTCGACATTCCCGACGCGGCCCTCAAGACCGCCGTCGACGCCCAGAGCGAAACCGCTCCGCCGGCTGCCGAATAATATTTCGAACTAGACTGCGGGGGCCAAAAGCCCCCGCACCATCTGGCGAACCAGCTGCCGCACCTGCGCCGGATCGCGCTCGATCCGCCCGGTCAGCAGCCGCTGCCAGATAAAGCCGGCCACCATGTCCGCACACAGTCCCACATCGACATCAGCTGACAATTCCCCGCGATCGACACCGCGCTGGAAAATCTGCCCCGATTGCACACGCCGCTCGGCCGCATAGCCGTTCAGCGCCTCTGCTGCCCCGGCATCGCGCTGCGCCTCGGCAATGACGAAACGGAAAATATCCCCCGCGCCGCCATCCCAATGGGCGAAGACGCCGGTGAAGAAGGCGAAGAGATCGCCCTCCACCGTACCGGTATCGGTATGCACATTGGCGGGCTTGCGGCGGTGATAGACATCGAGCAGCAGGGCTGCGCGATCGGGCCACCATTTATAGATCGTCGGCTTGCCCGCCCGCGCCCGCTTGGCCACCGCCTCGATGGAAAAGCCCGATATCCCCTCCTCCACCATGATGGCATCGGCCGCCTCGAGGATCGCCTGTTCGGTCTCGGGATTGCGGCGGGCGCCGATGGAACGGCGGCGGTCATCACTGTCTGCGGCGGGGTTTGGGCTCATGCAATCTATATGGGCGAAATCGACACCAAAGAAAAGCACTTGAACGAAACGTATCGTTCAGTTATATAACGAAACGTACCGTTTCATTGGAGCGCAACATGCAGCCCTCTCTCGCTTCCCGTATCCGCATGGCCATGGTGATGACGCTCGCCGTCTATCCGGTCGTGACGCTCTACCTTTATGTGCTAATGCCCCTGACCCAAGGCTGGGACATCTGGCAGCGCAGCCTGGTGCTCGTGCCCTTCATGGCCACCACCATTGTCTTCGGCGTTGTTCCCTTCATCACCCGCAATTTCGGCGCGTTCATTGCCGGGAAAAAGCCGGTGCAGGCAGCCTGATCAATCGCAAGTCGCCCCATCGGGGCGACTTTGGCCATCCCCCGCGACCACTGTCTTGCCCTCGCCTTATCTTTGAGGCACACGAGAGCCAACGCATTGCTCTCAAAGGCTCACGCAGATGGCCCATCCGGTTTCCCCCCTCGCACCGAAAT
Source organism: Candidatus Devosia phytovorans (assembly GCA_029202405.1). Classification (NCBI taxonomy): domain Bacteria; kingdom Pseudomonadati; phylum Pseudomonadota; class Alphaproteobacteria; order Hyphomicrobiales; family Devosiaceae; genus Devosia; species Candidatus Devosia phytovorans. Next base: position 4,263,610 of record CP119312.1, on the reverse strand, counting down.
CCTATCCCGAACTGCCCGCCATCGAGGGCGTCCGCTTCGCCACGGCTGAAGCCGGCATCAAGTACAAGAACCGCACCGACGTTCTGCTGATGGCCTTCGATGAAGGCACGACGGCTGCCGGCGTCGTGACCAAGTCGAAATGTTCCTCGGCGGCCGTTGACTGGTGCAAGGCCAACCTCCCCGGCGGCAAGGCGCGTGGCCTTGTCGTCAATTCCGGCAATGCCAACGCCTTCACCGGCGCCAAGGGCCAGAAGAGCGTCGAACTGACCGCCGAATATGCCGCCAAGGCATTGGGCTGTGCGACCAGCGAAGTCTTCCTCGCCTCGACCGGCGTGATCGGCGAGCCCCTGCCGGCCGAAAAATTTGCCGGCGTGCTGGACGAAGCCGCGACGCGCCTGGGCGAGACGCCCTGGATCGAGCCGGCCAAGGCCATCATGACCACCGACACTTTCCCCAAACTCAACGGGGCCATTGTCGAACTCGACGGCGTCGAGGTGAAGATCAACGGCATCGCCAAGGGATCGGGCATGATTGCCCCCGACATGGCCACCATGCTGAGCTTTGTCGTCACCGACATGCCGATTGCCGCCCCGGTCCTGCAGGCGCTGCTCAGCAAGCATGTGCAGACGAGCTTTAACGCCATTACCGTCGACAGCGACACCTCCACCTCCGACACGCTGCTGGTCTTTGCCACGGGCAAGGCCAAGGTCGATGCCATCGACAGCCTTGACGACCCGCGCGCCGAAATCTTCGGCGAGGCGCTGCGCGACGTGCTGTTCGACCTGGCGATCCAGACCGTGCGCGACGGCGAAGGCGCCACCAAGCAGGTTTCCGTCCATGTCGAAGGCGCGACCTCGGACGCCTCGGCCTTCCGCATCGCCAAGTCGATCGCCGATAGTCCCCTGGTCAAGACCGCCATTGCCGGCGAGGACGCCAATTGGGGTCGCGTTGTGATGGCCGTCGGCAAGGCCGGCGAGCCGGCGGATCGTGACAAGCTGGCCATCCGCTTCGGCGACCTGCTGGTCGCCAAGGATGGCGAACGCGCCACCGTCTATGACGAGGCCGCCACCAGCGCCTATATGAAGGGCGAGGACCTGGAACTGACGGTGAGCCTTGGGCTCGGCGAGGGTCGCGCCACGGTCTATACCTGCGACCTGACGCATGGCTACATCACCATCAACGGCGACTACCGGAGCTGAGATGGCATTTCCGGACGTCGAGGCATTTGAGCGGGCAGGCCTTGAGGCTTGGCCTGGCATTGAGGTCAAATGGGACGGCAATTGGGTGCGCCGCGCTGCAGGCGGCTATACCAAGCGCGCCAATTCAACCCAGTGCTTTGACCCGGATGACTTTGAGGACGCCGATATTCGGGTCATTTCGGCCAGCACCTGGATGGTCATTCGCGGCATCAAGCCGGTGTTTCGCATTACGCCCCTGTCGAGCCCGGAACTGAATGCCACGCTCGACGAGGCTGGCTGGCGCCAGATCGATGATAGTCACCTGCTGGCTATGGAACTTGGCGAGCATGAGGCCGACAAAGAGGCCGAATTTCTTTCCGTGCTCGATCCGAAGTTTCTCGCCGCCACGCAGAAGCTGCAGGGCTACGACGACGCAACCATGACCGGACTCAAGAACCTGCTCGGTGCACTCAAGGTCCAAGCAACAGGTGTGGTGTTGGCACGCGATGGCCTGGCTGTCGCATCATCGATCATGTCAATTGCCAATGGCATCGTCATCACCGGCAATGTCGTGACAGATGGCACGCGTCGCCGTCAGGGGCTTGGCGCGGCGATGATGCGCTCGGGGCTCGCCTGGGCGAAACGCGAAGGTGCCATGTTTGCTGCTCTTAACGTCCAGGCCGACAACGCTGCCGCGGTCCCATTTTATGAGGGTCTCGGCTACGCCCACCAGTATGACTACAACTATCGCATTCCGGCAGGCCCACAATGAGTGACCAAAAGCTCCTCCTCGTCGTCGCCGTGGCCCTGGTCGATGCCGACCGTCGCGTGCTGATCGCCCAGCGGCCAGAAGGCAAGTCGATGGCTGGCCTCTGGGAATTCCCTGGCGGCAAGGTCGAACCGGGCGAAAGTCCTGAGGCGGCTTTGATCCGCGAATTACAGGAAGAGCTGGGTATTGAAACCAAGGAGGCGTGCCTTGCGCCAGTATCTTTCGCCAGCCACTCTTACGAGAGTTTTCATTTATTGATGCCACTTTACGCCTGCCGGAAATGGCAAGGCACGCCGGAACCGCGGGAGCATATTGCGCTCAAATGGGTGCGCCCGCAGAACCTGCGCGATTACCCGATGCCACCGGCGGACGAACCGCTGATCGCCGCACTCTGCGATCTGTTATAGTTCAGGGCATAAGCGCCGGGGGCGTATCTTGACTTTGATCAAAGCCTTTTTTGCTGATGAATCCGGCGCCACCGCAATGGAATATGCCCTGGTCGCCACCCTGATCGGCATGACCATCATCGGTACGGTCGCGGTATTGGGCGATGGCTTGCGCGGCCTGTTCAACAATGGCAGCGCCGAAACCATGGCCAACCAGACAGCCAAGATCCGCTAGCCTATTAGAGCGCTTCACCTGGAAGCGCCCCTTCAGGACTATTGCAGCGTGACGATCTTGTATTTCTGCCCCGCGACGACCGCATCGCCGGGATAGAGATCGTTGATGATATAGAAAAGCTCGGTACCACGGCTGAGACCGCCCATCTGGCGGGCGAGGCTATCTGCGCTGTCGCCGGCCTTGGCCGTGACCACGCGGATGGCCACCTTGCGCACCTGGTTGAGGTCGCCGGACTCGGCGCGGCGGAAGCTCTTGAGCGTCGCCTCTGCCCCTTGCGCAAAGCGCGCGCTGTCGCTCTTGGCGGCGAAGATGAACCGATAGACCTGCCCGTCAAGCCGCATCACCGAAACGCGGAAGAACCACTGATCCGTCTGCGCCAGGCCCGAGGCCATTTCGATGCCGTTGAAGCTCTGTGTCGTGACGCTGTCGGCCTTGAGCCCGGCGATCCAGCCGGACTTGAGATAATCCTCGAGCTTTACATTGGCCTGCACATCGGCGCTGTCGAAGCGTACGGCCTCGCCATCGCCGGCCACGCCGACCACAGCGCTTTGCGAATTCTGCAGCGTATAGCCTTCCGGCACGCTGAAGGTGAATTTGGACGCGGTGTGGATGAAGCGGCGGCCCACGATTGACCCCTGCGAGGGGCTGTCGCCAAAGGTCAGCCCACCGATGGCGCCGAGATAACCATCGCGATCGGTCTCGCCGACCTGCGCCTGGCCGAACATGGTCTTGGCCGTGTCCATCGCCTTCTGGATACGCGCGGGGGTGGAAGGATGCGAAGACAGGAACCCCTCATTGCCGCCATTGGCACCGGCCGAGAAACTGGCAAAACGCCCCATGACGCCGAGGAACCGCGCCGCAGCCTGCGGATCATAGCCCGCCTTGCCGGAAAACTTGATGCCTTCGCGATCGGCTTCCAGTTCCTGGTTCTGGCCAAAGGCCGACATGCTTTCGCGCGTGCGATTGGCCGTCGCATCGGTGGACGTATCGCCGCCCAGCACGCCCGTGATGACGCGATCAACGATCTGCGTCGTCCGGGTGCGGTCAGTGCGGGCGCGCGCATGGCGCAGGGTCACATGGGCGATTTCGTGCGCCAGCACCGCCGCGAGCTCGCTGGTATCGGAGGCGAGGGCGAGAAGGCCACGCGTCACATAGATATAGCCGCCCGGTAGCGCGAAGGCATTGACCTCGGACGTGTCGAGAATGGTGACCTGGAACTGCGCATTGGGCTGGTTGGCCGCAGCCAGCAGCCTGCCGACGATGCGCGCGACCATGATTTCAGCCGGTCGGTCGGAATAAACCCCGCCATAGGCCGCGATGATGCGTGGGTGCTCGCGGCGGCCGATCACCACGTCATCGGGATCGGTGCCTTCCGGCACTACGGTCGGCGCGCGTACGTCACCGGTCTGGCTGACGGCGATGTTCGAGCCGGTGAGGCTCGAGCACGCGCTCAGCGCCAGCAGCGACACTGCCAGCATTCCGTTGCGCAGCACGCGCCCCAGTCTCTTGCTTTGCCCCATGCCCGTCATTGTAGTGCCAGAACCTCGATCTGCTCGGGATGGGTGATTTCGATACGTGGACCATCCCGGTCGTCCACCCATCCGCGCAGACGCAGCAGCGCATTTTCCAGCTTCAGCGGATCGATTTCCGCTGCCTTGAACAGGCGCAAACCCGGCGCCTCGATCACGGCGGTGAAGTCTTCTTTCCAGAACCGGCCGAAATTGAGATAGACCCGCCCGCCGCGTTGCTCGGCCAGCAGAACCCTCCCCTCGACAAGTTCATAGTGGCCGGCCCGGGACAGCAGGTCTCCGGGCGCGTCCGCCGCACGGATGCTGTAATAGGGATCGGCCCAGATGCCAAGCCCGCCCAGCCGGGCCCGGCCTTCGGCTGCAAACAGCAGATCAAGGCAGGCCCGGTTGTCGGGAAAGGAATAGACCCGCGCCAGCCCTGCCGCGACCATGGAATGCTGCGCCCAGATTTCGCCCCCCTCGCCGGCAACAAACACATGCGCCAGCACGCGGCCATAGCGATCGACCTCTTCGCCGCCATAGCCAAGCCGCACCTCTTTATTCAGTGCCAGCTCTTCGAGCGCCACCTTGGCCTCGGGCGCCAAAGGCCAGGTCTCAAAACCCGGCCGATCCAGCGGCAGCTTGGGCGCCTGGGTGCCGATCATGCGGACCACTCGCCCGTCGTCGAGCACCACAGTATCGCCATCGGTTACCGAGGTGACAACGCCACCCGGCGCCATGCGCAGGCTCTCGCAGGCCAGCGCGCTGGCCGCGACCGCACTAAGGGCGGCAAGTGTAGCAAGACGAACAAGACTGGCGTTGAGCAAAGGCGAGCCCCGGAAAGATTTCGTTCACCATGCATGCAAATGCGGCAAGAAAAGATGAACGATCGCGCAGGCGTGATGAAATGTGAGAATGCGCATGACATTTGCCGCGGGCAAGGATTCGGCCGGCCACCCGCAAACAGGGTTCCACTCGACCACCGCATTTGCTATCGAAACCGCGTGGTCTCGTAGCTCAGCAGGATAGAGCACCGGATTCCTAATCCGGGGGTCATGGGTTCGAATCCCGTCGAGATCACCAAAATTCCTAAAACCTCAACAAAAACAAGCTGATACTCCCGCACCTACCACAAAACCAGCCCGTTGATTGCACTGAGGGATTCTAAAGGTGCCCCGCACCGATAGAGCGTCGGAAACGCCGCCACTTTACATACCTGCTATGGAAGTAGGTGGATATGACCTGAAATATTTGCGAGCAGTTATCCGCTATGCGCCCATTCTGGTCGCGCAACGAGCGGCTCCGATATAGCGACAATTCTTACACCCCCCATAAGGCGTGGGGGGATGCAGGACACCGGCGACTCCCCAGTCGACTCGACTAGCGTCTACACCGCTTTGGCAATGCTAGATTGTTTCAAAAAATCGCTCCCCAAGCAGGGGATACTTCTACTCTAATGTAAGTAGTATTCCGTATAAAACCCAAAATAGAACTACAGAATTGATTTCTCGTTGTTTAGCGCGATACGTTTAGAGTCCAACTTTTGGACATATTTGATTTTTTTGTCAAAAATTCACCGGTATTATAGAAGTCGGGCAATCACGATGTTCGAATAATCAAATAAACATCGAGAATGAATTGAGTCATCTTCTGGGCAGAGGCCAAGAACGGCCGCAGAGGAGAGAGAATTGAAACTCATAGCAGTTGTTTCCATTACGGCGGCGCTTCTTGTCGGCATAGCCGCACCTGTTAATGCGCAGGGGTTGTTGGGCGGTGTTCTCGGCGGCTCGTCAGACAATTCGGCGGTCACTCTCAGCTCAGGATCGGCATCTGACAGCGGCCTGGTAAACGTTGGTCTCGGCGGAGATAGCATCGCTGACGTGAACATTGGTGGGAGCTCTGCCTCTGTTCTGGATGCGACGGTGGGATCGGGTGGGTCATCCGGCGGTCTTGTTAATGTTAATGCAGGCGTGCTTGGAGGAACCGTCAGAGCAAATGTCGGCGTAGGCAGGCCAAACCTGCTGAACGTAGACATCGGCTTGGGCGGCCCCGGAACTCTCGGCATGCCGGGTGCACCAGGTGCGCCTGGAGCGCCGGGGAACACGCGAGTTATCGGTGGGGGGCTGTCCGCATCCTCTAGTGCTGCCGGTACGCCGTGCTCCGGTGTGCCTGCTAATCAAGTGGCCAACCTTATCAACTCGACACAGATGAGTTCTTCGTGGGGGAGAGCATCGGGTGTGAAGATTCAGCCCATAGCAGTTTGCGCAGATGTTCGAGCTTGGTTGAAGCAGCAATTCGGGACCTCAGGAGCCGGCCTCGCGCTTCAGCAAGCGGTTCAGTCGGACCCTCTTATGAGCGCTTCGCTTAGCCGAACATCTTATAGTGCTGATCGTGTCTTGGCTGTTCGCCAGTCTGGTAGCCAGCTCACCCTCTTCGTTTACTGACCATCTAGTCTACGCTTTTCTTGCACAGGTGAGCTTAGCCCTCGGATGTACTCCGAGGGCTTTGTTATGGATGATCGTCAATTCACTGCCGTAGATACAATCGGAACCAAAGCGCCGCTTTTTGAAAAGCTAAACAACTGATACGCTTCAATTTCAGCGTTTCTCAGATGTCAGGATACCACAAGTGGTGGCGTTTATTCCAAATGGCCAACCCGTAAGAGGGTTCGCAACCCATCGACTTCACGAGGTCCAACTCCGATTGCAAAGCGGGGTGGTCAAACTAGGTGAGGTTCGGGATCCTGCCGATGGTCTGAGGATTGGCAAGGGCATTGCTGAACAACAGATCGCGTTCGGCGGAATATTGGAGGTCGTTGCAGTTGAAGTCCTCGACCTTGCAGGTAATATCGTGCTGGGAGAAGAGGTCATCAATGCCAAGGAAGAAGGCACAAGATCGGATCCCAGCCTAAGACTCGTGCGCTAATCAGTGAATTCAATCCCCGCGCTCATCGCATCACGCCAAATGACGTTGACCGGGTGCATAAGATTGCCAGGCATTAAGATATAAAATCGATCGGGGAGCTGTTGAGTTGGGTCAATCGCAATTCGGATGCCCTGACGTGTTTGATTGATAACATTGACTTTGATACGCGTGAGGCCATCGTCTGAAACAACGGTAGCCCAAATATCAACAGGAACTCTCTCTGAATTTCGTCTGTCACTCATACTCTTTATATTGATTACAGTTCACTGAATTATTGTTCAAGAGTTCTTTAAAATTTAGTCGATAATATACAGCTGCCGTTAAAGCGATATAATTTGGTCAGAGAAGGTTTCTGCTATTTTTTCTTTGGTTGTCATATATGACTGTCTTTCGATCAGTCTAAGCCGTGACGCGGGCGGCAATACCAAATCGGAAGTACTGTTTAGCAGAGAGGATCGCTGGGGTTTCTACGGCAAAATTGAGAGATATACGGACCCCTCACTGCATCGATCCAGCACGCAAACCATCGCCCCTCTATCTTCGTAACTAAGTACTCATGTGCCATGGCGCGCTCCCCGAAAAAGCGCAACAATCTAACTGCGGTAGTCCCACTGGTGTCGTTGACCTCCACAGAGCCAGGTCACTTGAGGACGTCGCCTGTGCGCCCCATTCCGGTCATCCAGACGGTCTTTGCTGCTTCCTGAAAGCGGACGGTGCGCCATGCGGGTCTGTCGTTAATTCACCAGCATAGGGTCCCTGTGGGCGAACAAGGGCATTGACGGTAGCTATCAGGTCACTGAGTTGCCCTTAACTGTCCAATTAGAAGCCACAACCGCTTCACGCCCTGCACGCGGTGAAGCTCTTTCCTAGAGCTCATATTCGAAAAAGAATATGCTCAGTGCACATGGCGGCGATCAAAGGGAGGCAATAATGTTCGTTAAGACGGTGGAGCCGGCCGAGGCTCGAGGTGAAGTCGCCTCGATCTACGCCAATGAGATAGCGTCGATGGGACGCGTCATGCAGGCAACCCAGTGCTGGTCGGCTAGGCCCGATATCCTTGCACCGGTCGAACATCTGTTGCATCAAATCAGGGATGGATTTTCCCTTGACCTGCTCACCTTCCGGCTCATCACCCTTATCGCAGCCAAATCCGTACCATCGAGTTACTGCTCTCATGTGTATTTCAAAGCTCTTTCCGCAACGATTGGACGCGAGCAGACGCTGGCTGTGCGTCGCGACCATCGCAATGCCGGCCTGACTGAGCAGCAAGTTGCCATTCTGGACTATGCCGAGAAGATAACGATCAACGCCTCGCGCATAAACCAGGGCGATATCGATCGCCTGCGAGCCGTTGGACTTACCGATGTCAACATCGCCGATGTTGCTTTGGCGGCTTCAATCCGAAACTTTCTCAGCCGCTACTTCGACGCCGTAGGCGCCGAGGTCGAAGCAGACTTTCTGGACAGTGATCCCAATATTCGTGACGAACTTTCGATGGGCGGTCCCTGAGCGTAGCATTTCTGCATTGCGCCCCATTTCCGCCATTCAAGCGGTATCACTTTCGTCCCAAAAGCTGCCGTTTCGAATTGTGGCAACTCGCGCTCGTGCGGAGCTAGATCACGCCGCGTCTTATCGCCTCCGCTACCGCTTGAACGCGATTCGCAGCGCCGAGCTTTGTAGTGATCTCCTGCACCTTCCGCTTCACAGTTATCTCGGTCAGGGCCAGCTCATTGGCGATATCGAGCGTGCGGCCACCTGTGGCGAGAAGGCGCAAAACCCTAACTTCCTGGGGCGTGAGGCCGCTGTCGCGCTGGATCTGTAGGGAAGCGACCTTCTTGTATTCGTCCATCATCACGCCAATCAGCTCTTGCGAGAGCATGGACTTGCCACCATGCACGTGTCGGATCGCATCCGGCAGGGTTTCGTAGGAATTGGACTTGAGAAGATAGGCGTCCGCTTCGGCTTCGAGCGCACCGACTAGGTATTGGCGGTCCTCATAGGTCGACAGTATCATGCAGCGCGGCGGCGAGGCGCTGGCCTTGAGAGCGCGCACCAATTGAATGCCATCCATGCCGCCAAGGCGAATATCGACAGTGGCAACATCGGGTTTCAGCTTTGCCGCCAGCGCCAGGGCATCCTGTGCGTTGCCGGCCTCTCCGACCACTTTGATATCAATCTCGTCCTCAAGCAGGCTTTTCACACCCATGCGGAAAATCTGGTGATCATCGACAATCATCACGCGAATACTCATGCCGCACTCACTTCCAGAGGAATGGAAAACATCACCCGAGTGCCCTTGCCGGGCGCGGTTTCGATGGAGAGGGCACCGCCAACGACCTGCGTGCGCTCACGAATACCGACAAGTCCAAGGCCCATCTTGGCATCATCGAAGACAAAACCACGTCCGTCATCGGCAATCCCGACATCCACGGATCGTCCGCTATAGGTCAGCTGTAACGTCAGCGAGCGCGCCCCGGAATGGCGCACCACATTCTGGCAGGCCTCCTGAATGATGCGGAAAATGGCGAGTTCCGCCTCGGCGCTGAGAGCCGTCGGCTGTCCGCGCACTGAAAAATTGGTTTCGAGTGCGTCGCTTTGCGGCAAGGCGCCGACATAGTTTTCGAGCGCCGCCACCAGCCCCAGCTCGTCAAGCACACTGGGGCGGAGGGCATAGATGATCTGCTTCATCTCGCTCAGACAGCCATCGAGCGTACCCTGGCAATCGATCAGCCGCCGATCAAGTTCGGCATCACCATCCAGCCTGCGCCGGATGGTCTGGAGCTGATAGGTCGCGGCAAGGATCGATTGGGCGACACTGTCGTGCAGATCATATGCAATGCGCTGCCGCTCTCGCTCCTGAACATCGACGACGCGCCGCCAGAGGGCTTGCAATTCCTTGGCCTTGGCGGCAATCTCGTCATGGGCTTCGCGCAGCAGCCGCGTGCGGTCGGCAACCTTATATTCCAGGATATCGCTGAGCTCGCGCGCGCGCTCGAACAGCCGAGCATTCTCGATAGCCACCACCGCCTGATCTGCAAAGGCACGGACTACGCGGCCATGCTCGGTCTTGAAGAAACCGGGCTCGGGCCAGTCCACACAGAGCCAGCCAATGCAGTCATTGCCGTGAACCAGCGGCGCGCTGCACCAGGAAACGATTTGATCAGTACCCGGCTGCCAGACCCAATCCGGCTCCTTGCGCACATCATCGATGATCAGTGTACGGTGTTCTTCGAGCACCGGCCGGCTTAACGCCGCGGCCGCCGGATCAAAGCTGTGGCGCTTGACGAGGCCGTCGTCGGGATAGCCCTTTGCCGCGACCACGCGCATTCGTCCGTCTTCGCCCAGCAGCGTTACCCGGCTCCCCCGATTGGGCACGACGCGACCCAATTGCATCAGCACCGCTTCAAGCACATGCCGCGGATCGAGGCGCGAGGAAATGATGCGCGACACATCGGCGAGCGTATTGGCCAGTTCGCGCTCGCGCCGTTCCGCCGCGAGCAGCCGGTGCTGCTCGATGACCGGGGCGATCTGGTCGGCAACCGTCTGCAGCAGAAGAACGTCGTTTTGCCTAAATGCATCGGGGCGATCGCTCTGGATATCGAGCACGCCCATGACCCGCGGACCCAATCTCAACGGCAGCGCGAGCTCAGAGGCGGTATTAGGCAGCAGGGCATTGGTGACGAAGTGAATGTCCTGGCTGACATTCTGGCTCATCCACATATGGCCGGTTTGGGCAACGCGGCCAATGATGCCGCGTCCAATACCCTCGCTGAACTCGGACGACAGCAGGTTCTCTGCCAGCGGGCCGGCGGCATGCACGAGCGAGATGCGCTGCTGATCTTCGTCGGTCAGCAGCAACTGCACATGGTCAAAGCCAAGCGATGCATAAACCAATTCGGTGATTTTGGCGAAAAGCTGTTCACGCTCGCGAATAGAGGTAACCATCTGCCCCAGGCGATGGATTAGGGAGAGATTGCTGTGCACCCGGTCCATGCGACCGGCCAACGAATGCGACTCCAGGAAGGCCGAAATATCGTCAGCGACCAGCGCCACGCTGTCATCAAAATCCCCGCGCGGACGATTGGAATGCGGAAAGCCCAGCAGTACATGGCCCTGCACTTCGCCCGTCGTTGTCACCGGCCGCATGACCACCACAAAGCCCTGGCTTGCGGCGCGCTGCACCACATAGGGCGGCGGGGCCGACATGGTGCCGGCCGCATAGCGCATTTCCGCCAGCAGGCGATGGAGCGAGGCCGGAATATTGGCTGTCGTCACCACTTCTGTTGTCTGGTCAGCCTCGACCAGCAGGGCAGCCCAACCGGCGCCTATCACGCGCGCCGCCCGCTCGAGCCGTGCCAAGAGGTCGATGCGGGCCGACGCAGGAATTTCCACCGTCCGAAAGCGCCTCAGGCGCGCGGCTTGCGTGCCGTCTTCGTCGTCGCGATAGAGTGGCCGTATCGGGCTCGCCGGAGGTGGCGGTCCATTAGTCGATCCGCCTAGCCCCATTGATCAGCCGATCCTTTCGGAGGCTGCATTGCCTCGACACCGGCGCCGGGCAGAAACTGTCCGGCGGGCGCGTCCACCATGATTTGCCCCTGCGCGAAGATCGTCAAGCCACGCAACAGCGTTCGCGTCACCGTGCCGTGCAAAGTAGACCCGACATAGGCGCTGTGGCGGTTGCGATAGAAGAGATTTTCCGCCGTAAGTGTGGTTTGGCGCTCGGGATCGACCAGCACGATATCGGCATCGTAGCCTGGGGCCAACTCCCCCTTTTTGCCGGCAAGACCGAAAATCCGGGCAGGATTGGTCGAGGTCATACGCACCAGATCCGTCAGCGGCAGGCTCCGCTTCCCAACGCCTTCAACGAGCAGCGCCGGCAAGGTCGACTGCAAGCCCGAAATGCCGCCCCAGGCCTCGAAGATATTGGCGTCGCCGGCCGTCTTCTCTTCCCAAAGGCTGGGCGAGTGGTCCGAGGCGATCACGTCCACTGCCCCAACGAGAACCCGCTGCCAAAGCGCCTCCACTTCGGCCGGCGCCCTAAGCGGCGGTGCGCATTTGGCAACCGGGCCAAGACGCTCCAGGTCGTCCTCGGAAAACACGAGGTAATGCGGACAGGTTTCAGCCGTCACGGGCACACCACGGCGCTTGGCAGCCGATACAAGGTCTATGCCTGCGGCGCAGGAAATATGGACGATGTGCAGCCTGACCCCGGTGCGTTCGGCCATGGCGATGGCCGACCGAATGGCAGAAAGCTCGGCGATGATCGGACGCGCTTCGCCCCAGGCGCGACGATCGCGGCGCCCTGCCCGCCGCAGATCGGCCGTCAGGCGCTGGGTCATTTCCTCATCCTCGGCGTGGACCGCGACGAGGCTCCCCATTTTCGCGACCTGAACCATGCCGCCCTCAAGCACCACGTCGTCGGCACGTGGGAAGTCGAAAGAGCCCGTGCACATGAATGCCTTGAAGGCACTCACCCCACCCGCATGGAGATCGCTGAGATCGCCGCGATTGTCGGTAACGAGCCCGCCCCAAAGCCCGTAATCGACAATGCTCTGCCGCGCAGTTTCCCGCTTCAGCGCCAGCGCCCCGGCATTGATGGTCGGCGGCGAGGCATTGAGCGGCATCTCGATTAATGTCGTAATGCCGCCCGCAGCCGCCGCGCGACTACCCGTCGCAAAACCCTCCCAATGCCCGCGACCCGGCTCGGAAAAGTGGACGTGGGGGTCCACCAATCCGGGCAGGATCAACTGGCCAGAAGCCTCTATGGTCTTAGCCGCATCGTGATCAGGATTGCCCCGCACCACTTCGAGAATGCGACCGTCGGCCACCAGAACGCCGCCGTCAAAACTCTCGCCGGAGGCCACGACGCGACCATTGCGGACATAGAGATCGGGCACGGCCATCAATCGAGCCCGATCATCCGCGCCGGATTGTGCGAGGTCATGGTCTGCACTTCCTCGATGGAAAAACCAAAATAGAGCAACATCGACATCATCATCCGCATGCCCTCGATCGGCGATGGCAGCACCCGCACCCCATAGTCCGTGGCCAGCACGAACTGTTCCGGACCGACATCGCGGATACCCTGCAGCCAGGTCATGGCCCTGCCATGCACCACCGCCCCCATATCCATCAGCTCGCGCTCGACGTAATAATGGGTCTGCGGCATCCACGGCCCGCCGAAATCCACGGCACAGGCTTCGAGGAATACGCCCTTGGCCGCCAGCCCCTTTTGTTCCTCCACCGTCAGCAGCGCGCGGGCCGGATGGGCGACGAGGATCTTCTTGATGCCAGCCGCCTGCGCCAGTTCGACGACGCGCAGCGCTTCGGGGCCCGAGACATGGCCGGTATTGAGATAGACCTCGGGGTGCTCCGCCACCATGTCGAGGATTTCCTTGAGCGCATCCGGCACCGGCTCATCGTCGAGCGGGATGCGAATGGCACGCGCCAGCTCCTTTTCGGCAAAGCCGGGAATGGCGTCCTTGAAGGGCACCAGCTTGCCATCGACCAGCGTCGATTCCGTCGAGGCCGAATGATAGGTGCAGTGCGAGCCGAAGCTGATCATGCGGCAGCCATCGCCCACATTGAGCGCGGTACGCACCGCGCGCGGATTCATCCCGTCATGGCTCGAATTCATCAGATAGCCGCCATAGGTGCGGAAATCCTTAAGTTGGCGATTGACCATCCAGGCCGTGCCCGAGGCCCAGCCGAAAACGTCATAGTAGAGGATGGTCCGCATCCCCGCCGCCCGCGCCATTTCCGCCACTTGGATAGGGTCGAAATGGCCGGGATTAGAGCGCAGTACCGGGCCGGCATGCACATGACTGTCGATAGCGCCTACGAGCAGTTCCTCGGGCAATTCCATGGTGCGGTTATAGAAGGGTTCGTAAGTGGCCATGGTGCCGCTCCTTAAAGGGGATCAAGCCCGATCATGCGCGCCGGGTTATGGGCGGTCATGGTGCGGATTTCGTCGGGCGTGAATTCGTAGTCGAGCAGCGTCGTGATCATCGTCCGCATGCCCTGCACGGCCGTGGAGGCGGCGCGAATGCCATAGTCGGTGCCGAGCACAAAATATTCGGGTCCCACCTCGCGGATATCGGCCATCCATTGCGTCGCCGACTTGCGTATGCGCGGCACGTCGCCGGAGCGGTCCATATATTTCTTCTCGACATAGTAGTGGGTGCGCGGGGCATGCGGATAAAGCCAATCCACCAGGCACCCTTCGAGGAAGAAACCGCGCCGCGCCGCATCCTTCTGCTGCTCGATGGTGAGCTGCTGGCGGGCAGGATGGGCGATCAATACCTTGCCGATTTTGAACTCCTCTGCGAGGTCGAGAATCCGCATCACCTCGGGCCCGGAAACGTGCCCGGTATTGAGATAGACGTCGGGATGGTCCGCGACCATTTGCAGGATTTCCGCCAGATCGTCCGAAATCGGCCCTTCCTCAGGGATGCGAATGGCTCGGGAAAGCTCTTCTTTCTCGAACTCCGGGTAGGCGTCCTTGAACGGCACCAGTTCCCCATCGATCAGGGTGGATTCCCGGCTTGCCGAAAAATAGGTGCAGTGAGATCCGAAGCTGATGAAGCGGCAGCCCTCTTCCATATAGAGCGCCGTGCGTACCGAGCGCGGATTTAGCCCGCCATGGGCTGAGTTCATGAGGTAGCCGCCAAAGGTCTTTATCCCCGGCACATGGCGATTGACCATCCAAGCCGTGCCCGAGGCCCAGCCAAACACGTCGTAGTAAACAATCGCGCGCATGCCCGCTTCGCGCGCTTCGATGGCCACTTCAAACGGGTCCTGATGCCCCGGATTGGAGCGCAGCACTGGCCCGGCATGCACATGGCTATCGATGGCGCCCACCAAAAGCTCGGACGGCAACTCCATTGATCGGTTGTAGAATGTCTCGGTGGTCGTCATGGCGATACCTTCTGGGAGAGATCGAGAGTGGGTGGGCGATAGTCGGCGGCAAGATCGGCCGCGAGCCAGCAGGCGGAGCGCTGTCCGCCGGGCAATTCGGTAACGAGAGGCGCCTGGTGGCAGCGCTCATGGGCGAGCGGGCAGCGGGCGCGAACCGGACATTCCTCCGGCTTGACGTCGCCCAGAACCAGCTCGCCGCGCAGCGAGAGGCCGGGCTCCGGCAAGGGATTGACGCGCGGGGCGGCAGCCAGCAGCGCCTTGGTATAGGGATGCGCGGGGCGGGAGAGCACCAGTTCGCTCGGCCCCTCTTCGACGACAACGCCGAGATACATCACCATCACCCGCGAGCAAATGTAACGGATCACCGCAACATCATGGCTGATGAAGAGAAAGCTCGTGCCAACCTCCGATTGCAGATCTTTCAACGTACGCAGCACCTGGGCCTGCACCGAAACGTCGAGCGCCGAAGTCGGCTCGTCGAGAACGATCACCGAAGGCTCGCAGGCCAGCGCCCGCATGATGGCGACACGCTGACGCTCGCCTCCGGAAAGCTGGTGCGGAAAACGGTCGAGCGCCTCTTCCTTGAGGCCAACCAGATTGGCCAGCTCCAGCATGCGCTGCCGCTCCTGCCCCTTAGGCGCGGTGTCGAAATTTCGCATGGCCTGTTTGACGAATGTGAAAACCGACATGCGCGGATTGAGACAGGTTTCCGGGCGCTGAAAGACGATCTGGATCGCCTTCCGAAATCTGCGCTTCGCCACCCCTGAAAGCGCCGACAACACCGTGCCGTCGACGACGACATCGCCGCTATCGACCTGCTGCAGGCCAGCGACGCAGCGCCCGAGCGTCGTCTTGCCACAGCCGCTTTCGCCAATGAGCCCAACGACTTCGCCGCGCGCCACATCGAAGGACACACCGCGCACGCCGACGCTGATTGCCTCTGGCCGGCCGGGATCGAAGAATAGCTTCGTAAGGTTCTGGACCGAAAGGGCCGGAGTGGGGGCGCTCATACCATTGCCTCCTCATAGAGCACGCAATGCACTTCGCGGTTCTCCCGCTCGATCACCGGCGGCCGCCCCATCTCGCAGACACTGCGCGCATGCGGACAGCGGTGCGAGAATCGACACCGCTCCACCCCCTGTGGCCCGCCCCAGACCGACCCGATCAGCGGCACTAGCTCGCGCGGGCTGTCCACGTCTGGCACGGCATTGATGAGGCCCTTCGTGTAGGGATGCAGCGGCCGGGCGAAGATTGACCTAAGGTTTCCCGCCTCGACCACCTGCCCCGCATGCATGATCGAGAGCGACCTGCAGTATTCTGACACCAGCGAGAGATTGTGGGCGATCAGCACGATGGCCATCTCGCGCTCGGCACAAAGCTTGGCAAGAAACCGCAGCAGCTCCCGTTCCGTCGTCACATCGAGAGCCGTCGTCGGCTCGTCGGCAATCAGCAGCTCTGGCTCGGTCGCGAGTGCACAGGCCATTGCCACGCGCTGAGCCTGACCGCCGCTGATCTGGTGCGGATACTTTTGGCCGATATCGCGGAAATTGAGACCAACAACGCGAAAGAGGTTTTCGACCTCCGCGCCAATATCGCGATCCCGCCGTTTCTGGCGCAAGACCCGCTCAACCTGGGCGCCAACCCGCATGAAGGGATTGAGGGCGCCCTTGGCATTCTGGAACAGCAGCGACACACCCCGCGAAAGATTACCCCGCAGACTCTTTTGGTCCTTCCCGCTGAGCGCATGATCGCCGAAGCGCACGGTACCGCCGGTGACGTCCAGGCCGGTCGCCGCAAGTCCAACACTCGCCATCATCGAGATGGATTTGCCCGAGCCGCTTTCCCCGACCAGCCCATAGAGTTCGCCGCGCGCTACGCTGAGATCGACATGATCGACAATGCGCCGGCGCTCGCCGCCGCGGACGCTGTCTATGCTGAGGTTTTCAAGTGCAAAGAGAGTTTCGGCCATGGCTCAGCCCTCCGCCCGACGGGGATCGAGACGGCTTTCGAGGCAGTCGCCGACAAGATTAAGGCTGAAGATCGTGGCAGCGAGGACGAGACCCGGCCCGATGCTCATCCACCAGGCGCCCTGTATGAGATAGTTCGTGCCTTCAGCGACCATAACGCCAAGGTCGGGCGTGGGCGGACGAATACCGACGCCGAGGAAGGACAGCGCCGCAACATTGCCGACGGCTGCTGCAAGATTAAGGCTGCCATGGACGACGATCGGTGAGAGCGTATTCGGCATCAGGTGCCGGAAAAGAATGCTGGCTTCGCTCGCCCCCGAGCAACGCGCCGCATCGATATATTCGAGCGTCTTGCGGCTCAGCGCCTCACCTCGAATGACGCGGGCATAGGTCGGGATAT
This sequence comes from Candidatus Devosia phytovorans, assembly GCA_029202405.1. Classification (NCBI taxonomy): domain Bacteria; kingdom Pseudomonadati; phylum Pseudomonadota; class Alphaproteobacteria; order Hyphomicrobiales; family Devosiaceae; genus Devosia; species Candidatus Devosia phytovorans. Next base: position 4,246,325 of record CP119312.1, on the reverse strand, counting down.
TGATCAGCACCGTGACGATAATGATGCTCTCGACGCCCGGCCCCATGACGAGGATCAGCACCATGGCGATCAGCAGCAGCGGAAAGGATTGGACGATATCGACAAGCCGCATGACTAGTTCGTCGAACCAGCCACCGACATAGCCGCAGACGAGGCCCAGGAAGGAGCCGACGAAGATCGCGCCCGTAACCCCAAGCCCGGCGACGATGAAATCGATGCGCAGCGAGGTGACGGTGCGCGAAAACACATCACGTCCGAAGTGGTCCGTGCCAAGCCAGTTTTCGCCCGAGGGCGGCAGCAGCGTCTTGGGCGTCGTCAGCAGCGGATCATGCGTGACCAGCAGTGGCCCGATGATGGCGACTACAAGCAGCAGGGCGAGCAGCGTCGCGCCGAAAAAGCCGAGCGCATCGCCGCCGAAGATGCCGTGATAGATGCGGCGCCACAGCGAGAGTTTTGGGGCGCTCTGCACTTTGGGAAGGGGCAGGTTCATCGGCTCACTGTGCATATTCATTGCGGATCCGGGGGTCGATGAAGGCGTAGGAAATGTCGACGAGAAGATTGGCCATAGCTACGCTCGAAGCGATGAGGAGGATGCAGGTCGAAACCGGCGCCATGTCGCTGGTGGTGATGGCGGTAACCGCGTAACGGCCAAGTCCTGGCCAGGCGAACACCGTCTCGACGATCGCCGCCCCCGCCAGCACATTGGCAAGGATGAAGCCCATGGTCGTGACGATCGGGATCATCGCGCCGCGAAACGCATCGCCGAGGATTAATTGCCGGGATTTGAGCCCCAGCGCCCGCCCGAAGGTGATGTAGTCTTCCTTGAGCGAGTCACTCATCGCCGCGCGGGTGATGCGGGCAATGGGTGAAACCACGCCAAGCCCCAGCACGAAGGCGGGTAACAGCAACTGGCGGAACGCCGCCCACGCCACGTCCCACCGTCCGGCCAGCATGGCGTCCACGGTGTAAAAGCCCGTGATCCCGACCGGCGCAGTAAACATGGGCGACAATCGCCCGATCGGCGACGGCACGACACGCAGTTGGAAGTAGAGCCAGAAAATCAGGGTGACCCCCAGCCAGAAGGCGGGAATTGACTGCGCTAGAAGGTTGCTGACCCGCATCACCTGGTCGATCCAGCTGCCGCGATAGACCGCGCCCAGAATGCCCATGGGCAGACCCACGAGAACCCCGAAGACAATGCCGAAAACCGCCAGCTCCAGCGTCGCCGGGATGCGCATGGCAAGGTCCTGCCCGACCGTATTGCCGGTGCCGAAGGACTTGCCGAAATCCCCCCGAAAAACCGATTCCATATAGCGCGCATATTGAACGATGAGCGGCTGATCGAGCCCCATCTGGGCCCGCATCTCGGCCCGCTGCGCGTCGGTGATATCGGGATAGCGGCTGGTGACGGGGTCGGAGGGCAAAAGGTAGGACATGGAAAAGGCGATGGCCGAGACGCCGACAAGCACGACGAGGCTGATGAGCACGCGCCGGAGGATGTAGATCGTCAGGGGAGGAATACGCATCGCCAGTCTCCGTGCATAAGGGAGGAGTTTCCGCACCGAATGGAGGTTCTGTGCGGCGGGGTCGCAGGGAGAAATCAGGCGCAGGGGCGCAGCCAGGAGAAGGCGATGGTGCCCCACGGGAATTTGTTGACGTTGCAGACATTGCTGGCGACAGCAGCGTTCCAGTTCACCTGGAACAGTGGGGCCGCCAGGTATTCGCCGTTGAGGATGTCGAGCACTTCGTCCTGCAGGACCATGTAGTCGGCCTCGTCTTCCTGCGGGATCAGCAGGGCCTCGAGCACATCCTTGTCCAGCGTCGCGTTGGAATACTGGATGTGGTTGGTGGCGCTATCGGTGCGATACATCCAATAGGTCCAGTACATGAAGTCGTTCCACCAAGGACCCATCGAGTGGATGGATACCTTCAGGTCGCGCTTGCCCCAGGCGAGGTCATCGAACGCATTCTGGGTGAGCGGCTTGATCTGCATGTCGAGACCGATTTCGCGCAGCGCATCCTGAATGATCACGCCCGCCGCCATATTGGTGGATCCATTGACCACCGGCACCTCGAAGCCCGGCACATTGCCGGCATAGGTGCTCTCGGAGACGAGTGCCTTGGCCCCCTCGATATCGGTGGTAAAGAGCGGATCGGCGACATAGCCGGGTGTGTTGACGCCGACAAGGTTTTGCACCGGCGTACAGAAACCGCGGCAAACCTCGGACACCAGGCGCTCATAGGGGATGGCCTTGATCACGGCTTCGCGGATTTTCGGATCGTCGAATGGCGCCACCTCCGGCTTCCAGCGCAAGACGGCGACGTCCTGCTGCGAGGGCACCGAGAAGACCTTGGCATTGGGCGAATTCTGCAGCACCGAATATTCGTTCGGCGTCAGGAAGCCGATCTGCGCTTCGCCGCTTTCTAGCAGCAGCATGCGGGTCTGCGCATCAGGCACCACTCGGAACATCACCTCGGAATAATAGGGCTTCGCATCGCCCCAATAATCCTTGTTGGCCACGGCAATGATATATTCCCCGCTCTGCTGGTCGCCCAGCATATATGGACCGGAGCCCATGGCATTGGTCTTGATCCAGTCGACGCACCATTCATCCGCCGCCGAACGCCCGGCCTCGCAGGCAGCTCTCGACATGACGGTCAGGGACATCGAAGCAAAGTTGCGCAGCGAATAGCGGCCGAGCCCATCAGGATAGGTGATTTTCAGCGTCTGCGGATCGACCACCTCCATCTGGTCGATAGCGAAAATGCCGCCGGTCTCGATCTGCGTCGTGCCCCAGCCCATGCGCCCGACAAGCGCCCGCTCGATCGACCAGTAGACGTCCTCAGCCGTCACCGCCGAGCCATCCCAGAATTTTGCCGCCGGGTTGAGATGGAAGGTGAGCGTCTTGTTGTCGTCCGAGAGTTCCCAGCTTGTCGCGAGCCGCGGCACGATCTTTGTCTGGTCGGCAATCCCGGTCGCCGGATCGATCTCGTAGGTCACGAGCGTATCGAACATCTCCATCGCCAGTTGGCCGACGAAGGCCGAGGTGTTCTGGGGATCGAGCGTCGAGGGATATTCATTGTGGAGATAAATCAGCCGCGGACCGGCGCCGACCTCTTCGGCGGTCAGTGGGGCCGGCGCAAAAGCGGTCTGCGCCATAGCCGTGCCGCCCAGCGTCGACACCATCAGAAACGCCATCACTGGCGATAGAAAAAGCGAGTGTTGCATTGCCATCCTTCCATCCTCTGAGGAGCCGAGCCAGACGGGTCGGTCTTTCATCGATAGCTGGATCGTCGCGGGAACCGTGCCTCCTGAACAGTTCAACTTCGGCGCAATTGCCGATACGTTGGTATCGAAGTTCACCTTCCGGTCTGAGAAGCGCGCCATTCCGGTCGCTGCGCACACCGGAGCTACACCCAAAAGCCGACGTGCCCGCGCCAAGCCATGCGCGCACCTCCCGTATAGGCAGGCTTGCATTCGACGACCGGCTGCGACTATGGTGCGCCTATCCACAGGGGTGCTCCGTAGGTCGGGGCTGAGATGAGGGCGCAAAGCCTTCGGACCCTATAGCTGATCTGGGTAATACCAGCGGAGCGAGGCGGGCCATGTTTTCGGGCGCACAGATTTCTCTTTATCCCATGACCGACGATTTCGTCGGCGTCATCACGAGCGCCCTTGTCGCGCTCGATCCCTATCGGGACCGGTTGCGCATCGAGACCGATGATATTTCAACGCTCTTGGTCGGCCCGCCCGAAGAGCTGTTCCCGGTCCTGCGCGATCTGTTCAGCGCGGCGGCCCTAAACGGTAAGCATTGCGTCCTCTCGGCGACCATTTCGCGCGGCTGCCCCGGCGAGCCCGACGATGCCATCTGCAATTCGCCCCATTTCGACGGCCCGGTCGCGCCATTGGCCGAACGGCAGGCCGCGGCGCTATCCGCCGTGCGCAACGCGCCGGATATGGGCGTGTTTTCAGTCGCCCAGCTGTCGCTCTACGTGCTGGGCGAAGGCAACCATATGGAGGAGATCTATGGTTGCATCGACTTCCTCAAGCAGTCGGGCACGTTCGAAAAGTCCAAGCATCTCGCCACCAAGCTCAATGGCGATACCGGCGCCCTCTTTGCCACGGTCGAGCAGGCCTTCTGCCGCTTCGGCCCGCCGCAAGGCCATGTCACGATCGATCTGACGGTTTCGGCCAACAGCCCCAGCGCGCGCTGAACGGAAGGCCGATTCATGTCGAACGTCTCCGCCTTGCCGCGCATGCTCGCGCGCTTTTTCCGCCATGCCGGCCCCGCCGTCGCTTCACTCTCCGCACTGATCTTTGGCTGGGAAGCCTATGTGCAGCTTTCGGGCATTTCGCCCACCGCCTTGCCCGCCCCGTCGCGCATCATCATGCAAGGGTTCGAGCAGCGTGAGGCCCTGGCCCGCCATAGCCTCGCAACGCTTCAGGCCACCACATTCGGCTTTGCCTCGTCGCTCATGGCCGCCTTTCTCTTCTCGATCCTCATCGATTTTTTCCGACCGCTCCGCCGCGCGCTGTTTCCCGTTTTCATCATCACCCAGACCCTGCCGCTGGTTGCCATAGCGCCATTGATCGTCTTGTGGTTCGGTTTCGGGCTGACGCCCAAAATCGTCCTGGTGGCGCTCGTTACCTTCTTCCCCATGCTCGTTGCCCTGGCGCAGGGTTACCAAGCCACCGACCGCAATATCTCGGCTCTGCTTGCCTCGATGGGAGCCTCGCCCTGGCGCATTTTCGTCATGGCCCGGCTGCCCTCGGCCTTGCCCTATTTCTTTGCCGGTCTACGCATTTCCATCACCTATGCCGTGGTAGGCGCCATCTTTGCCGAATATGCCGGCGCCGCCCGGGGCCTTGGAATCTACATCCTCAATGCCAAAAACAACTTCCGCCCCGATCTCGTGCTGGCGGCGGTTTTCGTCAGCGCCACACTGACGCTTCTGCTGTTCGGTGCCACCGTGCTGCTGCAACGCACCGCCATGCCATGGGCTCGGCTGACGGAGACCCGACCATGATCCCGGCGCGTCTTGACCTCAAAAACCTGCGCAAGAGCTTTGGGCCCACCGATGTCCTTGCCGATATCAGCCTCAGCGTTCAGCCAGGCGAATTTGTCTCCATCCTCGGACCTTCCGGCGCCGGCAAGTCCACTATTCTGCAATTGCTCACCGGCGCCACCAGGCCCGGTTCTGGCCAAGTGCTCTTCGATGGACGGCCACTTTCCCCAACCCAGGACCGCTTTGCCTTCATGCCGCAGGGTGATGCCCTCATGCCCTGGCGCCGCATCATCGACAACACCACGCTTGGCTTGGAAATTCAGGGCCTCAGCCGCCCACTAGCCCGCGCCAGGGTCGCTCCACTGTTTGCCGAATTTGGTCTTACCGGTTTCGAGCAACACTATCCCGCCCAGCTTTCCGGCGGGATGCGCCAGCGCGCCGCCTTGCTCCGCACCGTGGTCCAGCAGCGCCCCATGCTCCTGCTCGATGAACCCTTCGGGGCGCTTGATGCGCTGACCCGCGCCCAGATGCAGCGCTGGCTCGCCAATATGTGGACCCGCCACCGCTGGACGGTCCTCCTCATTACCCACGACGTGCGCGAGGCCGTGCTCCTCTCCGACCGCATCTATGTGCTGTCGGCCCGCCCAGCCCGCGTTGTCCGCGAATTTTCCGTTCCGCTCGATCATTCCAGCAGGGGCATCGGATCACCCGCCCGTGCCGCCATTGAAGCCGAAATCTTGCAGACCCTGCTCAATCCGGAGGACTAAACCATGCCCCTTTTCCGCCTGATCCCGACTATCGGCCTTGCGGCCAGTCTGGTCATAACACCGGCTTTTGCCCAACCTGTTCCCGTCACCATTGCCCTCGACTGGACGCCCAATACCAATCACATCGGCCTCTATGTGGCGGACGCCAAGGGGTTCTATGACGAGGCCGGTCTCGCTGTCGAAATCCTAGCCTATACCGATACTTCCGCGGGTACGCTGGTCGCCAATCATGTCGCCGATTTTGGAATTCTCGGCTCAATCGGGCTTTTCACCCAACGCACGGCCGGCGCCGATCTCGTCGCCACCTATGCCCTGGTCCAGACCGAAACCGGGCGCCTCGTATTCAATGCCGACCGGCAAGACATCGGGACGCCCAGCGATCTCGACGGCAAGACCTATGGCGGCTTCGGCAGCGCCTGGGAAACGGCGCTCATCGACACGATCATTCGCCACGATGGCGGCACCGGGGAATTCGAAACCGTCACACTTGGCACCTCGGCCTATGAGGCCCTCGCCAATAGTGCCGTCGATTTCACCCTCGAGGTCTATACCTGGGAAGGCGTCAAGGCAGAGCGCGACGGCCCGGCGCAGCGCGCATTCCGTTATGCCGATTTCGGCGTGCCCGACCAGCACACCAATTTCATCGGCACCAGCAGCGCCTATCTTGCCGACAATGCCGAAACGGCCAAGGCCTTCATCAGCGCCAGCCAGCGCGGCTATGACTATGCCGTCGCCCACCCCGACGAAGCCACCGACATTCTAGTCGCCGCCAATGCCGACGTCCTGCTCGACCGCGATTTCGTCCGCGCCTCGCTTCAAGCCCTTATCGACGGCCACTATCTCAAGGCCGAAAGCGGCGCCATCGGCACGATTGAACCCGCCAAGATGGACGCCATCGGCACCTTCCTCTTCGAGGCCGGAATCCTCAAGGACGGCAATGGCGCGCCTATTGCGACCAAGCCCGATTTTCGCACCTACTATTCCAACGACTATCTCGGCACCACGCGATGAGCAAAAGCCGGCGCATGGGACTCAATGCCGTCATCTTCGGGCTGGGCAGCCATGAGGCCGGCTGGCGCATGCCCGAGAGCAATGCACTCGCCTCCACGGATCTGGACTATTGGATCGATACGGCGCGTCGCGCCGAGAATGGTGGCTTCGATGCCCTGTTCCTGGGCGACGTGCTGGCCCTACAGCAAAGCGCCGACCGACACCTGTCCGACGCGATGGACCCTGTCGTCATCCTCTCGGCCCTAGCATCAGTCACCAGCCGCATCGGGCTCATCGGCACCGCCTCGACCAGCTTTGATCACCCGTTTCACCTCGCCCGGCGCTTTGCCTCACTTGATCACATCAGCAAGGGCCGGGCAGGCTGGAATATCGTCACCTCGTCCAATCCGCTTGAGGCCTATAACTTCGGGCTCGATGCCATGCCCAATCATGCCGAGCGCTACGCCCGCGCCGCCGACGTCACCGAAGCGGTAATTGCCCTCTGGGAGTCGTGGCAAACAGATGCCCGCATCGCTGACAAACAATCAGGCCGCTATCTCGATCTCGCCAAGGTGCAGCCCATCAACCACGATGGCCCCTTCGTGCGTAGCCGCGGGCCGCTCAACGTGCCGCGCTCACCGCAGTGCCGGCCGATCCTGGCGCAAGCCGGTGCTTCCGAGGCAGGACGGGATTTTGCCGCCCGCTATGCCGACATGGTTTTCACCGTGCAGTCCGACCTTGCTGACGCGCAAGCTTTCTACAAGGACATGAAGGCACGGGCCGACCGGCATGGCCGCGCGCCCGAGAGCCTTTTGATCTATCCCGGCATTGTGCCCATCGCCGCCCCCACAAGGCAGCAGGCAGAGGACAGACTGGCGCAGATGAACAGTTTCATGGTCATCGAGCACGTGCTGGCCAAGCTCTCCGAATTCCTGGGCGCCGACCTCTCGCAGGCCGATCTCGACGCTCCACTACCCGACGGCGTCGGCGCCAATGCCACGCAAAGCCAGTCTAGCCAAAGCCGCGTCGCCGTTCTGGTCAATATTGCCCGCCGCGAAGGCTTGAGCTTGCGGCAACTGCTGATGCGTCTTGCAAGTGGGAGGGGGCATATGCTCGCCGTTGGTACGGGTGACGATATTGCCCACACTATGCAGCTCTGGTTCGAAAGTGGCGCAGCCGACGGTTTCAACGTCATGGCTCCCGTCATGCCTGCCGACCTGAAGAGCTTTGTCGATCTGGTCATCCCAGCGCTCGTTGCCAAGGCACTGTTCGCTGTAGATCATCGGTCTACTCTTCGCCTGCGACTTGGCTTGTGCGAAGCCCTGAGTTTGGCTGGATCGTTTTGAGCTCAGCAATGCGCCCCGCTCCGGTCGCTTTACGGACCTTCCCTCATTCCCGAAAGCGGACATCACGGTTAAATGGGAGAGACAGCAACCGTCACGCCAGGGCCAAGCGTGCTGAAGCACTCACGACCGGAACAGGTCCATCTACACAGCGTTGCGATCACCTAATCTACATTTCAACGGCCGCGATCCGCGGCACTCACCCAGCGCCGACTATTGCGACATTTTGCCCGGCAACCGCATGCGATGCCTGGGGCGTGTCCTCCCATAGCAAACGGAGACTTAGAATGAAAAAAGCAACTTTCCCACTTCTTACCGTCGTCGCTCTTTTTGTCGCGGCACCCGCAGTGGCACAGGCTCAGGCCCCGTGGGTCGAGCTAGAGGACAATGCGCAGGTAGCTGCATTCAACAGCACGGTTGACCAGATAGAGGACTGGGATCTTTACGACGCAGCAGGCACCAAGATTGGTGAAATCGAAGCCGTGCTGGGAACCGACGCGACCACCGCGACCGCCCTGGTTGTCGATTTCGAACAGGCCGCTGGTTACGTTGATGGCGATGTGATCGTTCCGATCGATCAGTTTACCTGGGAAGCCAATCGACTGTCGTTGGCAATCGAGCCTACCGCCGCGCAGCAGCTCGAGCTCTGGAACGACTAGCCCTAACACGGCACAAAGCCAATGAACCCGCGCTCAGGCGCGGGTTCACTATTAGGTGCTTGTGCTTAAAGCGCGTTGGAGGGGCGGAAAGCATCGATAATTATCCTTCCGACTCTGCCACTCAAGTCCCCGCTGCACGTTGACCCGAAAACGGGGGTTCTGAGTGAAAGAACATCTGCATAGCGTTGTTGAGCTACAGGCAATCCTTGATGAGACGGTCGTCGAAGTAAAAGACCGCGCTGAGCAAATCTATGTCAACGCGAAAGAGGCGGCGGACGAGCACGACAAACCGGCTCCTCGAAAAGTGGACTTCGCTAAATTCGGGTTGTCGGTATTTACCCGCGACGGCGGTCTCATCCAGTCTGGTGACGCATCTACCGCTTTTCCGATCCAGTCCATTTCTAAGGTATTCGCGCTGGAAGTGGCGCTGCAAAGACACGGTGACAAGCTCTGGAGGAGAGTTGGCCGGGAGCCTTCGGGGGACGCGTTCAATTCCATTATTGATCTCGAGCGCTTCAAAGGGGTGCCGCGAAACCCCTTCATCAATGCTGGCGCACTAGTCGTAGTCGACTCGCTGCTCGATGCTGAAGGGGAAGATGCAAACGGTTCGGTGATGAGTTTCGTAAAACAGCAGCTGGACGACGAAGCCGCTACTTTCGACACCGACGTCCTGGAAAGTGATCGCTCGAGCGGCGATCTCAATCGGTCCTTGCTGTTTATGGCGAAACATCATGACAATCTGCGCCATAAGGTCAATGACGTGATGGAAGCCTATGTGCATCAGTGCGCCATTTCCGTCGATTGCGCCGGGCTGGCCAAAGCAGGACGCTTTCTGATGCACGAGGGTCCGGGTGCCAGATCAGACCGAGGATTTCACGCATCTCGGCGCGCCAGACGCATTCTTTCAATCATGATGACCTGCGGTATGTACGACGGCTCCGGAGACTTCGCCTTTCGGGTAGGCCTGCCAGCAAAATCGGGTGTCGGAGGCGGCATCCTCGCGGTCGTGCCACACACTGCATCCATCGCTGCTTGGTCTCCTGCGCTGGACCCATTTGGAAATAGCTGGCTTGGTGTTCTAGGGCTGGAGTATCTAACTAACCGCACCGATTGGTCGGTTTTTGGAAACATACGGAGCAAATCCTAGTTGTAAGTTTGACCGTTCAAACATCGACGCTTGCCCACCTGCTCAGCATCTCCTGACGGAATTAACGCCGGGCCATGTCGACATCCAGAGCGAGTGCTGGCGCAGTAGATAAGGAAGAATATGCAGGCAACTATGCGCCCCCTTCCGGCCGTTCGACCGACCATTCCACGTTTCCCAAAAGCTGCCTTCGGCGCGACAAAACGAGCGAAAGTGTCGTGTGGATTGGTGAATGTGGCAGGTTCTCGCAGGGCAGACACAACCTAACTAAGGTACTCTGCGTTCGGTCGATGGACATTTGCAGTCCATTGCATGACCGAGGGCGACACGTTTGACTAGACAGAGCATTCAAAACTTCACCTTTCTGGCGCTGGTCGTGGCGATTACGGCGGCGTTCGCCTTGCTTCTGCTGCCGTACTTCAGCGCCATTCTGTGGGCTGTCATCCTCGCAATCCTGTTCAACCCCCTGCAACGGCGCCTGACTGTGATGTTTCGCGGGCAACGCAGTCTGGCCGCTGTTGCCAGTGTGCTGGTCTGCATTTGCGTCGTACTCATTCCAGCGATCTTGATCATCACCTCAATATCGGTCGAAGCCGCCTCGCTCTACCGGCAGGTGCGCGACAGCGACTACACCTTGGCCGATGCTCTGGCCCAGCTTCAAAACATGTTGCCGGATTTCGCCAATAACGCTCTGGCGGGCATGAACCTGAGCAATCTGGAAGAAATCCAGGAAAGCATCGTGTCAGCGCTCTCGACGGCCAGCCAGACAATAGCCAGCGGTGCACTCGGTGTTGGCCAGTCGACGCTGCAATTCGTCATCGGTCTGGCGATCATGCTGTATCTGCTGTTTTTCCTGTTCCGCGACGGCAAGCCGCTCACCGGAATGATCCGCAATGCCATTCCGCTCGACCGGCATCGCACGGACGAAATCGCCGCAAAATTCGTCTCGGTCGTAAAGGCAACCGTCCGGGGCAACATGCTCATTGCCGTCATTCAGGGCGGGCTTGGCGGATTGACATTCTGGGCACTTGGCATTGACGCGCCGCTCCTATGGGGCGTTGTCATGGCCGTGCTGTCGCTCCTGCCGGCGGTTGGTGCAATACTCGTCTGGGCGCCGTTTTCCGTCTACCTCGGCCTCAATGGGGAAATGACCAAGGCCATCATTCTGGCACTGGTCGGCGCCTTGGTCATCAGCATGATCGACAACCTTCTGCGGCCACTGCTGGTTGGCCGAGAGACCAGAATGCCTGACTATGTGGTGTTGATCTCCACGCTGGGCGGTCTATCCCTGTTCGGTGTGAACGGCTTCGTACTGGGCCCGCTGGTGGCTGCCTTGTTCATCGCTGTCTGGTCGCAGTTCACTAACGACCGCCTCAATATCCCCGACCAGGAAAACGGGCCGGCCAGTCGCTAGTGAGCGGCCAATAGCCCAAGCGTGCCTCTGGCAGCCGCAGATGCCAGGGATTCCAGAGCCCTGACCCCAATTGAATTTTCTCCTCGCTGGCGTTCTTGATGCCGCCATCGGCAACATTCGCATTTTCAGCCGCGGGGCTGCAGCTACCCTTGCATGGATTGTGGGGCGAAGGGGAGTTGGCTGGCGAGACAATGGATCGCACCTAGATCGGGGAACGGTGCTTCGGTAGTTGCATTCGCCTTCATACACCCAAGGAGAAGAGCAATGGCCAGCAACAGAAAGAACGAAGAGCGGTATCTGGACAATGGAGAGCGAGAGATGGTGTCCGAGGCGCGGCACCCAGCTCTTTCGGGCATGTCTGCGGACGATTTGAGAGCACTGGCTAAACGGCTGCGCGAGCGCAGAGACCGGGCGCAGAACCTGGATCGAAGGCACGTTCGTGCCGCGCGGGGCACCGAAGCTGGCGCCACTGAGGCCGGCAACCGCTACAAAACAGCCCTGTTGTCAGCGGCCGTAGCTCGCGTGAATAAGGAATTCTCCCGCCGCTCAGAAGCGTAGGGCCAGATATAATTTGGATAGAAGCCGGCCATGCTGGCCGGCTTCTTCATGGAGTGTGGGGCGGTTATTGCGTAAAGTGCATCGCCGGCCGCAAGGAAGCGTAGTGGGAAAGTCCGCCTTCCCGACCGTCTATTCTTCCCCACGCCTCACTCAGATTGCGGGCGACTAAGCGCCCCTTTCCCGCCGTTTGGCTCGCGATTTTGATCTGCCGAAAGCGGACGTTGTCGTTCGACGCACTTGCCCACCAGCTTGGTGGAAATCAGTCTTTGGCGACCGGTCGCCACTGCTGGACCGTGCTCGCAAACTCCCAAAGGCTTTGCTTCTCCGCTATCCATTCCTGCATCTGCTCAACGGTGACGGGATACACGGGTAAGGAGGCTGGCGGCCATTCCTCTGGAAACTTCGTCTTTGTCCTGAGGAATGTCGGATCATCGGCGCATTGGTCAAGCAATCGCTGAATCGCCGGGTATGCGCTGGCCGGGCGAGCGGAGTGTATAGTGACCGAGGCACCTTCTTCAGGGCGTGGAACGTAACGGTAGGCGTGAGACGAGTGGGCTGCATCCATCGCCATTAGTACCTCGGCAACCTCGTGGTTAGTCCGAAGGCCCCTGCTGATCGCCAGAAGCAGGAGGGAATTTAGAGAATGCCGGACATTTTGGTGCTTGAGTTCTTTTTCCGAAACCCCGGCGCGTTCGAGGAAGGCCTTGAGCGCCAACTCCGCGGCCATCGCGAAGAGATGATTTAAGGGCTCCCAGAAAGTATCCGCTGTTGTCGAGTTCTTGTGTAGCACCCTAGCCGCATCGAGGTAGCGGACAGATATTGCCGTGATAACTTTGTGCGCGTTGACTGTCACGGCCGAGCTCGTTCGCGTTGGTGTTCACGCGTTGGCTTGTACTCTACCGAAGAAATGCCCGCTAACTGGAAGTAGGAAGGGCAGTAGATAAATCGAACGACAACGATCAAGCGACTCAATGGAACTCGCCTACGCGCCCCATTTCCGCCCTTCCAGCCAACCGCCACAATTCCCAAAAGCAGCCAATATTATTTGGTTCAGGCGCTGTAGGCCGTGCCCTGACGACCAGGGGCGGACGGTGTCGCTATCGGGGTCTCGGTCCTGACTACGGTCAAGCCAGTGTATGACTGGGGTAACCGTCAGTCTGTGCATGATGATCGACATGAAAAAATGCCGACCTTTCGACACTTGAGCTTCTCCAGAGGCGATCGAACAGCCTGAGAGTTCGTTTCATTTTGTTGGCTGCACCGATGTGTGGTTGGCCGTGGGGGCCAAAGGCGTCGTGGCCGTGCTGATCGCGAACGTCGCAAGAAGAACAAAGGTGGCGCCAAATGGAAGCGCGACCGCCCAACGTCTCGCAAGTGCGAAGGTGGAGGGCACTTCACCCCCGTATGTACGCCAATCCATCGAGAAGGCCGGCAACGGCTTGTCTTGCCGCACAAGGTCATAGAGCCGACGATAGGCATGCTCAACGTGCAAATGGTAAGCGGCCTGCCACCAGAACAGGCAAACCGCGACCAGACCCGCGATCGACAGCCAGATGACCGCGCGACCTCCATCCGGAGAGAGAGCGACGACTGCGGCCCCCACGGTGATGGCCAACGCTTTCATCGTCTGCCCATCCGTTGCCATGCGAGCGATCACGCCTTGGATCATTCCCAGATAAGCAATCTTTGCTTCGAGTGTGCCGTTCTGGTCCACGGTATGTCACCTTGACTGCTGGAAATGTCGTCAGAGAAAGAACATGGTTTACCGCTGCGGGTCAAATCGCCATTGCGATGTGCTTGAGCGGTTTGGACAACACCTTGCGCTTCAGCTACTGCTTTAGAGGATAACAGCGTCCGCGGTGCCACATGCCTTTGCATCAAGACATACAATTCGTGGTACGCACCGAGATTGGCGGCATGAAGCAATGCGAGACCTTCAACGGCCTTGCGATGCCAACCTCCATGCTCATCGAGTTCTGCCACGTAGGATCCGCAGCCGCCGCGCGTTCAATGGAAGCGCTTTCTGTCGCCTTGCTGCGGGAGCTGCGATCGGGTGCCCATGCTACCCAAGTAGTGGCGCCTTGCGGCGGGTGGTGCGACGTGTGTCATGCCTTACTCGAGCACGATTGCCACAAGCTCCTGGTGCTCGTGGGCGATGACTGCACCCCTGCGCCGACGAGCATCGACCCCTTGGCGTTCTGGATTGGGAATGACAATACTTTCTCCATCCTGCCGGTGCTGCCAGAAACGGCGCGGCCGTCATCCAAGAGGCTCCTTCCGTCGCCGCTCGATAAAATCAATGCCGTCTTTTGGAGTGTGCAGGAGGAAGAAGCTCTCCCAGCCGTGCTGCAGGCGGGAGCCATCACGGCCAGTCAGGCGCGGATTTTCATCAGCTACCGGCAAAGCGACACGGCGGCCGCCGCGGTACAGCTCTTCGACGCTTTGTCTCACGATGGGTTCGACGTCTTTCTCGATCATTTCAGGATCGCGCCTGGCGTGGACTTCCAAGCTCGCCTTCTGCAGGAGCTCGGTGACAAGGCGTTGCTTCTTCTCCTCGAATCCTCGAATCTCGCACAGTCGCCGTGGGTGGCACTCGAGATTGCGCAGGCGAGGGCCTGCGGCATTGGCATCATCGCCCTGAATTTCAATGGAGCGCCGCAGGACCCGGGCATCGACCCAGGACTGCGCCGACTATTGCACCGCTCAGAGCTCAGGACGGATTTCACCATTGAAGATGTCCCTCTCCAGACGGTGCGGCAGTTCATTCGTCAGGAGCACGACAGAGCGATCCTCCGTCGTCGCGTCGCACTCGAGCAATCCTTCGAGCAAGCCGTTGCCATGGCCGGCGGTCCCGCTCCGGTCAGGCGAGCCGATGGTTCATACCACTTGCTCGCCCATGGGGTGACCTACGCGACTTGGCTGACGCCTAGACCCCCGGAATTGTCGGACTATCACCGTGCTCATACTGCCAATGCCGCACCCATCCGCAGCGTCATCATCGGATTGTCGCAGTTAATGGAACGGTCACGTCAGCAGCAGCATGACTGGCTGACCGACGTGTGCGACATGGATCTCGTAGACGAGGGGTCGATGGCGGTGGCGACGCGGCGCATGCTTCAAGGGTTGCTGTGAAGATGTCTCAAGGAGCACGGCTTAAGGGTCGCACCGTCTGCGTGACGGCGTCGCCTTCCAGCGAAACAGTTGGCTTCGAGAAATCCAGGCTTGGGCAATGGGGAATCGATCAGGCGGTCGCCGGTCTGGCCCGTGCCGTCCTGGCGGAAAGGGGCGAGGTCGCGGTGCACGGCGGCCCGACGGTCGGGCATCTTGTCGCCATGGTGGCCGGCGAATATCAAGAGCCAAGTTTTGCCGAGCGTGGACTCGAAGCGGTGTCACGACGGCCCAATGTGCGTCTCTATAGACAGATCGAGCTGTCGGAGAGGGAGAGGCAAGACGAGGAGTTCCTCGATCGCATTGGACTGGCGGCCACGCGACGGCAATCCACTGGTACGGCCGCGTTTGACCTTCTGGAGATGGAGGATCCCGTCGCTCTGGTCTGCATTGGAGGAGACAAGCAGAGTATGGCCTTGGCGAAGGCATTCTCAAATCGTTTCCCTGAGCGCCTTTTATTCGCCCTCGCAAGTACCGGTGGGGCGGCTGCCTATCTTCTGAGCGAAGCCTCCGCGTCTGCTCTTGATGCGGAGAGCACGATCTTAGCAGAAGTCAGAGAGCGGGATCGGTCACGCTGGGAGTCCGAGTCCGCGTTGGGCGACAAGCGTCGGCGGATAATCGAAGAGGAAAGTGTGCCCTATCCGATCATCATGCAGGTCATTGTAGACAAGATCGTACATAGCGATAGCGGCGATCTGTACTAGCAGGTCTGACGACGGGTCGCGGTCATGCTACGGTGGACACTAGGCAATTCGTTTGGCAGACAGCTGTTTTCGGGGTCTAGCATGGCTGCCGCGAAGGGCGGCGATGGTTCGGGAGCAGCCTGACGACCGTGCGCCCCAGTTCGGACGTTCGTTTGGCCCCACAAGTCTGCCGAAAGCTGCCATCGCCTTCGACCACTTGGGTGTTTGCAGGTGACTGAGATCCCGTGTGAACTCTCACTTCCCGCTGATCGTGGCTGGCCGATCGCTTACGAAGCAATCGAGACGGCCTGAAGAAGGAAGGCCTCGTATTCGGCAAGGCTGGAACGATCCAGGTCCGGGGGCATGGCCCGGATCTGGGCGATCGCTTTGGCCGCTGTCATCCATGGCATGGAAGTATCACCGGTCCACCGCTGCCTAACTGCCGCGTCCAACGTCGCTCGCACTTCGTTGGGGATCAGGTGCGGCGCCTCGAAGTAGATCGCGCGCTGGCCCAGGCGCCGCAATCTCGCGTCCGAGAATCTCCGCAGGATGTTGAGTCTTTCCTCCCACGGCGCGACATGGAACTGCTGCATGATCGGCTTCTCGGAGTCTGGGATGAACCTGCCGTACAGCTGCTGCTCGACGTGGTCGGACTCCTCGAAGACCCGCTCGGCGGCTGATGCCGCCGAGTTCAACCGCGCCGTGAAAGCCTCATCCGTCCGAATGCTACGAGCCTGTCGGAGCACGTCGTCCTCGATAAGATCTGGGAAGGTCGTATCCAGGGCTTCGTAGAGGGGGAAAAGAAGAGGCGACCCATTGGCCTTAACGCGGCGCAACGGTCCGTCGCGCAGCTTGAACATCTCGATCAGTTCCTCGTCCGTGGCGGCGCGCAGGCCATCCACTGAGACCGAGAGGTCGAGGCAGTAGCGGACGGCGTCCTGGACGGGGTGCTGGCCGAAAGCGGTCAGGAGGCGAAACCCTTGGCCGGGGCGATCGGCTTCGAACGAGACGAACGCATCTTCCTCTCGGATGAAGTCCTGCGCTGCCGCCTTGGTCGAGAACTGCATGAACCGCGACCAGATATCTGGAGCGCCGTCGGACACGACCTTTACGATCCAGCGCATCGCTTCCACGTCGGCCATCGCCTCATGCGCGCCTTCGGATCGGAACCCGCATGCGGTCGCCACATCGTGCAGCTTCATCGATCTCTCGCCGTTCGGTCCGAACGCCGTTGGCAGCACGTCCGGGCGGCGCTTGGAGACCGCGCGAGCCAACCTGAGAACATCGCCCCGAGCATTCCCTCTACTCGTCAAGTACGGCTCGAGCAGGCACTGATAGAAGGCGTGCCGCAGGAACTCCTCGTCGAACTTGATGGAGTTGTAGCCGATGAATGCCGCAGGGCTCCATCTGGTGAAGAGTTCGTGGATCTCGACGATCATCGAGAAATGCGAACGACGCGCTGGCGATATCAGGTCCGAATAGCTCGTGCCCGTGACGTGCAGCGCGGACGGAGCCGGGACGATGTGGGGCTGCAGTCGGCAGCTCGTCTCGTATTGCTCGACAACCTCGAAGGCGTCGTCGAGCCTGACTGCGCCGAACTGTACAATCTGATCGAAGTGACTGCTGAGCCCGGTCGTCTCCAGATCGTAGAGTACCAAGGACAAGAGCGGCTCACTTGAAAAAGCGGAACCGCATGGCGGATTCGCTCACGCGGAATTTCTTGGCGAGGGCGGCGACCTCCTCGTCGTCGTCGAGGACGACCTGCCGCCCGCCGAGGACGGTGTTCAGAAGATCGGTTGGCATCAGGAGCTCGCTGGCGAAGGCATTGGCCTGGATCTCCTGCTCGTAAAGCCCGGACGAAGAGTCGCGGTCCCGGAGCAGCACTCGGTCGACATGCACGTTATCCTCGAGGATCGGGCGATGTAGCACCACGTGTCCGAGCTCGTGCGCAAGCGTAAACCGTTGCCGGTTAGGGGCATGAAGAGAATTCACGCCGACGATCACGACTCCATCGCGAATGTGCGCCATCCCTGAGAGGTCGTTGTCGAGCGGTCCATACTGCACCCGTACGCCGAGCTGTCGAGCGATGCGCTCCACAGGCACGGGCGCCGACGTCACGTTCTGGTCCTTCAGGAGCTTCCGAGCTGCCTCCCTGGCGTCGTCCGCGTTCATTTCGCCCGCCGCCGGGGAGCTGCGGTCGCGAGCTCGATCATCTGAAGCATCGCTCGTTCATCCTCTTTGCTTGCTCCGTCGCCCGCGAAGGCAACATCCTTTACGATGGCCCTGGGCACTCGTTCAGGCACGAAGTCCAAGATCGACTTGCCCCCCAGCGCCTCCACGAGAGCGAAGACGTCATGGAGCATGACGCGCTGCCGGCCAGTCTCGATGTTCGCGACCGATGCACGCGTTAGTGAGATCTGAGCAGCCAGATCGGCCTGCGTCAGACCTAGTCGCTTGCGCGATGCGGCCACCTTGCGCCCGAGCGCTATGTATAGGTCCATCTCCGTCATGCAAGCGAAAAGAACCGTGTTCGCGGAAGTTGTCAATGACATGCACAGACCGGTGCATGTCATGCACAGTTCGGTTCAATCTTGCGCGTATAGTTGACATTACCTGGAATCGGGAATCTTATGGTCCCAGCGGAAATCGATTCCGCGCGAACAAGAAAACAGCGGCGAGTGCACGACCGCCATCTCAAGGAGACTCGAAATGTCCGACCACATGACATTCGCAGATTTGAACAACCACCGTCCGCCGGACAGCAAAGGGTATTGTTATGACTTCCAGCCTGACCTCGACTGCTAATCCGTTTATCACCCGTCTCGACCGCATCTTGGCCGAGATCGCATTCAACGTGCAGCTGCCGCCATCGCTGCACCGCAAGGCGACTAGCCGCTACAAGGCTGTCCGCACCTTCCTCGAAGGCACCAAGGCCTTTGAGGATCAGATCGAGCACTTCTATCCGCAGGGATCGATGGCGATCGACGCCACGATTTCGAACCGCGGAACCGATGACGAGTTCGATATCGACATTGTCGCCCAGCTTGGCGGTCGCTTCCGCTCAATGCAGCCGAACGAGATTCTCGACGAGCTGTTTGACGCCCTCGATGGATATCAGGGCCTGACCGTCGTCCGCCAGACGCGCTGCGTCACACTCTATTACGCGGACGGTATGCACCTCGACATCACGCCTGCTTTTCGTGAGGTGAACACGCCTGACCGCCAGAGCGTCATCACTCATTCAAAGGGGCCGGCCGCACGTGGCGATGACGACTTCGTCCCGATGAACGCCTACGGCTTCGCGAGTTGGTACACGGACCGCACGCCGTTTGAAGTCCAGGTTGTCGCGGAGTTTAACCGCCGCTGGCGCTTGTTCGAAGCTGCCAACTATCGCGCAGATGCCGAGGTCGATGAAGTCCCTGATCAGCGGGAGTTTGTGGCGAAAAATACCGCCACCTTGGCCCTTCAGCTGGCCAAGCGCTATCGCAACATCCGCTATGCGAACTATGACGCACGCATTCCACCGTCGGTGATGATGTCGTGCATGGCAGGCTTTGTGGCCGAACCTGGCCTCACCCTGTCCCAGATGCTGGTCAAGTTGTGCCGCCATATTGCCCGCGAGATCCGCGCCGCGAGCGCCCGCGGTGAGCTGCTTCACGTCTCGAACCCGTCTCACGCTGAGGATGTTTTCACCGATCGCTGGCCTGAAAACCAGAAGCAGCAGATCCAGTTTGCTCGATATCTCGACGAGTTGGTCGCGGGCTTGGAAGAAGCCATGCAGATGTCAGCCGGTGAAATTGGCGACTGGCTGCGTGAGATGTTCGGTGACCGCGTCGTCTCCAATGCGGTCGACCGTATCGCCAAGGAAGCGACCGCCGTTCGCGAGGGTCGCCACTCCTACGCACCTTCGGGGAAGGTCGTCCTGCCTTCGGCGGCCGCCGCCGCGCTCACCGTGCCATCGATCGCCAGCGCAGCTCCTAAGCCGGTGGCTCACACCTTCTTCGGAGATCTGCGCAAGTGACCGAGGCCATGACCATTCCTGCTCAGATCGCCTCAATGCAGGCCACCTGGCCGCAGTTCAAGGTGCGCACCCAGACCGAAGACACCGTGGTCTGGCGCGGCGCCGTGGAAGCCGAATACGACACCTATTCCGTCGAGATCAGCTTCACCCAGGGGGACAACCTCCCCTGGGTTCGCGTCCTTCGCCCCTCCTTGCGCGAAAGGCCTGACTTTCAAGATGGCCCATTGCCACACGTTTATTGGCGTAACGATCGTCCATTCTTGTGCCTGTTCGACCCGGCGCAGAACGAATGGAACGACGGCATGGCCATCTCGGACCGTTTTGTCGGCTGGATCAGCGACTGGCTCTACTTTTACGAGACTTGGTCTTTGACCGGAAAATGGCTCGGTGGCGGTCGCCATCCAGGCGACCCCGTGCCGACGACTATCAAGCAGCACATCGACGAGGTGACATCATGAACTATATCGCTCCCCGTCGCTCAGACGGCACAATCCAGCACAACCGCGTCAAGCAGCCATGGCCGGAGGAACGGCTGTTCCGCATTCTTTCCATCGACGGCGGCGGCATCAGGGGCGTTTTTCCTGCGGCCTATCTTGCCGAGCTTGAGCGCCGCTTTTTGAACGGCAAACCGGTTGCCGACCATTTCGACATGATCGCCGGCACCTCGACCGGCGGCATCATCGCATTGGCGCTGGCGAAGGGCATGACCGCGACTGAAGCGATGACCATCTACACCAAACGCGGCCACACGATCTTTCCGAAGCCGAAAAGGTTCGCTGCAATCCGCCAAAAGCTGCGCTGGCTGTTCAAGGCAAAGCACGACCAGAACGCCCTTATGGACGAACTACTCGAAGTTTTCGGCGACATGTATATCGACGACGCCGAGGTTCGCCTGGTCATCCCGAGCTTCGAAGGGCAACACGGCGAGCCTTGGATCTACAAGACGCCACATCACCCTGACTACAAGAAGGATCGGCACGTAACGGCGGCTCGGGTCGCACTGCACACGGCAGCCGCGCCAACGATCTACTCCGGTGTCGCCAATGATGGGCACACGATGGTCGATGGCGGCCTATGGGCCAACAACCCCGTCATGCAGGCACTGGTCGATGTCATGGTCTGCTATGACGTGCCCAGCGAGAATATCCGCATTCTCAGCATCGGCACTGGTGACGACCTGTTCTCGACGGCAGACCTTCAGACATCGGGCGTGTTTGGCTGGACCAATCCGCTCAGGGCTGGCGGGCCGGCATTGTTCCGGGCTGCGGTCAAGGCCCAGAGCCATAACGCCAACGGCCAGGCCGGACTGCTGATCGGTAAGCCCAATCTGATCCGTATTGATCCGGCCGAAGGTGACAATCCCATTGCCCTCGATGATGTCGAGAGGGCGGTCCGAGAATTGCCGTCCGTTGCGCGCAGCATGGCCGAGAGCTCTGGCCAGCATGTCAACTCGATGTTCTTCGGCGACACGGCCGATGTCTACCTCAAATGCCCGGTGTCGTGAGGAGATCGAAATGAGAAGACTTATTTTCTGCTGCGATGGGACCTGGAACCACATCGAATCCGCCTATCCAACCAATGTCCTCAAACTCGCCCGCGCGATTCCAGGGGTAGCTGACGACGGCGTTTCGCAGGTCGTCTTCTATCTGGAAGGTGTAGGCACAGGTCGCGGCACCGGCAGCATTGCCAAGAAGATCGACCGTCTTGGCGGCGGGATGTTCGGCTGGGGCCTGCTTCAAAACGTCGTCGAAGCCTACAAGAATCTCATGTTCAACTACCGCCCTGGGGACGAGATCTACATTTTCGGCTTCTCTCGCGGTGCCCATACCGCGCGGTCTTTGGCCGGGATGATCCGCTCGGTCGGTATCTTGGACCGGGACCGCATTCATATGCTTCCAGAGGCAATAAAGCGGTATCAGAACCGAGGTACCACTGGGCATCCCGACACACCCGAAAACTGTGCCTTCCGCTGGGAGAACTCTCGAGGCGTTACGACTGGCAGCGCGGAACGAGAATGGCGAAAGCTGCACCATCCCGAAACCGACCTGGCCGTCGTGGTACCGCTCAAGATTGCGTATCTCGGCGTGTGGGACACAGTGGGAGCGATGGGGGTACCGTCGTTTCTCTGGATCTCGAAACTGTTCAACAGGAAGTACACCTTCCACGACTTCGCCCTTTCAAGCAGCGTGGCGTCCGCACGCCATGCTATCGCCATCGACGAACGTCGAGCTACCTTCCCGGCCGCTCCATGGGACAATCTTGACGAGCTGAACGCCCGTCGCCCTGAGGGAGAGGCGCTACCCTACCAGCAGCTCTGGTTCCCGGGCGATCATGGTTCAGTCGGCGGCGGCGGGGACATCACTGGCCTGTCCGATGATGCCCTCCTTTGGGTTGCGGAAGGTGCGATGGCCAAGGGGTTGCAACTGCACACGAGCCTGTTGGACGCTGCAGCAAAGACTGTGGACCACACCGTCCCTCTGGTGAACATCAGCGCCCAAAAATGGTCGTTTACTTCATTGGCGATGTCGATGGTGACAAAAGACCGATCTGGCCCGCAGCTGCTGTCGGACGTGGCTCCATCCGCGCGCAAGCGTTAGTTGGATGGCACTTATCGCCCTGGAACGTTGGGCCGGGTAGCTATCGACCTGGATAAACCGGCATTGGCCGAGAAGACACAAGTGAAAGCAGCCGAACCTGCTTGATGCAAAATGGCCGCGCCCTGAAAAGGCGCGGCCATTTTTAGCTCATGCGGTAGGCATCAGCATGGTCATGCCGCCACCGCTGGCACCGCATTCCGGACAGGTCATCGCGACCTTGAGGGCGTAGTCGACTTCGGCGTCGCCCATGCGCGCCATCACCGTTTCATAGACTATCAAATGTTGATGGCCACGGCCCGAAGAGCAGTGGCTAATCAACACAAAGCCAGCATCGTGAAACTGGGATAGGCGGGTAATCGGCTGGATGGGCTTTGGTGGATGGTCCGGGACCCGCATCGCTCTCCCCAATGCGCTCTGACATCAACATGCCGCAGCACAGTTATCCGGGCAAGGGCGGCACCTGGTTATATGCATAGTCCTCCAGCATCCTCTCCGTGATCGACGGAGAAAGCGCCTCGAGCTGAACGGCTACCACGCCGCCAGGCTTGAGGACGGTCAGCAGCATGAACTCACCGCCCTCTTCGCCGCCGGCTATTGCTGGCCAGAGAGCGAGCCAGCCTCAGAACCACTTATGATTGGTATGGGCGTGTAGGTTAGGCGGCCTCCCACACCCGATTGAGAATTTTAGCCGCGATCGCAGCCTTGTCCTGGGGGAGGAACCGACCGTAGTGCTGTTGCACCATGGCGGGCGTGTCCTGAATGGCGTAGCTCGCCTGCTCATAGGATCCGGTCTGCTTGAGAATATGCGTGGCGAGCACGTCTCGAACGTTGTGCGGGCCATGCGGCAGCAACCCTTCGATGGCACCGCGACCAGTGTACGGATTGTAGATGCCATACCTCTGAATGGTTAGCCGCCACGCTTCGTAGAAGGTGTTCTGGTTGTAGGCCGCGTCCGCGCTGGTGCGCTTTACCGATTTGACGAAAAAGGTGCCCGGATCTTTTGCATCGGCGATGAGCCGTGCGCGGTGGCGGTCAATGTAAGCGTCGATCGCATCATATAGGCCAGCCAGATCCGGCAGCACTAACCGGAACGGTTTCGACCCGAAGAAGGACGAGGTCGAGTTTTTAAATGCCACGGAAGGGATCAAAACTTCCCATCCACCGTCACGATCGCTCCACCTCAACTCGCCGCGTTTCTTATCCTCGAGGTGCCTTTCCGATGTCGGCATCCGACCACGCGGACAAACCAACAGCTCGCGCAGATTACGTTGGCGCAGACCCGTATGCATGCCCAGACGGATCAGCAGAAAAGATCTCACGGCCTCGGCTGCAGCTCGTGGGTATCGAGCTTCGTCCGGAATGAGGCGCACGATCTCCTCGGTGATTTTGCGGTATTCGCCAACCGGACTATCCGCCTCAAGCACCGGCAGGATAGGCTCGAAGGGATCGCGGTGGATGCGAGCAACACGTTGAATCTCGCGGATGCGATGCCTAGCATGCTTGTAGAAGGCGTCGCAGGAACCATCCCAGTCCTTCCGTACACGATCGATCTCGGCCTGACTGATCATGCCTGGGATAGTTCTCAAACGGTCGGCCAGGCTGGGGTTCTGGCGGATCCATCCGGTTTCCGCACGGGCCATGCTCAAGACCACGCTCAGCATGTCCACCTCCCACTTTGTATAGAAGCCGCGGCGGCGTTCACGCCATTGGAGGTACCAGTCCCAAACCGCCGGGAAGATCAGCATAGCGAAGCACAAGCTATCGGGCGGCACACCTGCACCTTTGACTGTGCTGCGGGGATCGGACGCCAACGCGCCGAACATCAGGCCCAGATGCTCCACCTTCTGCGATGCGGTTTCATCATTCCAGACGCCATTGCGTTGGAAACCGAAGGCCGTCAGCGTCGCAGTCTTGAACCGCAGTAGGTCGTTCATCTCGACGTCTAGAGCGACTGGGGCGTCGGTGACTGCGGATTGCAGTTCGAGATCCAGATCGCTGACCTCATCCTCCACCTGCGGCAATGCGGGCCGCCTGGTGGATCCTTGGAACGCGGTAAAGCGGACGGCATAACGCTGCTTCATGGCCGCGGCCTGGAACCGCCGGTAGTCAGTCGACCCGGAGATAACGACCGTTCGGACCCACTCGATGATTTCCTCCTGTTCGGCCTTTGGACGTGTAGGGAAATCTTCGGGCAGATGCCAAGCCATTCGCCGGCGCTCTGCCGCTGGCAAGCCGGAGAATGTGACGCCCCTTATTGCCCTTGCCTGATGCGGCAGTTTTGCGCGGAAATACCCCATCGGCAGCCGATATCGGCGCTCTATGTTGTTGAGGACGACCAGGCTGCGGACCGTGCGCGGCAATAGTTGGCCGGTGCACCACTTCATCAGCGTCCGTTGATCCTGCGCCTCCCCCCGAGATGCCAGTGCCAGATAGAGATGCCGAACACTATCGCCGTGTCGTCTCATGTGCATGACCAGGGCGGTGCCGAAGTCATCGGCGTCGACCCAGTCAATGGTGATGGGCTCGGGGAATTCTACGATGGCTTTCGGTCTCGGTCCTCGTCGCGCACGCCCTGCAGTAGCAGCCGGCAAAGCCGCAGGCTTCGTAACCGTCGCCGGCTTTGAAATCTTCGGGGGACGAACTGGATCATCGCCCTCTTGCATGGCCACGGCACGCGATAGCGCATCGAAGACGGGTTGGAGTTGCTGGCGGTTTTCCACCAGCGTCGCCGCTTCCAGACCGGTGGATGCCGCTACCTGTGCCCAGTCGATCCACTTCCCGCGATATGGCGGAAATGCCATCAACTCGAGAAGACCGGTAAGGTATGCAGAGATCCTTTCAACCCCATCTGTTTGCATTGGGCCGGTTAGGCGCACGCGGCAGAAATCGGAAATCATGCGGGGCGTAAGGGAGCGTTGTCTTGGCATTCAGGGCCTCCAGGATGGGAGGCAGCCACATCAAGGACGGCCGTTTATAGCCGCCTAACTTTTATCGACTGCAGACCCAAATCCCCAACAGATTTCGCTGTCCAAGCAATGGCTTCCAGCCAGGTGCGAACTCAGGCATCCTGGCCATGGGGGTACCATGGCCGAGCAAACCAGACAGGGTGAAGATTGGAGCGCGATCGAGCTCGACGCCATCATCGCCGACTATTTCGCCATGCTGGGCGACGAGTTGGCCCAGCGGCCCTATGTTAAGTCACATCATCGCGTAGCCCTGATGCAGATGACGGGGCGATCTGCCGCGTCGGTTGAGTTCAAGCACCGCAACATTTCTGCCGTCCTGCAGGAATTGGGTCTGCCGTGGATATGGGGCTACAAACCGGCGCCCAACTATCAAGATGCTCTCTTCCAGGCCGTGGACCGCTATCTGACCGGTCATCGCGAGTTCGTGGAAAACCAGCCGGTCGCCTCACCGCCCTTCGCCGCCATACCCGACGACATTTTCACCACAATGCCGACCGGCACAGGCCGACCTAGGCGCGCTAGTCTCGAGCGACTGATACGCAAGTTCGACCCGGTCGAACGAGATTTCCGAAACCGACAGCTCGGCCGTGCCGGTGAAGAGTTCGTCGTCGAGATAGAGCGCCGGCGACTCATTACGCAAGATCGCGCGGATCTCGCCGGCAAAGTAAGGTGGGTGGCAATGGAGGACGGTGACGGCGCCGGCTTTGACATCAGGTCCTTTGACCACCAGGGCCGCGAGCGCCTGATCGAGGTCAAGACTACCAACGGCGCCGCGCAGACGCCGTTCTTTATGACGCGGAATGAGCTTGCGGTTGCGCAGGAACGATCAGATCACTGGCACCTCTATCGGGTTCATCTGTTCGCCCAGAAGCCCAAGATATTCACGGTCAGGCCACCGTTAGAGGCAGCCCTACGGCTGGATCCAGAAACATGGAGGGCTTCGCCGGCCGGTTGACCTGGGCGGACCGCCCCCCAAAGCCGGCAAATAGGCGTCCCTGAAGCCACCATCCCCCCGAAAAAGCGAACGATTCGACGTCGGACCGACTGTTGGTAACTTTTCGCTCAATCAATTCAGATTGAGACTCAATGCAAAACATTGGTTGTTAGAGCACAACTTTGTTGTTTTCATCAAAAGCGCTCTTTGATTCCTCCGCGGCTGGAACAACAGCAACTCCGTATGGGCGAAACTTACACCCCCAGACAAATCCGATGTCAGCTTCTGCCCACCAACGGCCAAAAGCTGCCAGTCCGCTCCCGGCCCCTATTGAGACCTTCAGCAGCCTTGAGGCACCAGCCGCAGATTGTGTGAATTCTAGGATTTGTTACGCGAAGGTTTTCGGCCGCCAACCCTAACCTCCAGCGAAACAGAGGTAGGCTAGAAGCCGTTGCTGCAGTCGTCCGAGAGCCCCCAAACAGCTGATTAAATCACAGGATTTTTGCCGTGACCTGCAGCTTCATGAAGATTGACTGTGAAATAAAGCAGTCGAAACCGGGGCATGGATTTCTATCCGCAGCGAATGCGGGTCGTCGATATGCGCAAGTGGGTTGTTGTAGACTTCCAACGCGGGGTCGTCGGTAAAGGTGTATCTATCCTGAGATCCGATCCAGTGATCCATTAACTGCGAATAGGTTTCTCCGATCCGAGCGTAGCTTCCTGTGTGCTCCATCACTGCATAGGTCCCAGCGCGGGTATATCCGACCATTAGGCCGGCCTCCACCTCCTCCGAGTTTAGGATCAATGTCGGAGTGGATGGGGGGAACAGTATGCCGCAATCATATCTTATCTGATCGGCCTCGGCGTTAGACGGACTGTCGTAGATGAACCCGACCCACGAAGTCGCAGGACTGACGAATCTTGAGCCCGCCAAATCCACGAAGTTTTCCCAGTGCGAAGAGAACATCGAGTAGGGCCCGAGATAACGTCGCCTGACGAAGGGCCGACTTTTCATCTCGACAATCCGTACAGCCCGGCCGTCGTCGTCAGACACTTTCCAACCCTTTGCATACCGGCGGCGGTCCAAGTCGTCCCCCCTCCGATAAGCCAAAGGCGAAGTGCCGTAATGGGCTTTGAAGGCTCGGGAGAAGGCAGATAGGCTACCGTAGCCAGCTTGCATCGCGATGTCGTCAAGACTTTCGGTCATCCATTCCAAACGTACCGCCGCCAGGCGTAGCCGATGGGTGCGGATATAGGCGGCGGCCGTGGTGCCGGTTTCTGACTTAAAAAGCCTGTTGAAGTGGAACTCTGACATCCCGACTTCGGCAGCCAACCCTCTCGAGCTCAATTCGTCCATGTGCTGCTGCTCAACCAGGAGCTGAGCTTTCGCGATTCTAGGATCCATGCCGTTCCCCAATGACTAGCGACAAGATAGCAAACCCTGTCAAAAAATCCGGAATCTTTTCGTTTAGGCATGGGCCAGCCGATTTATCGCGATCGGCTGCACTATTCGGGAGGATTTGAGTTGAGTGAGATCGAAGACAACAAGGCGTTGGTTAAGAGGCTGTACGAGGGCTTCGCCGCTGGCGACCTCGGAGCAGTTCTTGGGACGATGTCGCCCGGCGTCCAGTGGACAGAGGCGGAGGGCTATCCTTACGCCGGAACATACGAAGGGCATGACGCCGTCGTCGCCGGAGTTTTCGGAAGGCTGGCCACCGAGTGGGATGGATACACCGCTGTTCCCGAAAATCTGGTCGCGGAAGGAAACACCGTCGTGGCGATAGGTGTCTATCAAGGTCGTTACAAGGCGACAGGCCGGAGTTTCAAAGCGCCATTTGTGCACGTATGGACTGTCGAGGATGGAAAACTCGCTCGTTTCGTTCAGCACACGGACACTGTCCTAGTACAAGCTGCTTTGGGCGAATGAGTGTCGATATCGCAGTCTTGGGGAAGACTGCGGTCCCGGCCGAGCGCCGACTTGGCCGGGACAATCTAGGCGATTAGCGCCATTTGTTGAGCGCGGAGACGCGCCCTTTGGCACTCGCCTATCGTCCGCGCCACCAACCTCTTAGCCTGCGTAAATTCGATCATCGCTCGCTAGGCAGTGGAACCTGACGAGGGAGCGAGCATTCTCTGCGCATGACCAATCACACTCCTAGCCGTGGTTTCCTTATCGTCGACGACGAGCCGATTATCCGCATGGATCTGGCCGATATCCTGAAGGAACATGGCTACGAGAGCTGGGAAGCTGCCAATGTCGGGGAGGCGCTGTCGATATTAAACCTTTCCGGCGACGCTTTCTCTGGTTTGATCACTGACATCAACATGCCAGGCACGCGCAGTGGCATCGTCCTTGCCAACCATGCCAAGCACGTTTGGCCACACCTCAAGATTATCGTCGTCTCCGCAGGCCGGAAGCCATCCCCTGGCCAGTTGCCTGTCGACACGCGCTTCCTGGCGAAACCATTCGCCAAAACGCTTTTGACCGAAGCTTTATCGGCCTAGGTAACTCTTCTGAACAAAATGTGAACATACACCAACTTTGGCTAGTTCGCTCGTCGAAGAGACCTACTATAAGGCGCTATGAGCAACTCGTCCGAAGAACGCCGTATCGACCGCGAGATCCATCGCGGCAAGCCTGGTTCCGATCCTTTCGCAGCCGCGATGCGGGCCACCCGCATGCCCATGCTGATCACAGATCCGAGGCAGTCGGACAACCCCATCGTGTTCGTCAACGACGCATTCTTGCGGCTGACGGGATATACCCGAGACGAGACGCTCGGTCGCAATTGTCGCTTCTTGCAGGGCCCGGGCACCAACATCGAAGACGTGGACCGCATCCGTCAGGCTATTAAGGATCTGGTCCCGATCGAAATTGATCTGCTTAATTACCGCAAGGACGGCACGCTTTTCTGGAACCGCTTGCTGGTTTCACCGGTGTTCGACGAAGGCGATCTGACCTATTTCTTCGCCTCCCAGCTCGATGTCACCCGCGAACGTACTGCGGGCTACGCGCCCGATCGCGACGCATTAGAAGAAGGCATGCAACAGCGGATCGCCGACCTCACCGCCAGCGAGCAGCGTCTCAACTTCACGCTTAAAGCCGGCGGCCTGGGCACGTGGACGCTCGATGTTCCTTCCCGCCGCCTGGTCGCTTCAGCAATCTGTAAAGCCAACTTCGGGCGGATGCCTGCCGATACATTCTCCTACGAGGATCTCGAAAACTCGATCCACCCAGATGATCACAGTTACTGGGCCGAGAAGGTTGCGGACGCTGCAGCGGGTAATGGTGACCTTCATGTCGAGTACCGCGCTGTCTGGCCTGACGGGTCCATCCACTGGATCGAAGTTCGTGCCGAAACCCGGTTCGACGACGACCGCCGTCCGCTCCTGATGAGCGGCGTGTCCATCGACATCACCGAGCGTCGCGAGGCGGAAGCCTACCGCGAGCTGATGAACCGCGAGATGAGCCATCGCATCAAGAATATCCTTGCAACTGTGCAGTCGATTGTACGCCAGTCTCTCCGAACTGAAACGCCGGCGTCTGGCATGCAGGACATAGTCGCTCAGCGTATTGAAGCACTCGGTGGCGCCCACGACGTGCTCACCGGTAAGGATTGGGACGTCGCCGGCCTTCGACAAACGGTCGAGCGCGCGGTCTCGCCTTTCAACAGCGATCGCCGTATCCATCATTTCGGACCGGACCTCGAAATCTCTCATCGCGCCAGCAGCGCGTTGACGATGGCGCTTCATGAACTGGCGACCAATGCCGTCAAGTATGGCGCGCTATCCGGCGAGACTGGTCGCGTCCGGATCGAGTGGTCGATCGATGGCGATCGGTTCGAGCTAATTTGGCTTGAAACCGGCGGACCTTCCGTGACGGCGCCCACGCGCACCGGCTTCGGTTCTCGAATGATCGAGCGAGCGTTGTCGGCATCGGTGTCTGGCCACGCAAAGGTCGACTACCTGCCGGAAGGAATCCGGTTCAAACTGTCTACCCAGATTGCGTTCATGCAGGCAAATGATCCTCAGCCCGTGTAACGGATAGGTACCAGTCGGCGTATGGGGTGTTCTGCACCTGACGCCGGTTGTGATCCGGAGCGCCGTCGTCCCACCACACCGGGCCACGCTCGCCCAGGGCACGCTTGGCTGCGTCAACCTCCTTGCGAATGGCTGAGCGCTTATCGCCGGTTTCAGACTGCATACGCCGACGCGCGTCCATTAACTCATCGACCAAACGCTTTCGTTCGCTCTCGGGTAGGCTCGGATTGCTTGCGCGCCAAAGTTGGCCGTCTACGACGATGTAGCGGCCATCCGGGGTATGCAAAACCAACTTAGCTGCGGACGGCACGCTTCAGCGGCTCCGGCTTTACATGATCAGGCAGGATTTCCGTCAGTCGATCAATGACAACCTGAGATGAGAATGGCTTGCTGACGAAAACAGCGCCAGGAGGAAGGTCACCATCATCGGGCCTGATCTGGCCGGAGGCGACGAGGATGGAGATATGTGGCCAGCTCTCGTGGCACTTCCGCGCCAGATCGAAGCCGTCAAGTTCCCCGGGAGGCATTTGGACGTCAGTGAACAGCAGTTGGATAGATTCGTGAGATCGCTCAAGAATGGCCTTGGCTTCCTCGACATTGCCTGCCTCGTGCACTCGAAATCCTGCATCTGCTAGGATATCGGCCGCGTCCATGCGGATGAGCGCATCGTCGTCGGCAACGAGGGCGTATGGCGTGTAGTCGTCGGACATTCCCAGCTCCAAAGCGATTTCGAATGGAACCTAGAACGCACGGATAAAGGCTTCGATCCTTCAAAAGGTGTCGATGCTAAGCGTGTTGAAGTTCCATGCAAAACAGCATGGCAGGTAAGCGAAACTTCTCTCCGGCCGCCTCGTAATCTAGGGCATGAAAAACTCGACAGATAAACAGACGGGTCAACCGTACGAACTTTTCACCTTCTCACGACGTCATGGCATCCCTGTTGAGGTTGCTAGGCGAATATTGGAGCTGCATGGAGCAGACAGGCTCGCGTCTGATCGGGAGGCATTGGAAACCGTCGCCAAGGGTAAGACCACTCCAGTTCTGGCAGATCGTCCACAACGGGGAAAATAATGAACTTCGTCAACTCGCTATAATGCACAGGACAGTGGAAGCATCCGGTAGATCCTCAAGTTGGATGGGAACAATCGCCACCCTCGGACATTCTCTCCCGGTCCGTTGACGCGACGGACACAAAGCAGCTGTGGTTCGACAGCGCAGTTGCCACTGGGAGTTGCAGAAATGTAGCTCCCATTCTTTTTGCCCGCAGGGTCACGGTGGCGCGACGACCTCCAAATCTTCAGTCTCGATCAAGAGGGATTTGGCGATCTGGGTCTTGGGTTCGGTCATCAGAAACGTCATGCGGACACGATATCGACCGAGGGGCCAGTCGCAGGAATCGAGCCCGGTCAATTGCGACACTGTCTCATCAAAAGTGATGGGGACGCCGCGCTCGTAGAGCACTGTCCGCCCGCCCCCGCTGCAAAGCACATTGCCTGTGTCAGCATTGCGCGGAGAGATTGCCATGCGGATCAAGAGATCGCGCGATGGCGTGGCGACAAAGCGGATGGTCGGCTGCTCGGGGAACACGGCGCCGCGGGCCTGGAGATCATCCAATTGGAGCCAATCACTGGGTGCATCCTTTTGTAGCTCGCCAAAGGCCGCAGCCGCCTGCAGGTTGGCGTAGGCGTCGAGCCCGGTGATCGTGCCGAAAGCCAGGCCAGCGCCGATGACGGCAGAAATGATGGTGCGCCTCATTTTGGCACTCCGTGGATGCCCAGCCAGTCCAGAAGCCCAAGCCGGAGCGCGGCCAAGAAAGCCAACGCCCCACCAAAGAACAGGATAACCTGGCGCAGGCTGGCTCCCCATCGGCCCAGGGTCTTCCACGCCATCATGAACTTTGCCCATTCCTTCAACACCTCCGCTTCATCACGGGTGAAGACAACGACTTCATTGGGCTTCTCCTGGTTTAGGGCCTCGGCCAAGCGAGCCATTATCTGGCGCTCGGAATCCGACATGGTTTCTTGGGTCACTGGTCGAAGCCTCTATTGGAAGGAAGGTCAGCTGGCGCGACCGACAAGCTTGTCGCCGTTCGGCATGACAGTGCCCGCGGGCAAGGGCAGATGCGGCGTGAGCAGCCGATCGAGCATGGCGCGGCCGGTGGCCGTCGCGGTGTCGATCCCAAACTTTGCCAAGGCATCAGGAACCGAGTGCTCGACATAGCCCCGGGCGGCATTCAGCAGCGGGTCAGTTGGCTGGCCAGCAGTCCACCCTGCACGCTGTAGGGCGAACAGGATGCCATTCATCAGCGCCGACTGGAGGGCCTCGCGATGCCGGGCCTCAATGTCAATGCCAGTGCGCTTACGCAGTTGATTGGCCGCCCAGGTGAGCACGGCGGTGATAACGAGCCCCAACGCCGGGAGAACAGCCGTAATCAGCTGCTGGGTGAAGGTCTGCTCGGTGAGGATGACCGGATCGGCATAAGCGGCCTGGGCGAAGGCCGCGACGGGCCAGAGGGCGATAAAGAAGGCAGCAGCAATCGCCGCCCGAATGATCGTTCGCATGGTGTTTTCCAATGATGTGAGGTGGTTTTGCGCTTAGAGCGCGGCTTCGAGCGCGTCGAGTTCGGCGCGGATAGATTTGAGACGCCGGCGGATTTCGTCGGAACCGATTTTAACAGGGCTGAGCGTCGGGACTTGGACCGGAGCGTCAGACTGCATGGGAATATCGATCTCGACCGGCACGGGCTGACCGAATGCGGCGCGCAGCTCGGCGGAGACGTCGATCTTCTTGGCGCTGGACCAGACTGGCGTCATCTTGGCTGTGAGCCGGGTGTATTCGGTCATTCGACCATCGTTCGACCATTTGCCAGCAAAGAAAAGATCGCGCTCTTTCTCGCGCCGGCCGATGATCTCCTTGGGCGTCACCCAATTCATGATCGCCTTCCGCGAGCCCTCGATGTCGCCAGCCTTCCAGAGCTTGACCCAGGACGCTTTCTCGATCGCCCCAGTATTCCAGTGGAAGGAAAGAGCGGCCGCGAACTGAGCCTTGGTCAGGTTGTGACCCTTGAATGCCCGATAGACGCCGGCGGCGTAGTTGCCTAGCGCCCACGCATAGATGTTCATGCAGTGCTGCAGGCTAGCGGGCTTTGCGATGTAGCGTTCAACAGTATGACCAGTGGCATTGGTCATGCCTACGCACCAGGTCAGGACGCCGACGCTGTCTCTGTAGGTTTGGCGGATCAGAGCTTCGTGGCCAGCGACTTCCATGGCGACAGAGAAGTCGACAACAGGACGCCCGCCCACCGGTGGAGCGTTCATGGATATTCTCCTTTCACGCCAAAAGAAATTTTATTCCCGGCGTTGTGGGTTAATTGCCGGTGTGCAGGTGCAACCCGGAATAAGACAGCTCGTTACTCGGAGATGAAAAACACAGCCAAGAATAACCGGCCGTCTAAATTTGCGATTTGGGCAGGTCAAATGGTTCTGCTGTCTCTTGGTATTCTTATCGTCTGGCTGGCAATCCGATATATAGGGACACTTCCGCAGCAACCTTAATTGCTCATCCTCATTGAGCGTCAGCGTGTGCGTTCTCCAAACCATACGCATAACGCCCTGGCACTCGCTCCCCGCGGTGCCAGGGCGTTATACATGGCGCTTACTTGCGCAATTTATGGCTCCTTTAGAGGAAACTCACAAAGTTCGGAGCATCTGCGAAAGATAGACAACTGAATTGCGTCGGCAGGTGGATGCATGGATTTCAAAGTCGTTTGGTGGCGTTACAACTTCGAAGATAAACGCCTGGATTTCAGCGCCACGGGCAAGAGAGGGCGCTCGCCGTTTTCCATCGTGACGTGGGTGAGCTGTCTAAAGCCGCCAACGTCAGACGATGAGGTGAACCTAATCGCCCGTCTTAAGGTTATCGGGATTCTCGGCGACATTTGAACCACGAGGCCCTCATCCCAACGTAGCATGCTTCCCTAATGATAACTCGGTTCCTGTCGCGTCGCCCGCCTTTCGGCCGTCCTTTCCAGCCCCGCCACCTGGTTGTTTGAGATCCAGCGTGGTCTTTGATCCGCCGCCGCGGCTAGCGCCATGCTTGACGCCCTCGATCACATAGCGACCGTCAACTCCGGGCCGCGTGCCCTTCACCAAGCAAATCCCCTCGACGACCGCACCGACCGTCAGATCTAGATCCACGGTGCCGCTGCCCGCGTCGCGCTCTCCGTCGCGCTTGCGGGCATCGAGCATGGCCCGGGCCTCTCCCTCATCGACTGAAATCGAGCGGATAACATTGAGGGCCTCGACCTCTGCGTTTTCGAAGTCGAGATCGGTAGTCTTGTAGGCGGCGCTGGCTCGATCAAACCAGCGCGCCTGACCAGCGGTGAATTGCGCCCGAGGATCTCGCGGCGTTATCGACCAGCTTTCAAGGTTTTTGCCCCACTCGGCCGTGACTTGCGGCATAGCTGAGCCATTGGGAGCCTGGCCCGTACCCCGCTTTGCGATGATCGCCTTATCGCCGCGGATCTTGAAGGTGCCGCCGAGCTTGCGTGCTATTCGCTCGCCTGCAGCAATTAGGCTCTCGCCGTCTGCAGCCCAATAGCCCTTGCCCAAACTGGCAAAGGCGGGGTCGACGGTGATCGACAAGCCAGCATTGCCAGCAAGGCGTTCCAGATATGTGCCGAGATCCGCATCATCCACGTGGAAGCTCTGCGGCTCTTTCGCCTTGCCGCCGCTATCAAAGCCCTTGGCCTTGATTTTGAGCAGGCGGCCGGCGCTCCGAGATCCAGTTGAGAGCGGCTTTTCGACGAAGCCCGAGAACGCTTTGGCACCCTGCAACATCACGAGCAACGGCATCCGCTCTGATGGCAGGCGAGCCTGACCAAGGCTGTCGTCAATGGTCAGGTCGCAGGTGTCGGACGCTTCACCGGCTTTATCGTTGATCGAAATATCGATCAGCACTTTCTGCCAGGCGGCCGTCAGATCCTGTCCGCCGAGGATGACGCGCCAATCTACAGACCAAGCCATCAGCTTTCCCCGAACAGGTCGATTACTTTAAGGGTTTGGCCCCGGCGGGGTGGCGGCGCCTCAAGCAGCTTTACGACCGTGCCGATCGGCAGCTCTGGCCCCAATCCGGCAAGGCCGGGATTTTCTGCCAGCGTTCGCTCAAGTAGCGCGGAACCAGCAATGCCATGCTGTTGCCAAAGCAGCAGGTCGATCGACGTGCGGCCGCGCTTGACGGTGACAGTGATCATCAGAGTTCCTCGAACAGGTTTACGAGCATGCCGACCAGGCCGCCGAACTGCGCACCGCCGGCAGCGGCGTCGATATCTTCGCGCACAAGGTCCAGCGTGTAGCGGATGACAAACCCGACGCCATAGCGCGTCAGGTCAACATGCTGCTCGCTGACCTTTTGGATCACGTACCAGCCAAGCATCCGGCCATCGCCGCGCATAACTGGCACGATTGTTCCTGATGTCGCGAGGCTCTCGGCCAGCGCAAGCTCTGTCAGTCCGCCGAGCTTGGTTGGCAGCAGCTGGCCGGTGAGGCTGATATTTTCCTCAGCCTCACCCATCATCTCATGGGGTTGCCGTCGCCCCATGATCGCTTTCGTCGCGAGATCCACGCCAACAGTGCGGCCGAACGTTGTGGCCGAGAATGGCGTGGTGTCGATCGGCAAAGGTCCGACCTGGTAGAGCATGATTTACCCCGCGAATTCGGTGTCTGCGTAGATGCCGCTCAAGGCATCGGCGACCTGTTGCTTGATCATCTGCAGAACAGCTTCTGCAGTAGCCTTGGGATCCGAGCCGCCGGGAACGATGATGTCACCGAAGCTCAGAGACAGTCCGCCAGCGCCGCCGGCACCGAGCATGCCGGCCGTGCTACCAGCGTCGTGGACATAGCCGCTGCGGCCGGGCGTAATCAGCTCGGGACCATACTCACCGACAAGATAGGTCTTGCCACCGACGATGGAGCCGCCGGCTGCGCGAGCACCGTCGACACCCGGCACCTGTCCAACCGGATAGAGCATCTGACCGCCGTGACCCATTGTCGGCTCGGTAATTGGTCCGCCGACAAAGGCTTTGGTGATGTCGATCTGACCGATCGATTTCAGGATCTCTCCCGGCCATGACGAGAACCAGGTAAGCATCTCCTGGAACTTCAGGACCGCTCCGTCCCAAATGCCTTGGATGATCTGGCCGCCGACCGCCGCCATGCCCGTCAATGCCTTGCCAATCTCGCCCGGCAGCGCACCAAACCAGGCGATGATCTCCTTGCCCTTATTGACCACGGCTAGAACGCTCTCGCCTACGGCCGTGCCAACTGCCTCACCCCATGCCGTCCAATCTTCCGCGCTAGCATCGACCGGCCCGAGCAGGCCAGTGACCCAATCGAGCATGGCCTTACCGGCATCGATCACCGGCTGCAGGACAGGCACCAGCGGCTCGATCGCCTTCATAAAGGCATTGCCAAAGCCTTCGAAGAATGCCGTCAAGCCACTCCAATTGTTGTAGATCCATGTGCCGGCCGCTGCGATCGCCACGAGGATGAGGCCGATGCCCGACACCATGAAGGCGAAGCGCAGGGCGTTGACGGCATTCTTGACCAAGTTGAGCGGATTGATCAGCCCGAGAATGCCAGCCGCGCCTCGGCCCATGATCACGGCCGTGTCCAGAATGGTGCCGCGCATGAAAAGCCATGCCCAGCGGGTAGCAAGGGTGGCAACGCGCAGTCCGACGATGCCGCCGATCAGTGCCACAACGGCTTGCACAATTTCCGGATTGGCCGCCACAAAGTCAGCCAGCCCAATGATCATCGGGCCGATCGCGGCAGCGACACCATTGATGGCGGGCAGCAACGCATTGCCGATCGCGATCGCCACCCCATCCACCTGATTTTTCAGACGTTGCATGGCGAACTCGGTGGTTTGCGCGCGACGGGCGAATTCCTCCGAGACGCTGCCGGCATAGGCCGTTTCGTCATTGACCAAGCCAAGCGTTCTTTCCAGCAACTCGACATTGCCGAGTAGTGGCGCGAGGGCACGGGCTTCATCGCCAAAGAGGGCACCCATGGTCGATGCCTGCATTTCTGCCGGAAGCTGCCCGAGGCGCTTGATGACCTCCATGGTCGTGCCGACCGCATCTTCCTGCATAGCCTTGGCGACTTTGTTGGCGTCCAGGCCGAGCTTTTTGAAGGCGTTACGCTGCGTTGTGGTCGCACGACCCCCGATCGTCAGGGCCTTGCCCATGTTGCGGAACGAGGTGCTCGCGACCTCGACTTCGGCGCCGGCGCTGATCATGGCCGAGCCGAATGCGAGAGTTTGCTCTTTTGTGAAGCCGTAGAACTCGCCTTGCGCCGCCACCATTCGGGAAAACTGCGTGAGATCCGGAGCTGTCGAGGCAGTGTTGTCCGACAGATAGTTGATCGCGTCGGCATAGGTCATCGTCTCGGCCGTAGTCAGGCGCAGCGCCTCGCGGATCTTCGCAAGATCCTCGCCGGCCTGTCCGCCAGACACGCCCCAAGCCAAGGCCGCCTTTGCCGCCATGCGGGTGAAGTCGAGCAGCTCCGAATCCTGAATGCCAGATGCCGCAGCATTCTCTGCTAGTGCCGCCAGCTCGGTCACTGCCATAGGGATCTCGCTGGTCGACAGCGCGCGCAGCTGGTTGCCGAAGTCGTCAAGCCCGACGTCTGAGAAACCAGACACCTTGGCCACATCTGCCATGGCGCTTTCGAACTCGATCGCTTTCTGGATCGGATTGGCGAGAGCTTTGCCCAGCGCCCACGCGGCGCCGGCGGCATCGACCATGCGGCCGCGCATCTGGTCCATCTGCATGGCGTTGGACTTTGCCGACGCCTGCAAATCCTTGAACGTACCGCTCAGGACGCGCGCAGGTGCTGTCGCCTGATCGACCAGAGCGACAATCAGTTTCGAGATGAGGACGGCCATGATAGGCTTTCCATAGACTGCCCGCTATCGGCGATGAACCAACAGGAGGGCTTGGATTGAAGGAGGGAACTGCGGGATGAATCGCCTTGGCGCTATTGTGCTCTGCGGGCACCGACGAGGCCGCATTGAGGGGGTGTCGGTCAAACCGACACCCCCTTTCTCATTTCCGCTTCGGTCGCTCTTTGGCGAGCTGCCGCGACAGCGTCTTCGAATAGCTCACCAGCTTGTCGATCTCCCATTCCTCGACCAGGTCGATCGAGGTGTTGGAATGCCGTGCTACGGCGACGATGATGTCTCGCCATTGGACGGCGGCGCCGTCAGCTTCGCCAGCATCGCCGCTCCCCGCTTTCCCATCAGCGGAGCGATCGCCACGCCAAGTTCGGTGAGATCTTCCATGTCGAGATCGAGCACGACATCAACATCAACTTGGGCGAGCGCAGCGAACAGCTTGTAGCCCGCCATCACTTCGCTCTGCTCGCCTTCCCCCAGCAGGGCGTCACGGCCCTTCATGCGGCGCAGATTGAGCTGGGTATAGGTAAGGCCATTGACGGTGATCGGATGCGCCAGAACAACGATCATCGGATCCTTCGGCGCTTCGGCCGTCGAGGTGGTAACAGTGTCCATGACTTAGATCCCCAACGCCCGGCGATCGGCTTCGAACAGGTCGACGCCGTCGACGCGCAGCACGTTTTCGTGGAAGTCGATGTAGAACAGCTCACGGCCGTCCAGCACCAGCTCGTAGTGCGTAACTTCGGTGAACAGGTGATTGCAGCCCTGCAGTTCCGCCGGGTCGCTTTCGTCCGGCTCCCAGCTGGTGATCGCGCCTTCGATTACCGCGCGCGCGCCAACCGTCTTGCCGCCGCCAGGCCTCTTTTCGCGATAGGCGCCGGCGAAGATCCACTTGCCCGAAGTGCCAAGCCCACGGAACACGTCGAGATCGAGGCCCTTAGTCTCGAACTTCGGCTCAAGCGCCTCAAGCCGCGGCTGGGCGAAGTTGACGGCCAGAACGCCGCCGCCGGGATTGTGCTCGGCTCCGGCGAACTTAAGACCGGGCATGGCAAGCTTGGTGATATTGGTCGCGCGCGAAGTGCCGGTTTCGAGAGCCCGGCGCACGTCGACGGCAGTCAGCTGATAGAGCGGCTGCATTTGATCCTCATGATATTGAGCAAGCGCCCGGCCGGCACCACGCCGACCGGGTCGATATGTGAGCGGCGCTTACTCGGCCGTAACAGTGGTGCGGGCGATGATCTTGTTCACCAGGTCATCAAGCGCCGGGCGGTAGCGAGCCACTTCGTGATGCGCGACCTTGAAGGCCGGCACCGGCTCAATGCCGAGATTGACCTTGAGATGACCGTTGCGGATCTGCTCAGGGCTGTTCTTTGCCGCGAGGAACTCCACATTGCCGCCGAGAATATCTTCCGCAATGACGTGCTCGCGCACCATGAACTTGATCGAGTTGATCCACGTCTCGGTAAGATCGGGCGAGATGCGCTTGCCGAGGAATTCACGCGTGATCTGCATGATCTTGACGGTGATATAGTCAGCGCCGCGCACCTGGTGGATCTGCTTCCACAGTTCGCCGGTCGTAGTGTTGTCGGTGCCGATAAACACATAGCCGCCATCAGCCACGGCACCGTCGACGCCGGTTTCGCCTTCGACGACGATCGCCACTTCCGACTCCAGCAACTGCTGGCCCGCCGTGGAGCCGTCGAGCAGGGAGAAGGGCAGCTTGCGCGAAAGCCCCGCTAGCCCATAGATCGGGCGGTTAGCGAAGGGCTGGAAGGGCTTGCCCTCATGCGCATTGTCGATACGCGCGATCAGGCCAAGGATGCGTGGCCCCATTGCCCGCGTGACCAGGTTGGCACCCTCATAAACGCGGGCGGCAATGCCGAGCGGCATCAGACGCTCGCTGTTCATAGTCTCGCGAGCATCGATCGCTTTTGCGGTGTCGGTGTCATCAACGTCAGTCACGTTGATTGCCAGCAGGCGCTCGCATGCAGTAGGCAGCGCGGCCACCACCGGATTTACCGTATCGAGATCTGCCCGGTACGCCGTGCGACCCGCCCAGACCAGGCGTGGCGTGGCGTTCACTGCCGAGGGGATCGCAGCGATATTGGTCGGCGAAAGCTCGGCAGCAATGTTCGCAGCGGTTTGAGCCGCATTGGCGCCCTCGGCCACGCGATAGATCGTCACGTCAGCGCCGGCATTGAGGCCGGTCAGCTGCGAATTGATGCCGCGCACGGCATCAGCGAGCAAACCAGTGCCGAGCTTGGCAACCATGGCCCCATCGCTCGTCGAAATGCGAACGGGCGTGCCGATCGGAAATGCGGCCGCATCGGCGTCAGCGGACGTTTCGAGCAGCAGCATTTTCGAGAAGTCGGCGCCCAGAACCGGAACCGGCTCACTCTCGGGGCGCGAAAAAGTCATGCCGAAAACCGGAGTGGTCATCGGGGCATCTCCTACATTGATGGTTGAGAAATCAGCGCCGCGCGCTGTCGTAAATGACGACAGCCAGGAACATGGCTGTCGCCTTCCAGCGCTCGACGCAGAGGATCTTCAAGGCGTCGAGAAAGGTTGTGTGAGCGGTGAGCCGGTCAAAGCCCGACCAGGTCAGCAGATAGTCATGCAAGACGGCTGCAGCCGCGTACTGCGGCTCGAAGGGCGGCAGGAACCACCAGAGCCAGCGCGGCACCGACGCGAGATCGGTTACATAGCCGGCAGGCACCGTGACGAGCAGGCCAGAGCCCTTGAGCCCGATGTCAAAAGAAAAGGGGCGCTCCAATCGGTAGCGCCCCTTTTCCCCGGGTGTGATCACAAGTGGATCGGTGAAGCTGCTCAATCGCTACACCCCATGCTCATTGCGGAAAGCGCCAAGCTCGGCGTGGATTTCGCTCTCGATCGAGAGCACTTCTGCCGGCGTCGTGGCGGCGGCAATGCGATCGTCCATCCGGGCGCGCAGGCCGTTGACGTAGGCGGTCATTGACGCCCAAGGCACGGCGTTGGCGCGCACGGCCGAGGCCTTGGCCCAGAGCTGCGCGGCCAAATTGGCGTCGGCTTCGGCCGGCCCGTAATGAGCGACACAGACATCGACCAGGAAGTTTGCGACTCCGCGCAGCTGGGGCTCGCTCATCGCCAGCACCGCATCGCGGCCGAGCGCGATGACGGCCGCCGATTCCGGGTTTTGGATCGGCCAGCTCTTTTCCTCGATCATCGGATATTGGGCGATGATGTTGGCGCCGATGCCATTCATATGGGAAATGATGGCGTCACGCGTGCGCTGCTTGACGCGGGCAAGCAGATCCGCCGCCGCCAGCTCTTCTGGCGTCGGTTCGTTCTGATCAGGCATGATCTTTCCTTAAGCTACGCGGCCGAGGGCCGTGCCGTTGTCGTTTGTGAATTCCATGTTTGCGATGTCGCGCAGGTAGAAGCCTGCGAGCCCCGCCGTCGCGCCGGCGAGGCCGGCACTGACATTGCCGTTGGTGCCGTTGGCGCCGGCCTGACCCGGCAGGCCCCAGCCTCCACCATCACCACTCTTGCCAGAAACGCCAGCGTTCGTGTCGCCGCCGACCGCAGCGCCGCCCAATGTTGCATCGCCGTCATAGCCTTGCCCTCTGCCGGGATCCGGAGCAATGCCACCTTGGGTAGCTTGCTGCTGGGTCGAGGTGCGGGAGACATGATACTGTTTGCTGACGCCACTCCCGTTCGCGTGACCACCCCGTATGTAAGTGTAAGCTCCGACCGCGACCGAAGGGGGGCTAGAACCGATGTTGCTATTACCGCTGGTCGCAACGGTGGCGCCGTCCCATCTGACAGACCATGGCGAGGACCAGCTTTCTCTCGAACTACTCCAACTTCCGTCAAAAAAGCCGTTGTAATTGTTCTGATAAGATCGGCTTTCAGTAAGCGTGTAAGGGTATTGGCCTGCACCGCCATTTCCTGCTCGGCCGCCGCCCCCGCCGCCTGACCGCAAAAGGCCGGTTAGGATAACTTTGAGTTTTTGACCAAGCCGACCGAGCAAGTTGCCCCAGATGACATTGCCACCAGTGCCAGAGTTTGGGGCGCCGCCCATACCCGAGACCGTCCCGCGCACTTCCAAGGTGAGATCGCTGCCCCACGAGTCTGCCTGGGCGGTGCCGATCTCTGCAATCGCAATGGCGAAGTCGCGAACGGTGGCGCCGATCTCGCCGCCGACAGGCACCACCACCCGCTTTTTCAGATTTTGATCGCCCCACTGCTCGGCCGTGAACAGCGACCGCAGCAGAACATTGGCGCGATTGCCGAGGACGTTGACGACTTCATTCGCCCAGATCTGCACCGTTCCGAGGAAGACTTTGTGCACGGTTGACGTGCCGATCATCAGGCGGCCGGCGACCGCCGTCCCAATTCGAATTGGCATCGAAAGCCCCTAGATGATGAAGTAATACCGGCCCGCCACCTTTTCCGGTAGCGCGTCGTACTGAGCCTGCGTTCCCGACCAGAAATTGCTCTTGTCGGCTTTGTCGTCGAGCGCATCTTCGAGCCCGTCGACTTCGCGAACTGGATGATGATGCTCGCCCAGAGCCGAAAGCCCCGACTGAAACACGATCCGATCGCCAACCTTCACCGGGATATAGCCGTCAGGCGCGGCTTCAAACCCGGTGAACTCGCCGATGTCCGACAAGGAAAACACCCTGTCGGCTGCCATCTTGCTATCGAGTGCCTGCTGCAGATCCTCGATCTCAGCAATGCCATGCCGGTGATCGCTGTCAGCCTTGCCGCCGATCGCCTCGAACAGCGAGTGCATGTCGAGGTCGATCTTTGGCAGGGTGACATTGGCGAGGCGATAGAATTCCTCGTCAATGTCGGCTTCGGTATCCGGCAGCGGATACTGCCGGTGTGTGGTTTGAGCCATCAGATCACCCCAAGTCCAAAGTCAGCGGCACGCGGCCGGGCAGCAGGGC
Organism: Candidatus Devosia phytovorans; assembly: GCA_029202405.1. Classification (NCBI taxonomy): domain Bacteria; kingdom Pseudomonadati; phylum Pseudomonadota; class Alphaproteobacteria; order Hyphomicrobiales; family Devosiaceae; genus Devosia; species Candidatus Devosia phytovorans. The sequence goes on along the minus strand of CP119312.1, from coordinate 4,203,149 downwards.
CGCCCGTCAGCTTGATTTCAATGCGCATGGTGTTGCCCGACAGACCGTCGAGACGGTGCTGTTGCTCGATCCAAGCCGGATCGGGCGACAGTTCGGTTGCATCAAGCGGCACTGGCTCGAAATCACCATCGTCGACCTGGGCGCGCATCGTCATCGCCGAGCCGGACGGCAAAGCCAGCTTGAGGCTGGCGAGCATTCGGATCGCATCGGTGATGGCGAAGGCACGGGTCACGTAGAAGGCGTCTTGCTCGATACGGCCGGCGAGGATCTCGACCGGCGCGTAGAGAATGGGCGAGAGCGTTGCCGTGCCAGTCAGCACAGCGGAGATCTCGACAATTTCGGTCAAGTACTCACCAAAGGTCAAGTTCTGGTAGGCCTGCGCCTTGTAGACCGTGCCGTTGGCTCGTCTGACCTCGAACATCACGCCGCAGGCCGGGCTTGGCAGATCCGACACAGCGCGGATCTGCAGATCGCTCGTCTCGACCAGATTGAACGTACCGAGCGGCACGCGCTTGGTGGTGACGGGATACCGGGCGGCCACCAGGCGGAAGCTCAAGGCTTCCTTTTGGTGCGCCGTCCAGGTCAAGGCATTGACCGACGAAAGGCGCGGGCCGATCGCGTAGGGATGCGCGGTGACCGCCTGTTGCGTCTCGGCGTCGAATGCACCGAGGGCGGCGGTTGAGATCGCATGCGCCCCGTCATCTGTCTTGACGACAAAGGCATGTGCCCGGTCGTTTGGCGTCGTTACCGGCAGGCCATAGCGCGCCGACTTCCAGCCCTCGACTGCCCCAGCCATGGGCACCAGGCCCTCGGCGACTAGCTCGGTCGTCGGGAAGCCGGTCTCGACGGTCGTCTGATGCACCAGGATATGGTTCGCACGATTGCCGATCCCGCACAGGTGGAAATCCACGCCGAGCAATTGGCGCGTTTCTGGCGGCACGAAGATCTGCGCTTGCGGATCCGAGCCATTCATGCCGGGGCCGTCGCGGTTGCTTTCCTGCCTGCGGCTCCACGTCTCGATCGTCGTGACGCGGCGCATCACGTCGACTTGCAGCGTGCCCTGACCGGTGAAAATCGCCTCGGCGGTTTTGGTCACCGAGCCTTCTGCAAAGACGCGTTTCGATCCGGCCGTGATATTGGCGGGGATCGTGAACTCGCCTCCGATCTCACCATTGGCATCGCCGACCAGGCCGGCCGGCGTGACATCGACACCGTCGAAGGTCAAAGTCCGCAGCTCTTCGCCAGGGAAGAAGCCCCGGATCAGAAATGCAACGTCCCGCTGGCGCAGGAAGGGCAACGCCTCTTCGCGGCGCGGGCCAGCCTGCTCGACCGTCACGGTCGAATTGGTCAGCGGGCCGCCCCAATTTTGCACACCACGCTGGAATTCCCGAGTGACCTCGGAAGCCCATTCGGTCTGTGGCACCGTCCAGAAATCGACTGCCGGCGTCAGGATCATCGCGCCGGGAAGCGGGATGAAATTCTGATAGGGGTTGATCAGCTCGCAGCCAGTGATCAACCCCTGTTCGACGATGACTTCCTCGACCCAATCCAGCGTTACCGGCTGGGTCAGCAGGCTATCGTAAAAGGTCGGCTCGATCGCCAGCTGCAGGATGCCATCACCTACTGCGCCGTTCTGCTCGATACCGGCATCACGGAATTCGTCGGTGACGAAAGGATCGACGAACATGCCGCGCTTGGCGGCCGGGTCGCGCCGATCGATGTCCGACCGCAGGCGGTTCTGCTGGATCAAACGATCATGATCGTCCTGCCGATTGGCGACCCGCCAGAAGTCCGACCAGGTCGGCATTTTGACGCCGGTATAGACCCGGTCGGTGACAATGGTCGGCTCGCCCATCCACGTGTTCCGGATCTCGGCCAGCGCCAAGACGTTCGCGGGCGAAGGCGGCCGCACAGGATTGGCCGCCGAATTGCCCTTGATGTAGGTCGGGGCACCGCTCGGCATGACGCCGATCAGATCGATCCGAGGCAGCTTGTAGGTATAGGCGACAATGATGCCTTCCGGATCCTCGACGCCGCCCGAGACGGTGATCGTCCTGTCGGTAAAGGCATCGGCGTTGACGCTCTCGCGATAGTCAAAGGTCACCTGATAGATTGAGCCGGGCGACGGCTCGGCGCCGGCCAGGCCCCAATCCACGCCATCCCCGGTGCGCTTGAAGTCGACACCCTTGGTGTAGCCAGCGATCGACACGATATCCTTGACGGAATTGTTCGGCAGGCCGTCGATACCGTTGGCGACGGCGCCGCGCGTGACATTGACGGTGCGGCGCTTGGTCAGAAGGATCGAGGTGATCGCGTCGAGTGGCGCATGCGCCAGGGTGATCGTCTGGTTGACACCGCCCGCATAGGGATGCGTCTCGCCCGGCACAGCCGCCACGTCCCAAACCTGCGGCTCGGTATGGCGCAGCGAGGCGTGACGAACAACTTTGCGGCCCGAGATATTGGCCTCGCCTTCCTCGATCGAGAAAATGCGGGCGCCGGCGTTGAGGCCCAGCGTCGAGACGCGGCAGCCCCTCACGATGTAATTGCCATGCGGCGCATCGTAGAGCGCGAGGGCTTGCATCATGCCGTCGAGTGCCGGCGGCGGCGTCTGGTCGAGGATTGCCCCATCCTGCAGCAGATATACGGCATAGAACGTGCCGGGTTCTGCGACATCTGCGCGGCCCCAAACGATCTTCGAAACTTCGCGGGCGGCAGGGCTGCCGTCGCCTTGCGCTTTGGAACCGGGCGCGAGGCCGCGCAGGGTCGGATCATCCTCGGCGGTGATGAACGTGGTCACCAGGCGCACGCCGATCTGCAAGCGGCCCGACATTGGCACATCGGCAAGGACAGCAGCCGTCACCGGGAACACGTCGCCGGCGACGACGATCTTGCCTTCGGTCAGGGTGACAGTGCCGGCCGCAATATCGACCAGGGCAAAAGCGCCTTCAAAGCGATCGCCATCCATGGCGACCAGGCGGCCCATGCGCTCGGCGCGGTTGCGGATGATCTTTTGCAGATCATTCAGCTCACGGGCCTGCAGATAGGGGCGCTTGCCGTGGAACACGACGCCCTGAAAATCCTGCCGATCGCCGACGCCGTCATAGGCCAGCGGGAGGCCGCTCGGGTGCTCAAACATCAGTACCTCATCAGAAACTTGATTTGCTCGCGCACGGTGCGGCGCAGCGGGGTTGAGACCGGCTTGACGGCGATTGCTTCGCCATCAAGCAGCTGATCCGGCCCGAGCCACAAGCGACCCGGCTTGACGCCTGGGGCCATCGTGGCGCCGACAATCAGCGCGATCTCAGTGCAGACGACGCCGGCGGCGTCATCGAAATCTGTCATGGCCTCGACGAACAGGATCTGTCCCGAGGCGGCCGGCTCATAAGTGCCGCCGCCGAAGGCATAGGGGCCCTCAAGCTGCTGCTGCACGGCAGAGACTGCCCGGCAGCGCCTGAAGCCGATGACGGCCCCATTCTGCGCCCGCAGGCGCATCCATAGCGGCTTGGCGACAAACCATCCGGCCATGACTGCCCGACGCAGGGCGGCCGGGTTCTCTGCCCATCGGTAATGGGCATCGACCCATGGCACGGTCAGGGTCACCCACTTGATGCCCTCATTACCGACTGGCGCGATCCAATTGCCGATCGCTGACCCCTCGGCCTCGGTCAGCTCATGCTCGAATTCGAGCGGCCGGCCGAACGACCAGAGCGTGCCGGCGTCGGTAACAGCAATACCGCTCTCGAAATCGAGATAGGTATCGTCAAGGCGATTGTGGTCGAGCTGCACGGCATCGACATCGAAATAGTGCACGCCACGGCGCAACTGCGACCGCAGCGGCACCGACAGGCGCGTAATGCCTTCGATCCGCTCAAGATCGGGATCATCTTGCGCGGGCAACTGCGGAAAGCGCAGCTGAAAGCTGTTCCACCAGGTGCGGCCGGTCCACTCTTCCTCGATCGTCGCCGTGTAGCCGATCCAGCCCAGGCCAATCGCAACTGCACTCACAGTGCCCCGCAGCCGCTGCCAACGCACGCCTTGATCAATCAGCTGGTAGAGGTTCGGCACATAGGGCGTCAGTTCGCCAAGGCCATATTCCCAGACTAGAAACGGCAGCATGCTCGGCCGAGGCGAGACATGCTTGATCCGACGCATCGCGTTGATGCCGCTCTCGACCAGCGCTGTCGGCTCGATCGCCTTGGAAAGCGCGATCTCATATGGGGTCGCGTTCTCAGGCAAAAGCGCCATCAGTAGCTCCTGCCTTCAAGCGTAAGCGTCACGGCACCGAGGGCGGCTGCGCGGTTGAACGGGATTTCGATATTTGCGGCAGGCGTGACCAGCTCGACGCTGTGGACGCCGTCACGCTGCAGCTGGGCCTTGAGCCAACTTTCAGTGAGATCCCGGCCCAGCAGCATGTCGCGCGCCCACGCCGTGCGCAGGTTCGCCTCGATCGCGGCGATGGCACTTTGCGGCGCCTGTGGCAGCAGCCAGATCCGCGCGGTCACAGGGATCGTCTCTTGCGCCGCACTGGCGACAACGATCGTGTCATTGACCATCCGAATGGGCGCAGCCTGCAGGGCAGCATTTACTTTTGCCAACAGAGCCGCGTCAGCTACGCCGCCGCTGGCGGTCGAAAACACGGCGACATGGATCGTCGGATCTCTGCCGACCGTATAGACCGCAGCGTCCGCGACCCTGATATCGGCTGCCAGAGCGATGGATTTGTATCGAGGGACCGTGCCGCCAGTTGACCGCCCTTGGATGGCGACCACGACGCGTAGCATCAGGCGATGATCATCCTCGCCCACCAGGCGAACGACATCATAAAAGCCTGCCAGAGCGTCTAGATCGGTCCCACCGGAGAATGGCAGGAAATAAGACCGCACCGCCTCATTGATGCGCTGGCGTTGAAGCGTCTCGTTAAACGAAGCTTCCTGCAGGGAAATTTGTGTTGGATCCGTTTCGAGATCCTGCACGTCATAGGGAATGCCAGCGGCAGCGAAGATCCCGACCAGGCGGGCTTTGCGCGATGCATAGAGCGCGTCAAAGCTGATCTCTTCCACCAGCGTCGGCGCCGGCAGATTGGTAAGTTCCGGAGGAAGCGAAGTCATATCCTACCTATTGAATTTGGACCCGAGGCCCGAAGCGGATGGTGAAGCTGCGCACGCCTTCGACCGAGAAATCGCCCGAGAGCGCGCGGGGTCGGTAATCGACTTCGATGCGCACGCCGGCGCGGCCGAGCCGAAGATCGGTTGGCGTTGCCGAGACATAGACGCCGCGAACGCGAAAGCGCGGCTCCCAAAGGTCGATCCCCACGGCGAGCAGCAACTGCCATGCCGCGAAGAGCTTCGGCGTCATCGCGCGGCCGAGCAGCTCGACCATGCCGGCGCCGAAGTGCCGGCGCATGACGCGCTCGCCGATCCGCGTGGTGAAAATCACCTCAACCGATTGCAGGGCATGTTCATAGTTGCTGATCAGCTTGCCGGTGCGCCGATCGACGCCACTCATGTTGCCGCCTTAATGCGCGGCTTGCGCGGCTGCCTGGGCGGCGGCAGGGCAATACGCCCCTGCGCCAGATCATAGAGCGCCTCGGCATCGGTGAGCGACATGCGGCGATTGGCCGGCACCGGCTTGCCGTCGACCCACTCGACGCCATCAGCAACCAGGTAAGAGGTTCTATGCATTCCTTGCTCCTAGACCGCGTTGACGACGCTGGATCCTTCGACGATCGGCCACAGACCAGAGGATGATCCGCCGGTGACACGAACCATGTCGCCGACCCTCGCGACGGGCTTCCCGCCGGTGCCGCCGAGATCCACCAGCGGCGCGTTGACGGTGACCGCCTGGGCGGCGTCGATCGTCACCGCCCCATCATTGCCGATGGTGATTTTCACGCTGCCGAACTTCAGCACGTTTTCATCAAGGCTGCCGCTGGGCGCAGCATTCTCACCCGAGAAGCCGCCGCGAATGAGCAGGCCCTGCTTAGGGTCGCCGCCGGGGTTGATGACGCCGACGATCTGACCCTCGCTGAGAGGGAACCATGTCGATGTTGCTCCGCCCGATTCCGGATGCGGATAGAAAGGCGACAGAAACGGTTCCCCCTTGGGACCATTTCCCCATTTGACGCGAAAGCCCTTTTCGGGATCCACAACTGCAATCGAGCCGACGCGAAGCATTCGGCCAAATAGGGTCTTGAGCTGCTCAATGTCGGCACGCTGCGCGACGATTTCCGAAATCATGGCTGGCGCCCCTCAACCTCGATCGAGATGTCGGACATCTCGCCAGCGTCGTCGTTGAGAGGACCGAGCCCCAGGGCGTCGACCTGACCACGAGTAAGACCCAATTTTCGTTGGATTGTTTCCCATTCGAGAGCAGAGCCGTCGATGGTGGCGCGCATGGCTTCCGCCATATCTGCATGCACCGCATCGTCACTGCCATCGAGCGTTTCAAGGAATCGCGCCAGTGCAGATCCAGGCTCGATAGCAGAGCCGGAAGGATCGCCGCAGAGGTCGACGGTCAGACGCAACTGATGGCCTGCCAGGCGCTGTCCATCCTCGCTGTTACGAGCCCCAACGTACTTAGTCTTGACCACATTGGTGAACAGATCACGATAGATCTCGGCCCAGGCATTGTCCGGATCCGAGAGTGCATTCACGATCTGGCGCTGCACGATGTCGAGAAAGAACTCGAATGCTCCATCCGAAGCCGGAATATTGATCCCGACGACCGTTGAAATGCCCGTCTCCTGATCCGTTTCAACCATGGGCATTGAGATACCCATCTCGAAGACGATGTCGGTCAGAGCACCGCCGTACATGCCGCGCTCGGTGTCATCTCCCTCGCTTGCGTCCGTGAAGACAGAAATAAAGGGGCGCTCTTCGTCAGTCCGCAAAGAGCCATCGGCCTGCACATCCAGTGCACCATTCGGGGTATCCAGAACATTGCTGCCGACCAGAGTGCGCCCCTTGAGGGCCTCGACGGCGGAGATGCGCAAGGCAATCCTGCAAAGGCTCATTTTTCGCCAAGCTCCAACACCAGTCGGGTTTCGCCGCGGTCATCGACCCGCAACACTTCGAACCATGGCTGCCCGGGCCGGGACAGTGCCTGGACCGCATCCCCCGACTTGATGGACGGGCCGACATAAGTCGCGCGATCGATGTGCAGCTCCGCCTTGCCGGCGGCCAGCTGCGTCCGCCAGCTGCGACCAACGCCGCCGTCGGCATTTGTCTCTTTACCGCCACCAACCCGCAGCGGCGCATCGATCTCGACAGCTGGCCGAGCTTGATCAACCGCCCCTCCTTTGAGGAAGGACAGCTTCACCGGCTCGGCAAACTGTTGATCGACAATCGCAGCGGAGCGGTCTCGCAAGGCCTGAAAGCGAGACTGCCGCATGGTCAACTGAGAGGCTCGAAAGCCAGCATTAGGGCCGCGCGCAGCGCATTGCTATCGGCCTCATCGTCGATATCGAGGCCACGCGTTTTCGCCTCGACCGCAAGCTCTGCATCCGTCAGATCCTCGACCGGCTTGGCAAACGGCGCGGAGGCCGTCTGCAATGCCGTCAGGATCTCCGGCTTGGTCGCAGAGGATTTGATGGCCAGCTTGCGACGCGAGGCTTCAGCCAAGAGCTGATCCTTGGTGCGCTCATCGCTGGCCTTCGGCTTTTCAGTCTGCTTTGACTTGTCGATGAGCGTGGCGCCAGACTTGTCAGCCTTGGCTACGATCTCTTCGGGCAGTTCGCCCGCCCAATTGCGCGGGACGGTGACCTTCTGACCCTCGTCATTGATGTATTCGAAACGCTTGCGAAAACGACGGAATGCCATGGTTTGCTCCTACTGCCCAACCGTGAACTTCGTCAGGATCTGCGGACGGGTGCAGATCGGAAGCAGGTTGGATTCCGTGTGGATTTCCTGACCCTTGCCGTGCGGCAGGTCGTCAGTCGAAACGAAGACCTTGTCGCCCGGCACCGGCGCCCGATTGGCGTCGGCGATCGTGTCAGGCGGCGCGACATAGCGCTTGAAATACTGCGTGCCGAGCGGGACCAGGATGGCCTCGTCATCCGCCACAGCTTCCTTAGCGAGGAAGGTGCCGTTGGGCTGACGAACCTGGAACTCTTCGTCGATGCGTTCGAGCTTGAGACCGGCGAAGGTGAAGGTGTCTTCGACATCGTCACGCGCGGGATTGGCCGTTGCGCCGGCATAATTCTTGAGTGCTTCGCGCACCGACTGGTGGCCGACATACTTGTCAAAGAACGTCGGACCGGCCAGCACGATCGCTCCGCGCGTGGGCGAGCCATTGAGCTGCTTCCTCATGGCGGCCTTGGCGGCTCGGTTCTTCGCTGCAACATCGGTGCCGGCCGTATCGAGGGCGAAGTTGACCACGGTCTGCTCGATATCGAACTTGTCGTAGAGATCGACCAGGATCTCGCCCTCGGCATCGAGGACCAAACCGTTCAGCGCGCCCCAGTCGAGGTGGTTCCAGGTGGCATCGTGCTTGGACCGCATATTGCCCAGCTTGTCCTGATAGACGCCGGCAAGCGTCTCGAAGACATAGTTCTCGCCGAAAGCCATCAGGTTCTGGATGTCGCTGGGCGTGATCGCATCATCGAGCGGGAAGTGCGGGATGTCGATGATGACGCCCTGGCGATCGCCGCGCATGTTGAGGTTGTTCTCGCCACCACGCTCACGCGCCGGAATGATGGTGATCTCGCCGCCCACAACGGCGATGCGGACATAGGTGGTGGCGATCGGCGTGTCGGTGAAGATGCCGAGCTGGGCCGGGCGACCGGTCTCATAGGGCGGCACGTTGATCGTTTCGGTCAGGCGATCGTCCGCAAATTCGGGAGCCTGGAGATAATCGAGGGCTGTGGACATGTTAAACTCCGTTGCGGGCGACGATGCCGCGCGTTTCGAGGGCGGCCAGGGCTGCGGCCTGCTGCGGCGCGGTGATGCCGGCCGGCCAGATCAGCGCCTGCAGCACGACCTGGGCGCGCCGCTTGAGATTGACCACGGTGACGTCGGTACCAGTGGCATCGGCGTTTTCGAGGATGATGGCCGCTGCGGTCTGCGTGCCGTCATTGGCCGCAGGTGCCAGCGGCTTGAACTTGCCGGTTGCCGCGACCATCCCCAGGACGGTGCCGACGATGACCTTGCCGGAGCCGGAGGCCAGCGTGTCGTCATCGCGCGAGAAGCGGTTCTTGCCTTCGTCCTTGACCACGTCGGCGTCGGTCTTGAAGCTATGGGTGTCCATTTCGGTCCCTTTCCTTACTGCACGCCGTGGCGGCGCTTCATGCCGGCCACGAGATCAACCTTGAGGGTGTTCGGCTTGCCGCCCGGACTTGCCAGACCGGCCGCGGCGGTGCGGCGCTGAGCGTAATCGACAGGCGCGGGCTCCTGGGCAGCAGTCGGCTTGGGCGCCTTCTCCAGGATCGCAACGGCATCCTCGAGCGACATTTCGGTCTCGTAAGCCAGATGCTGAGCCTGGTCCTCACGCCCCTCGGCCTCGCCAGACGTCATGATGGCCTTGATGCGGGCCTTTGCATCGGCGGTCGCCTTTGCGATGTCGGCGGTCATGGTCCCGCCCTCGGTCGTGTCCTTCATCAGTGTTTCCTTTGTTGGACGTTTGGCGGCAGGGGCCGCCGAGCTGGTCGGAGGTGACCAGTGTTTCTTCTTCGTCAAAGCGACGAGCTGTTTGGGCGCGTGAGCAAAGAGCCGGTAATCGAAAGCGGCGACGGGTTCGGTCTGCCCCTCAGTAGTCGCGTCGGCAAAACCGGTCTCGACCGCCTGCTGCGGCGTGAACCACTTCTCTTCCTTCATGATCGTCCGACACTCGTCGGCGGTCTTTCCGGACTTGGCGGCATAGACACGGGCATAGGCGGTCGCGAGAGCTTCGAGACCTTCTATCGTTTTGGAGTGATCATCGGAGGTTCCCCAGGTCATCCCCGATGGATCGTGGATCATCATCACCGCACCGGCCGACATGGTGACCGTGGCGCCGGCCATGGCGATCAGCGATGCCGCTGAAGCGGCGATGCCTTCCACCACGATGTTGGTGACACCGGCGCGTGCAGCCAGCAGCGCATGGATGGCAGCGCCTTCAGAGGCGATGCCACCTGGGGAGTTGATGTGGCAGTCCAGCTCGTCAGTGTCGTTGATCTGGGCCAAGGCCAGAACGACGTCGCTCGAAGTGAAGCCATCGTCATAGTAATAGTCGCCGACATAGCCGGAGAGCCGAAGCTTTCCGTCTTCAATAGTCGCAGCCATGTTGTGAACCTCAGAGGTAGGTGAACCGCCGCGCGGCGCGGCGAATGCGGGGCTTGCCGTTCTTGACGGCACATTGGCCGTCATAATCGACGATCAAGCGATCGATGCGGTCAAGATTGGCGGAGCTGAAGCGCACTTCGTCATCACCAAAACGGGTGACGACAACGCCGCCACCCGTCGCAATTTGCAGGCGTGCCACGCGAAGAGCGGAGGCGACGGCACAGGGATCATCAGTGTCGACTTTTTGGCCGGCGATATCGACCATCATTGCGATGCTCTCCGACTGTTGGTCTCTTCCGTCTCGCCCGGAGTTTGGGCGATGTTGAAGCCTCGCTCGAAGGGAGACACCATTCCCGCCTCGACGTAGCGCTTGTGCTCCCGAAGGCGCGTCGCGAAGACTTCGTCGGGATCACCACCAATCAGCGAGATCTCGCCCTCCAGCGTCGAGGTGCCGTTGGCGATCCGCTCCGAAGCCGCCCGCGAACTTTTCGTGTCGTCTGCTGTCGGCTTGGCCGGACCGCGCCATTGCGACCAGGCGACACGCTGTCGATTAGCGGCAAAGGCCTCATACCCGCCCTTGAAGGGTATGCGACCCTCGCCGATTTCTTCATCGAGCCAAGCCTCATAGATCATCTGGCACTGGGGCCCAGACACACGCTCGCGGCGGCGAACGACAACCGGGAAGATCGACGCGTTTTCCATCTGATTGCTGGAATAAGTCGCGTCAGTGTAATCGAGCGTGTAGGCGCCGTAAGTGATGCCGATCGCTCGAGCGAAATCACGCGCGAGGCTTGCGGTGAAAGGCTGATACTGGGGTCCAGGCGTCGCTGACGCATGGAACTGCAGACGCTCGCCGGGACCGAGGTGATTGACCTGAGGATCTCCGCCAATGCCGATGCGCGCTTCTTTCGCGGCTTCGAGCTGGGCGGCCAGCATGCCCATGAAGTCATTGTAGACCCCCTTCATATCCGGGATGTCTTTGACAGCCTCGATCGCTTCAAATGCCTCAGCCGACGGCAGCTCGCTGGTCAGTGATGCGGCCCACATTGTCTGAAGGATGAAGGTCTGCAGCGTCGTGTCCTGCGCTACTTCGTGCTGCAGGTGCTGGCGAAAACCCGTCGCCAACCGCGAGATGCCGCGTACGTCCTCAGCATCCTGCGGGTCAAAGATATGCATGACCTGCGCTCGCCCTTCGGCATCGAAGGCGCGCCAGTCTTTGAGGCGATTGATGCCACCCTCCCGCTCGCGGAACCGATAAGCGGCCACGCGACCGTTTGGATCGTGGATGACGCCCTGTACCATACCCTCGATCTCGTTGGTGTCCTGCACCAGCCGAGGTGGCGGTACCATGGTGATCTTGGTCCCGGTGGTCAGCCCATAGCGCAGGCGTTCCGCTGGCGTCATGTAGGTGATGACGCCGGTGAGTTCGCCATAGACCATGTCCCAGCGCAGACCGATGTCGATCATTTGCGGCACGGTGAACTTGCCACGCGCGTCGCATTCTTTGGGGTTCCATGCCCATTGCTTCCAACGAAGCTTGAGCAGGTTGACCAGATCAGCCTTCTCTTTGTCGTCGTAGCCAAGCCCGGTCAGGTCGGGCTGCGGGTTGAAGATCAGTTCTGCGCCGACGGTGTCGGAAATGACCTGGTCGGCAGCACCCCGGATCCGGCCCGAGTTCTGCATGATGTCGGACGCGATGGCAGCCGCCTGAACCCACGAATGCCGGACATCATCGCGATGCAGTCGAAGTGGTGCTCGACGGCTGGCAATGATGCCCGACTTGGTGTCACGCAAGTATGCTTCGGATCGCGGCGCCACGCTCCCAATCGGGCGAGATGCGGCAGATCCTGCCTTCACCCGAATGCGGGGCTTGGTCACCGTCGCTTCCATGCTTTCCTACTTTCCTCGATGTTGGTGGCTTCGACAGGCACTTGTTGCGGCACGGCTACGACGATCGTCGGCGCGTTAGGCTCTGCAGCGATGATGGCCGTAACGCTGGACAGTAGGTCGATGGGCTCGGTCGGCTGCCACAGAGCGCGAAGGCTTGCCCACCCGTCAGCTGTTAGTTTGGAGATCCCGAGAAGCTCGGCCATCGCCATGGCGTAGACGCGAACGTCGAGCCAATGGTTCTCGCGGCGGAGCTTGTCCCAACCTTCGTGCGGTTTGCCTTTGACCAACTTGCGCTGGAAATACTCGGCGGTCAGCTGCTTGAAGTAGCTCTCGTCATGCCAGTCGGCGAAGTGGCAGTAGCCGCCCGGCACAATCGTCCGGCCGTCATCGCGGACGATCTCCTTATGGAGATTGCCCATCAGCTCGCCTTTGAGCGTCCAGGTGCCAACCGGCCAGACTTTGGCGGCGCCGACCTTCTGTCTCTTGCCGCTCTTTCGAACCGAGACCTTCTGCGGCAGGCCGATGGCCGGAACTCCGCGTCCCTGCATACCCTTGATCGCATGGGTGCCGACCCTATTGGCGCACCAGCTATAGACCTGCGTGGTGCGAAGCCCGTCGCCGGAGTCGACACCCAGCGCTTCTATCCGCCGGTCCTGGCCGAACGCATCTCGCACTGGAGTGCGGAAGTACTCGTCCAGCTTGAGCCAGGCGCCGGCATTGATGTCGTCAGTCGGGCCGTCGAGATAGGCGACCTCGACCGACCAGCTCTGCCTGTCCTGACCAAAAGCGACCGTTTCGACCATGATGTTGTTGTGGTGAACGTCGGCGCCGGCCGTCAGGATCAATCCATCTGCTGGCACAACGCCACGGTGATAACTCTCTCGACGCTCAAGCAATCGCTTGTGGTCTGGCGCATCGCCTTTCATGGCGTAAGGCAAACCCCCGACGAGGTTGGTGAAGCCTTTAGCCCCTTCCTCCCCCTTGTTCTGCCGATCCAGCCACTCCTCTGCGATCGCCTCGTAGCTCATCATCAGCGAGATGAAGGCATCGACGTGGAACCCCGGGTGTCCCTCGCTGGTCGGAATAAACCGTCCAGCGCGCACCGCGGGCACCCGCTCCATTTCGCTGACATGGTGTTCGCAGTGCGGGCACTCATAAGTGCTGAGATGCGGGTGAGCCTTATTGATGACAAAGCCCAGGATCGTTTGCACGAACTCGTTGCCGCACTCGGGACACTTTATGTTCCAGAAGCGCTGATCCGAGCGCCGGAATGACCTGTCGATGCGACAGTGACCGGGCTCGTCGCCCAGCGGGTCACCGCTATCGAGTTCGGGCGTCGAAAGCTCAAGGATCTTCCAGAGCTTCAAACGCCGAAATGCTGTGAAGCGGCCGAAGAACAGAACCTCCGGATCATCGCCATTGGGCGAATTCTGCCACTTCGAAACTTCGTCCTTCACGCCATAGCGCGAGGTGTTACTCGACAGGTCCATAACCGAGTTGGCATTCGCCAGGCTCAGAGAGCCGCCGACAAAACGCTTTTCATATGTTGTCGAGCCAGATCCTGACCGCGCCACGGTCGGCAGTATGATTTTCTTGCCCGAGCGATCCTGCCAAGCCTCGATCATCGGCTGCAGTTTCTTGCCATTCACGTCCTGCAGGGCGTCGATACCAGGCACGGCATAGAGGATGTTATCCGGTGCGATCTCTGCCAGATACAGCGACCACGCCAGCCCCAGGATCGATACGCCCGTCTGCTGGCTCTTTCTAATCGACACAAGGTTGCTGGGATGATCGACGTCCAGGACCTCGGCGATGGGGCCAAGGTAAGGCGCATCCAGCTCTGACCAGAGTTCCCCTTTCTTCGGCCCGTCGACGAGAACGATATTCTTCGGCAACCACTTACGAAACGGCAGAGGCGGCACTGGCCGGATCGCATCGGCAAGCTTCGAAGCGACGATGTGGTGAGCACCAGGATGGAAGTTCACTCTTCAATCCCCTCAATCGCCTCATCCATCTCCGGCGCGTTCTCGGCGACCTTTGCTAGGGCGTCGGCGATCCTGTTACTGATCTCCTCAGCGGCCTTTCTCAGCGCGATCCGAGCACCGCTCGTCCCCTCTTTCGATACAGCCAGGGCAATGTCGTCTGCGCGGTGCTGTAGCCTCGCCACCTCTGCCTGGATCGTCCGGCCGGCGACCGTCAAAGCCTCGGCGAGGATGTCGGCTCGCACCAACTGGCCAGCAGCTTTTGCGTCTTCGAGCTTCTGCCGCCGCACGCGCATCCAAGCTTCTTGCCGCAGCGCTTCATCGCGGCTCTCGGAAGGCGGCAAATTAGGCGTCGGGCCCTTCGCGCCAGTGCCGACCTGTGGCGTCTGATCCTGCTCGGAGGATCCGAAGAAGGCGCGATGATGGTCGTAATCGGCAATGCTGACACCGGCGACGCGGTCGCGGCTGTCTCGCCGCACCGGCAGATTGTGCTCGCTCACAAGCTTGGCCACCATCTTGCTGACGGCAGCCTTCGACACTCCGTCGCGCTCGGCGATCTGGCCGATCGACCACATTACGATCAGGCCGTCGCTGTTAACCCGATCTGCCATGGGTGTTAACTCTGTCAACCCTGTTAACCGTTCGCCGGGAACTGAAAAACTGAAAAGGAATTGGGCCGCTTCCGCACCGCGCTAAGGCGGGGGCACCCGTACGGTCCCTTGACCCCGGGGGGTGTCGATCAGCTCAGCGTGCCCTTCGACAGCCGCTTGATCTCGTGCTCGACGCGGCGCGGTAGATTGGTCCGAACCGCTCGCTCAAAGGCCTGAGCCGACTGGCCCTGCACCATCTCGACCGGAATGATCACGCCAGACTTGACCTTCTCGATCGGCGTTCGGTCGGAGCTGGCGCGCTCGAAGACATGTCCGGCGAACTTGCGCACAGCCACACGGTTCGGCGTCCAGCCTGCCTTCATGAACTTGCCCACGAACCGCCGCCGCTTGCCGAATGGCTTGGCCGAGACACCGCGCCCCACCTCTCGGGCATCGAAGTATTTCAGCGCGATATCACCGCCGCGCGTGGTCATGACATAAGTCAGGTCGGTCGATGAGGACCCCTTAGGTTTACCGATGGCCTTGACCAACACCGGACGCTTCAGTCCCGTCTGCCTGATCATCGCCCGGACGACCTGTGTTTTAGCCATATCGCCAGTGCGGTTGATGGCCCTCGCAGCTACCGTGCGAAAACGGTCATCTCCGAGAGCTTCAATCATCGCCTGGACGCGTCGAAGCCCAGAAACGTCGGCCCAGGTTATCTTCAGTCCAACCATGGCCACCTCCCCCGAAAGTGTGATGCGGAATAAAGGACCCGACGGGAGGTTGCGGACATTAGTTTCTTTTAAGCGACCGAGGAGATTGCCATGACGAACCGAAAAGGCCTCGCGATCGCTCGCTTCATGACGCTGCTGCGCTCTCAGCTAGCCACTGACGAAGACGCCGAGCCGCTAACAGAACCGTCTCGTATCCCTGAGAAACTCGCCAAGATCGAAACGCTTTGGCAATTGTCAGAAGCCATCGGTCTGCAGACGCCCGACCTGTCGGGAACGCACTTGCCAGTTGATGCGACCATCAACTTTGCCATGGCCTATATGGCGATGGTGCTGCCAACCTTAGCTGCTGGGGAGTTTGCTGCTGCGCAGTACCACGCACGACAGGCTTCACTACAGATCGAGCAGGCGCTTTGAGAGAAAATAGAAAAGGCGCCCGGTGACCCGTGCGCCTGTTCAAAGACCTGATTTGCTGTGACGGAACATGTGTCAAATTTCTTCCCCCGTCAACGCCTCGCCCTGTCCATGCTAATTTGGCATATTCCAAGGTGCGAGCGGCGCCTCTGGACCAGTGGCCGCATGATCGACCATTTCGACATTAAGCATCCCGACCAAGTCGGCGAGCGCAGCATACCAGAGCACATACTCAGCACGACCTGACGCGACGGTTGAATGTCGGGTGCCAATGAATTCGGCAGGGGCTGGGCCTAGATCGCCCCTTTGCCGGGCCGGGTCCCGCCAAAGACGCTTCGGTTTCCCGCTGCGATCAAGCGGCGTCACCCATCTCCCTGGACCTTCCGGGTACCAATCCGGTCGAGTTCCTGTGCGGGCATGCTTAATCACCACGAACCATGCCTCCGGCGGTAAAGACATCACCGCATCATAAATCACTGCCGCATCTTCATGGCATCGCGCCGAACCGAGAAAGTTGGCGCCGGCTGAAGAAGTATCAACCCTGGTACCCAGCGTCAGCAATTCTCCCAGCGAGCTTGCGCTGGAACCTCTCGGCGCCTTTGGCCGCATGCCATTGGCCACGTTCTCGATCTTCTGATCCCGAAAGGCCCAGACCAGCAGGTCTTCCACATCGATCGTCTTGGCCATTCTCAACCTCTTAGAGGGTCTAAGAGGTTTGATTTCAAACCTCTCTTCGGAAATAGATGAATTGATGTAGATGGTTAGAGAGCAAAAAGAGGGTTGAGAGGGTTGCCCCACGCCCTATGAGCATTTTGCCGCTATCAGCATCCACGACAGGGCACCCCCGCCCCTCTCATATATAGGCGAGCCAAGACCCTCTCGACCCTCTCAAAAATCTTGCAAGCGACTGATTTAGTTATTGAAATTCAGCACAGAGGTTTGCATTTAACCCTCTCGCAAACCTCTTGACCCTCTATCGCGCCGCGCAAGCTGCGAGAGGGTCAAGACTTCCATTTTCTTTCTGAAAAGGGGTGCGGGGCGCGGCGCGGAGGGATCGAACCTCTGGCGCCGCTTCGCTCGGACTGGCGAGTTAGAAACCCGGGTCGCTTGGGTCGCGCTGCGGCGGGCCGTCGGCATCGGCCGGCGTGGCCTGATTGGCCTTTAGCTGTACATCGAGGTAGAAGTAGAAGTTGCCGCGCTGCTTCTTGTAGTTGAGGTCATTCAGGCGATCGCCGAAACTGCGCTGGCTGGCCGCGCGCAGGCCGTTACCCTTGCACCAGGTCTCATAGGCCTCGAACAGAACGCCCGCCTTGACCTTCTGGCCGTCGATCCGCTCGATGCAGGCTTCGGCAAAGACCCCCACATTGTCCCGCTCTTCGCGATAGTCCTGGGCAAATGCCTTGGCCTCGTGGGGCGTGAAATGATCCAGGCCATGGGTCAGATAGAGCAAGGCACCCTCAATCAACCAGTTGAGCACGCCCGATCGCTCGGCATCGAGCCGTGCGGCCAAGAGCGTCGGCGCCATGCGTTCGCCTTCCGGGATCTTGACGCCCCAGATGATG
This sequence comes from Candidatus Devosia phytovorans, assembly GCA_029202405.1. Taxonomy (NCBI): domain Bacteria; kingdom Pseudomonadati; phylum Pseudomonadota; class Alphaproteobacteria; order Hyphomicrobiales; family Devosiaceae; genus Devosia; species Candidatus Devosia phytovorans. Next base: position 4,185,721 of record CP119312.1, on the reverse strand, counting down.
AACAGGAAACGACGCCAGATACCTTCATCCGTGCCCGAAATGGCCGGCTTGTTATTGCCGGAGAGCATTGGCGTGAACTGCGGCATGAACTCGAAGAAGTCTTTGTTGAGAAAGCGCGCAAGGATCTTCGTTCCGCCGGTCAGCGCCTTGATCAGCTCTTCCTTTAGCGGCGTATTCTTCGGCAGTTCCTCGATCGTCACGAGGCGGGCATTGTGCAGTCGTGCAATGTCGGGGTTCGCCTGTTGGCCGGCGCGCTGACCATCACCCGTGATGGTTTCTGGTGAGGCGATCTGACGATAGCTGCCAGCAAGGCGGCCTATCAGTTCGAAGAATGCCGACTTGCCGTTGGCGCCGGTACCGTAGTGATAGAACAGCTTTTGCTCGTCATTGCCACCGAACAGCAGCGCCACGGCCGTGGACACCTGGATGAAGGTGCGCCAGCGAGATTCCGGCTGCACCTTGCCGAGAAAGTCCTCGATGAAGAATGGGCAGGTGGCATCCGGATGATACTCGGCCTCGGCGACCTTCGTGATCAGATCGTCCCGGTCATGCGGCCGGAATTCGAAGCGGCCGATCTTGCGGTCGCCGCCTTCGGGCTGGTCGGGGTCAAGCTCGCGCCAGAAGCGCAGCGTGCCATTGGCCACATTGAACAGCATATGGTCGAAGTCGAGCCGCTCGATCGGCAGGGCCTTGAGCGACTGTGCCTGTTCCAGCATGGCCTTGGTGCGTCCGGAATTGCCCGAGGTAACCGCCCAGGCGATGCGGGAGGACCGGCGCTTCGACAGCGCCACCATGATTTCGGAGGCAGTCTTGATGACGCGCTCTTCTGCCGTGCTGAGATCCTCTTTCTTCTTGAGCAGCTCGGCCGATCGCTCCAGCATGCGTTTCTGCCGCTCGCTAGCTTCCAGCTCGATCGCTTCGAGTTTGATCTTGTCGACTATGTATTGGGCAAGCAGCCGCACTTCGAGATCGGCTTCGTCGCGCGCCCAATGGCTCCCGCGCCAGAACAGCCAGCCAAGGCCAGTCACATAGCGCAGGTTCTCGCCGAACCACGCAACGAGGCGCCGGCCGTTGTCGCGGTCGTTCTGGTCGAGACCAGCGCACCAGCGGATGACAATCCGCTCCGCCTCTTCAAGGCCTTCATTGTTGCCGAAGTCATCAGGCCCGCTCATCACGTCGGATTCGTCCGGGCCGGGATCGCCAGCCTCGGGCGCCGGTGGCGTTTCTTCTTCTGGTTTCACCTTTGGCTTGCGCGTGCGCTTCGGCTTATCCTCGGTCTTGCCGCCATCAACCACGGTGAGTTTCACCGTGCGCTTTTTGCCCATGGCCTCTTTGACGGCATTCTCGTCGTCTGGCGTGTCGGTCATGCCCCAACCCTCACCAGGTCATTGAGGTCTTTTCCGTCGCCGATCGGCTCCACATATGCCGTGGCCAGGGGCGGCAGCTCTGGCCGTGTCTGCCTTGCGACATCGCGGAAATGCTGTGCGCGCTTCATCCCGCGACTGACCTTCTCCACCGTCTTGGTCTCGGGCTCGTCGCTGTCGCAGAGAAAGACCAGTTCCTCGCACCAGTCGGGCGGCAGGAAGCATTCGAGATCATCGAGGTTCGGCTCGTCTTCATGGCGTTTATTGTCGAAGCCGATTGCTGCTCTGCCGGCCATGTTGCCGAGATCGACACCAGCCCAATAGGCCGTGTTCTGCTCGAAATTGTGCCGCAGGGCGGTCAGCGTGGTCTCGATACCCTCGCCCATCACGATACGCGTCACTGTCTTGGGCGTGTAGAGCTTGATCGCGCCGCCCTTCTTGCTGCCGCGCACCTTCTTCGCAGGCAACGCAAAGGCCGAGCCGTCATTATTCGTTTTCTTGGGGTGGTGCAGCGCCACTTTTCCATTGGCCTGCGCCAGGTCGATCCACGTCTGATGCACGGCGCCGAAGCTGCCGTCAGGCAGGACCACGGCTGCGACCATAGCTGGCCCGGAATGGAGCACGGGATACGTCTTGCGACCATCATCGCTCGTTACCTCGACGATGTAGTCGAGCCGGGCGATTTCGCGCAGCATGATCCTGTCGAAATGCAAGCCACCGACGCCTCGAAGGTCGAGATAGTCCGCTACCCCGCCAGCGCCGACCGCTTCCGGCTGGCTGGTGCGACCCCAGATCGCACGGCCCTCGCTAATAGCACGCAGGCGGCGCCGATCCTCTTCGGCCGCACGGTCCTGTTCGCGCTTTTGAGCCTCCATATGAATGCGCGCCGCTTCCTCGGCCGAGATCGGATCGGCCACTCGCCGACCGGTAATCATTTCGCATGCGGGCACGAATTTGACCTTCTCGGTTTTCATGACGAGGTCGATCACGCCATGGCCAGAAAGGCCGCAACGGCGGCAGTTGAAAGTGTTTTTGGTGGTGTGGATGGCAAAGCGATCAGTGCCGCCGCAATTGGGGCAAGGGCCAGCCTTGTCCGGGCCAGGGCCGAGTTTCCAGCCCTTGAAGCTGGACCAACTCCAGCAGGTCACGGCGTCGGCTTCGTCACGCAGGGATGCAAGCTCAGGCGGAAGGCTCATACTGCCGCCTGCTGCTCATTGAGTGGCGGACGCATGCGGGCATAAATACTGTCGGATAAAACCTGCTGTATTTGAGGTAGTAAATGGATGGTTGGACCGATGTGATATCCGCTGGCGCGAATGTGGTGACGGCAGTCGTCGCAGTTGTCGGTGGCCTCTGGGCATACGGACAACACAGGGCCGCCCAGGCCATGAAAGGCCAGCCTCTTCTCCACGTTCACTCGGTGGAAAAGCCTGTTCGCAGCGGTAGTGACCAAATATGGCGCGTTTCGTTGATCGCTACTGCTACCGACAGTAACGACTGGCTGCGATGGGCGAGGATTGGGCTTGATCGCTCTAAAAAAACTGAAGCATGCCTTGAGGCAGATGCGTACGAATACAACACCGCTGGAAGTTCTGTGCTTCGTCCATTCGACGACATGCCTTTTGAAAGTTACCTGCTGAAAGTTGACGTGGATTTCCCTTTCGCGCCGGGTAAAGCGGGACAGATCTCGCAAGTCATCTTCGTTCGTGCCCCCAACGGCACGGTTGAGGTTACCCTCAACGCCTACTTCGAGCCCAAAGGCGCAGGAGGACATCACAAAGTTCCTATCTCGATATATCTCTACGATTAGGATCATTGTGCGCATTGCTCTTGAGCGATCAGCCATGGCGGTTCGCCTCGAGATCTTCCCAAGCCGCTATCTGCATAGCCGTGGCGATGCGCTCGCCGCGCTGGTGCAGCATCATGGCGAAATTAGCCACTTCTACCGGATCGCCTTTTTCGACGTGTTCGCGGAGAAGCTGAGACAGGAATTCTGCGGAGCACTGATCTCTGTCTTCCCAGCCTTCTCGGCCCTCGTGACGCCTATGTGCAAGCTTCAAGCACATCGCGCCAACGAACGAGGCCACGGCCTCATCGTCTCTATGCATGACGTTGGCGGAAAGAGCCGGTTCATACGGGAATGGAAATTCGCTCATGCCACTTTCTCCTCATGCTCAAGGGTCATGAGCCGGAACAGGTCGGGCATGGATTTCTCGTCGGCTTCAGCCTTCACGTAGTGGCAGCCGTCGAGGAAATAGGCGGGGTTGAGTTCCACGGCGCAGCCCTGCCGCCCATGCTCGATCGCCCGATAGGGCACGAAGAAGATGCAGGCTCCCACGAAGATGGCGATCAGGGCGATGAAGCCGAGCACGCAGGTGACGGGGTCGAAGGCGATCACAGCGACACCCAGCCATTGGCGATGATGGCGCGTAGCCGCGGCGCATCCTCGGCATTGATCGTGTAGCGATACTGGCTACTGGTTTCGTGTCGCTCGAAATCGACGGCAAAACCATGGCTTTCGACGCATTCGCGCAAACGCATGACCAGCTTGGAATTGCTTCGGCTGCGACCAAAGCTGGTACAGACGGCCATGAGTTCGCCGCTGAGTGCGCCTTCCGGACGAAGCATCATTTCGATGGCCGGCCGGTACCAGTCGGTCAGAAACAGTTCCGTGCCCTGATAGCGCTTGACCTGCTGCTCGCGGGTCAGTTCGCTACGCATGCGTTCGCCCTTCCAGTATGCCTGGCGTGGTAACTCGCCAGCACGGGCGGCTTCGGCGAGGTCGAGGAGGGCGTTGGCGCCGGTGCCCAGGCGCGCGGCAAAGCTCGCGGGGTCTAGCCCCTGTTCCAGCCCGATCAAGACGCCAAACATTTGCTGCGGATTACGCGCGAGGGCATTCATCGGGAAACCTCCAGGGGAACAGACTTGATGTGATGGAAATCGGGGCCGCCATCGGCGCTGACAGCCTGGGCCTTGAACTCGACGATAGCGGCTTCGAGCTGCGCCACCTGACCGGCATCGAACTTCATGCCGACGATGCCGCTGGGCACCGCCACTTCGAGCAGATGGGCGCCGTTGGGATAGAGGATGGCACGGGCGACGATCTCGCCCGGCGTGATCCGCGGGGCAGGCCTCATGCGTCACCTGCCTTGCGCGAGGCATTGAGCGCTGTGGCAAAGGCCGAGGCGGCTGAGCGCTGGTTCTCGGGATCCGAGATCTTCATTACCCGTGCGCGGTTGCGCACATAGGCCTTGTTGCACGGGCGACCGATCGCATCGGCGAGGCTGGAGACAGAGGCAGGCGGATCGGCCATGTAACCGGCGCGGATAATGACATCGGCCTCCTCGGTCGAGAGAGGCTCAGACGGATGGGGACGAGGGGCGGACTGTGTCCCGTGTTGCAGGTCTCCAATGTCCCCATTGCTGGGGAGAGGTTGACCGCCGGAGGCCTCGCGAGCCGTGCCGGACCCCTCTGGGGTATTTTCAAAGTCGCCTTCAATGGCCCGCAGCGCGATTTCGCCAAGCGGCCCCATCGCCTTCATTGCCTCAGGCGTGAAATCGATAGTGTCGCCGTCCAGTTCGACGATGCCGCGGCTCTCAGCCATCAGGAGGATGGCCTCGCTCGACACGCGGTCGCTGGCCATGCTCAGTGCGATGACCGAGAATGCGAAGCGGTGCCACTCTTCCTCGCCCAGCGACTTCACCACGGGTGCCTTGGGCGCAGCCGGCGCGCGATGGACCTTCGGCGGGCTCACGACGGCAGCATCGGCCGAGAGCGTTTGCTCGCGCTTGGCGGTCACAGCCGCTTCAAATTCATCGTCAGCCATCTCTGCCGATCGCTGCGCCCGGCTCGACAGCTTCTTGTCCACGCCGATATCGGAGAGGGTGAAGGGCGTATTGTCGAAAACCGGTTCCTCGTCGGCACCGGTTTCAGGCTCGCTCACATTGCTGCGCTCGGCAGATGGGCGCCCGCCTTGGCTCAACAGGCCATCGCCTTTTGCCTGGCGCAGCATGATCCCCAGCTTGCGCTCGGCACGAGCGATGATTTCCTGCGCATCGGCCATCATTTTGCGGTCGCGGGCAATGCGGGCATAAGCTTTGGCCTGTTCGGCCGCACTGCGGATGGACTGCACTTCGTCGAAGCGCACGGCTGCGGCGAGGGCTTCTTTGGCATGGTCGAAGAGGGCGAGTTCCGTGCTCATGCCGGCTCACCCGCGTAAGCGAGGTGATGGGCGAACAGGGCGACATCACTGCCTTGGTTGGCGGCAGGCCGGAAGCAGCTGACGTGGAACATCTCCTCTCTGTCGCATTCCGCGAGCACGAGGTAGATCTCTCCGAGCTTCAACTCGATCGCGGCAATGGTGTAGGTGCCATTGTGCTGAGGCGCCAATGGGCCTGGCATCGTCCCATTGGGACTGATCCAGCAGCCAGGCGCCGCGACGATGCAGACGCACTTGGCGCCCGGCTTTGCCCACGCGCTCATTTGCCCACCTCCGCGTTGATCTGGCGGATCAGCGAATGCGCACTCAGGATTATCGATTGTAGCTTAGGAATGATAATCTCGGCTTCTTCGGCCGTGATTTTTCCATCGGCTAAAGCGGTCCCGATCGCCACCATGGCTTTGCCGAGAGCTTGGGCCATCTGACCAGCGCCCTCAACGACAACCATTGGCCCAGTGTTTCGCGGCAGAGGAACGACGATCGCGCCGATGACATCGGCCAACATGCGAACGACGTGTGTCGTACCAGCTTTGTCCAAAAGGTCCGCAACCACGTCGATTGGCGCAAACTCTGGCCTATTGCGGTTCTCGTAGGATGAAAGCGCCTGCTGATCGACACGGGTAAGCTCGGCGGCTTGAGACTGCGTTCCAATTTCGTCCACCAACAAACCAAAATCAGTTTTCAGCGCACGATAGAAATCGGCGCGATGCCTTCTGTCCGTCATGACGTAAAACCTTCCGACTTTACGCAGTGACAGCAGTCGCGCCCTGCGCGAAAACCCTGGCCATGAGCAAGAGATTTCCGGGCTACGAGCCCAGCACCGACCTGCGTCAGGCCATCACGCGATATCGCGAGGCGCGCGCCAAGGATGAGAAAGCCAGCGGCCGCACGCAGGTGGAGGAGGTCAATGCTGCGCGCGACACGCCGGGCCACGATGACGCCATGAGGGGCATAGCGCATCGGATAGAAAAGGGGGCGGATCATGATTGAGCCTCTGCAGGCTCGAAGAAATACTTGTCATCCCAATCAATGGATCGAGCCGCAGCCGCTCCACGAATTGCTGACATGTCCTCGTTTGTGAATGGACCGCCGGCTTCCCAGCGAGAAACACTCGCTTGAGTGCGATTGATCAACGAGGCGAACTCGCTCTGCGAGATGCCAAACAACGATGTGCGTATGAAGCGGATCGGGTTCATACGCCAACGTATAATACGCGCACGTATATTTCTGCAAGCAAAATTATACGCAGACGTATTTTTCTTCGGCTATTCCCGGTGCTAGGCGAATCTCATGACCGAAATCGCACTCATCGTCCGTACCATTCTGAAGAAGAAAAAGTGGACCCAGGCTCGCCTGGCCGATGAGCTTGGCGTTACCCAGCCAACCATCCAAAGATGGCTGGGAGGCACGATGCCCGAGACTGAGAACCGCGACGCCCTTATGGCGATGATCGAGGATGACGACCACGCGGTCGCCCGGCCGGCACCTGTCGAAGCCGCCAAGACTTCGGGCGATGTGCCAAATTTGACTATTCACGCAGGCCTAGGTAGCGGCGGGCTGGAGCACGTGGAGGTAGATGCTAACGGCCAGCTGACCGACCAGAACTACCTTGATGGTTATTGGACCTTCCCCGACAGCATTCGCGCGGGGATCAGCCACCCATCACGCACTCACGCACTCCCGGTGAAGGGAGACAGCATGGAGCCGACCCTACCAGGCGGTTCTGTTGTGTTCGTTGATACAACGCACAACATGCCGTCGCCTCCTGACCTTTATGCGATTGATTACGGTGACGGGCTGATGATCAAGCGCATTGAGCTAGTCCCCAGGTCCGATACCGTCAAAATCATATCCGACAACGAGCGCTATTCTAACTATGAGCTGCAACGGGACGAGTTACGGGTTTATGGTCGCGTGATTGCGTCCTTCCAATGGCGCCACTGATAATACGTCGGCGTATATTTTAGTTGCACTTTATACGTATGCGTATATTATGCCTCCAGTTTCAAACTGGAGTGCATCATGCTCGCGACCGATACCACTGCCCAATCTGAACGTCCCCGCGTGCGTGCCAACGATGACCCCGTCGCCGTCCGAATGGCCGAACTGTTCATTCGCAATGACCGTCTCGGCTATCCAACCACAAAGGACGATCTCGAAGCCGAGGGCTTCACCCCTGGCGAAATTATCCGCCTTTATGCCGCCGCTCGCCGCATCGCCAAAGAAACGCTAGCCAGCCGCGACGTGGCAAGTGCCGGCGCCGATTATGATCGGGAAGGCCGCGTCGAGAAGGCCGCCCATCTCGTCGCCGGCCAGATCCTGTCGAACGAAGGTCTGATCTTCGAAACGCTTCGCAAGAGCGGCTTTCCGACCAAGGAACTGGCGGAAATCTACCCGGACGTCATAGACCGCACCTGCCGCCTCGTCGTCGAGCATCGCAGCGCTGCGCCAGGCGAGGTCAACTGATGGCCACGCGCACCAAAAAGCGCAGCCGGTCTGGTGCTGATGCGGCATGTCCTTACTGCGGCAAGAAGCTAAGCGGCAGCAAAGGCCTCAAGATGCATGTAGCTAAGACCCACGCCGATGGGGTGCAGAGGTGAGCATCATTTTCGCCTACGCCATCGGCTTTGCCTTCGCGGGCTTCGCCTATCTCGCAGCGGGCACGCTCTGATGTCCACCGAACCAAACCCGCGTGCGGGGGAGTTGCAGCTATTGCGCCAGCTTCTCCGCGCGCCCGGTCCGATCCAGATCACCCATAGCGCCACGGTCGCCATTCTCGATCGTCTTGAGGCGAATGGCGAAGCCTTCTCCTGGGCCGACTACGACTGCAAGCTTTTCGCCGACATCACGGCCACTGGCCGAAAGGCACTGGACGAGGCCGCTCACTAATGACCCGCGTACTCGCCATCACTCGCCGCCAGGCAGACACCTTATTCGCCGCCGCGGATAAGGCCGGCGGCATTGTCGAGGTCGAGACGCCGATCGGCACAATACGAATTATCCCGGCCGCCCTGGCCGGGAAGCCCAAGCCGATTGACAAGGAGCCCGAGGGATATCTTTGATGCGCACCATGCCGCGCCCTCGCAAACCCTACGTTCAAAGAGAAAAAACCCGTCATAAAAAGACGGTTTGGTATTTCCGGAAGGGAGATGGACCGCGCGTTCGTCTGCGTGGCGATTATGAAAGCCCGGAATGGCTGGCGGACTATGACGCTGCCCTCGGCATCATCAATTCGGATCCGGCGCCGGCCAAGGCCACACAAGGCACTCTGGGATGGCTGATCGACCGCTACCAGGACAGCCTGACCTTTGCCAACCTTGCTGCCGGCACCCAAAAAGCTCGCCGCTCTATACTAAAGAGAGTGAAGGAAACGGGCGGTACACTTAAACTCGCCCAGATCTCGCGCGGCACCGTTGTGTCCGGCCGCGATCGGCGCAAGGACACGCCAGCAGCGGCCGCTAACTTCGTGAAGGCGATGAAGGCCCTTTTCGCGTGGGCTGTAGAGGCTGAAATAATGCCGTCCAACCCGGCAGCGGACCTCAAGAACCCAGCCCCGAAAACAGAAGGGCATCACACTTGGACGGTGGAGGAGGTCAAGCGATTCTGGGCCAGACATCCAGTCGGCACTAAGCCGCGCCTCGCGCTCGACATTCTTTTGCTGACTGGAATGCGCAGCAGCGATGCAGTTCTCTTCGGACGGCAGCACGTTCGCGCCGGCTGGGCACACTACCGATCGGTCAAGACCGGCATCGAGGTCGATTTCCCGATTCTATCGGCTCTCAACGAATCAATTGCTGCAACGCAGACTGGCGATCTCACCTATTTGGTCACCGAGCATGGAGGTCCATTCAAGTCAGCAGCGAGCTTCGGCAACTGGTTTCGCAAGCAGTGTCAGTTGGCAAAAGTGCCGGGTCGCGCCCACGGACTGCGGAAAGCAGGCGCAACGATTGCCGCTGAAAATGGCGCTAGCGATCAACAATTGATGGCGATGTGGGGATGGACGGACGAGCGACAAGCCGGACTTTATACCCGCCGAGCACGCCGCTGGAAGCTCGCCGGAGAGGCCGCGAGAATGCTCGGAGAAGGACAGGACGGGAACATTCTATCCCCGCACCTTTTAATTGCTTCCCCGCACCTTGAAAAATAACGTTCAATATCAATAACTTGCCAGAACAGAGGCTCTGCATTGAGATCCCGTCGAGATCACCATCTTCACTCTATATAATATGCGCATCAGCATTTTTCCCCGGCGATCGCTTCTCCGCCATTAAGAGGATGGGAGGATGATGCGAGGTAGGGAAAGACAACCATCTTTTGGCCTTGCTGGCTGCCTATTCGGCCAGCATTCGCCCTTTCGCCCCTGACCCAGGATTGACCATGACCCTGTCGCGCCTCATCAAGCCAGCCCTGCTGCCGCTCGCCGCCATTCTCGCTGCCACCACCATTGCGGCCTGCAGCATGGGTGGCATGGCCGGCAACACCTCCGCGACAGCCTTGTCGCCGGGCCTGTCGGCGCGCATGGACCAGCCGGGCGCCACGCTCAACCGCGCCGAGGCCATCGGCATCGTCAATGCCTATCGCGCCACCACCGGCCTGCCCGCCCTCACCTCGGACGCCGCGCTCGATGGTACCGCCCAGGCCCTGGCCAATGAATATGCCCAGACCGGCACCCCGCCCAAGACACCCCAGGGCCTGACGGTGATGAAGCTCAGCGCCGGCTATGCCACCTTCGCCGAAACCTTCTCGGGCTGGCGCAACAATCCGGCCGATGCGGCGGGCCTGCGTGCCAATGCCACCAAGGCGGGCGTGGCCGTCATGTTCAACCCTACCTCGAGCTATGGCATCCACTGGGTCCTCGTCCTTGGCAACTGAGCCGGAGCTCGTCGACGCGCGGGGGCTGAAATGCCCCCTGCCCGTCCTCAAGATGGAAAAACGACTCGGCGCGCTGCCGCCCGGAGCGGTTCTCGTGGTCCTGGCTACCGATTCGATGGCGAGGATCGACATTCCGCTCTATTGCAGGCAGAACCACCACGAATGCCGGCTGGACGCTGCTAATGACTTGCTGCGCTTCACAATTATTAAGGCTTCGTAACCGGAAGTGGTGATTTTGTGCCACACCCCTGCCTGCAATGTCGGCCGGGTGCCCAAGTTTTAGCGTGAGCCCATTGATTCCGCTCCGAGCGGAGTGCAAATAGGAATCACCAAAACCAAAGGGGGCTTTCATGCTCGTTCGTTCGCTCGCTATCGGCGTTGCTGCCGTTGCTCTTCTCTCGTCCGCTGCCAACGCTGCTGACCTGATCATCCCGACCACTCCCGAGCCGATCTACGAAGCTGCCGGCTTCGATTGGGAAGGCCTCTATGCTGGTGCCCGTATCGGCGGCGTGTTCGCTGACGACGTTTCGGGTCTCGCAGTTGGTGGCGCTGTTGGCGTGAACTTCCTCCCGGCCGACGCTTTCCTGCTCGGCGTTGAAGCCACTGCTGACTACGTCTGGTCCGACGATTTTGAAGACTACGGCGATTTCTACGCCAACGTCCGCGCCGGTGCCATCGTGACCGACTCGGTCCTCGTCTACGCTCTCGCCGGTGTTGGCGTTGCTGCCGTTGATGGCGACTCGACTGGCGTCTACCAGCTCGGTGGCGGTGTTGAACTGGCCGTGACCGACTCGATCACCGTTCGCGGTGAAGTCGTTGGCCAGGGCGGCTTCGAAGACGACCTCGAAGACGACTTCTTCGACAACGCTAAGGCAACCGTCGGCGTGTTCTACCACTTCTAAGAACCGCTCCGCGTCAGCCTGACGCGAAAGGTTTGAAGGGCGGCAATCCATCCGGATTGCCGCCCTTCCCTTTTGTGCTGGTCGAGGTTGCTAGGCGACGCCCTTGCCGCCCGTGGCACCGAACACTTCGCCATTGATATAGCTGGCTTCCTGACTGGCCAGCAGCACATAGATCGGCGCCAGTTCGACCGGCTGGCCGGGCCGACCGAAGTCGCTGTCCTTGCCGAAATTTTCCACCTTCTCGTCCGGCTGACCGCCGCTCGGCTGCAGCACGGTCCAGAACGGTCCGGGCGCCACGATATTGGCGCGAATGCCCTTTTCGATCAGCTGCTTGGCCAGCGCCTTGGTATAGGCAACGATGCCTGCCTTGGTGGTGGCATAGTCGAGCAGGATCGGCGAGGGCTCGTAGGCCTGGATCGAGGCTGTGGTGATCACCGCTCCTCCCGGCGGCAAGTGAGGCGTCGCCGCCTGGGCGATCCAATGCAGCGCATAGAGATTGGTCTTGAGCGTTGCGTCGAAGTCCTCGGTCGTGACCTTGGACACATCCTCGCGAAACTGCTGGCGCGCCGCGTTGATGACCAGGATATCGAGCCCACCCAATTCCTTGACCGCCGTCTCGACCAATTGCCGGCAGAAGTCCTCCTCCTTGACGTCGCCCGGCAACGCCACGCCCTTGCGACCCTCGGCCTCGATCAGGGCGATGACCTCCCTGGCGTCGGCCTCTTCGCTCGGCAGGTAGCCGATGGCGACGTCGGCGCCCTCGCGCGCATAGGCGATGGCGGCGGCACGACCAATGCCCGAATCAGCGCCGGTAATCAGCGCCTTGCGGCCAATGAGCTTGCCCGAACCCTTGTAGCTTTCTTCGCCGTGATCCGGCTTTGGCTCCATGCGGGCCGCGATGCCGGGCGCCGATTGCTTCTGCTGCGGAAAGGGCGGGGCAGGATATTGCTTGCGCGGATCCTGCATGGTGAGGCGATCGGACATGGTCTGCTCCTTGTGAAAACGAGCAGGGCCAATGGTGAGTGCAGGACGACGGTTCCGCCCAATCAGCGGAGTCCATGTGCAGACTGTCAGGAAAACTGGTGCCCCCCGCCGGACTCGAACCGGCACGCCTTGCGGCGGAGGATTTTGAGTCCTCTGCGTCTACCATTCCGCCAGAGGGGCACGAGCAAGGTCTCTAGCGCAGGTCGCTTCAGGCTGCAAGCCAGAGCCGCGCCAGATAGACAACCAGAACGCCGGCAGCCATGGCCGCCAGTATATTGCGCGTAGCGAAATAGGCGACAGCCGTCGCCGCTGCGGCAACCACCTCGGCCGCCGTGCCGGTCGCTACCGCCGGGGCCACCAGCGATGCGAGGACCGCGCCCGGGATATGCTTGAGCCAGGCGGCAACAAAGCCGTGCTGCGGCAGGCGGTTGGCGAGCAGCAGTCCGCTCGCCTTGACCGCAAAAGTGACGGCCGCCATGCCGAAGATGGCGATCAGCGCTTCGGGACTAGTCCACATGGCGTACCTTGTCGGAAATGGCGCCAGCAAGGCTCCCTGCAATGCCGCCGATCAGAATATACCAGCTGCCGGGGATGAGCTTGGCCGAGATGATGGCGACCAGCGCCCCGACCAGCCAGGGCAGGAGATCGCCCTTGCCCTTCCACATGCCAAGCAGCAGGGCGAGGAATGTGGCGGTGAAGGCAAAGTCGAGACCATAGGTACGCGGATCGTCGATCGCCGAACCGAGGCTATGCCCGATCACCGAACTGGCCAACCAGCAGCTATATGTGAGAGCGCCCCCGCCGAGCAGAAAGGCTGCCGTGCCGCGCCCCTTGACGATCTCGCCCATGGTGATGGCCCAATTCTCGTCTGTAACGAGAAAAGTCGAGAGCACGCCCTTGATCTGCTCGCCCGGCCCGAACAATGGCCGCAGGGTCGCGGTCAGCAACAAATAACGCAGGTTGACGATCAACGCCGCCAGCACCAGCGGCCCGATGGGCAGGCTGGCGGGCGTCGCGCTCCACAGATCAAGCGCCACAAATTGCGCCGAGCCGGCAAACAATATGCCGCTCATCATGATGACTTCGAGCAGGGTCAACCCCGCCCCGCGCGCCAGCACACCCCAGACCACGCCATAGGCCGAAACCGAAATGACCACGGGAATGCAGGCGCGGGCGCCGGCGGCAAACTGGTCGGAAAAGCGATAGGTCGGCGCAACCATGGACATGGCACTCTCTCTATCTGCCAGCGCGGCATTCCGCATCGGCAAATCGGCAGGCGCGCCATGACAAGTGCTGATGGCATCTATTCTTTGCGCTGATTGACGCCCATCCTGGTCAGGCGTAATCCTCGCGACGTGTCATTTCCACGCCTCCAGCGCCCGTCCTGCCGGCATCCGAATCATCGGTTGTGAATAGGTCCCCGCAGTCATCAGGCTCCCCGCCTGCAGCTGCCCCCCGGGATCCGGGACGTGATGCGCATTGTTCGAGGTCCCACGGAGTTTTCGCATGAACCCGAAAACCAGGCCGCTCTGGCAAAGGTTCGTTGTCTTTCTGCTTCCCCTGATGGCTTCAAATATTCTGCAGGCGCTGTCGGGCACGCTCAATTCCATCTATGTCGGACAGTTGATCGGCGTTGAGGCGCTGGCTGCCATCGCCACCTTCTTCCCGATCCTGTTTTTCCTTTTGAGCTTCACCATCGGCCTTTCCGCCGGTTCGACCGTTCTGATCGGCCAGGCCTGGGGCGCGCGAAACATCGACAAGGTCAAGCAGGTGACCGGCACCACCATGGCCACCGCCATCATGCTGGGCCTGCTCGTGGCCGTGGTCGGCGGCATCTGGACCGAACAGATCCTCTCCATCCTCGGCGCGCCGGACAACATCATCCATATCGCCGTGGGCTATGCCCGCATCATGTTCGTCTGCATGCCGGCCTTCTTCATCTTCTTCGTGGCCACATCAGTGCTGCGCGGCGTTGGCGATACGATCACCCCGCTGTTCTCGCTGATCATGTCCATGCTGGTCGGCCTGGTGGTAACGCCGGCCCTGATCCTGGGCTGGTTCGGCCTGCCGCAGATCGGCGTCAATGCCGCTGCCGTCGCCACCATCGCCGGCTTCGTCACGGTCATCATCTTCCTCATCGTCTACATGCGCGCCCGCAACATGCCGCTGGCACCCGATCGCGTGCTGCTGACCGCCATCGTCCGCCCCGACATCAAATTGCTGGGTCTCATTCTCAAGCTCGGCGTGCCGGCGGGACTGCAGATGGTGATCTCGTCGGTCGCCGGCATTGTCGTGGTTGGTCTGGTCAACCGCTTCGGCTCCGACGCCACGGCCGCCTATGGCGCGCTGGGCCAAGTGATGAGCTATGTGCAGTTCCCCGCCATGTCGATCGGCATTGCCGCCTCGATCTTCGGGGCCCAGGCCATCGGCGCCGGCCAGATCAGCCAGCTTGGCGCCATCACCCGCACGGCCCTGATGCTCAACCTGATCATCACCGGATCGCTGGTGCTGCTGGCCTATATGTTCAGCCAGCACCTGGTAGCGCTTTTCATCACCGATCCGGCCGTGGTCGAACTGACCGAAAGCCTGCTGCATGTCGTGCTCTGGAGCATGATCTGCTTTGGCTGGAGCGTCATCTTCTCCGGCATCATGCGGGCCAGCGGCACGGTCTATGCGCCGATGGCCATAGCGCTCTCCTGCATCCTCTTGATCGAACTGCCCGGCGCCATCTGGCTCAGCCAGACCAGCCTCGGTCTCGTTGGCATCTGGGTCGCCTATGCCGCCAGCTTCGTGGCCATGCTGGTGCTGCAGGCAAGCTGGTATCAGTTCGTCTGGAAGAAAAAGAAGATAGTGGCCTTGGTCTGACGAAAAAGGCGGGCTCGGTTTCCCGGACCCGCCTTCTCATCCAAAGCATGCAAAACTACTGCGCGTAGGCGACCTTGCGCGGCTCCGCCGCGGCAACGGCATTCTCGCGGGCGTCGTAGACGTCACGGGCTTCGAGAATCGCCGTGTGGTGCTCGGCCGACCAGTCCCACAGCTTGCTGATCGGGCCATCCAGCGTCTTGCCCATTTCGGTCAGGCCATATTCGACGCGCGGCGGCACTTCGGGATAGATGGTGCGGGTGACCAGGCCATCGCGTTCGAGATTGCGCAGCGTCAGCGTCAGCATGCGCTGGCTGACGCCATTGATCATGCGCTTGAGCTCGTTGAAGCGCAGCGTGCCATTGCGGCCGAGCATGCCGACCACCATCACGCTCCACTTGTCGCCGATGCGATTGAGAACATCGCTCATGGCGTGGCAATTGGCGGACTTGGACGTATCGTGCAGGGACATGGCGGAACCTCGGCTTCTCAACTTGGTCACTTATATAGCCAAGGTTCCTTTCTGTGCCTAGGGTACAATCTGCACGTCAGCCCTGCGCATGCTCGGCGCCATACATGCCGATGTAGAAATCGAGATTGCCGTCGCGCAGGCCCAGCGCCTGCATCACTCCACCCATGAAACTGACCGGCGCGGTGCCGGGCGCGGTGATGATCTTGCCGGCGACAACCGCCTGGGGCTGGTCCTGATAGTGGGCCGCGCCGCGATAGCCCGTCTTAGGCAGGTTGTCGGCACTGTTGGATGTGTGGCTGACCGCATCGAGCAGGCCCGCCTTGGCCAAGGTCAGTGTGCCGTCGCAAATCCCGCCCACCACCTTGCCCGCATCGCGTGCTGCGACCAGCGCGGCAGAAATGTCGGGCGCATCCTCCCGGCTCCAGGCCTCGCCGCCATTGACCACCAGCGCATCGATCGCAGCAGTGTCGATATCCTCCACCGCCAGATCCGGCGACACCCTGAGCCCACCGGCCGACGTCACGGGCACACCGCCCGGCGTGGCAAACCTGGTCTCGATGCCATAGTGGCTGCGGGCCGCTGCATTGAGCAATGCGGTTTCCCAATCGGCATAGCCCTCGGTCAGAATGGTCACGATCGTGGTCATGGGTCTCTCTCCTTGTCTGCGATCCAGACTGTGGCGCATGGGCGACAGATCGTGTCAGCAGCGTTCACTTGGCCGTCACTGTGGCCCGCTTGCATTGAGATCGGCGCCCCGCGCTGTTAGAAGCGGCACGATTTCTTAATATCCCGGAGTCGTCCGCCCGTGCTGTTTGCCCGTCGTATCGCCATCGCCCTGATCCTGGCCCTGCTGAGCCTTGCGCCGGCGCGCGCCAATCCGATGCTGCTGGTCGATATGGACAATTTCAACGTGCTCTATGCCGATGAGGCTGGCCAGCCCTGGCATCCGGCATCCCTCACAAAGATGATGACCGCCTATGTCACCTTCGAGCAGATCGCGCTCGGCAAGGTCACCCTCGACACACCCGTGGTCATCTCGCAGAAGGCCTTCAACGAGGCGCCGTCAAAATCAGGCCTGCCCGTCGGCTCGGCGCTGACCATGAAGGACGCGCTCTATGTCATGCTGGTCAAATCGGCCAATGACGTCTCGGTAGCCATCGCCGAGACCGTGGCCGGCGACCAGGCAAGCTTTGTCACCCTGATGAATGACGCGGCCCAGCGCATGGGCATGACCGCCACGCATTATGCCAATGCCAACGGGCTGCACAACCCGGCCCAAGTCACCTCGGCCCGAGACATGGCCGTGCTCGCCCTCTATATCCGCCAGAGCTTTCCGCAATATCTGCCCATCTTCGGCACCGGCACCGTGGTGCTGAACGGCAAGACCCTCGAATCGGAAAACAAGCTGCTCGGCAGCTTTGCCGGCACCACCGGCATGAAGACCGGTTTCGTTTGCGCCTCGGGTCTCAACATGGTGGCCACCGTCGAACGCAATGGCCGCCACATGCTGGCCGTGGTGCTGGGTGGTTCCTCCGCCCGCGACCGCAACGAACGCGCCGCCGATCTCGTGCTCAAGGGCCTCAATGGCGCCGTCCAGCCAAATGGACAGACCGTGCTGAACCTCGCCAACAATGTTGGCGCCGCGCCCGTCGACATGCGCCCGCTGATTTGCGGCAAGGATGCCAAGACCTATGTAGCCGGCCAGGAAGCCGAATTTCCGCTCGGCCTCAAGGGCCAGCCATCCAACCTGATCGACACTGTGGTGCCCGCCTCCTATGCCGCAACGGACCTCGGCCGCATCGCCGTTGGCGTCAACCTGCCGCGCCCGCGCCCCGCACATATTCCGGTGTTCCCCGTGCCGGTCGATGAGGCCGCATTGACTGGTGATCTGCGTCCAGGTCTTGCGGGGCCAACCGCCAGCGACGCCACGCCATTCCCGCGACCGCGCCCGGCGACTTTTCAGTAGCCCCTGCCTGATCTCGGTCTTCTCTTAACGGCGCTGCTTCGGCAGCGCCGTTTTCGTTCCATGCAAGCCGACGCATTTGTGATCGCCAGCCATGCGCATCTGCATGGCGTTAACCTTGTTCCTTACCGCGCTGTTAAGGGCTTAGGTCGCATTTTCCCCTCAACCTTATCGATCCCTTAGTCTTGTGAGGACCTCTCCATGAAGCGCCTTGGCATTGTGCTTTCTGCTTCCCTTCTGGCTTCTGCCTCGGCTTACGCTGCTGACCTCAACTGGAACAGCGCGCCAAGCAATAACCTCTATTCGCCCAGCGCGGCTTCGTCCTGGTCGGGCTTCTACATCGGCGCCAACGGCGGCTTTGCCTGGGGCAACCATGAGACCCGTCCGATCACGGGCGGTGCCACCACCGAGAATAACTCTGGTGGCGGCGCTCTGGGCGCGACGGCCGGTTATAATCTCGACATGGGCGGCTTTGTGCTTGGCACGGAAGCCGATCTGCAGTGGGCAGCTATCGGCTATTCCGAAGATCTCGCCGGCGGCGGCGAGTTCAAGTCCGACATCGACTTTTTCGGTACCATCCGTGGCCGCGCCGGCATGACCTTTGGTCAGGTCATGCCCTATGTCACCGGTGGTTTTGCCGCTGGCCGTGGTACGACCAGCGAGCCCAATGGCGGCGGCGCCACGGTCTCGCAGTCGGCCACCCACATGGGCTGGACCATCGGCGCGGGCCTCGAAGCCCAGGCGACGTCCAACATCTCGCTCAAGGCCGAATATCTCTATGTCGACCTCGGCACCCAGGAATATGCCGGTCTACCAAGCGGCGGTCTCGACGTGACGCAGCGTTTCAGCGTCGTCCGCGCCGGCGTGAACTACAAGTTCTAGTCGACCGACCATTTCATTTTACAGGCGAGTGAATCCTTTTATCCTCGCGCCCATTTGGAATGAGCTTACAGGGCTTCGAGCTTCCCAGGACAATTGGGTTGCTTGGGGTCCTGAGCGTTTTTGCGGATACCTTTGTATCCACTGTGCCCCAGCTTCGACGCCTCTGAAATATCCTCTGGTGCCAAACAAGGGCGTCAGTGGTTCTGTGTCTGGTGCAGCCAGCAGTTGAGTCGAATTTTCTCCAGCTCTCCCGGGATACGTATCGAATGCTATGAAGCCCGCGCCACAGTTGTTTCGGCGCTGCCTGTCTTTCCGTTCCGCTTGAGCACGTCCCCCACCATGATCAAAACTGGGCCTGTCAGGGAAGCGCCCTCCAAAGTGGCTCCCATGTCATCGAGCGTGGTATAGGTCACGACCTCGTCCGGGCGGCTGATGTTGCTGGCGATGGCGACACAGGTCCGCGGCGGCATACCGTGGGCAATCAATTGTCCGGCGATGGCGGCGCCATTCTGGCCGGCCATGTAATAAACATGTGTAGTCGACGGGTCGCTCAGCGCGCGCCAGTCCAGCGTTTCCGGCAGGCCGCCATGGCGAGAATGGCCAGTGACGAAGCGCACCGACTGCGCGTAGTCGCGATGGGTGAGCGATATATTGAGGCTAGCCGCCAGCGCCATGGCCGCACTGATGCCCGGTACGACCTGCACCGGGATATTCTCGGCCTCGAGCGCCGCGATCTCTTCCCCGGCACGGCCGAAGATCATCGGATCGCCGGACTTGAGGCGCACGACATGGCGGCCCTGCTTTGCCAGCGAGATCATCATAGCATTGATCTCCTCCTGCTTGCAGCTGGGGCGGCCGCTCCGCTTGCCAACGAGGATGCGCTTGGCCTCGCGGCGCGCCAGCTCAAGCACATCGTCCGATACGAGGTCGTCGAACAGGATGACATCGGCAGCCTGCAGCGCGCGCACGGCCTTGATGGTGAGATATTCGGCATCGCCCGGACCGGCACCAACCAGGGTGACCTTGCCCGATTTCGCCTTCTTCGCCTCGCCCAGCCAGCGCGTGATGGCACCATCATTGGGTTGCTCGACGAAGGCCGCATCCGCCAGCCTTTCCCAAAAGGCTCGGCGCTCTGCCCCGTGGTCGAGCAAGACGGTGACTTTGTCGCGCAGGCTGCGGGCAATCTCGGCCCAGCCGGCCAGGGCTGGCGGCAACAGCATTTCAATGCGGCGGCGCACAGCCTGCCCGAGGATCGGCGCGGCGCCCGTGGTCGATATACCGACCACCAGAGGCGAGCGATTGACGATGGAGCCGAACTGGAAGCTGCAATATGCCGGCTTGTCGATGACATTGACCGGCACGCCCATGGCTTTGGCATGGGCAGCCAAAGCGGGTGCCTCGGCCTCCTCGCAATCGCCGACGGCCATGGCGAGCCCGCTCCAGTCCGCCTCCTCCCAGTGCGATTGAACAAGCACGATCCGGCCCGTATCGGCCAGCGCCTGCATTTGTGGATCGCAGGCACCCGGGGCATGGACGGTGACCCGGGCACCCGCGGCAACCAGCAATTCCGCTTTCCAGGCGGCGGCATCCGAGCCGCCGGCAACGATCACGGGCTTGTTGGTGAGCGTATAGAAGACCGGCAGCGTGGCCAGCTCGGCCATGCGAAGCGGGGCGGTCTCGGCACGATGGTCTGGCACGATATGCATGTCGGTCTCCTTGAGTATTGATTTATTCGGCAGGGACGACGCTGGCGTCGAGCTGCCCCTTCCGGACACTCACCTGGCGGCGTGGCGCGGTGCGGGAATGGGTGATGTAAAGCGTCAGGCCCACAAAGGTCAGGCCGCCGACCAGATTGCCGACCACGGTCGGAATCTCGTTCCAGATCAGATAGTCCATGATCGAGAAGTTGCCGCCCAGCATGAGGCCCGAGGGGAAGAGGAACATGTTCACGATGGAATGCTCGAAACCCATGTAGAAGAACAGCATGATAGGCATCCACATGCCGATGACCTTGCCCGAAACCGAGGTGGACATCATGGCGGCGACGACGCCGGTAGAGACCATCCAGTTGCAGAGCACCGCACGGATAAAGAGCGTCAGCATGCCGGCAGCGCCATGGGCGGCATAGCCCACGGTGCGGCCTTCCCCGATATGGCCGATCTTTTCGCCCACCGCATCGGGCGCCTGGCTGAAGCCGAAGGTGACGATGATGGCCATCATCAGCGCTACGGTCAAAGCGCCGGCGAAATTGCCGGTAAAGACCAAACCCCAGTTGCGCAGCACACCCTTGAAGGTGACGCCGGGGCGCTTGTCGATGAGGGCAAGGGGAACGAGAGTGAAGACGCCGGTGAGCAGGTCAAACCCCATCAGATAGAGCAGGATGAAGCCAACGGGGAAGAGGACGGCACCCAGCAGGGGCTGGCCGGTCTGGGTGGTGATGGTAATGGCAAAGGCGGCCGCCAGCGCCAATATGGCTCCGGCCATGAAGGCGCGGATCAGGGTGTCGCGCGTCGACATGAAGACCTTGGCCTCACCGGCGTCGATCATTTTGGTGACGAAGTCCTTGGGGGCTACATAGTCCATTGGAAGTCTCCGGTTTGGATTGCTGCTGAGGGATCAGGCGGCCGTGGCGGCCGCGAGAATGGTGGCGTCGATGAAAAGGCGTCCGTTTTCGGAGCGCATCGGATAGGTGCGGACAGCGCCCTCGTCGGCGCCCTGGGCGGTGCCGGTTTCGAGCGAAAACACCCAATTGTGCAGCGGACAGGTGACCTGGACGCCATGGACGATACCCTGGCTCAAAGGGCCGCCCTTGTGCGGGCACTTGTCGTCGATCGCATAGACGTCGTCAGTGGCGGTGCGGAAAACCGCCACCTTGCCGAGCGGGGTGGTGATGCAGCGGGCGCCGCGGCGCGGCACATCGCTGAGAGCGCCGATTTCGATCCAGTTGATGGGGGACATGTGGGTCATGATGCCTACTCCGCCGCTTCGAGCATGGCGAACTCGGCCATGGCGGCGAATTCATGGGCGTCCTTGCCGTTGACGCGCTCTTCCCACGGATCGACCTGGGCGAATTGCTGGGAAAAAACGAAGCGGTCGAACAGCGCCCTGCGCCGCGTCGCATCCTCGATCACGGCCTCCTTGATCGAGGGAATACCGACGCGCTTCATCCACTTGTAGATGCGTTCGAGATAGCGACCCTGTTCGCGGTAGAGCTGGGTGAGGGCCGCGATGATCCCGATGGTTTCGTCCTCGGTTTTCGCATGCCCGAGCACTTCGGTGCCCCGGATATCGAGGCCGGCAGCGCCACCGAAATGGATTTCGTAGCCACTATCGACGCAGATCACGCCGATGTCCTTGCAGGTGGCCTCGGCGCAATTGCGCGGGCAGCCGGAGACGGCGAGCTTGAGCTTGGCCGGGGTCCACGAGCCCCACATGAATTTTTCGATGCGAATGCCCAGGCCGGTGGAATCCTGGGTGCCGAAGCGGCACCAGTCGGAGCCGACGCAGGTCTTGACCGTTCGCAGCCCCTTGGCGTAGGCGGCGCCCGATACCATTCCGGCGGCATTGAGGTCGGCCCAGACGGCGGGCAGGTCTTCCTTCTTGACGCCCAGCAGATCGATGCGCTGGCCGCCGGTGACCTTGATCGTGGGCACCTCGAACTTTTCCGCCACATCGGCAATGGCGCGCAGTTCCTTGACATTGGTGATGCCGCCGAACATGCGCGGCACGACCGAATAGGTGCCGTCTTTCTGGATATTGGCGTGGACGCGCTCGTTGATGTAACGGCTCTGGCCATCATCCTCATATGCGCCCGGCCAGCTGGCGATGAGATAGTAATTGAGCGCCGGCCGGCACTTGGCGCAACCGCAGGAGGTCTTCCAGCCCAGCTCCTGCATCACGGCGGGAATTGAGGTCAGATCCTGTGCGACGATCAGCCGGCGGACTTCGTCATGGCCGAGCGCGGTGCAATTGCACATCGGCTGGATGGCGGCAGGGTTATAGGCATCGCCAAGCGTTGCCATGATCAGCTTCTCGACCAGCCCGGTGCAGGAGCCGCAGGAGGCGGACGCCTTGGTATGGGCGCGCACATCGTCGAGCGAGGTCAGGCCCCGGGCGGTGATCGTCTCGGTGATCTTGCCCTTGCAGACGCCGTTGCAGCCGCAGATTTCAGCATCGGCCGGCAGTGCTGCCACCGCAGCCAGCGGATCTGCCACTGCACCACCGCCATAGGACTGGCCATAGATCAGCGTGTCGCGCAGCTGGGTGATATCGGTGCCGCGTTTGATGAGGTCGAAGAACCAGGCGCCGTCGCCGGTATCGCCATAGAGCACCGTGCCGATGACCTTGTTGCCGGCGAGGACGACGCGCTTGTAGATGCCCGAGGCGGCATTGCGCAGTACGATCTCCTCGCGCCCCTCGCCTTCAGCGAAATCACCCGCCGAATAGAGGCTGACGCCGGTGACCTTGAGCTGGGTGGCGGTCTTGGGGGCAGAAAAGGCAGCAGCCGCCCCGGTCAGCGTTTTTGCTGCCACCTTGGCCATGTCATAGAGCGGGGCGACGAGGCCATAGACGGCACCGTCGTGCTCGACACATTCGCCCAGCGCCAGAATATCCGGGTCGGAAGTGCGCATGGCGGCATCGACGACGACACCGCGCTGCACTTCGATGCCGGCGTCGGTGGCGAGGCGCGTTTCGGGACGAATGCCGGCGGCCATAACGACGAGATCGGCTTCGTAGATCGTGCCATCCTCGAGCAGCACAGCCTCGACTCGATCAATGCCGAGAATAGCTTTGGTATGCGCGCGGCAATGCACCTTGATGCCGCGGCTGGTGAGTTCTCGCTCCAGCAGATATCCTGCTGCCGGATCGAGCTGGCGATCCATCAGGTGCCCGGCCAGGTGCAACACGGTCACGCTCATGCCGCGCCCGCGCAGGGCCGCGGCGGCCTCAAGTCCCAGCAGGCCACCACCGATCACCACGGCCCGGCTGCCCGGACGATCGGCTGCGGTGAGCATCGCATTGACGTCGTCGAGATCGCGGAAGGCACGCACACCGGGCAGGTCGCGGCCGGCGACGGGAAGGATGAAGGGGGCCGAGCCGGTGGCCACGACCAGCTTGTCGTAAGGGGTTTCAACGCCATTGGCGAAGACAGTCCTGGACTGCCGGTCGATCTTGGTAACGGCATGGCCGAAGCGGGTATCGACACCATTGGCCGTGTACCAGGCGGCGTCATGGGTTACTATGTCCTCATAGGCCTTCTCGCCGGCGAGCACAGGCGAAAGCATGATGCGGTTGTAATTGCCGCGCGGTTCGGCGCCGAACAGGGTCACCTCATAGCCGTGGTCGGTTTCAAACAGATGCTCGAGCATGCAGCCCGAGGCCATGCCGGCGCCGATGATGACGAGTTTTTGAGCCATTGGGTCGTCTGCTTTCCTGCTGGCGGATGCTTGCCTATCCGCGGGCCAAAAACGAAAACGCCGCCAACCGTCACGACCGTCTGCCCCTTGGGGAGACCTGTCTTGATGGTTGGCGGCGTTGCCAGATGTGTTGGCGCCCGTCATTGGACGCCGGAAGTCATTGCGCCGAAGCGCTTGTCACAGACATTGCAGGAAACGTGCCAGATTGCCGATGCTTCGGAAAATCCAGCAAAATCAGGTCATTCGCATATTTCGAGTCATGCGGCGCAATGACGAAAAATCGCCGATTACGCACAAGCCTGCGGCTGATTGCTCAATCCATGAGCAATCAGCGCTTCTGGCTCGCGATATAATCATCGAGGTGATCGAGGTCGAATTGCATGCCATCGAAGAACCCGTCGGGGCCAAGGGTCAACGTGCCGCCGGCGGCGCCGACAATGGTGGGTTCGGTGAGCGCGCCTTCGATCTTGGCATTGGCCGAGGGCACGGCAATCCCCTGCCCGGCCAGCGCTGCGCGGAACAGATCCGGGCGATAGCTGGCTCGCGCTTTGGCGGCATTTTCAGGCGTATGCTCGACCTGCCCCCAGCGCACCATCTGGGAATAGAACCACATGGCGTGGCTGACCCAGGGAAAATTGGCGGCGCGCAGGAAGGGCACGAAGAATTCGTCGACCTGGCACTCTTCGTCCGACCCGATCAGCAAGTTTCCCGATAGCGGGCGCAGCAACAGCTCGGCAGGCAGTCCGAGCCGGTCGTCACGCGACAGGAGCTCGGCCAGGGCCGGCGCATTGTCAGGATCGCCGCACCAGCGGGCGGCGCGGGTCAGGGCGCGAATGAGGGCTGCAAGCTGCTCGGGATAGCGATTGGCCCATTGCACGCGGGTGCCCAGCACCTTTTCCGGGCTCAGCCGCCAGATTGCGGACTTGGTGGTGACGATGCGGCCGATACCCCGGGCGACAGCCACCGAACCCCATGGCTCGCCAACGCAGTAGGCGTCCGTGCGGTGCGACGCCAAGGCATCGGGCTGGAAAGATGGCGGCACGACCATAATCTCTATGTCGCGATCCGGATCGACACCCGAGGCCGCCAGCCAGTAGCGCAATTCGTAATTGTGCCCGCTTTCGCGATGCACCACGCCAAAACGCAGGCGCGGCAGGCCCTGTTCTGCCCGGCGCGAAATCACCTTCCGCAGCGCGACGCCTGAGCCTGAGGCCGAGCCATCGGCCGGTGCCCCGGCGGCCGCCATGTCGTCCCAGAGCGCGTTGGACACGGTAATGGCATTGCCACCGAGCCCCAGTGCCATAGGGGCAATCAGCGGCGCATCGAGCGGGGTGAGGCCCAGATTGGCACTGAGCGGCATCGGCCCCAGCATATGGGCGGCATCGAAATGGCCGATGGCCACGCGATCGCGGATATTGGCCCAGGATGTTTCGCGCACCAGCTTGAGCGACAGCCCTTCGGCCTCGGCAAAGCCTTTTTCCTGCGCCGCGATCAGCACGGCGCTGTCGAGCAGCGGCGCAAAGCCAAGAGTGATCTGCGTCAGCCCCATGCGCGTCTCCTATGGCCCGAGCAGTTCGGACGCCGTCACCAGGCTCTGGGCGATTTCGGCGATCTTGCGGTTCTGGTTCATGGCGGCACTGCGCAGCAGACCATAGGCTTGTTCTTCCGAAATGCCCTTGGACGTCATGAGAATGCCTTTTGCCTTGTCCACGACCTTGCGTCCCTGCAGTTCTGAGCGTGCAGCGTCCAGCTCGTCCTGCATGCGCGAAAAGGCGCGAAAGCGCAGGATGGCCATGTCGAGAATGGGTTTGACGCGGTCCTTGCGCAATCCATCGACCACATAGGCTGAAACGCCCGCATCCACCGCGGCTTCGATGGAGCTGAGGTCCGCCTTGTCGACAAACATTGCGATGGGGCGCTTTAGGCTGCGCGAGAGCGCGAAGAAATGCTCGAGCACGTCGCGGTTGGGGTTTTCAAGATCGATGATGACGACATCGGGCGCGATGGCGCCGATCTTCTTAGCTACGTCCTCGATATCGACCATGACCTGCACGCGTTGATGCCCGGCCTCGCGCAATCCCGCCTCGATGATCGAGGCGCGTATGGCATTGTCATCGATGACAAGGATAGAGAGCGCGTCGGACATGCGGCTTTATCGCCGGGAACATGCCGCTGGGCAACCAGGTATGCGTTGGTGACTTCACGCAAGTTGGCGATCGGATGATAAAACTTCTAAGATGCGCCCCATTTCGGCCGCTTGAGGAGCTTTCACGAATTCCAAAAAGCGGACATGGGCGCGGCGCCAGGCGAGTGGCGGTTCGGGAAGGAAGCCAGACGGTGCGCTTTTAAACTATGGCCCGCGACGCAAGACGTCACACTCCAGTGGTCTGTTCAGCTCGACCATAGAGGCTGGGTGGCAAGCCTGTGAATTTTGAGAAGGCCACGCTAAAGGCACTGGCCGAGCCATAACCGACGCGCCTCGCGATTTCCTTGATGCCACCGTCCCGACGCCGCAGCATGTCCTTGGCCAGAGCCATGCGCCAGGACAGCAGATATTCCATCGGGGCCATGCCCGTCTGCTTCTGGAAACGGTCGAAGAATACAGAGCGCGACAGGGTCGCCGCACGCGCCAGTTCGTCCACAGTCCAGGTCCGCGACGGCGCCTCGTGCAGGAGACGAATGGCGGGGCCGAGTTGCCTGTCCGCCAGGCCGCGCAGCAGGCCGGGGGTTTCAAGGCCGGCGGCATCGGACCGAAGCGCCTCGATCAGCAGCAGTTGGAGGAGGCGCTCGAGCACGATGCCCTTTGCGGCCCGTTCCGCCTTCGACTCTTCGCGGATCATCCGGACAAGATTGGTGAGACGGGCCTGGCCGCGGATCAGCAACAGGCAAGGCAGCAGTGCGAAGACCAGCGTTGTGTCAGGCGTTCCAAAGGCAAGCCGGCCGATCAGGACACGCATATTGGGCTGCCCTGATGGATCACCGAGGCGCGTTTCGTCGCCCAGGCTTGTGACCCGCAACGGATCTTCGCCATCGTCCGGCGCGTCATCGCTGGTCATGGCGAAGGTGTAGGCCGCGGGGATGAGGACGAAGTCATCCGCTTCCAGCCGGATATCGGACTGTCCATTCATGGACAGCCGGGTCGAGCCTTCCAGAATGACAGCGAAGAAGGGGCTGCCATCTCTGGCGCCGTCTACCCGCCAATGGCCGGACCCGCTCGCCATCTTGGAGAAGGGCAAGCTCGGCTGTAGCATGGATACAATTTCGGCAAGCGGATCGATCATCCGGACGATCTCTAATGCAATCAGGATAACGCATTATAGAAGGTCCGGCACAGGTAGTCCACATAAGCGTGGTATCCACGCAAAGGACATTTCCATGAAAACCGTTCTCATCACCGGCTGCTCCTCCGGCTTCGGTCTCGACACCGCCAGGCACTTCCTCGAACAGGGCTGGAAGGTCGTGGCCACCATGCGGTCACCGAAGCCAGAGCTTTTCCCGGCATCCGACAATCTGGTCCTGCTGCCGCTGGACGTTACCAGCGACGACAGCGTTCGCAGCGCCGTCGAGGCCGCCGGTCCAATCGACGTGTTGGTCAACAATGCCGGCATCGGCTGGCTCAATGCGCTCGAGGGAACACCGATCGATGTTGCCCAGTCTATCTTCGAGACCAATACCATCGGCACCATGCGCATGGTCCGTGCGGTCCTGCCGCAGTTCCGCGAGCGCGGCGCCGGGCTCATCATCAACGTGACATCGAGCGTCACCATGAAGCCGCTGCCCCTGCTGTCGGTCTATACGGCCAGCAAGGCTGCTGTGAACGCTTTGACGGAGTCCCTCGCCCTCGAACTGGCCCCGCTGGGGATCGCGGTCAAGATCGTCCTCCCCGGCGCGGCCCCCGATACAAGCTTTGGCAGCAACGCCATGGCCTTGCTGAACGCCAATGGTGGCTTCCCAGAAGCCTATTCGGGTTTTGCCAATAGCGTCATCTCCGCCATGCGCACGCCGGGCGCGCCCAAGACGCTGTCGTCGGATGTCGTCGACGCCGTCTGGCGGGCGGCGACCGATCCGTCAGCGCCGATGCGCATCCCTGCCGGTGCCGACGCGGTGGCCCTCGAACAGTAGAAAAATCGTCTCTGGCGCGGTCTTCAGCGATTGCGCCAGAGAGGTTCTCAGCCGCAGTCCGCCGAAACCCTCGCTATGGCCGTGTACGAGCCTGTCGCGCCCAATCGCTGTAGCTCCAGAAATTCCGGCCCGGCGCTCGCCCCTGTCTTGACGAAGGCCAGTTCCATGGTGTCGCGAGCCCGCTGAGCCGTCCGCGCCCATTGCCGTGCGACCGGCCCACGGATGAGCACCGAGCTTCCATCGAGATGGACACGCCACCAGAAGCGGAGGCATAAAATGGCACTCACTGCCTGCCCCCAAATGCAGTCAGCAGATCTCTGACAAGGCCTATGCTGTCCGGACTGTGGCTATCCGGTTTCGCCGGTCGCAAAGCGTAACTTTGGTTGGTGCGGCGTCGCCCATACCTGGCTCACCACGTCGGCGCTCCAGGGTGTTATCGCCTTTATCGCCCTTGCCGCGGTGGCGATCGTGTGGATCCTGAAGAACTAGGCGGCGCTGCGAAATCGTCAAAGCCGCCCTTCTTGCAATCGGTCGAGGCGTGAGGAATGCTGACATGGCACAATCACGGCCGACCACATCGGGACGATCCGCAGTTTGACAAGACCACCTCCACAAAAAACGCCCAAGGCATGGCGTACCAGGCTTCTGACGGCCGTAGGCGCATTGATGGCGGCCGCCGTCTCCCTCGGCTACTCCGTCTATCAGCAGAGCATCGGCAGCATTGTCCCCAGGGTCGAGGTCGCCACGCCCGTCGAGGCCGGGCGGTGGACGGTGGCGATATTGGGCAGCAGTTTTGGCTCGACCCTGCCGAACGGACTGACTGTCGCTCCTGACAAGAGGGCGATCATCGTCGATATGACGCTGGAGAATATCTCGTCCGAAAGCTCCAACCTTTATGGCGACCTCATCGTTCTCGCCAATGTCGCCGACGCGCCAAAACCGCAGTATTATCTTGTGCGTGACCACGCCATCCTGTGGGATCTGCAGCCCAGAATGCCCGAAACGGTGGCGGCCGTCTGGGAGGTTCCGGCCGCTATGGATCGACCGGAGGGTCTGGAAATTCATATCGAAGGCTCATTCTTCAAGCCGCGAGACAATCTCTATGCCGCGCCCGGCTGGTTTCCGGCGGGTGTCGTCGCGAAAATGGATCTGCCGCTTACAGATGAGCCGGCGGGGAGTACGCCCTGATGCGACATATCCTGCGGATTTCCGCGGTGCTCGCGATGGCAGTGGTGCTGGCCACATTGCAGACCACGACCCCGCCCTATGCCATGCTGACTGGGCCGATACGGACGGGTGAGGCTGCCTCAGAAACAGTCGCGGGCAAGACATTCAGTCTCGACGTGGGTGACATCGCCAAGGCGCGAATCATTGCCTATGACCAGTTTGGCAAGGCGGTCGAGCTGGAGAGTTCGGGCGTCTGGATCGTGGTTTCGGCAGAACTGCGCGGCTTCGTGCAGACTATGCCCATTCGCGCGGCGACCATCGTTGGCGCCTCGGGCCGGCTCTATCGTCAATCGGAACGGGCCGGAGGCGCGCCAAACATCCTCTCGCTCAAAACCCTGCAGCCGGGCCTGCCGACGACGGGGCTCTTCATCTTCGAGCTGCCCGAGGACGAGACCGCCGAGATGACGCTGCGGGTCTCCGAGCAATATGATCCACAGCTCCAGGACGAGATTGCCGTGTCGCTCGCCTCTGACGCCACCGCGCCGCAGGAACGACTTGAGATTGGCCCCAATGGTATCTGACCGCGAAAGAAAGATCTGGTGGCTGTCGCTGGCCAGTGTACCGATCCTTGCCGCCATTGCCGTCGGCATCAACACCGCGCGGAATTTTGGCGAGTACCGGCATGGCATCGAAACCGAAATTGTGCAGGGATCGCCCGAGCTCGACTATGCCGGCGCGACCTGGAGCCTTGAGCAGACCCGGATGATCGGCGACGGCCGCGACACCGAGGTCCGCTTTCCCGGCGAGATGCGGCTGGTCATCGTTCGCATGGCGGCCAGGGCCACGCAGGACATCGGCGAAGGCTGGGGACAATGCGAGGTCAGCCTGGGCGATGGAACGGGCCGTCGCTGGCTGCCGCTCGATGTCATCCTTTCCAGCGATATCAGTCGCGACCTCGATCCCAACGCAGAGCCGCTCGATGGCTGCGGCATTGCCTCGCTCAACCCGCCGCAAAAGGACCAGGCGACGACGATCGAGGAAAAATTCGTGGTTCCGGCAGAGGCCGTGCCGGCATTGTCCGTCCGGCTTAGCACCGGCAGTTTGCGACCGACTGCGATCGCTTTCCCGCTGGGTCTAGACTGACGTCAGCTTGCTGGCTTGGCCTGCATACGCCCGCGCCATTGCCGGCCTTGGGCGAAGCCGACTTCGAGCGTCGCGGCCAGGAGGCAGATCTTGGTCGGCGTTACCAGAAGGCCCTCGCCGGGATCGCTCGGCGTGCCGATGAAGGGTGAGATGACCTGGGCGATGACTTGCCAGAGCGGCAGATCATGCGGACCGATGACCTGGGTCAGGCCATACCAGGCCCAGGAGGAGAGCCAGTCGAGGAAACGATAGCCCAAAATTGCCATCACGATCAGCGGCACGCCTGCGCCCAGGGTCAGGCCGATGCCCTCGGCGAGCGCGCGATAGCGTTTGACCGTGCCGGCAGCAAAACGCGCGATGAATTCGCGGACCGACTTGGGCAGCGCCTGCCATTGCGATATGGCATCGGCAAAACGCCCCTGGGCAGGCGCCGGCGTCCCATTGATGTCATAGCCATAGACGAGGGCGGCCAGCGCCAGCCAGACGACAGGATAAAGCCCGTAGAAGAAGAGGCTGGTCAGCCGCGTGCCGATCGGCGGCCCGGCAAATTCGGGTGGCACCGGAATGGCCGACTGTGCCACGGCCTCGCTGACGGGCGACAGGATGCCCAACAGCATGGCGATGTTTCCCGGCAGTTGCATGAACCAGTTGACGACGTCGCCCTGCCACTGCGAGAGCACGAAAATACCGATGAAGGCCCAATTCGCCTCGCAGATCACGGTCAGCACCGGCCAAATCCAGGCCCGCGACCGCTTCTCCATTCGCTTGGAGAACCAGCGCACTGCCCAGGCGACGAGAATGGGTGCGGTCAGCCAGGCTCCGCCGGTTACCTCAAGCAGGCTGCCGGCTTCGCCCGACAGGAAGAGGCTGAGCGCCAGCTTGGAATAGTCCCGCAGCGTGTCGCCCAGAAAGCCCCAGGCGGCATAGAAGGCGAAGAAGGGAACGAGGGTCAGCGTCAACGCGCTGACGAAACTGGCGGACGGGGTCGGCGCAACGGCTTCGGTGGCGGGTTGATTGGCCTGAGCCTGGGATGCGCTGTTAAGGGATGGTAGGCCCTTCCGGACCGTCTCTAAGAGCGCCACGATGACTATCAGCTTGAGCAGAACGACCACGGCCAGCAGGGAAAGACCGGCCAGCGAATTCCAGCGGCCGATATAGGCCGCGAGTTCGTTGAGCAGGAGATTGCCGATAAAGCCCAGCAACCAGATTGCCGCCAGCTGGGGCCAGAAACGCCAAAGAAGTGCAGCGGTCAGCCGCAACTGCGAAGACACGATCGAGATGCCACCGAAGGATGTGGCGGTTCCGTCGGAATTTGTCATAGATCCCAGATATCACCAAGATGGCGCAAGGCCAATGACGGTGACATGGCCAGACCGTGCCTGACGTTCATAGTGGCGTAGTACTTAGACCGCTTAGCGCCCCATTCCGGTCATCCGCCTAACGAACGCGCCTTCCTAAAAGCGGACAGTAGGGCGCCGATAAGTTCTCAGGCCTGCGACGTCCAGAGCAAGCTCGCAAAACATGGCGTTGGCCCAGGAGAACCATGGCCGCGTGAACTTTTCTGGATCGTCGACGTGGAAGGATTCGTGCATGAGCCCTGTTCCCCCGTCCGTAGCCAGCATCAGAGCAAGCAAGTCGCGCTTTTCGGCTGGATTATCACTCGTCAGGCCCTGCACGGCCAGAGCAATCGGACAGATCTGGTCCGGCGGAGTATGTGGGCTGCCGATGCCCGACGCGGCCGAACCGGCGTAGAAATAGGGGTTTGCCTTGCTCAGGATGCGCGAGCGGGTCGCCTTATAGATCGGGTCAGTCGGCGTGCACCAGCCCAGCATGGGCAACGAGAGCAGGCTCGGCACATTGGCGTCGTCGGCCAGAAAGCTGTTGCCAAGCCCATCGACCTCGTAGGCGTAGACCGGGTCGTGGCCATCGACTTTAACGAGGCCGAAGCTCTCGATGCCCTGCTCGATGTCGTCGCGAAGGAGATCGGCATCTTGGGCAAGATCAGGATCGCCAAAAACCTGGACGGCAAGTTCGGCGATGTATCGCAGTGCCACCGCAGCCAAGGCGTTGCCGGGAATATTGTAGCCGTACACACAGGCATCATCGCTCGGCCGGAACCCAGCCCAGGTCATTCCGGTATGGCTGGTGACCGGGCCCAGCCCATCGCGCGTCAGCGTATCGCTCTGGGGACAATCCAGACGGGCAAAACGATAGGTCGAATTGCGCTCGTGGTCTTGCTCCGTCCGCCATGTGCGGATGACGATTTTCGCCACGTCCACAAAGCTTTGCAGATGGTCTGTTCGGCGGGTTGTCGCCCACAGATCGAAGGCTAACTGGACCGTATAGGCGAGCGAGTCGATCTCGTATTTGCGTTCCCAGACCCAAGGAGACTGCGGAAAGGCGTCTTGGTGTCCTGCTGCATTGCCGCTGGCGTTGAAAGCATTGGCATAGGGATCAAGCAAAACATAGTCGAGCTGGCGCCGGGATACTGCCGCAATCAGATCAGCCAAATCAGAATGCTGGTGCGCAAGGTGCAGGAACGGGGCCAGTTGCGCCGTCGAGTCTCGGAGCCACATTGCTGGAATGTCGCCGGTTATGACGAACGCGGTCCCGTCGGGCAGATGAGTGACGGTTCTGGTGAGCATATCTATCAGACAGCGCTCGACTGTTTCGCCGACTTGCGCGCCCAGCTTCTGGGTCACTTGGTTCGCGATATTCTGAACGATTGAGTGAATTGACTCTCCAGTCACCACCATCTCCCTCAATTGGCGTCACGAAACTCTGACCGTTATTGCATGGCAAAGGATTCAGCCCTAGTGCCGGAACACAAAGCCCATCCGTGATCGCCCCATTCCGGTTATTCGCTGGCAGTTTGCCAGTTCCGAAAAAGCGGACCTGACTAGTGAGTGCCCCGGCCACCAATTTTCGAAGGCGCACCTTCGGTGTGTAGCCAGCTAGCCCAGACCTAGCCGAGTGAAAAGCTCTGATGGGGCGCCGAGAGATCTCAGGGTATCGGCCATCAGCGTCCGCATCCGGGCGAGTTGTTCGGGCTCGCTTGTCACGAGATTGTCTCTCTGCCCTGGATCGGCCTTCCGGTTGTAGAGCAAAGTCTCGCTGTCGAGGGGGCGGCGGTCGCTGGGGCGGTCGACGGTGAAGGGGATTTTCCACTGCGGAATGTCGACGCCGGGGATGTAATGGCCGCTCCCGATCGGCTGGTCGGGCGGGATGATAGTGGTAGGCACCATGGACGAGTAGGCATAGACCGGCAGCTCACGGTTGGGCGGTTGAATCAGCGTCCATTCGCCATCGGTGCAGCACAGACCCTGCCCGAACGTGCCATAGAGGAGCACGTCACGGCCATCGTCGTCTGAGGTGATCATGGGCAGGATTGATCGGGAGTGCGTGCCCGAGGGCAAGTCCACGCCGCCACCAGCCAGAACGGTCGCAAAGAGATCAACCGTGCTCGTCAGTCCGACGACGGAACGCCCCTGCCCAGAATGATCGGGATGCCAGATCATCAGCGGAATATTGGCGTGGCTGTCGAAATGGGGGAATTGCTTGCCATAGCCAAAGCGGTCGGCGAGGTCGTGTCCATGGTCGGTGGTGACGACGACCATCGTGTCCTTCCATAAGTCCTGTTCATCCATGGTCTCGAGCAGCTTGCCGAACCAGTGATCGGTCATGGTGAGTTTGGCGCCATATTGGGCGCGCACAAAGGCCAGCTCCTCCTGCGTTGCCTGGGCCAGGAATTCAGCCTGTTTGGCCGCATCCTGATAGGGCGGCCAGAGCGAGAAACGGTCACGTGCCGCGCCATCGCCATACATGGAGGCGTAGGGCTCAGGCACGTCGAACGGCTCATGCACGTCGAACGATTCGACTTGGAGGAAGAAGGGATTGTCCTGCTTGTGTTCCTTGAGCCAATCGCTGGCGGCGGTGAACACCTTGGCCGGAAAGAAATCTGCGTCATCGCCGAACCGGGCGATGTTGGAGTAATAGCGGTGGCCATAGCCGGGCCGCCACTTTTCGATATTGAGCGCCCATTGCGGAAGCTCCTCGAAGGGCACCAGTGGCTTCCAGAAATCGAGCTCGTGCCCACGAATGAAGTCGGCGCCCTGGAAGCTCTGAATGTAACCGTTCGCCGACTCTTCCCAGTAGTGGTAATGGTCCGTGACGATGGCCGTTGTGTAGCCCGCCTGTTCCAGCAGCTTGGGCAGGCGATGATCGAAGGGTTCGAGCGGCCCCCAAGGGCGCCACTGCATGTTCATGACGCCGGCAAAGATTTCGCGGCGGGCCGGCATGCAGGGCAGGCTGCCCACGAAGTGATTGTCGAAGCGCCAAGCGCGATCGGCAAAAGCCTGCAGGTTCGGCGTCGCAAATTCGGTGCCGCCATAGGCCGACAAGGCGCTGCGATTGACGCTGTCGATGAGCACGAGAATGATGTTCATTTGAGAATGGCCTATTGCTTGATGGCGCCGGCGGCGAGGTCGGATACGAGCTTTTTCTGCAGGAACATGAAGAGCACGAGGGTGGGTACGGTAGAGACGACCGAAGCGGTCATGACCAGGTTCCACTGCGTGGTGTATTCGCCGAAAAAGCCTGCCAGTCCGACCGGCACGGTCTTGTTTTCATCCGAGGTCATCAGTGTCAGGGCGAAGAGGAATTCGTCCCATGCCGACACGAAGGCATAGACGGCGACCGTGACGACACCCGGCCAGGCGACCGGCAAGATGACGCGGAAGATGATCTGAAGCGTATTGGCGCCGTCGATACGCGCCGCCTCGTCCAGCTCGCGCGGAATGGTGTCGAGGTAACCGAGCAGCATGTAGATGCAGAACGGCAAATTGACCGCGATGTAGGAGATGACCAGCGCCAGCGGATTGTTGATCAGGCCGAGCTGGAAGAAAGTCGCGTAAAGCGGCGTGATCAGGATGACGAAGGGAAAAAGCTGCGTGGTGATGACGAGGATCAGCAGCAACTGCCTTCCGCGAAAAGTACGCCAGCGGGAAAAGCCATAGGCGGTGATCAGCGAGATCGAAACGGCTACCACCGTCGCGACGGAGCAGACGATTATCGAGTTGCGCAGATAGGTCGGGAAAGGTGAGCCGTCCAGGAGCTTGGCATAGTTGTCGAGGGTGAAGCTCGTGATCAGCTGGAAGGTGCGGGTGAAGATCTCGTTGTCGGGTCGAAACGAGATCAGCACCACCCAGATGAAGGGGAAGGCCAGGATCAGGCACAGCATGATGCCGAAGACCGCGACAAAGAGATCGAGCGCGAAGCGGCGCAGCCCGGTATTGTTGGCAAGGGCCATGGCTCACTTCTCCCGGAACAGCACGAAGAAGTAGATGAGCGCGAAGACAAACATGATGAGGCTCATCACGACGCCCACGGCCGCGCCCGTCCCCATGCGATAGTCGATGAAGGAGGCGGTATACATCTGCGTCGCTAGTACATGGGTGTAGTCGCCCGGGCCTCCGCGCGTGGCCAGCCAGACATAGACGAAATTGTTGAAGGTCCAGATCGTGGTAAGCAGCACGACCACCGCCATAACCGGCTTTAGGAGCGGCAGCACGATGCGCGTCTGGATCTGCCAGGCATTGGCGCCATCGATGCGGGCCGCGTCGCGCAGGTCAGTGGGGATCGACTGGAGGGCGGCAAGGAAGGTGATGACGACGAAAGGCAGTTCGCGCCAGATCAGCATGGTCTCGATGGCGCCCCATACGGTTGAGGTGCGCGCGAGAAAGGGAATGCCCTGATCGAGAATGCCGGCACCGACCAGCAACTGGTTGACCACGCCATAGCGCGCATCGAGCAGCCATTTCCAGGCAGCGACGGCGACCACGGGCGGCGTAACCCAGGGCACGAGGATAAGCGAACGAACCAGCCAGCCCAGCCGCCAACGGGCAAAGACCGAGGCGTTGAGCAGCAGCGCAAGCCCAAGACCCAGAAACAGGCGAATGACAACCGTGACGATGGTCAGCGGTAGCGTGGTGTTGAACAGCGCTTGGCGCGTCGCCGGATCGTTGAGCACTTCGGCGAAATTAGCAAAGCCCACCCATTCGCCCTGCTTGCCGATATCGAACAGGCTCAATTCCTGAAACGACAGGCCGATATTGTAGATGGCCGGTCCGGCAAAGAAGAAGGCGAGAATCAGCATGGCCGGCAGCACGAGCCAATAGGGCTCGAGCCGCGTGCGCAATGGACGCACCAGCCCGGAGGCTGGCGCGTTCGATAGTTGTGTGGTGGCCATCGGCTCAACTCTTGCCGCGAGCCAAAAGGTCCTGCAATTCGGCGATGACCGCCTGGGCGGCTTCATCGGGTGAGCGCTGGCCGGAATAGACCGCGCCAAATTCGCGGTTAATCAGCGCCGTCATGGTCGAGACGGGGATGGGCGAGGAAATGTAGCGCTCGAAGGTCTGCGCCAACGGCAGCATTTCGACATAACCCTGTTCGGTCGGCGGGAATTGAAGCTCTTCAAGTAGCGAATTCTGCGCCGGATATTGCTGGTAGGTCGCGAAAGTATCGGCACTGACCAGATATTGAACGAACTGCCAGGCTTCTTCTGGGTGCTTGCTATTGGGATTGATGCCCAAGGCTCGACCGCCCAGATGGGAGATGCGCCTGACCTCGCCCTGAGGGATCTTGGCCGTCATCAGCGCTGCTTCCGACTGCGCTTCGGCGGCACGAAAGGTCTGGGGCGGGAAGACGGCGATGGCACAATCGCCGCGGCCCAGTCCGCCCATGATTTCGGGATCGCCCCAACTGTTTACGGTAATCAGGCTTTCCGGCGACGACTGGTTGACGAAAAAATCGTTGAAATAGGTCATGGCCGCAACAAGCTCTTCAGGCTTGACCACCACTTCCCATTTGCCGGGCAAGGTCTCGTCGACCAGCGTCGAGCCATTGCTCCAGAGGTAATAGTTGGCCAGCGTCCACATGCCGCTATCGGGTGAGCTGCCGGCGGGAAAACAGAAGCCATATTGACCGTCCCCCGTGGTCAGTGCGCCGGCGGCCGTCCGCAACTCGTCCCAGGTTTCGGGAAAGGCGATGCCGGCGGCATCAAGCAGGTCGGGGCGATAGGCCATGGCGAACGTGTCGGACGTCCAGGGAATGCCATAGACCTTGCCATCGAGTGTTGCGAGATCGGTGGCAAGGAAATCTTCAATGCCGGCGCCCGGTGGGCTGGCGGCGATATGGTCAGTCAAATCGGCGACGAGGCCCGAGCGGGCAAGATCGCGCGTCCAGACGAAGGCCATGTGCTGGATGTCAGGACCGGCCCCGGCCGGGACTTCGCGGGCAAGCTGGGCCAGCGTGTCGGCGCCGGCCATCGTCTCGAGCTTGACCTGGATATCGGGATGAGCCGCGTTCCAGGCGTCGATCGCCTTTACCAGTCCTTCGATCTCTGTGGGCGGATCGAACTGCCGGAAAGTGAGTTGCACCGTCTCCTGGGCGTGGGCCGATGCCGAATAAACTCCAGCAGCCACAAGCAAAGTCATGGCGGCAGAGCGCGTCCAATTCTTGTTCATTTGTCGTTCCTCCTCGAAAGAGAGTTAATAACGAAAATGCTGGATATGCAAATACTGCATTCCCGCAACTAGCCGTTTGAAGTCAGGTCGGTTTGGCTTCTCGGCAGGCGATGTCTGCAGACGCGCCACATCATTCAGCAATTCAGGGATTTAATTCTCGATTGAACTTGTAGACATTGAGCCAAACCGGGCCTTGCCAGTCAAATGCAAACCGTGCATATCCTATGCAAATTCCGCATAATGGTGCCTGGAAATGAAGGAATTGCGTCAGTTTGTCGAAGTGGCGGGCCGCCGTTCTATTTCGCTGGCAGCAAGGCATCTGAATATTTCCCAGTCCGCTCTGTCACGCGCCATGCAAAAGCTCGAAGAGAGCTACGGCGCTTCGCTTTTCGTGCGCACCGGCGGCGGCATGGAACTCAGTCCGAGCGGCGTCACTTTGTATGGGCACGCGCTTCGAGTGCTGCCCGTACTGGATCAGGCGCGGGATGAAATCGAACAGCTCCAGGGTCGCTCCAGGGCATCGATCCGGATTGTCGCCGGCGATCTGTGGGGCTTCGCCATCCTGCCTGCAGTGATGAGCCGTTTTGCCGGAACGCATCCCGATATTGTGGTTCACCTGGGCATTGCCGATGAATCAAAACGCCTCGAAGGGCTACGCAATGGCACCTTTGATCTTGCCTTCGGCACCCTTTCGACGCGCTATGGCGCAGCTCTGGATGTGGTGTTTGAACCGCTCACGCAACAAGGTACAAACGTTTACTGCGACCTGCACCACCCCCTCGCTACACGGAGCGTCGTATCGACGGAAGATCTTACCGGATGCCGCTGGATCAGCAGCGGCTACGAAGACCCAAGCGACACGACATTGCCGGGCCGCCAGCGGCGCGATTATGCCGTCAGGGCGGACACGCTGCTGACTGCGCTGCAAATTCTCAAGGGTTCACAATTTCTGATGTCAGGATCGAGTGGATTTGCTGCGCTGTTCCGGCAGTATGGCATCGTTCCACTTGCCTTGGAGGATGTGGGCGCAGGCAGCCATTCTGGTGCGATTTATTTCGAGCGGACGCTTTCGAATCCGTCAGTTTCCCAGTTTTTGGCGACAGCACGGCAAGCCACCGCCACCTGAGCGAGGGCGCTTTATCGTCAGAAGCGCGCCCCACACCAGACATTCAGCGGCACTGCCCCGCTTCCTGAATGCGGACATTGCTAAGCCAGGTCAAACCGTTGCTTCCCTTTTACCACCAGCACGGGTGCGACGGGGTGAGGCCGTTGGCAGTCGCGGCGTCGATGGCGATGGCGATGATTTCGTCGGGCGCGAAGGCGAGATTGTCGAGTGCACCTAGATTGTCCTTCAACTGATCCAGGGTACGAATGCCGATCAGTGCCGAGGTCAGCTCGGGGCGACGCAGCACCCAGGCCAAAGCGAGCTGCGGTAGGCTCTGACCGCGGGCCTTGGCGATAGCGGCCAACTTGCCGACGGCGTCGAGGGTTTCGGGCTTGATGCGGTCGGCCTTGAGGAAGGGATTGTTTGAGGTGCCGCGCGCGCCCTCGGTGTCGCCAGTGTTGTATTTGCCTGAGAGCACGCCTTGGGCGAGCGGCGAGAAGGCGATCATGCCGATACCCAGTTCGCCGCAGTCCGCCTGAGCCTTCAGGCTCGACTGAAACGCAGCCCGCCAATCGTCTCGGCAGCTTCCGCAGCCTGGGGTTCGCTCCAGGCTGCGCCTTCCGCCATCAGCCCTTCCAGCTGGGCAGCGGAGAGCTGTTCCGACAGTTCCGCAACCAGCCGTCGGTGCGTCACCTCTTCGGTCCATTCCCGGCTGGAGACGCCCCTGGCGTAAAACTCTCTGGCATAGCCCGATAGCCGGGCTGCCAGCTCAAGCTCCCCGCCCAGCACGGCCACCAGCGCGAGATGCTCGCCGGCACGCACGACGGCCGCCGGCCAGCCCAAGGCTCTCGCAACACGCAGCCCTTCGCGCGCCGCATCGCGGGCTTCCGCCGTTTTTCCATGGGCCAAGAGATAGGCGCCGAGATTGCTCAGGCCCAGGGCGGCCTGCCGGTGATTGTGCCCCGACCCGTCCAGCATATACCTGATGCCCTCGATGGCGCTCTCGACCTTGCCGGCGACGAAATCCATTTCGGCCAGCGCGATTTGTGCGCTCGCCAGCCCGCGTGTATCGCCAATGCTGCGGCACACCGCCATTGATCGGTTGATGGAAGTTTGTGCGGCAGCAATGTCACCGCCCAGATAGGCCGCAATCCCCTTGGAGCGCAGGCAACTCGCCAGCGGCTTGGTCGGCCCCAGCGGTTCGAGAACCTTCAGGGCGTCCTCAAGATAGGGCAGCGCTTCGACGATCGTGTCGATGGTCAGAAGCGTGGCCCCGGCCCGCGCCAGCGCCTCGCCCAGATCGACGGCGCGCCCGGCTGACCGGAACAGTTGCGACGCCTGCTCGGCATAGGCAAAAAAGGACTGGTTGCCATGCGCGCTGTTCGATGTCTTGGCCAGGTAGAGCCGCGCAGCAATGGCAGGCGGCAAGTCGTCGTGAAGATGGGTCATCGCCGTCTCGACCCAGCGCTCCTTCTCCCGGAACAGCGACAGCTCGTCCCAGAGCCGCACACTGAGACTGACCAGGTCCATGCCCAGCGCCATATCCCCGCCGGCGCCGAATGCCCAGTCGAGCGAGGCGCGAAGGTTATCCACCTCCGGCTCATAACGTCCGAGCCAGGTAAGGGTTGGT
This sequence comes from Candidatus Devosia phytovorans, assembly GCA_029202405.1. Taxonomy (NCBI): domain Bacteria; kingdom Pseudomonadati; phylum Pseudomonadota; class Alphaproteobacteria; order Hyphomicrobiales; family Devosiaceae; genus Devosia; species Candidatus Devosia phytovorans. The sequence goes on along the minus strand of CP119312.1, from coordinate 4,145,094 downwards.
GTGCCCGCCCAAGACTGCCCAGCCTCGTCGAACCTGGCCACCAGATAGTCGGCCAGGGCGCGCTGCCGTCCCTGTTCGCCGCTTTCGCGCTGTCGCTGCAGCGCATATTGCCGGGTGGTCTCGAGCAGCCGGTAGCGCGGCTCGGCCTCCGAGAGGTCAACGCTGAGCAGGGATTTTTCGACCAGCGACGACAGGAGGTCAAAGACAGCATCCTCCTCGATCGTTCCGCCGCGGGCCACCTGCATTGCCGAGGCCAGCGAGCAGCCCCCAGCAAAGACGGCGAGCCGGCGCAAAAAGGTCTGCTCGTCCGGTTGCAGCAGGGCATAGCTCCAGTCGAGCATGGCCCGCAGCGTCTCGTGATGCTTGTGCCCGGCGCGTGTCGAGCGACGGAGCGTCAGGAGCGACGAACTGAGGTCCGCTGCCAGCCGCTCCGGACGCATCATCTTGAGCCGCCCCACCGCCAGCTCGATGGCCAGGGGAATACCCTCGACCTGCATGCAGATGCTGGCCACCGCCGGCGCCACTGCATCATCGAGGGTAAACTGCTCGACCACGGCGGCCGCACGGTCGACAAACAGTTGCACCGCGCTAAAGGCAATGGCGGCTTCAGCACTGATGCCCTCCGCCTCGGCCGGATAAGTCAGCCGCGGCACGCGATAAAGGCTTTCCCCCGCCACGCCCAGGCTTTCGCGGCTGGTCGCCAACACGGCGACGGAGGGACACGACGCCAGCACCATTTCGGCAAGCTGCGCCGATTGCGCGACCACATGCTCGCAATTGTCGAGGATCAGCAACGCCTGCCGCTGCGCCAGATAGGCCACGGCGCTCTCGACCGCTGGACGGTCGAGCGAAACCGGCACCCCCAGCGCCCCGCACAGCGCCTCGCCAATCAACTGCGGATCGGCAATCCCCGCCAGTTCGACCAGCCAGACCCCATCGGCAAATGTGCCATCGAGCCGGAAACCCGTCTCCACGGCAATGCGTGTCTTGCCTGCGCCCCCGGCCCCGGTCACGGTGACCAGCCGATAAATGCCCAGCCGTTCCACCACTTCCTCGACCGTCCGCTCGCGACCGACCAGGCTTGTCATCGGCCGCGGCAGGTTATGCACCCGCTGCGACCGCTCAAGCGACAGATCCCGCGGCGGAACCGCCACTGCCGTGCTGATCTGCGGCTCGCTCGCCAGCCGCATCAGCGCCTTGGTTTCCTCCGAGGGCTCGACCGAGAGGTTACGCGCCAACACATCGCGGCACCGCCGATAGTGCCGCAGCGCCATGGCCCGCTCCCCGCGCGCCAGATAGACCCGGATCAGCGCCCGATAGCCCTCCTCGGCCAGCGGGTCGATCTCGATCAGCCGCGAGGCAATAGCTTCGGCATCAGCATGCCGCCCAGACCGGGCATAGGCAGAAAGCAGCCATTCGAACCGCTGCACCGCCGCCACGCGCAATTCAACGCGCCGATCCTCGAGCCATTGCTGCACCAGCGGGTCACGGATGTTGAGGCCTTCGAGAAATTCGCCCCGATACTGCGCGGCCGCCCGTTCAAGCTCCTCGACCGCGCTATTGGCCACCAAGCCGAGCATGAAAGCCACATCCGAACCGACGGCGCCGGCGACGAGCATCACCTTTTCGCGGTCAATCCGCAGCAGATCTTGCGCCTTGCCACCGAGCGCGCGACGCAGCGCCGCCAAGGTTTGTCGCAGGCTCTGGTAGGCCTGGGCATCGCTGCGCTCGCTCCACAACAGAGCCGCGATTTCCTCGCGACTGCCGCTTTGCCTTGGTCGCAGTGCCAGCCACGACAACATCAGGCGTTCGGACTTGAGCTTGAGGTCGATCGGTTCGCCACCCTCGAAACGAGCCTCGAACGGTCCCAGCAGGTCAAGATGGAATTGGGCCGACTGCATCGACATTCTGCCTGCTGAATAGACAATACCGAACGTCAGTAGCAATAACACAAATCACGAATAAATCACGCTGACTCTTCACTGCAATCACGCAGTGATGACGTCAGGCCAATACGCTCATTGAACTTGTGACGCGCCTGAGCTGAAGCACAGCAGGGAACCGGGCGCCCCACCAGTTACATTCCCGCAGTCGAAAGCTCGTGCCATAAGGTAACCACGCCTTCGATCGGCAATGAATTGACCGGCATAAACTGATCGGAACGGCGGCTTTGCTGCAGGACCGAAACGATTTGAAGCAGCGGCATGAAAGCCAACGAAGTTGTCCGGCCACTCGTCTCATCGGGGCCGCCCGCTTTGCGCGATGCTGTTGCCAAGGGGGAACCTATGGCTGATCTGGTCTTCATCTTTCATGTTGCGCGCTATATCGGCACGGATGGCGCACTCGATTTCGACAAGCCCGTGCGCACCATCGCCGCCCATCCGATCGCTGCCGCCGAACGCGTCATGCAAACCAGGCTCTACCTGGTGGGCGATCCTCAAAACCTTTACGCCGAGGTTTCCTACACCAGCCTCGACGGCGAGGAAGAACGCGTTCTGCTGTACCACGGCTTTGCCGATCAATCCCAGGCCAGGCTCTGACGCGTCCGGCGCGGCTCCGGTGGCTCAGGCCACCGCTGCCTCCGCCACGCGCGCCTCGATCGTGGTGATCTGCGATCCCTCCAGCATAGCGACCGTAAACGTCATGTCGCCAATGGTGATCGACGCACCCTGGGCCGGCAGATCGCCAGTCTCGTAGAGCAGATAGCCGGCTAGCGTCGCATAGCGATCGGCCTCGTCGACGAGGTCTACCCCGAGTGCCACCGACACCAGGCGGATATCGGCATCGCCATCGATCAGCCAGCGACCATCATCCTGCCGCTCGATGCGGGGCAGCGGGTCGTCGGCATCGGGGAATTCGCCAGCGATGGCTTCGAGCACATCCATCGGCGTGGCAATGCCCTGCAGCACGCCATACTCGTCGACGATCACTGCCATCTGCACCGGATTTTCGCGTAGCCGCTCGATCAGCTTCAGCGCCGTGGCGCTTTCATGCACGATCATCGGCGCCTGTACCGAACCGTCGAGATCGATGGCCCTGCTGACAATGATGTCGCGTAGGAGGTCCTTGGCCAAGGCGACACCGGCCAACTCATCAAGGCTGCCGCGACCGAGCAGGAACCGCGAATGGCCAAGATCGAGGATCTTGTCCTGCAGCGCCTGCACATCGTCCTCGAGGTCGAGCCAGTCGATTTCACGACGGGGCGTCATGATCGACATGACGGTCCTGTCGCCCAGGTCGAGCACGCCACGAACCATGTCCTTTTCCTCTTCGGCGAACAACGCATTGGCCTCGGCCTGCTCGGCGATCACATCGGCCGTTTCGCCAAGGCTCGCATCGCCGCGCCGGCCGCCCAGCATGCGCAGCACGGCATCAGCGGTCTTTTCGCGCAGGGCCGATGAGCGCAGCGCCTTCTCCCGATTGCGCCGGGCAATCTGGTTGCAGGCTTCGATGGCGATGGAAAAGCCGATGGCCGCATAGAGATAGCCCTTGGGCATATGATAGCCGAAGCCCTCCACCACCAGTGAGAAACCGATCATCAGCAGGAAGCCGAGGCAGAGGATGACCACTGTGGGGTGTTTGGAGACGAAGGCCATCAGCGGCTTGGACAGCGCCAGCATGGTCGCCACCGCCACGATGACGGCAATCATCATGATGGAAAGCTCGTCCACCATGCCCACGGCCGTGATGACGCTGTCGAGCGAGAACACCGCATCGAGCACCACGATCTGCACCAGCACCTGCCAGAACACGGCATGCACCACCTTGCCGGTCGTCGCCGTCGCATGGCCTTCCAGTCGTTCGTGTAGCTCCATCGTACCCTTGGCGAGCAGGAACAGGCCACCCAGGATCAGGATCAGGTCACGCCCTGAAAAGTCCATGGTGAGCAGGGTGAACAGTGGCGCTGTCAGCGTCACGATCCAGGCGACCGAGGCCAGAAGCCCCAGCCGCATCACCAGAGCCAGCGACAAACCGATGACCCGGGCCCGGTTGCGCTGATGCTCGGGCAGCTTGTCGGCCAGGATGGCGATGAAGACGAGATTGTCGATGCCCAGAACGATTTCGAGCAGAATAAGCGTGCCGAGGCCAGCCCAGGCGGCGGGGTCGGACATCCATTCAAAAAACATGTGCCTGCGGCGCCTCTCGGCGACCGTCCTTTAGAAATTGAAGAAAGTGGTCAGGGCCAGCCAGCCGGCATAGACGAAGGCGGCGATGACGCCTGAGACGATCACCAGCGACACCAGCGAGGTCACTGTGCCGATGAGGATCCACAAGCCGTCCCGTTCGATCAGGCCGAGCGCATAGATGCAGATGGCGATAGCCGGCAGCATATTGCCCAGGGGAATGGGCAGGAACAGCACGATCGACAGAAGCAGCACCATTGCCCCGACGAGATATTCCACCGGCGGCCTGGCAAGGAATTCGAAGCGCGGCCTCATCAGCTTTTCCGCCTTTTGCAGCCAGGGCCCGACCTTGGTCACCACCTTTTCGAAATCGGCGCGGGCAAAGCTGCGGTCGGCAATGATCCGCGGCAACCAGGGCCGCATGCCCAGCATGAGCTGGGTGGCAAGGAACAGCAGCGGCGCCCCCAGCACGCCGGAAACCCCCGGCGGAACCGGGATCGTATTGGGCACGGCGAAGATGAAGAGCATCGCGGCAATGGCGCGATGATCCAGTTCGGCGAGCAGGTCACGGATATAGATGCGGTCACGCCCAGGCCTGGCGGCGATGCGCAACAGGGTTGCCGATAGGCGATGGTCGTGCGGCGGAAGTTCCTGGCCCTCGAGGGGACTTCGGCTGGGTTCAGACATCGTTTTGCGTTCCCCGCATCGGCCTATGCCTCTGCAAGAAAAGACTTTTCTCCTTGGCTAGTAAAGACTGTCCAGCAATTTGCCAGCCGCGAGGCTGACCTCGCCTGCATCAGCCTGCGCCACCAGGGCATAGGCAATGTCGCCGAACTGCCAATAGGCGGTCGTGGTGTTCTCGACCTGCATCGTCGTCGGCTCGGCAATCAGGAATTCGCCCGGCCGCACCGCAAAGATCGAAATCGTGCCCAGGCCGCCTGCCTCGACGGCCATTTCGACGCTGGGGCCAAAGCGCGAAGGAAAGACCTGAACATCGGTCACCCGCCAGTCCGCCATCAGCGGAGGCATGCGGATCGCCGTCTCGGCAAGCAATTCGTCAGCATCGTAGTCGGGCGCTTCGATCTGCGAGATCATCCGCGCGCGCAGGGTGCTGGTGCGATTGGCGGCAATGGCGTCGGCCACAAAAACGGGCACGTCGCTCGACGCCTGCAAGCTACTGAATTGGCCGAGCTGCCCATTGGCCAGCCAACCCGCCGCTAGAAGCACACTCGCCACCATCAGCGGCCTTACCCGGCGCAGGAACCGTCCACGATCGAGCCCCCCCTGCAGCCGCCGCGCCAGATCGCCGGTTTTGGGCATAGTCCGGGTCTCGCCGCCGGCCAGGGCCAGCCGCAATTCGTCGCGCACCCGCAGATCGGCCATCACTTCCGCCGCCGCTGCCGGATTGCGCGACAGCGCATGTTCGATTGCAATGCGGCTTCCAGGATCGAGTTGATCATCGATATAGGCTGCCAGTTCCAGCGGATCGATTACATCGGACCTCTGCATCATTCGCCTCCCCTGACCAGTCTCAGCGCCGGACCAGCCTCCCATTGCCGCAGGGCCTCGCGGCCACGGGACACCCGCGACATCACCGTACCACTGGGCACCTTGAGAATGGCGGCCGCTTCGTCATAGGAAAGCCCCTCGATGGTCACCAGATGCAGTGCCTCGCGCTGCTCGACCGGCAGGTCGTCGAATGCCCGGCGGACCTGCGACAACCGCACGCTGTCGACCTGATTGGGGGCAGTACGTTCCTCGGCATCCTGCGCCATGGCCCGATCACGCCCGGCAGCGCTCCGGCCTGAGCGGAGCCGGTCGATATGAAGATTGTGGAGGATCGACATCAGCCAGCCGCGGAGGCTGCCCTCGGGCCGATAGCCCGAACCGCGCTCCAGTGCCCGCACCAAGGCATCATGCACGAGGTCTTCGGCATCGGCGGCGTGCCGCGTCAGGCTCAGCGCATAACGGCGCAACGCCGGCAGCTCGTCCATGACCTTTGCGGGTGGTTTGGGCGGTGTCATGCTGGGTATACGGATGCCGGGGCCTCCGCCTTCCACGCAATGGCAATAATTTTTTCGCACCCTATCGACTGGTGATCTGCTCGCCGAATTTGGCAATACCGATTCCCGTCACCACCAGGACCAGGGCCGCCAGCAAATAGACGGTCATCTCAGCCTTGCCGAGCAGGACCAGATAGACCGCCGACAGCACCGGCGTGAGGAAGCTCAGCACGCCGATCAACTGCGCATTGCCGTGCTTCATGCCAAAATCCCACATGGCATAGCTGAGCGCAAAGAAGATGGACGAAATCCCCACAATCCAGAGACTGCTCGCCGGCGCCGGCGGTGCCCCCAGCACGACCAGCCAGATCACCCCGTTGAACAGCGCACTCAGCGCAAACACGCCCCCGAGGAAATTATTGCTGAGATAGGAATGCCGCGCCGCGACCGCCGAGAAGATGCTCCAGGTCAGCGACGACAACACAGCCCACAGATGGCCCGAGGTGAAGCTTGGCGATCCCAACTCCAGCCCGCGCCCCATCATCAGCGCTGCGACGCCGGCCAGTCCCAGCGAGCCGGCAACCATGTGATACCATCTAAGCTTTCGCTGCAGCGAGATGGTGGTGAACACCACCACCAGCAGCGGCCAGGTATAGATGATCAGCGTCGCCTCGAGCGGCGGCGCCTGCTGCAGGGCCGCGACCCAGGTCAGGTTGTGCAACCCGATGCCGACAAAGCCAAGCAGGTAAAACCACACGGGTACGCGCCGCAGTTCGGGTAAGGGATTATGCCGTCTAATGATCCACATCGCGACAAAGGCGAGTGCGCCCACGCCATCGCCCAAGGCGACATAAAGAAAGGGATCGACCCCCACCGCGGTGGCCATCACCGGCGCCGTGAGCGACCAGATCAGCACGGAGGCAAAGCCGCCCGCCGTGCCAAATGCCGAGCACTCATTGGGAGATGTCACTGTCATCGGAAAACTGCCGTGGGGAACTGCCGGCTTCTTGCCGACTTCGCACCGCCTCGGCAAGTCCCGGGCGCACGATGGCGTTCTCTGCGATGTTGCGGTTTTCGTGGGACCGGGGCAAAGCTGATGCAACGGAGGACGCAGCATGGCGCAGGGCACGATACGCACAGGAACAGCAGGCTGGGTCTTCGAACCCTGGCGCGGTAGCTTCTTTCCCGAGGGCCTCGTGCAGAAAAAGGAACTGGCCCATGCCAGTTCTCGCCTGACCACGATAGAGATCAACGCCACCTTCCGCGCCAACCAGAAACCGGCAAGCTTTGCCAAATGGGCCGGCGAGGTCAGCCAGCCTGGCTTCGTTTTCTCCATCAAGGGCCCGCAACTGGTCACCCACATCAAGCGACTGAAAAATTGCGAGACCGAGCTGGCCAATTTCTTCGCCTCCGGCCCGCTGGCCTTAGGCGAGAGGCTTGGCCCCTTCATCTGGCAGCTACCGCCTAATGTCAGTTATGACCGGAACGTGCTGGGCGATTTCCTGAAGCTCCTGCCACAGACCACTGCCGACTATGTCGACTTGGCTGGCAAGGCGGATGATCGGCTGAAATCTGAACCCTATCTCGGTGCCGACGGCGTCGGTCCGATCCGCCACGCGGTCGAAATGCGCAACGCCAGTTTCGACAATCCCGAAGTCGACGCCCTGCTAGCTGAACACAATGTCGCCCGCGTCATCGCGGACACGTCGGAAAACCCGGCCCGAACCCTGACCGCCGATTTCGCCTATTGCCGCCTGCAGGGCCCACCTGCCGGCACCGGCTATGGTCCATCCGAGATCACGAACTGGGCCGAGACGGCAAAGACCTGGGCGGCGCAAGGCAAGGACGTCTTCGCCTATTTCGTTCACGAGGACAAACTGCACGCCCCGGCCAATGCCATCGCGCTGCGTCAAGCCGCCGGCATCACGATAGCGGGCGATTGATCACAAGCCCGTTCCCTGCTGGAAAGTGCCGCAATGGCGCTCTATCCAGCCACCATCACAGCGTCATCTCGAAAGTCTCCAGCATGCCTACAAGAAGTCGTCCAGCACTCGACAAAATTTCTGCCGGACTTGCCTTCCTCCTCGGCCTCGCTGCCATCCTGCTCGCCCTGGCCAGCCAGGTCTTCGGCGGCCTCGTGCCCTGCGAGCTCTGCCTCGAACAGCGCCTGGCCTATTATATTGGCCTGCCTGTGCTTTTCCTCGTGCTGGTGACATGGAACCGTCTGCCCCTGCCCGCCTGGTATGTCGGCATGGCCGCCGCCACCGGCATTTTCCTCTGGGGCACCTATATGGGCGCCTATCACGCTGGCGTCGAATGGGGTTTCTGGCCCGGCCCAACCGCCTGTACCGGCGTCGGCGAAACCATGGATTTCAGCGCCCTCAACAACTTGACCCCGGTTGTCGGCTGCGACGTCGTCCAGTTCCGCCTCCTGGGCATTTCGTTGGCAGGCTATAATGCGCTGGTCTCCCTCGTCGTTGTCGCTCTCCTGGTCTTTTCGATCTGGGCTCAGGCAACTCGCAGCAAACGAGGCTAGTCCCCGAGCGCAGCTGCCAAATCCATTGCCGAGTGTAGGACACGGACGATCGTGACCATGCTGCTGCCGACAGAATAATCGCATAGTGGCCGAAGGGCCGGCGGCGATAGGCCTGCCGCTCGAACCCAGGAAGCAAAGCATACTGCTGGGGATGATCGGCCAAACCAAGACAGGCCGCCTCAATATCTCTGAGAAATTGCCCGGCCCGGTGCGGGCTGTCTTCAGCGATAAAGCTGGTTATGTAGCGCAGGCCACGTTTCGATTCTATCGAGAACGTGACGCGCATCACGATGCTTTCTTGGAGATTTGATCGATAAGCTCTCTCAATTCAGCGAACACTTCTTCGGCTGGCTGAACTCGCCCCGCATCAATGTCGTCCTGCCCGGCCTGCAGCTTGGCCGCCAATCGCTGAAATGCAGCCTCGCGCTCCTGCACCAGGCGCACGCCTTCGCGCAATACTTCGCTCTTGGAGTTGTAGCGGCCGTTTTCGACGAGGTCGTTGACGACCTTTTCGAGGTTTTCACCCAGATCGGCACTGATCGGCATGGCTCATGCTCCTGTCCTGATTGGCCAATAATAGTTATTGGACTGAGCAAGGACAAGGTTCACGGCTCGAGTTCGATGTCCCAATAGAGATAGTCCAGCCAGCTCTGGTGCAAGTGATTGGGCGGGAAGGCTCGGCCATTATTGTGCAGGTCATGCACCGTCGGCGGATAGGGCGCCTGATGCGGAAACATGCGGATTTCGCTTGGCAGGCGATCGGCCTTGCGCAAGTTGCAGGGCGCGCAGGCGGCGACGACATTTTCCCAGGTCGTCAGCCCGCCCTTGGAGCGGGGAATGACATGGTCGAAGGTCAGGTCGTCCTTGCTGCCGCAATACTGGCACTGGAAGCGATCACGCAGGAAGACATTGAACCGCGTGAAGGCAGGATGGCGCGCCGGCTTGACGTAGTCGCGCAGCGAAACCACGCTGGGCAGCCGCATTTCAAAGCTCGGCGAATGGATGACGGTATCGTAATGGCTGACGATATTGACGCGATCCAGGCACACGGCCTTGATGGCGTCCTGCCAGGACCAAAGCGACAAGGGATAGTAGCTGAGCGGCCGGAAGTCGGCGTTCAGTACCAGTGCGGGACAGGCCTCAGGCGACACGTGGATCGTCACTTGAGTCTCCCGGAACGGGAATCGAGTAAGTCCATAGCCCTCTTATACTAGGCCCAATATGTCAGGCCTGTGAAGCGGGCGTTAAGCTGTTATTTTTGCGAGACGCGCGTGATGAATTGCGTCGCATATTCGAGCCCATCCGGCGCGATACCGTGGCCAACGCCGGCGCTGACGTGATAGCTGACATCATAGCCGGCAAGCCGCAGGGCCGTATCGGCATCGGCGCTGTGCTCGGGATCGACCACCTCATCCATATCGCCATGGACCAGGCAGACAGCAGGCTTGGCGAAGGCGGCAGAGCCGAAACTGTCGGGCGGCACGAAGGCACCGGAAAAGGCGATAATGCCCATCAGCTGGCGGTTAAGCGAAAGGCCGGTGTGCAACGCCATCATCGCGCCCTGGCTGAACCCGACGAGGATGGTGTTTTCCGGCGTGACGGCGCTCTGCGCCCACAGGTCTTCGAGAAATTCCGCAAGTACCGGGCGGGCGCCAATGACGCCTTCTTGTCGCTGGGCAAGACGGTCGCCGTCAAAACTGATGTCGAACCACTGATAGCCACCCGAAAACTGCCGACAGATATCGGGTCCATTGGGCGACACGAAAACCGCATCGGGCAACACGCTCTGCCAGTTTGGCGCCAGACCAATCAGATCATTGCCATCGCTGCCATAGCCATGCAGCAGCACCACGGCCTGTTTGGGCGCCTTTCCGGAGGCGGGTGGCAGCATGGGGCCGGAAAGCTTGGTCACAGCAATATTCCTTCTCGGTCGCGCATCACGGCGAAATAGCGCCAGAACAACAGGGCCGCGGCCGAACGATGCGGCGCCCAGCCTTTGGCAATGTGGATCATCTCCTTGATGGTTGGTCGCGCGTCAAGTCCGAGGCCATGCTGTACCGCCTTGAGCAGGGCCAGATCGCCCGAAGGAAACACGTCCGGGTGCTGGGCGCAGAACATCAGATAAACCTCGGCCGTCCAGGGACCGATGCCCTTATGGGCGACGAGATAGTGCACGGCCTCGTCGGCTGGCAGGGTTTCGAGATGGCTGAAGTCGAGTTGGCCGGCGACCATGGCCTCGGCAATGACGCGGACCGTCTCGAACTTGCCGCGGGAAAAACCCGTCGCACGAACGGCCTCTTCGCTCAGCGACAGATAGGCAATGGGGTCGAGGGCACCGGGCAATTGCTCGAACCGGCCCCAGATGGCCGCGGCGCTCGCCACCGACAATTGCTGGCCGGTGATGACCTTGGCGATGCCGACAAAACCGGGCGGATTGATGCGCGGCTGAACGGGCCCGGCAAAATTGCGCACTGCGGCGATACGCGGGTCGATGGTCGCAAGGATCTCGATATGCTCGGCAACCAGCGCTGCCGTATCGAGACGCGGTGACGGCAGGATCGGGCTCATGTAGAAGAACCGCGTGTCAGAGAAAACGTCAAAACCGCTCCTACGCTTTGCGCCCAGCCCCAACGGGCTGCTGCATCTCGGCCATGCCTGGTCGGCACTCTATACCTGGAATGCCGCGCACTTGCTCAGCGGCACGGCGCTGCTGCGCATCGAAGACATCGACACCGAGCGCAGTAAACCCGAATTTGTCGCGGCAATCTCTAGCGATCTGCACTGGCTGGGCCTCGACTGTCCGGAACCGGTCATGGTTCAATCCGAGCGAATGGACGTCTATGCCGCGGCCGGCAATCACCTGCGCGACCTCGGCCTGCTCTACCCGTGCTTTTGTTCGCGCAGCGAGCTGGCGGTCCATGCCACGGGCACCGACCCCGACGGCGCGCCGCTCTATCCCGGCACCTGCCGGCATATGGATCGGGGAGAGCAAATCGAACGGCTCGAACGCGGCGACCCCGTGCAGTTCCGGCTCGATGTCGACAAGGCCATGGGCAAGGTCGGCATGCTGACCTATTCCGTAGTCGGGCCGCTGGTGACCGACCGTCCGCAGATCCGGCACGCAAAGCCGGAGCGCTGGGGAGATGTCGTGCTGCAGCGCAAGGGCATGCCGACCAGTTACCACCTCAGCGTCGTGGCGGATGATGCCGCCCAAGGCATCACCCATGTGACCCGCGGCCGCGACATGGAGGCCGCGACCGATATCCATGTCCTGCTGCAGATGCTGCTCGGTCTGCCCTCGCCCATCTACAATTTCCACCGTCTAATCCTCGACGATTCCGGCAAGAAGCTCGCCAAGTCACGCAACTCGAAAAGCCTTGCCGACCTGCGCAACAGGGGCTGGACGCCGGAGGATGTCCGGCGCGCCGTCGGTCTCTAGGCAGCCTTGCGGCTTTCGAGCAGTTCTTCGACGGTGGCGGCTACCGCCTCGTCGAAAGGTGTAATGAACCCGGGGCCGACCAGCACATCGAAGCGCGGATCGACCAGTTCCATCTCGTTCTGCCACAGATAGCGCATGCGATAGATGTCACGCATCATCGGGTTGAAATGGCCGATCGCCTTGATTGCCCACCAGGCCTGCGACGAGACCTTGAGCGGCTTGCCGGCTGCAGCCTGGATCGCCTGCATCATCTGGCCATGCGACACCCAATGGCCGGCAAAGTGGAAATTCTCGAAATTGTCCAGCGTGGCGCGCGCCTCGGCCAGCCTGACGAAGCCGCGACCGAGATCAGGTAGATACGCCCAGCTATGGCGGGTTTCGAGCGCTCCCAGATGATGGAGCTTGCCCTTTGCGTGATCCATCAGCATGGCCGATTCGAACCATTCGCCTCGATTGCCAGGACCGTAGAAATCGCCGGCCCGCAGGATGATTGCCTGGAAATCGCCAGCCTCGGCACCCTTGCGCAGCATCTGTTCGAGCCGGATGCGGATTTCGCCGCGTGGCTGTTCGCCGGACTGGCGCAGCCCCGGCGCGACCGTACGGTCTGTAGCGCGATAGTTGTAGATCGTCCCGGGAAACAACAGCGTCTTACCCTGACCCTTGATGGCATCCAGCACCACCTGCAACTGCGCCTCCGACGCGCCATTGCCCCACTTGTCATAAGGCAGGTGCAGGGCATGGACGACCACATCGGCCTGCTCCGTCGCCGCCCTAACCGTCTCCAGATCATTGGCATCGCCAATGATTACCCGTGTACCGGCGACCGGCTTGCGATTGGCGCGCGCCAGGCCAGTGACACTCCAGCCGGCGTCGGCAAAGGCCTGCATCGCGGCATTGCCGATATGGCCGTTGCTTCCCAGAATAGTGACATTTCCCTTGGACATGATGGCTCCTCATCTGTTGGTGACAGCATCATGCCCAATGCACTACCGTATCTGAATTGGCAGATTTCGATGGTGTGACATTCAATCATGAATAGGGAGCCAGATTGGGCGCTGTGGCGCAGCTTCGCTGCCGTGGTCAAGCATGGCTCGCTTTCGGCCGCCGCGCGCAGCCTCGGCATCAGCCAACCGACAGTCGGCCGCCATGTCGAAACGCTGGAAGCCGACCTTGGCCTCTCGCTGTTTGAACGCACCATGACCGGACTGCGGCCCACGGCCATTGCCATCCGCCTCTATGAGCCAGTCGGACAAGCCCAGGCCGCACTTGCTGAAGCAGCGATCCTCGCCGATGGCGCTCAGGACGATAGCGGCGGCACGGTTCGCATTACGGCCAGCGCCATGATCTCAAACTATGTGCTTCCAAGTATCCTGCTGGGCATCCGCCAGCTGCATCCGCGAATTGCGCTCGAAATCATCCCCTCCGATTCGGCGGAAAATCTTCTGATGCGCGAAGCAGATATTGCCCTGCGCATGTTCCGCCCGACCCAGCTCGAACTGGTCACCCGGCACTTGGGCGACATTCCGCTCTATCCAGCCGCTCACGAGAGCTACCTGGCGCGGCGCGGACGCCCGCACACCATGGACGAGCTCTGGCGGCACGACTTGATCGGCTTCGACCGCTCCGACGCCATCCAACTGCATGCCCGCACGCTGGGCGTCGAGCTGACCCGCGACAATTTCGTACTGCGCTCCGACGACCAGCCCCATCTCTGGGAGCTGACCAAGGCGGGGCTCGGCATCGGCTTCGCCCAGGCCAACCTCGTGCTCCAGACACCTGGAATGGTGCTCATCCCCATCGAGCTCAAGATTCCGCCACTGCCTCTCTGGCTGACAACGCACAGGGAATTGTTCACGTCGCACCGGATTCGTGCCATTTATGACGCGCTGGCCGAGGGTCTCATCACCTATATCAATGGCAAGCACACTCCCCGGTAGGACTTCATGCAGACGCTTCTCAACATCGCCATCGCCCTCACGCTGCTTTTCGTTGTGGTCATCCTGGGAATGGGGCTTTGGAACATGCTCAAGGCCGGACCGGGCAATACCAGCCAGCGCCTGATGCGCCTGCGGGTCATCGGCCAGGCCATTGCGCTTTTCCTGCTGATGGGTGCGCTGTTCTTCTTCGGCGGCGGACGCGGATAGCCAAACATGGTCAAGATCAACAAGATTTATACCCGTACGGGCGACGACGGCACGACGGGCCTGGTTCGCGGGCCGCGCCGTCCCAAATTCGATCTGCGGGTGGATGCCTATGGTACGGTGGACGAGGCCAATGCCTTTATCGGCCAAGCGCGCCTCCACACCACTTTCATGCCCAAGATCGACAAGATTTTGAGCCGCGTGCAAAACGATCTCTTCGATGTTGGTTCCGACCTGGCGACGCCTGGCGCCGACGATCCGGGCCAATCCTATCCGAGCCTCCGCCTTCGCCCGGTCCAGACCGGATTCATCGAAAAGCAGATCGACCATTTCAACAGCGATGTCGAACCACTGACCAGCTTTGTCCTTCCCGCGGGAACACCATTGTCGAGCGCGCTCCATATCGCCCGCACGGTGACAAGACGCGCCGAGCGTATCACTGTAGAACTGGCATCGGTCGAACCCGACACCAACCCGGAAGCCATCCGCTATCTCAACCGCCTGTCGGACTTGCTTTTCGTCCTGGCCCGCATAGCCAATGCCAATGGTGCCAAGGATGTGCTTTGGGTGCCGGGCAATTACGGCGACGTGGCCAAGGGCGACTAGGCGGCGCGGCCAGGCGCCAAGGGCATGACAGCCGTGCCATCGCCGGGCGCCAGCATCTCGCCGGAAAACACCACGCGATTTCGTCCGGTATTCTTGGCTGCATAAAGCGCCGCATCCGCCCGGGCGAACATCTCGGCGCTGGCCAATGTGCCCAGACCAACCACGACGCCGAAGCTCGCGGTGATTGAAATGGTCTGGTTTTCCCAGTGAATATTGAGCGCTTCAATGGCCTGGCGCAGGCGTTCGGCAATCAGTTTGGCATCGACTGTGCCCGTATCGGGCAACAGAACCGCCAGTTCCTCGCCGCCCAGGCGCGACAGCAGGTCGCCATTGCGCATATTGGCGCGCAGGATCAACGACACCTGCTGGAGCACATAGTCGCCCGCCGCATGGCCATGCGTGTCGTTGACCAGCTTGAAATGATCGAGATCGATGATCAGCAGCGCCGCCTGATCCTTGTCCAGGCGCAGATTGTCAATGCCGCGTTCGAAGGCGCGGCGATTGGGCAGGGCTGTCAGCGGATCGGTCAAAGCGCGCATCTTCCACTGCTGCTCGCGCTCGATCTGGTTGAGTTCGCGGTCGACAAACAGGCCCAGCAGCACCGAAGCGAAAACTGATGCCGCAACCATATAGGGCCCGATAATGCCGATCACCGTGCTGATCGTCGAATAGCCCATGGCCATGCTTGGCAGCAGGTAACAGGACACGACGAGCCCGAGAACGACCAGATGACGCGGCTTGATGCGGGTCTTGGGGCGCAGGTAGTGGCGCCAGCCTAGGCCCAACGCAGCTGCAGCCGCGATTCCAACTGCGCCCGGCGTGGCGCCAATGCCGCCAAGCCAGAGCCGGAAGCTGGCACTGATCGCCACGGCGACCAGCGCAGCCGGCCAACCGCCGAAGGCCGCCGCAAAGGCGACGATCAGGGCCCGGGAATCGACGATGATGCCGTCGCCGATCCGCGCCGGTGCCAGCATGGCGACAATCGCGCCTGATCCGAAGATCAGGCCATGGATGAAGGAGCGGAAGCCGCGCGCCCAATGCTGTTGTCGCTCGACTTGGCCGAAGGCAATCGCCATGAGGGCGAGCAGGCCAACACCGTGGATGAGGGCAATAATCGTGTCTTGAACCAGCATGTCTTGGAGCGTCTACCTTCGGGGCCACGAGTTGCACCCCATGTGCAGGCAGAAACGTAAGCAGGCGATGAACCGGGATCGGTCTCCCGCGAAAGGCTGAAAGCGCGATTAACACCGTGTTAAGCGCGCAGTTCTCATCAAATTAACGCTGTCATCGAAGACTTTGTTTATATCCCGCACCTAGTGTTTCAGGCGGACTATCAGAAGGAGGTCCGTGATGAATACCGATCTCTCCATGCAGGTCATGGCGATGAACTCGGCCCAGGTGCAGAACAGCACCCAGATTGCCGTCTTCAAGAAAAACCACGAGCTACAGAGCCAGCTCCTTGTCGATATGCTGCAGTCGGCCATGCCGCCGGCGCCGGCAGGCCAGGGTCTGCAGGTCAACAAGCAGGCATAGGGCCATGAGCAACGCGATTGGTACGATGCCCTCAGTGATGATCAACCGTATCGCCGACCGCGAAGCGCCAATGGAGGCTTCGCTGGGCAAGGTCGCCGCCCTGCGCGCGGAACTCAAGCTTGCGATGGACAAGGAACAGGCGGCAGCCGAAGACGCCAGTCCGAGCGGCGAAGCGCCGCCCCCCGTCGTCGAAAATGGTTATCAGGTCGACCGGCTGATCTAGGCCCCCAGACCGATCAGCGTCTCGATCACCTTTTCTCCGTCCGGAGTGTTCCACTCGGCCGGTCCCTGCAGCACGCCCAGCTCGCAGCCATTCTCATCCAGCACTAGCGTTGCCGGCAAGCCAATAGCAACGGCTTCCTGCTTCAGCCGTTCGAAAGCCGAGAATGTATTGTCAGCATAGAGCGGCAGGTTGGCGAACTGGTTTTCTTCGAGAAAACCCTCTGCCTTTTCCAGCCCATTGGCGCCGATATCAAGATTGATGGGCAACACCATGAAGGCATCGGAATTGTATTTGGTCGCCAGCGCATCGAGTGCCGGCATCTCCTCGCGGCACGGCACGCACCAGCTGGCCCAGAAGTTGACTAGCAGCGCCTTCCCTTTGAAGTCGCCGATCGTCATCTCCGTACCGCTGGCATCCTTGAACGCCATCGTCGCATAGCCGCGTCCCTCGCCCGTCCCATTGAGGGCTGCAAGTTCGCCCACCGCCGCCGCGTCGATCGCTGCCGCATCATCGGCCTGCACCGGGCATTCCTTCGCCTGGGCACCATTGCCGACATAGACCCACGCCGCTATAGCTACCGCCAATCCCACTAAGCCCAGGATGATCCACAGCCGGACCCGGCTCGTTGCTCCGGGGCGGGGCGCTTGCATATCGGTCATAGAGGTCTCCGGAAATGAGCAACAAGATGTGGGGTGGACGGTTTGCCACCGGCCCCGACGCCATCATGGAAGAAATCAACGCCTCGATCGGTTTTGATCAGCGCCTGTTCCGCCAGGATATTGCCGGCTCGATCGCCCATGCCACAATGCTCGCCGAAACGGGCATTCTGACGAAGGACGACCGCGACAGCATCATTGCCGGTCTAAACGAGGTTCTCGCCGAAATCGAGGGCGGCAGTTTCACGTTCTCGCGGGCCCTTGAAGACATCCATATGAATGTCGAGTCGCGCCTGCGCGAAAAGATCGGCGATGCCGCCGGGCGCCTGCACACGGCGCGCTCGCGCAACGACCAGATCGCCACCGACTTCAAGCTTTATGTGCGAGACACCATCGACACCCTAGTCATCCAGGTGCAGACCCTGCAGCTCGCCCTGGTGACCAAAGCCGAGGAAGAGGCCGAGACCATCATGCCCGGCTTCACCCACCTGCAGAGCGCTCAACCGGTGACCTTTGGCCACCATCTGCTGGCCTATGTCGAAATGCTCGGTCGCGACGGCGGCCGCCTGCTCGATGCGCGCAAGCGCCTCAACGAAAGCCCGCTCGGCTCGGCCGCCCTGGCTGGCACGCCCTATCCGATCGACCGTCACATGACGGCCGGAAAGCTCGGCTTCGACCGCCCGACCGCCAATTCGCTCGACGCCGTCTCCGACCGCGACTTCATCCTCGAAACCCTCGCCGCCGCCTCGATCTGCGCCATGCATCTTTCCCGCTTCGCCGAGGAAATGGTGATCTGGTCCTCGGCCCAGTTCGCCTTCGTGCGTCTCTCCGACAAGTTTACTACCGGCAGTTCCATCATGCCGCAGAAGCGCAATCCCGATGCCGCCGAACTGGTCCGCGCCAAGATCGGCCGCATTCTCGGCGCGCTGACCAGTCTGCTGGTCGTCATGAAGGGCCTGCCTCTCGCCTATTCCAAGGACATGCAGGAAGACAAGGAAGTCGCCTTCGACGCGCTGGATTCGCTGTCGCTCTCGCTGGCTGCCATGACCGGCATGGTCGGCGACATGAAGGCCAATCACGAGCGTATGCGCGTTTCAGCTGCCGCCGGCTTCTCCACCGCCACCGACATCGCCGACTGGCTGGTGCGCGAGCTCAACATCCCCTTCCGCGATGCCCATCACATCACCGGGCAGATTGTGGCCCTGGCCGAGCAGAAAAACTGCGGCCTCGAAGGGCTGACCATCGAAGACTTCAAATTTGTCGACCAGCGCATCGACAGCCGCATCCATAAGGTGCTCACGGTCGAGGCCTCGGTCGCGGCCCGCAAGAGCTATGGCGGCACGGCCCCGGCCAATGTTCTCATTCAGGCGGCGCGCTGGAAGACCGAATTGACCGGCCAGCCACACGAGCCCAAGCCACTGGGCAAGAAAAAGTCGGGCGGCCATAGCGATGGTGGCGTAGAATAGAGCTGAGGCGGTCGGTCCACTTGATAGGAGCTGGCCGCAAGCAGCCGAGGTGGCAGGATGACCACGCCGCGAATTGCCCGCCTGACACATGACCATGTCGCGCGCGTCCACCGCGACATAGCTGACCCCGGCCCGGTGCTGATCGAGGGCTATCGCCCGGCCGATGATGCCGACTATGCCGCCGAGGTCGATCGCATTCTCGATACGGCCCCGACGTCGGAGCAGTTCTGGGTCTTTGCTTCGGGTTCGTTGATCTGGAATCCGCCTTATCAGGTTGTCGAACAGCGCACCGGCACCGCTGCCGGCTGGCACCGTTCCTTCACGCTGGGCTGGGACTATCGCTTTCGCGGCAGCCGGGAGACACCAGGCCTGATGATGGCGATGGACCGGGGCGGCCATTGCAGGGGTGTGGTGCATCGCTTGCCCGATGAAACACTGCGCGCCGAGCTCGATATTCTCATTCGCCGCGAGATGAGCATGGTCCCCACCGCCTTCCCACCGCGATGGATCAAGGTGCGCACCGAACAAGGTCCCGTTTCGGCCCTGGCCTTTCCGATGAACCGCAGGAGCAGTCGCTACATCGGTGCCCTCGGGCCCGAGGAAACGGCAGACATCCTTGCCACTGCCTGCGGCTTTCGCGGATCGATGGCGGAATATCTGCGCGCCACGGTCGAACAGCTCGAAGCGCTGGGTATCCACGACACCTATCTCTGGACACTCCAAAGCCTGGTTGCCGATCGCATTGAAGCCATGCACGGCGATCGCGGGGTTGAATAAGCTTGCCTGAAGCATAGGTTGTGAGAAGAGCTCACTGATTTGGACCCTTGCTGATGGCTGGCCGACAACGACAGATGCGTCTCACCGAGCGTCATGTTGGCTATCTGGTTCCCGAGGATGCATCCGAAGACATGCCGCCGCCGCCCGAAGGGATGCGGGCAGCAACCGCGGACGATCATGCCAACACCATCGAAACCTTGCTCGGTCCCGACCGCGATCATGACGAGGTCTGGATCTTTGCCTATGGCTCGCTGATCTGGAAGCCGGCCTGCGACTTCGTCGAAATGCGCACGGGCCTTGTGCGCGGCTGGCACCGGGCCTTCTGCCTTGGCTGGAACAATCGCTGGCGCGGCTCGGACGAAAACCCCGGCCTGATGCTGGCGCTCGATCGCGGCGGCGCCTGCAATGGCGTGCTCTACCGCCTGCCGCCCGGGCAGGTCGACGAAAACCTGGTCAAGCTTCTGGAACGCGAAATGGGCTGGCTGCCCTCGGCCTTCCCGCCCCGCTGGGTCAATGTCAAATCCGGCGAGCACGTCATCCGCGCCATCACCTTCTGCATCGACCGCAACTCGGGCCGTTATGTCTCAGGCCTCTCGATGGACGAAATCGCCGATGTCCTTTCGCGTGCCGTCGGCTCGCGTGGCTCGATGGCAGAATATCTCTTTGCCACCGTGGCCCATCTCGAATGCATGGGCATTCACGATCCCCATCTCTGGCAATTGCAGTCCCTGGTCGCAGAACGGATCGAAGCCGCTTATGAGGCTGATCGGTAAGTCTTGCTTTCGTTTTTCAGGGCTTTGGCTTAGAGCCTGAAACAATCCCGACGGAGCACCGGCCTTGGTCCACCATTTCCACCACCGCGACGAAACCCTTTATGCCGAGGACGTCAATCTCAATGACCTCGCGGCAAAGGTCGGCACGCCTTTCTATGTCTATTCCAGCGCCACCCTGCGCCGGCATGTGCGCGTGGTGAAGGCCGCCTTCGAGGGCATTCCGACGCTGCTCGCTTATGCCATGAAGGCCAATTCCAACCAGGCCGTGCTCAAGCTAATGGCGTCTGAAGGCGCTGGTGCCGACGTCGTCTCGCTAGGCGAACTGGAGCGGGCGCTGGCCGCGGGCATCAAGCCGGAGATGATCGTCTTCTCCGGCGTGGCCAAGACCGTCGCCGAAATGCGCCGCGGCCTTGAAGCCGGCATCAAGTGCTTCAACGTCGAGAGCGAGCCTGAGCTCGAACGCCTGTCCATGATCGCTGCCGACATGGGCCTGACCGCGAAGGTCTCCGTCCGCATCAATCCCGACGTCGATGCCCGCACTCATGCCAAGATTTCCACCGGCAAGGCCGAGAACAAGTTCGGCATTCCCTATCAGCGCGCCCGCGAGGTCTATCGCCGCATTGCCGCCCTGCCCAATGTTGAGGCCGTTGGCGTCGACATGCATATCGGCAGCCAGCTGACCGATCTCGAACCCTTTGGTGCCGCCTTCGGCCTGCTCGCCGAACTGGTGACGGCCCTGCGCGCCGACGGCCATACCATCCATCACGTCGATGTCGGCGGCGGTCTCGGCATTCCCTACCATCATGACCAGGAAGCCCCGCCCGCCCCCGAGGCCTATGCCGCGGTCGTCCGCGACAAGATCGGCCAGCTCGGCTGTTCGCTGGTGATCGAACCGGGGCGCCTGCTGGTCGGCAATGCCGGCATCATGGTCACCAAGGTCGAATATGTGAAGGAAGGCGCGTCAAACTTCGTCATCGTCGACGCGGCCATGAACGACCTGATCCGCCCCACGCTCTACGAAGCGCACCACGACGTCGTGCCGGTCAATCACTCCAACCTCGCGCCGATCACGGCTGACATCGTCGGCCCGGTCTGCGAGACGGGCGATTACCTAGCCAAGGGACGTACTATGCCCGGTGTCAAGGAAGGCGATCTCCTGGCCATCATGAGCGCGGGGGCCTATGGCGCCGTCATGGCCTCGACCTATAACTCCCGCGCCCTGATCCCGGAAGTTCTGGTCGATGGCGACCGCTTCCACGTCATTCGCCCGCGCAAGAGCCTCGACGAGCTGATCGCGCTGGATTCGGTTCCTGACTGGCTCTAGGAGCGCTTCCAGGAAAAGTGGGAACCGGTTTTCCGGTCCGAAAGCGCGACCAGAAATCCAGACCCTCTAGGGCTGTTGCTGCGCCCGCCGGGCCAGCGACAGCACTTCCACTGGCTTGCCCTCGAGCGCATCCTCGACCTTCTGCAACAGGTCGGCCAGCGTGAAGGGCTTGGTGATGACGTCATAGATCAGCGCGTCCAACCCATGCGCACGCTCGCGCTGGTCAGCAAAGCCGGTCATCAGTACGATGGTGATCTCAGGAAATTTGGCGGCAACATGCAGCGCCAGCGCAATCCCGTCCATGATCGGCATCTTGATATCGCTGAGCAGCAGGTCGAACCGGCCGTTTTCAGCGTCCGCGGTTTCGGCGGCAAGGCCACCGTCTTCTTCGGCCACCACCTCATGACCCTTCATGGTCAAGGCGCTGACCACAAAGGCGCGAACGGAGGGATCGTCTTCGGCGACAAGGATTCGGGCCATCAATGATGCTCCGGGGTAGAATGCTCTTGGGAAGCAGCCGGGGCTGCATGATCTTGGGTCGCGCCGGGCGCGGTATGACCCGTGTCCTCCGTCGCAGGCGCTGTTTCTGACGTGTGTGTGTCGGCCGGTGTCGACGCCTGCAGCGGCGCGCTCTGGCCGCCCGCAAAGCTCAACCGAACACTGGCGGCATCGCCGGGCGGCAAGGTGAGCTGAGTGTCGAATGTGGCTCTTTCGCCCGCCATCAGGTCGCGTACGGAAGGCGTCACGCTCCACTCGTAGATGCCCTGACCATGGGTGTCGAGCAGCGTAACCACCACCGCAGGAACCGGCACGGGCTCGGTTTCGAGGCCAACGATCTGCGCCGAGACAGCCAGCATTTCGCGACCATCCCGCGACGACTGCTGCGTCGTCACGTCGGAAAAATCGAGCCCCACGACATTGACGCCGAGACCCAGGGATTCATAAACGCCGGCCATCGCCGGATACTGCTGCACGACCTGCACACGGCCGAAATAACCCAGGGCCAGCACCCCAGCCAGCGCCAGGACGCCCATCACACGGAATGTACGGCGCAAGCGCGCCAGCGGCAGGTCGGCCACCATGGCGCTGTGGCGCCTCAGGAAATCCTTCTGCCGCTTCTTGAGCATGGCCGCCTCGGCCTTGCTGGCTACCGCCGCGGCAGCGGCCGCGGCGCGCTGCTGCGCCTCTTCGGCAGCTTTCTCCTGGCGCAACTTGCGTGCGTTCTCGACGATCACAGAATCGGCTTCCGCAGCAATGGCGTCATCCATTGCATCCTCGGTCATCGCGACCGACGCCTGCTTCTGTTCCGGCGTTGCACCTGCGTCCGGATCGAGCGGCTTTTGTTGCCAGGCCTGCTGGCAATGAGCGCATTGCACCTTGCGGCCAGCCGAGCCTATGGCCTCATAGGTGACCTGATACTTGGTCTGGCAATGCGGACAGGTAATGATCATCGGGCCAGACGAAATGAGGGACGCTGAACCCCAAGCCTATCGCCCGGGGGTTAAGACTCCTCAAACTGCGTCCAGTCCAATGATAATCCACCACATTTGTGCCGCTTTCATACCGCCAACACGGCCCGGCAGCGCATGCGGCCTCTATGGCTGTTATGCTGCGCCCAACACCTGATTCGCCGATCGGCGGACGATACTGGAGCCAGGCACTCTTGATCGAGTTTTCCAATGTCGGATTGCGCTACGGCAATGGTCCGGAGATCCTGCGGGACCTGACCTTTTCGGTCGAGCCCGGCTCTTTTCACTTTCTGACCGGCCCCTCCGGCTCTGGCAAGACCAGCCTGCTCCGCCTGCTGCTGCTGTCGCTCAAGCCCAGCCGCGGCAATGTCACCATGTTTGGCGAGGACGTCGGCAACCTCACGCACGATCGCCTGTTGCAGATGCGCCGTCACATCGGCATTGTTTTCCAGGAATTTCGCCTGCTCGACCACCTGACAACCTTTGAAAACGTCGCCCTGCCGCTGCGCGTGTTGGGCCAGCCCGAGAGCGAATATCGCCCCAATGTCACCGAACTGCTCGAATGGGTCGGCTTGGGCGAACGCATGAATGCCCTGCCCTCGCTGCTGTCCGGTGGCGAAAAACAGCGCGCCGCCATTGCCCGCGCCGTCATCGCCCGGCCCAAGGTTCTGCTGGCCGACGAGCCGACCGGAAATGTCGATCCGGAACTGTCGAGCCGCCTCGTGCATCTTTTCGCCGAGCTTAATCGCACGCTGGGCACAACGATCATTCTGGCGACCCACGAACTGCCGCTCCTCGATAAATTCAACTATCCGCGCATGCTGCTGCAAAAAGGGGAGCTCACCATCCATGATTGAGCGCCTTCGCCGCATCGTGCCGGCCCGCAAGGGCGCTGCACCCATCGTTCCAGAAAAGAGCGTCGCTGGACGCACGCTTTTGCTGCTGATCACCATCATGAGCTTTCTCTCGGCGGTGACGCTGGGTGGCGTGGTGCTGGTCCAGAAATCCACCATTGCCTGGTCGGCCGATACCGGCCGCGAGGTGACCATCCAGATACGCCCCGTCGAGGGCGAGGTGATGGATTCCAATATCCGCACCGCCGTTTCGTTGGCGCAATCGACCCCCGGCGTCGCCTCTGCCCGCGCCCTGACCGTCGAGGAAAGCGAAGCTTTGCTCGAGCCCTGGCTTGGTGCCGGCCTTGACCTGACGGCCATTGAAATCCCCCGCCTTGTCGTGGTCCAGCTCGCCGATCCGGTCGATGCCGATATTGAGGGACTGCAACGCAACCTGGGCGCGATCAATGGCGCGAGCCTTGATACCCATGCCGCCTGGCGCCAGCAGCTCAACACCATGGCTGGCACCGTCGTACTGTCGGGTGTCTTGGTCCTGCTGCTGATCGGCGCAGCTACCGTGCTGGCGATCGTCTTTGCCACGCGCGGCGCCATGGCGACCAATCGCGAGATCGTCGATGTGCTGCATTATATCGGCGCCTCCAACCGCTTCATTGCTGGCGAATTCCAGGGGCGCTTCCTCTCCATTGGCCTCCAGGGTGGCCTGCTCGGCGCCGTCGCAGCACTGCTGTTCTTTGCGCTGATCGGCACTGCGGCGGGCAATATGTTGTCGAGCGAAGCCGGTGCCCAGCTTGGCGTGCTGTTCGGACGCTTCTCGCTCGGCACCGGTGGCATTATCGGCATTGCTGCCGTAATTCCGGTGATTGCAGCCCTCACCGCCATCACCTCCCGTGTCACCGTCCGTCGCTTCCTGAGCGAGACCTCGTAAGTGGCAGCGGGGCAGACCGAGACATTTCGCTTCGCCGAAGCCGATCTGATCCAGGCCGCACGACTTTTCGCCGGCAAGAACCTCAGCCGCCCCAAAGTCATCGTGGCCTATATCAGCCTTTGGTTTGCTGGACTGATCCTCTTCACCTATCTGGTGACAGGCAAGACCGATCCGTCGGCGATTGCCAGTAATCCGGGTCTCATCCTCGGCCTCTCCATCCTGCCCTTTGCCATTATCTTGGCATGGACCCTCTGGCTGATCCCCACGCTGGCCCGGCGCAATTTCCGACAACAGCGCTCCCTGCACGGCGATTTCGGCTACGCCTGGACTGACGACAAGCTCACCGTCAAAACCGAATATGGCAGCTTCGACATGCCCTGGAGCCATTTCCCGGGATGGACGGAAAACGACAAGATCCTTCTGCTCTTTGAATCCGATCGGCTGTATAGGGTGTTCCCCAAGAGGGTGCTGAGCCCGCAACAACTGACCGACCTGCGGCACCACTTCGCCAAGGCCGACGCATAGCTGCAGCCCACTGCAGCGCAGGAGGAACCATGGCCGTCATCCAATCGATCCGCACGGCTGTCTTCTACTTGCTGTTCATCGGCCAGACCGCGATCCTCGCCATCCTGATCGCGCTCGTCGGTCGCATCGCCGGCGGCCGCTCGAAGCTCGGCTGGGCTTTGGCGCACTATTGGTGCTGGTCCAACGTGATCCTGCTGCGCTTCATCGCGGGAGTGAAAACGCAGATGACCGGCGAGGAAAATATCCCGGCTGGCGGTTGCATCATCGCTGCCAAGCACCAGAGCGACTGGGATGTCTTCGCCATCTTCCCCCACACCCATCGCCCCGCTTATGTGGTCAAGAAGGAGCTGATGGATATTCCCTTCTTCGGCTGGGCCGCGCGCTCACTCGATTGCATTGCGGTCGACCGCAAGAAGGGCGCCGAGGCCATTCCCCTGATGATGGCCCAGGCCCACGACGCTGCCGACCGCGGTTGTCGTATCGTCATCTTCCCCGAGGGCACCCGCAAGGCACCGCTGGCACCGGCCGACTATCGCCAGGGCATCGTGCGTCTCTATCTCGAACTCAAGGTACCGGTGGTGCCCGTGGCGCTCAACTCCGGGCTCTATTGGGGACGTAACAGCCTGTTGATCTGGCCGGGCACCGCCCAGGGGCGTTTTCTGCCGCCCATAGAGCCGGGCCTCACGGCGGCGGCCTTTATGGAACGCCTAAAATCCGCCATCGAAACCCAGTCCGATGCGCTGATTCTCGACGCAGTCGACAAAGGCCTCGGCCGGTCCCTGACGCCCGAGTTTCAGGCGCGCGTCGAAGAGCGCCGCAAAACCACCGGACACACGGCATAACCACAACATATTGACGACATCAACGAACACTCACATACATCTAGTGATGACGATACGCGCCGCTTGACGTGCTTCGTATTTTGTTCTAATTTTGTTCTTGTTCGTTGGAACAGGGATGGGGCGCTGAGGATGGCTGGCATCATCGAGAACAATGTGGTGGTTCACGGCTTTGGCCGGCACAGCACCTGGCTGGGCCGCTCGGGTCAGACCTATGGCCTCGTCAGTGAAAGCCTCGATCGTTTTGCTTTCGCCGGCGCCGAGCTTTTCCTCCTGGCCAAGGGCAGCCATGTGCTTTGGGTGGGGTCCAGCGACGAACTCGTGGCCGATCCGCTGAGCCGCACCCGCTTCCGCCTGGCGCTCGATTGTGCCGATCGTGTCTTCCGTGTTCCAGCTGCCCCGATGGCCGCCGAACGCCTGAGCACGATCTGGGATCTCGAGGGTGCCGAACCGGTTGCCGGCGCACAGGCAGCCTGAGGCGGGCGCCGTCGATCCGGGAACAAAGAATCCCCGTCTCGACTCCTTCATAACCTCTAGCCAAGCCTTCAGACTTGCTCTATAGAGCCCACCAATCCCTTCAGAGATAAGTCTCTGGGCCGCCCTGGCGGCGCAACGATATTGAATTCAAAAGGACCGGACCATGGCAGTTCCAAAACGCAAAACCTCGCCAATGAAGCGCGGTTTCCGCCGTTCGGCCGACGCCCTTGCCAGCGCATCCTATGTCGAGGACAAGGATTCCGGCGAGCTGCGCCGCCCGCACCACGTCGACCTCAAGACCGGCATGTACCGCGGTCGCCAGGTCCTCGCGGCCAAGAACTAATTCCAAAGACGAGGCGCAAACTGCGCTGGATCTGTGATATTGCGACGGCCGGTCTCCTTTGAGATCGGCCGTTTTGCTTTGCCATCAGACCGACGGGATCCTGCGTCCCTGGTCTGATGGGCCAGTTGAAAGTCTGCCGCCAGCGTCGCGGCCAATCCGGGAGTGACTATATGAGCATGCGCGTTGAATCGGACACCATGGGCACCATCGAGGTCCCGACCGACAAGTATTACGGCGCGCAGACGGCACGCTCCCTGATGAATTTCGACATCGGTGGCGAGAAGATGCCGACCGAGATCGTCACCGCCTTCGGCGTGCTCAAGAAAGCCGCAGCCCTGGCCAATCACAAGCTGGGCCTGCTCGACGAGGCAACCCGCGACCTGATCGTCACCGCCGCCGATGAAGTGATCGCCGGCAAACTCTCCGACCATTTCCCGCTTGTCGTCTGGCAGACCGGTTCGGGCACCCAGTCCAACATGAACGTCAACGAGGTCATCTCCAACCGCGGCATCGAGCTGGCTGGCGGCACCATGGGCTCCAAAAAACCCGTGCACCCCAATGACCACGTCAACATGAGCCAGTCGTCCAACGACACCTATCCTACGGCCATGCATATCGCCGCCGTGGAAGCGCTGGTGAATTACCTCTTCCCGCGCGTGCAGATCCTGCGCGATACGCTGCACGCCAAGTCCGAGGAATTCATGGATGTGGTCAAGATCGGTCGCACACACCTCCAGGATGCGACGCCTCTGACCCTGGGCCAGGAAATCTCCGGCTGGGTCGCCCAGATCGACTATGCGGTCGCCGCCATCAAGACGACCCTGCCCCAGCTCAAGGAACTGGCGCTGGGTGGCACTGCCGTCGGCACGGGCCTCAATGCCCACCCTGACTATGCTGTCGCCGTGGCCAGGGAGATCGCAGATCTTACCGGCCATGACTTCGTCACCGGCCCCAACAAGTTCGCCCTGCTCGCCGGCCACGACGCCTTTGTCGGCACTTCGGGCGCGCTCAAGCAGCTCGCCGTTGCCTTCATGAAGATCGCCAATGACGTGCGCTGGCTCGCCTCCGGTCCCCGCTCGGGTCTGGGCGAGATCACCATTCCGGAAAACGAACCCGGTTCGTCCATCATGCCGGGCAAGGTCAACCCGACACAGTCCGAGGCGATGACCATGGTCGTCGCCCAGGTCATGGGCAATGACGCCGCCATCGGCTTTGCCGCATCCCAGGGCAATTTCGAGCTCAATGTCTTCAAGCCGGTCATCGCCTATAACTTCCTGCAGTCGGTGCGGCTGCTGGCCGATAGCGCCAAGTCGTTCAACGACAATTGCGCAATCGGCATCGAGCCTGACCACAAGCGCATCAAGCAACTGGTCGACCAGTCGCTGATGCTGGTGACCGCGCTCAACCGCAAGATCGGCTATGACAACGCCGCCAAGATCGCCAAGACCGCTCATAAGAATGGCAGCACCCTGCGCGAGACGGCAATCGAGCTGGGCCTGCTCACCGGCGATGAATTCGACGCCGAAGTGAAGCCCGAACAGATGGTCGGCCCGCTCAAGCTCAAGAAATAATTCGGGAATTCGGACAACAAAAAGGGCGGTCGCTGGCATCCAGCGGCCGCCTTTCTCGTTTTGCATTCCTCTGGCATGCTGCCAACGAACGGAGAGCCACCCCAATGACCGAAACCGTCTACATGCCGACCCCGCACGCCCCGCGCCGCAATGGGCCCTTCATTCCGCCACTGCTGGTCGTACCCTTCGTGCTCTACAATATCGTGGCGTTTCTGGTGTTTGGTGGCTCGCCCGCCGGCTGGAGCAATGGACTGTTCACCATCCCCATGGTCTCGGGCACGCCCTGGGCCGTCACCGCTGGCGATTTCCTGCTGGTCATAGGCATCATCTGCCTCTTCATCGAAGTGCTGAAGTCGACCAATGCCGGGCGCTCGTCCATCGTCGAGCACATGCTCTCCATGGTGCTCTTCGTCGCCTTCCTGATCGAATTCCTGCTGGCCGGCGCTGCCGCCAGCTCGGTCTTCTTTCTGCTTATGGTCATGGCATTGATCGACGTCGTCGCCGGTTTCACCGTCTCCATCACCAGCGCCGGTCGCGACGTGACGATGGGCTAGGCGACGATGGTCGTCCGATAACCAAGGGGCATACGCTTAATGGCAACCTTCGCTCCTGCCGAATAGGCGCCAATGGCGCCTTCAGAGCTGCCGCGGCGACGCTCGCGTTGCGGCGGCAATTTTTCGCGTCCGGCGAGCAGCTGGCTGACAAAATCGGCCCGGGTTTGATTGCGAAGGAGAGATGGTCTGGGCTGGCGCGCTTCCAGGGGAACGGGAAGTCCGGAGAAATGTGTCTCGCTATCGGCCATTTTCGCCTCGCCTGTATCAGGGCGGGCCGACCTGTCTCGAAATGAAACATAAGCAATGGCCCTATGCCTCATTAGAGGCAATCCGCGTGCCAATTGCTAACGTTTTGTTAACGCTTTCCGCTCCCTATTTACGCTTGGTTAACCACTGACGAGCCATGCGACAGCAAAAAGCGGTCCGGCGCTGCTACACCGGACCGCTTTTCAAAATGCCGAAAAGCTCAGACTAGAAGTTGTCCTTGCCCTTACGGATGGCGGCAAACACCTCGCCAGGCGCAGCACCTTCCAGCCCGTAGAATTTGGCCAGTTCTGGCGCGTCGGCGCGCAGGAACGGGTTGGCCGCCTTGTCCTCACCGAGGAGGAACGGGATTGTTGCCTTGCCGGCAATGCGCAGCGCATCGACCTCGGCCGCCCGCTTCTGCAGGGCCGCGTTGTCGGGGTCGATCAACAGCGCGAACCTCGCATTGCTCTGGGTATACTCGTGGCCGCAATAGACCAAGGTATCGTCCGGCAATTCGCGCAAAGCCTTGACGCCTTCCCACATCGGACCGGGCGTGCCCTCGAACATGCGCCCGACACCCAGCGAGAACAGGGCATCGGCGGTAAAGAGATGCTTGCCTGCCTTGTCGTGGAAAACAATCTGACCCAGCGTATGACCCGGCGCGTCGTAGATATCGAAAGTGGTCTCGCCCAGGCTCACCGTTTCGCCGCCGGCAACTAGTTCGTCCAGCCCCTCGATCTTGTCGGCCTCGGCCCGCGGGCCAACCACGCGCACCCCGAACTCGGCCTTGAGCTCGGGAATGGCTTCCACATGGTCGATATGATGATGCGTGATGAAGATGTCGCTCAGCGTCCAGCCGCGATGCAGCAGCGCAGTCTTGATGGCGGCCGCTTCAGGCGCATCGATCGCCGCTGTGCGGCCCGTTGCCGTATCATGCACGAGATAGCCGAAATTATCGCTTCGCGCGGGAAACACATCGACGATCAGACTCACGGCACAACTCCTTGCAAAGCGATAGAACCGGGAAGCTAGGGCGTGCGGTTGCACAAGACAACCGGCCAAATGGACAAGTCATTGAGAAAGCGGCACAGTTGCAGCCATGACAGCCGACGTGACTCGCCTCATTGCCTACTACCGCTCACCGCTGGGCCGCATATCGCGCGCCCTCGTGCGCGAACAGGTGATCGGTCTTGCCGATGACATTGTCGGCAAGCGCGTGCTCGGCCTCGGCTTCGCCACGCCCTACCTGCGCTTCACTCTCGAAAAGGCGGAGCGCGTGCTGGCTTTCATGCCGGCCCGTCAGGGGGCATCGGCATGGCCGCGCGAGGGCCCGAGCCACACCGTGCTCTGCGACCCACTCGAAATGCCGCTGACCGACGCTGCCGTCGACCTGACCATTGCCATCCATGCGCTCGAGCATGTTGCCGATGCCGAGGAGCTGATGCGCGAGCTCTGGCGCATCACCGCCCCAAATGGACAGTTGATCATCGTTGTCCCGCGTCGCCGAGGCATATGGGCGCAGCGCGACAACACGCCGTTCGGTCAGGGCAACCCCTATTCCGGCGGACAGCTCGATCGACTGCTGCGCGACCACAGCTTCGTGCCCGAAGCTTGGCGCGACGGCCTCTTCCTGCCGCCTGTGCAAAGCTCGCTGGTGCTCAAATCCACCCGACTCATCGAGCGCACCGGGCGCCTGTTCGGACCCGCGATGAGTGGCGTCATCTGCGTTCGAGCCCGCAAGCAAGCCTTCCCCGCCGTTCCCCGCCGCAAACGCGAGGAACGCTTCGTTCGCGTCCCCACCCTGAGCACCGCCACCGCACGCCACGGCTAGATGCTTTCCTTTGCCAATGAGCATTGGTTTGACTATGGTCCGCGCGATTTTTCCGCCCAGATTGGCATCATGTCCGAAGACCTTATCCGCCCCGTTCCACAGCCCGGCATTCTCGATATTGCGCCCTATGTGCCCGGCAAGTCCGGCGCCAAGGGCAGCAATGCCGTCAAGCTATCGGCGAATGAAAGCCCATTGGGCGCCAGCCCCAAGGCCATGGCAGCCTTCCGCTCGGTCGCCGACCATCTGGAAGTCTATCCCGAGGGCTCTTCGACCCTGCTGCGCGAAGCACTGAGCGAAGTACATGGCATTGACGCCGAGAGCCTTGTCTGTGGCAATGGCTCGGACGACCTGCTGCATCTGATCGCCCAATGCTATCTCGGACACGGCGATGAAGCGGTGATGAACCGCTATGGCTTCTCGGTCTATCCGATCATTACCAAGGCCGCTGGCGCCGAAATCGTCATGGTCGACGAAGACGACTATACGGCCGATGTCGACGCACTTCTCGCTGCCGTAACACCTCGCACGAAGATCGTCTGGCTGGCCAATCCCAACAATCCCACCGGCACCTACCTGCCGGACGCAGAAGTGCGGCGCCTGCATGCCGGGCTGCGCAAGGACATCCTGCTCGTCGTCGACAATGCCTATGCCGAATATGTCACGGCAGCCGATTACACCATCGGCGCCGACCTCGTGCGCGAGGCGGACAATGTCGTCATGGTCCGTACCTTCTCCAAGATGGGTCTGGCAGCAGCACGAATCGGCTGGATGATGGGGCCTGCCCACGTCGTAGACGCCATCAACCGCATCCGTGGCCCGTTCAACGTCAACCTGCCTGCCCAACTGGCTGGCGCTGCAGCCGCGCGCGACAGCGAATTCAACGACAAACTCAGGGCGCATAATGCGCAATGGCGCGACTGGCTGACCGAAGAGCTCAACGACTCCAACCATTTCCGCGTCATCCCGAGCCAGGCCAATTTCGTCATGGTGCTGTTTCCCGATGCCGACCACGCCGCGCTGGCCTTCGAAACCCTGCGCGAGCGCGGGCTTATCGTGCGCGAAATCGGCGCCTCCTATGGCATCACTGATGGCCTGCGCATTTCCATCGGTTCGGAACAGGCGATGCGCGGCGTCGTCGGCATCCTCAAGGCACTGGTCAAGGTCGCATGACAGTTCATTTCCGCAAGCTCGCCCTCATCGGCATCGGCCTGATCGGCTCCTCCATTGCCTTGGCTGCGCGCCGGCAGGGTCTGGTGGAGGTCATTTCCATCGCCACCCGCAAGCAGGAGACGCTCGACGAAGCGCGTGAGCTGAACCTGGGCGATATCTATACGCTCGATGCCGCCGAAGCCGTCCGCGGCGCCGATCTTGTCATTCTCTGCGCGCCCGTTGGCGTCTATGCCGACCTTGCAAAGGCTATCGCCCCGGCGCTTGAACCCGACGCCATCCTCACCGACGTCGGTTCGGTCAAGGAACATGTGGTCAAAGCCGTAGGCCCCCATGTTCCCGATAGCGTGCATTTTATCCCTGGCCACCCGATCGCCGGCACCGAAAAATCCGGCCCCTCTGCTGGCTTCCCCGAGCTTTTTACCGGCCGCTGGTGCGTACTGACCCCGGGCCCCGAAGTACCGCCCGCCCAGACCGAAAAGCTCGCTGCCTTCTGGCGCGCCCTGGGCAGCCAGGTCGAAAGCATGGATGCAGCGCACCACGACATGGTTCTGGCCATTACCAGCCATATCCCCCATCTCGTGGCTTACAATATCGTGGGCACCGTCGCAGACCTCGAAACTGCGACGCAGTCTGAGGTCATCAAGTTCTCCGCCTCGGGCTTCCGAGATTTTACGCGTATTGCAGCCTCGGACCCTGTCATGTGGCGCGACATTTTCCTGACCAATCGCGAAGCCGTGCTGGAAATGCTCGGCCGCTTTTCGGAAGATCTGTCGGCGCTGCAGCGCTCGGTGCGCATGGGCGACGGGCCAGCGCTCGAAGCCATGTTCACCCGTACCCGCGCCATACGCCGCTCGATCATCTCGGCCGGCCAGGAAACTGCTGCCCCAGATTTCGGCCGCCCCCACGAATCCCCGCCTGCTCCCGAGACAAAATTTGTCCGTGAGCATGATGGCGGGGAAGACGCCTAGTATAGTGGCGGTATGCTGGCGATCGGAACAAGACCGGAAAAGATCGCGCCGGCCTTGAAGGTCAGCTGATTGGTATAGGCCCCATCCTGCCCCGGCGTGCCCAGCACCAGTGTGCGCCAAGGCTCTTCGATCATCGGACCGATGCGTTCGGCCACGCCGGTCGAGGCTATACCGATCTGGCCATCAAGCAGCGCCTGGTCGTCAACACCCAGCACACCATTGGCTTCCAGCGTGGAAGCCGCGTCCGTCGCTCGTACCGACACAACATTGAGTTTGCCACCGGCTTGCTGGATCGCAGGCAGCAGCAGCGGGTCACCCCAGGTCCGCACATCGTCGGGCAGTCCGCTCATCTCGAGCTGCACTTCGGCATTGGTATCGGTCAGCGTCAGTCCCGGCCAGGCGAGTGTGTCGGCCTTGGCATAAACGGCTAGCGCCGCCGTTTTGCGCTCTGCATCATGTTGCTCGGGAATGTCGAACAGATGCAGTTCGGTCAGCGGGCTCTGCGCAATCACCGAATTGCCGAACAGCGTATCGCTCCAGACCAAGTCCTTGCCCGAGATCGAGGCGCGGGCAATCCGCCAATTGTCGAGCCGGACACTGGCCTCAAGGCTGGACCAGGCCACCGCATTGCGCGTGCCGGTGAAATTATCGCTGAGCTGAACCGGTCCCTGCGCCCAGGCGAGAAGATGGGTCGGTGCATAGACGCGTATGCTGGCGCGAATGCCCGGCACATCCACCACCACATCACCACTGACAATCCGCGCATTGACGCAATCGGCATCGAAACGGAAGGGGAAGCCCCCGATATTGAGCGTTTCGCAGGTGACATTGGGCTTCAACACGCCATCGGCCTGTGCCATGGCTTCGATATTCTGCTTCACCATGCCCGCCAGCACGAACCAGGCGGCGCTCCAAATGCCGACCACGGCGATGACGACACAGCCCAGGATGATGATTCGTTTTTTCATGGCCGGAAGTCTTACCCTTCCACGCGCCGGGGCCAAAGCCCGTCCCACCCATTTGAAGGTGGTATCCACGCTGCAGGGCACATAACCATTCCCGCCCATTGCCTGCCGTCGCAGGCTTGCCTAGATTTCTGTTCAGGTTATGACCATGCAAGATACGCACAGCAAAAGCACTCATTGGGTCTTCGGCTACGGGTCCCTCATCTGGAATCCCGGCTTCGCCTATGTCTCGGCGCAGCAGGGCCTGCTCAAGGGCGCCCACCGCAGCCTCTCCATTGTCTCCCACCACCATCGCGGAACGGTGGACCGTCCAGGCCTAGTTTTCGGCCTGACCCGCGGTGGTTCCTGCCGCGGCATGGTGTTCGAGGTGGCAGAAGCCAACTGGGCCAATGCCTTTGCCTATCTGCAGGAGCGCGAGCAGGTGACGGCGGTCTATCGCGACGTCATGCGCCCGGTGCGCCTCGCCGATGGCCGGACTGTCAGCGCCCTCGCCTTTCTCGTCGACGAGCGCCACGAACAGTTCGCCGGCAATCTCGATCTTGACCAGCAACTCGCCATGGTCCGCGCCGGCATCGGCCTCTCCGGTCGCAACGTGGACTATGTGCTCAACACGGCCCGCCACCTGCAGGACCTGGGCATCCGCGACCGCCAGTTGATGGCGTTGGCTGATCTGCTGGCGCAGGAAGAAGCGGCCTAAAGCGTTTTCAGCAAAAGTGGCTCCCGGTTTTGCGGCCCGAAAAACGCGTCTCAGTTCACAGCGACAGGCGCCCGTTCTCGCCAACGCATTCCGCGCGCTGCCCGTATTCGATCACGCGACCTTCGATGATCCCGGCAATCCGAAGCATGCCTTGTGATGGCCGTCCCGGCTGGCGCAGCATGGGATTGGGCAACGCTGTCACCAGCATCGTCGCCCGGTACCAGTCGAGATTTTGTGGCTCAACCCCGAAAGCCCGTTGTGCGCCGGCGCCAACGCCGAACTGTCCCTCGGGACCCCATTCGGCGATATTGAGATAGATCTCCATGATCCGGCGCTTGGGCAGAACCAGATCGACATAAAGCGCCAGCGGCACTTCCAGCGCCTTACGGATGACGCTGGGGCTGTTCCAGAGGAAAAGGTTGCGCGATACCTGCATGGTGATGGTCGACGCGCCCCGCGCGTCCTCACCCTCCATATAGCGCTCGACCTCTTCGCGCAGCGCGCCGAAATCGACGCCCCAATGGCGGCAGAACTGCCCGTCTTCGGAGAGGATCAACGAAGCCTTGAGCCGGTCCGAAATATCGCCGATATCGCGCCATTCCCGCACCACCGGCCGCCCCGTGAGATAGCGCTCCAGCATGGGCACCGAGACGGGATCGACAACGAGATAGACCGGCGTCAGTAAGGCCGGGATGGCGACCAGAGCTGCCATGATCAAACCCAGAGGGCGGAGAATCCGCCAGATGCCTTTTGCCTTGCGCGCCATGAGAGGCAAATAGCATGGCGGGTTAAGGAAAACGTTGCTGTGCTTGCCGCGCGTCCTGCAATTGGCTAGCACACTGGCATGTATGATTTTGCCGCCGACATCGCTGATTGCGCGCGCGCCGTGGAAGCCGGATTGGCGCAGCATCTCGATGCCGGCCGCCTGTCCGGCCCCGGTCCTGCCGCGGAACGCGTATTGGCTGCTATGCGCCACGGCGCGCTGGAAGGCGGCAAGCGCCTGCGCCCGCTGCTGGTGCGCCAGGCTGCTGCCATTTTCCATGTCCCACCAGCCCAGTCGCTGACCGCAGGCCTGGCGGTGGAAATGGTGCATTGCTATTCGCTGATTCACGACGACCTGCCGGCCATGGACAACGACGACCTGCGTCGTGGCCGCCCCACCGTGCACAGGGCCTATGACGAAGCCACCGCCATCCTCGCCGGCGACGCCCTTCTCACCCATGCCTTCGGCCTCTTGGCCGATCCCGAATGCCACCCTGATGCATCCACCCGTATCCGCCTCGTGGCCGAACTGGTCGCCGGCTCCGGCGTGGGCGGCATGGTCGGAGGGCAGATGCGCGACATCGAGGGCGAGCAGGGCGGATTTTCGGGCGACGACATTTCCACCATGCAGGCCATGAAGACCGGCGCCCTGATCCGCGCCAGCGTCCGTATGGGCGCCATTCTGGGCGGCGCCGATCCGCGCGCCCTGTCGGTCGTCACCGCCTATGCCGAGGCCGCCGGCCGCGCCTTCCAGCTCGCCGACGACATCTTGGACGTAACCGCTACAACCGAAGCCATGGGCAAGGCGACCGGCAAGGATGCCCACGCCGGCAAGCAGACGCTGGTCGCTCAGCTGGGCGTCGATGGCGCCCGCGCCCGATTGAACCAGACCGTCAATGACGCATTGTCCGCCCTGCGCACCTTTGGCCCCAAGGCCGACGGTCTGCGCGCCACGGCGAAATATTTCGCCAGCCGGGAGAACTGACATGGCCAACCTGCTCAGCGTCAACCGCGGTACCGCCCAGCATATCGAGGGCTACAAACCGCTCACCGGCATTGTGAAACGCCCTCAGCCCAGCGCCGAGATCGATGCGCAGGGCATCAAGGATGACGCCATCTGCGACCGCAAGCATCACGGCGGTGTCGACCAAGCCATCTATATCTATTTCGCCGATGATTATCAGTTCTGGGCTGACGAACTCGGTCGCCGCATCGAGCCGGGCACATTTGGTGACAACCTGACCATTTCAGGTGTTGAGGGCGGCCGCGTTGCCGTCGGCGACCGCTTCACCATCGGTCCGGTCGTGATGGAAGTCACCTCGCACCGCACACCCTGCATGACCTTTGCCGCCCAGATGGGTGACCGAGGCTTCGTCAAGCGCTTCCACCGCGCGGGCCGCCCAGGCGCCTACTGCCGCGTCATAATTCCAGGCACTGTCGAAACCGGCATGGACGTGACGGTCACACCCTATCAGGGCGCGCGCATCACCGTTGCTGAGCTGATGGCGCTCGACGGCAAGCGCCAGCTCGACCCCGACTTCATGCGCCGCGCCCTGACGGCGCCCGTCCACTACAAGATGCGTGCCGACTACGAAGACAAACTCGCCAGCCTGTTCTGAAGGAAATCTCTTGTCCCTTGCCTCCGTACAGGCCGATCTGGCCGCCCGCGCACCTGATCTCGTTGTCGAAGTCACCGATAATTCCACCGCCACTGTGGACCTCGCCGCCGCCGTGCATGGCGTCGAGCCCGGCCAGATCGCCAAGACCCTCTGCATCCGCGTCAAGGACGAGGAATTCCTGCTAGTGACGCGCGGTAATGCCCGGCTGGACAACCAGAAATCCAAGACCGCCTTTGGCGGGCGCCCGCGCATGCTGGGTTCCGACGATGTGTTGCGCCTGACCAGCCACCCGGTCGGCGGCGTCTGCCCCTTTGGCCTGCCCGCACCCTTGCCGATCTATCTCGACGTTTCCATCAAGGTCTATGACGTGATGATCCCAGCCGGCGGCGATACCCATGCCTCGGTCCGGCTCAGCGTCGAACGCCTGGCCGAGCTCTGCGGCAACAAATGGGTCGATGCCTGCATCCCGCCAGAAGCAGCCTAGAGGTTGCCGGTCCAGCGCAGGATAAGCAGCACCACAATGAGCAGGCCGATATAGATCCAGCGCCGCGGATTGCCGTAGAGCACCTGGAGAAATGTGCGCGGGCGATAGTCGTCGTCCCGGTCGGGGTCGCTCATTCCGCAGCCGTCTTCTGGCCCTGACCGAACTTGCGCTCGATATAGTCGGCCACCATCACCTTGAACTGATCCGCCACATCGGCGCCGCGCAGGGTGACGACCTTTTCGCCATCGACAAACACCGGGGCCGCGGGTGTTTCACCTGTGCCGGGCAGGGAAATGCCGATATTGGCATGCTTGCTCTCCCCCGGTCCGTTGACCACGCAGCCCATCACCGCCACCGTCAGCGTTTCGACGCCCGGATAGCGTTCGCGCCATTCCGGCATGGAGACATTAAGGTGATCCTGGATGTCCTTGGCCAGCGTCTGGAATGTGGTCGAGGTGGTGCGACCGCAGCCCGGGCAGGCCGCGACGACCGGCAGGAACTGGCGGAAACCCATGGTCTGCAACAATTCCTGCGCCACCCTGACCTCGGTGGTGCGATCGCCACCCGGCTCTGGCGTCAGCGAAATGCGGATCGTATCGCCGATACCCTGCTGCAGCAGGATCCCCAGCGCCGCCGACGAAGCGACCACGCCCTTGGTGCCCATGCCCGCTTCGGTCAGCCCCAGATGCAGCGCATAGTCGCAGCGTGCAGCAAGGTCTTCGTAGACCGAGATCAGATGTTGGACATCAGAGACCTTGGTCGACAGAATGATCCGGTCGCGCCCCATGCCGAGGTCTTCGGCGCGACGGGCCGAAAGTAGTGCCGACTGGATGATGGCCTCGCGCTGCACGGCGGCAGCCGAGATCGGCGTCTCGGACGCGGCATTTTCGTCCATCAGCCTGGTAAGCAATTCCTCATCGAGCGAGCCCCAGTTCACCCCGATGCGCACCGGCTTGTTGTAGCGATTGGCGATGTCGATCAGCGTCGAAAACTGTGTATCGCGCTTGGCCTTGAAGCCGACATTGCCCGGATTGATGCGGTATTTGGCCAAAGCCTCGGCGCAGGCTGGGTGATCGGTGAGCAGCTTGTGGCCGATGTAGTGGAAGTCCCCCACCAGCGGCACGTCATAGCCCATGAAGCTCAGGCGATCGCGGATAACAGGCACGGCCGCTGCGGATTCGTCGCGATCGACCGTAATGCGGACGATTTCCGAGCCGGCCCGCGCCAGTTGCATCACCTGCTTGACCGTCGCGTCGATATCGGCCGTGTCGGTATTGGTCATCGATTGCACGACCACGGGCGCGCCGCCGCCGACCATCACGCCGCCGACCTGAACTCCAACCGAATGCCTGCGTGCCGCCGGACCCGCCATGAAACACCTCGTCAAACCTGAGGGGAGAGATAAGCCTTCGAGGCTACAAGAGCAATGTTACGCTTGCGTGATCACATGGGTCTTGAACCTTCGGCGCCACGAACCATTTAACAAGAATGTTCAAGATGCTCCTCCCCCGCCTCGTCCTCTTCCGCAAAGAAGTCGTCCAGCTCTGGAAGGCATTCTTCGCGCCCGAAACGCCGATCCTGCTCAAGGCCGCGACGCTGTTCGTCGCCTTCTACCTGGTCAATCCGATCGACATCATCCCCGATTTCATTCCGCTCGCGGGCTGGATCGACGATATCGTGCTGGTGCCGATGATGGTCAGCTGGATCGTTTCCCGCTTGCCCATTCCGGTCAAGGCCGACATGCGCGAGCGCAATGGCCAGACCATCAATGGCCGCGCCCGCCGCGTCTGACACGTAAAAAGGCCCAGTTTCCCGGGCCATTTTGCTATTCCAGTCGGACCAGCAGGTCCTTGGCGTCGATCTGGTCGCCGGGCTTGATCAGCAGTTCCGCCACCACGCCATCGACCTCGGCATGGATGGCAGTTTCCATCTTCATGGCTTCGATCGAGCACAAAACATCACCAGCCTGAACACTTTGGCCCTGCTTGACGGCGAGGGTCGAGATGACGCCCG
The DNA here is from genome assembly GCA_029202405.1 of Candidatus Devosia phytovorans. Lineage (NCBI taxonomy): Bacteria > Pseudomonadati > Pseudomonadota > Alphaproteobacteria > Hyphomicrobiales > Devosiaceae > Devosia > Candidatus Devosia phytovorans. The sequence continues at coordinate 4,105,181 of CP119312.1, read as the reverse complement.
GCATAGGTGCGCCGACCTGTTTGGCATCGCCCGGCACGGCCTTGGCGCGCAGTTTGACCTCGCCCGCCTTCAGGCGGTCGGGGACAATTATTGTGCGGGGTTGGCCATTTAGATCGAAAAAGACTCGGACTTCGCCCTTTTCATTGGTCGGGGCGCGGCCGAGATAGGTGACGACCAACGTCTTGCCCTTCTCGATATCGACCAAAAGCTCGTCGCCCTCTTCCAGCCCGTAGAAATACACAGGCGTGGGAAGCACTTCGGTCGGGCCGTAGCGCTCCTGCGTCTTTTCGAAGTCGGCATAGACCTTGGGATACATGAGATGGCTGGCCAGCCGGAAATCGTCGACCTCATGCCCAAGCATGCTCGACGACTTCTTGCGTTCCTCCTCGAGATCGACGGCCGGCAGGTAGGAACCGGGCCGTTCGGTCAGCGGCGTCCGCCCCTTCAGCACTTTTTTCTGCAGCGCTTCGGGGAAGCCACCCGGCGGCTGGCCGAGGTCACCGGCAAAGAAGCCGACGACGGAATCGGGGAAGGCGATGTCGCGCTTCGGGTCTTCGACGTCTGAACGGGTCAGCCCGGCCGAGACCATCGCCAGCGCCATGTCACCGACGACCTTGGACGAGGGCGTCACCTTGACGATATCGCCGAACATCTGGTTGACGTCGGCATAGGTCTGGGCGACTTCGTGCCAGCGCGTTTCAAGACCGAGCGAGCGCGCCTGTTCCTTGAGATTGGTGAACTGCCCGCCCGGCATTTCGTGCAGATAGACTTCCGACGCACCGCCCTTGAGATCGCTCTCGAAGGCGCGGTACTGCGTGCGCACGGCTTCCCAATAGAAGGAGATCTGACGGATCGCCTTGGCGTCGAGCTGCGGATCGCGCTCGCCACCGGCCAGAGCCGCGACGATCGAACCAAGCGTTGGCTGCGAGGTCGTGCCCGAGAGGGCATCCATGGCCGCGTCGACGGCATCGACACCAGCATCCACCGCAGCCAGCACCGTCGCCGCCGCAGCGCCCGAGGTATCGTGAGTGTGCAGGTGTAACGGCAGGTTTGTTTCGTTGCGCAGCGTCGAGATGAGTTTTTTGGCCGCGGCAGGCTTCAGCAGACCCGCCATATCCTTGAGACCCAGCACATGCGCCCCGGCCTTTTCCAGCTCCTGGGCCAGACCGACGTAATATTTGAGATCATATTTGGAGCGATCGGGATCGAAGAGATCGCCGGTATAGCAGATGACGCCCTCGGCGACCTTGCCCTCTTCGAGCACGGCGTCGAGCGAGACGCGCATGTTCTCGACCCAGTTGAGGCAGTCGAAGACGCGGAACACGTCGACGCCGCCGGCCGCGGCCTGCTTGACGAAGAACTTGACGACATTGTCGGCATAATTGGTGTAGCCGACGCCGTTGCTGCCGCGCAGCAGCATCTGCGTCAGGATATTGGGCGCGCCTTCGCGCACCTTGGCCAAACGCTCCCACGGATCCTCGTTGAGGAAGCGCATGGAGACGTCAAAGGTCGCCCCGCCCCAGCATTCAAGCGAGAAGAGGTTCGGCAGGCCGCGGCTATAGGCCTGGGCAATGCGGGTGATGTCATAGGACCGCATGCGCGTCGCCAGCAGCGACTGATGCGCATCGCGCATCGTCGTGTCGGTGAACAGCACGCGCGACTGCTTCTTCATCCACCTGGCGAGGCCTGCCGGACCCTCGCGGTCGAGAATCTGCCGGCTGCCCTCGACGACGCTGAGCGCCGGGAATTCCGGCACGACAGGCGCCGCAGCTTCGGCCGGCGGCCGCGGCCGGTCGCGCACTTCCGGATGGCCGTTGACGGTCACGTCGGCAATATAGCTCAACAGTTTTGTCGCACGGTCCTTGCGCGGCTTGAAGTTGAACAGTTCCGGCGTCGTGTCGATGAAACGCGTCGTGTAGCGGTTCTCGACAAAGTCCGGGTGAGTGATGATGTTCTCGAGGAACGCCAGATTGGTCGAGACCCCGCGGATGCGGAACTCGCGCAGCGCGCGATGCATGCGGGCAATGGCTTCCTCGGCGCTCGGCGCCCAACAGGTGACCTTCTCCAGCAGCGGATCGTAGAAGCGCGTGATCACCGCACCGGCATAGGCCGTGCCGCCATCGAGGCGCACGCCAAAGCCCGTAGCACCGCGGTAGGCGGTGATGCGGCCATAGTCGGGAATGAAGTTATGCTCGGGGTCTTCCGTCGTCACGCGGCACTGGATGGCATTGCCGTTGAGCTTGATATTGTCCTGCAGAGGCACACCCGATTCAGGCGTACCGATCACGGCGCCGTCGAGCAGATGGATCTGCGCCTTGACGATGTCGATCCCCGTCACCTCCTCGGTGACGGTATGTTCCACCTGAATGCGCGGGTTCACTTCGATGAAGTAAAACTTGTCGGTATCGGCATCCATCAGGAATTCGACAGTGCCCGCGCCGCGATAGCTGGCGGCATTGCCAAGCCGCACGGCAGCGTCGGTCAGTTCCTTGCGCACGCTGTCGTCGAGATAGGGCGCGGGAGCGCGCTCGACCACCTTCTGGTTGCGACGCTGCACCGAACAGTCGCGCTCGAACAGATGCACCAAATTGCCATGATCGTCGCCGATCAGCTGCACTTCCACATGGCGGGCGCGCTCGATCAGCTTTTCAAGATACATCTCGTCCTTGCCGAAGGCGGCCTTGGCTTCGCGCTTGCCTTCGCTGACTTCCGAGAGCAGCGTCTTTTCATCCATGATGCGGCGCATGCCGCGCCCGCCACCGCCCCAGGAGGCCTTCAGCATCAGCGGATAGCCGATCTCGGCTGCCAGCTTCTTGATTGCCTCGGGATCATCGGGCAGCGCTTCGGTTGCCGGCACGACCGGCACATTGGACGCGATGGCCATGTTGCGCGCAGCAACCTTGTTGCCAAGGTCGCGCATGGTCTGGGCGCGCGGGCCGATAAAGATGATCCCTGCATCCTCGCAGGCATCGACGAATTCGGGCGATTCCGACAGCAGGCCATAGCCGGGATGGATCGCATCGGCGCCCGAGATGCGGGCGATGCGGATATATTCGTCGATCTGCAGGTAAGCTTCGACCGGCCCCTTGCCCTTGCCAATCAGATAGGCCTCGTCGGCCTTGAAGCGATGCAGCGCCAGCTTGTCTTCTTCGGCATAGGCCGCGACGGTTTTCAGACCCAGTTCATTGGCGGCGCGAAACACGCGGATGGCGATTTCGCTGCGGTTGGCGACGAGGATTTTCTTGATTGGCATCGATTGCATGTCCGAGCAGGAGGGGCTGAAGACCCGTTTTGCGGGTCCGGCTCAGGTGGTCATGAACGGATGGGACGGTTGAACCGCCCAACCGCCGAATTGCAAAATCTAGTTGCGGCTGAGATGGCCGGCGAGATGGCTCATGTCATAGCCGGCTTCCGCCGCCTGCGAGATGATCTCCCCGGCATCCATTTCACCCGCCTGGCTCAGGGCCCAGAGCGTTGTCGAACGCGTGCCCGACCGGCAATAGCAAAACACCGGACCCGTGCTCCCCTCGAGCGCGGCCTTGGTCTGTTCGACCATGTCGGAACTGACGCCTTCACGCCCAAGCGGGATGGCATAGTAATCAAGACCGGCAGCCTTTGCGGCCGCTTCTATTTCGGCACCGGCCGGTTGATCCGGCGATTCGCCATCGGGGCGGTTGTTGATGATTGCGGTAAATCCGGCCTGTTTGATCGCGGCGACGTCCTCGGGTTGAATTTGTCCCGATACGCTGACGTGTTCGTTGATCCGCTTCAAATCCAAGGCACTACTCCCGCTGCCACGATAGGGCTCCCCGGTTCTTATATCCACCGGGCCATGCCTGATGCAACTAGGACGGAAGACTAGCTGTCACCAGCCTGTCAGGCTGCAGCGACATCCTCGAAGGCGGAAAGTGGCTCAGGACGGCCTAGGAGATAGCCCTGGAAGCCGCTGCAGCCGGCAATACGCAGCCGGCGCAGCTGTTCCTGCGTCTCGATGCCTTCGGCAATCACATCGACCGGCAGGGATCGGGCGATATCGCAGATGGCCGAGATGATCATGCCGTCGACCCGGTTGTCGTCCATATTGGCGACATAGGAGCGATCGATTTTGATGATGTCGAAAGCAAAGCTGCGCAGATATTGCAGGCTGGCATGACCAGCCCCGAAATCGTCAATGGCAATGCGCACACCCATGGCGCGCAGCGCCTTGATATTGGCCAGTTCCACCGCCTTTGCGGTAAGCGGCACAGTTTCGGTGATCTCGACGATCAACAGGCGAGGATCGGCCTCAAGCTCCTGCAGGGTTGCAGCGAAGCGCGCGGCAAAATCATTGTGCCGTAACTGGGTTGGCGACACATTGACGGCTACCGGGCTGCCGCCGAGAGCGGGCAGGTCGGCGCAGGCACGCCGCAGCACCCAATCGCCGAGCTTGTCGATCAGGTCACTCTCTTCGGCGATCGGCACGAATTGCGCCGGCGGAATCATGCCGCGCACCTGATGGCGCCAGCGCACCAGCGCCTCGTGTGAGCGGATCGACATGTCGCTGCTGAACACGGGCTGGTAATGCAATTCCAGCTCGTTCATCAGCAGGGCCGCGCGCAACTCGCGCTCGACGAAACGACGATGACGCTCGTCGCCCATCATGTCCGCTTCAAAGGTCATGACCTGGTGTCGACCGGCCCTTTTGCCCTTGTAGAGCGCCAGGTCCGCCTTGGAAATCAGGTCGGTCGGGTCGACCGCATCGAGGGGTGACATAGCCACGCCGATCGATGCGGAGAGGCGCACCGGGCGCCCGGCAATACTGATCGGCCGGCCCAACTGGCGCAGCAATTCCTCACCCAGCCGACGCATCGCCGGCTTGTTGTCGTGCCCGACGATGATGACGCCGAACTCGTCGCCACCCAGGCGCCCCAGCACGCCGCCAGGGATCACCTGCTTGATGGTGCGCACCAGATGGATCAGCGCCGCATCGCCGGCGGCATGGCCCGCGCTGTCGTTGAGCACTTTGAGATTGTCCATGTCGATCTGCATATAGCCAACAGCCCGTTCCGAACCATGGAACACGTCGTCGGCCAGCGCATCGAGAAACGAGGCGCGGTTGAACACGCCGGTCAGCGCGTCGCAATCGGCCGTTTTGCGCGCCAGCCGGGTTTCCTCCGCAATCAGTTTCAGCCGACGCGACAGCCAGAAGTGACCATAGACCAGGACCGACAGCATAAGCAGGCCGGTGACGATCGTGCCCGCGGGCACAACGGCCAGCGCATTGGCATCGAGCAGATCGAAAAGGACAAGCAGGCGAACCACAATGCTGGCGCCGACAAGGATGCCGACGACCACGGCCACGCGCTGATAGCCGATGAGAATGGACGACAGGATCGGGTCGCGGCGCATGGGTCGCTCGGTCTCGGACTGGTGGCGCTGATCAAGGCGCAGTGTTCTTAGAGGCAACTATTGCAGCAAATGGAGCAGGCCGGGCCATTTGCATAGGTATATTTACGGAGGAGTCTGAATCGCGGGTAAAGAAACGGACGGACGTACACTGGTCTGGACAGACGTGGCTTTATTCGCTGCTAACTGTCATGGCTCCATGACAGGTTTGCGACAAAGCCAGCCAGCCGATGAATTGAGGTTAGGGACCGATTAATCCCCTCGGCAACTGCGCCGGGGAGCATTCTGATCAGGCCTATGGTGACATGAAGAAGGCGAAAACGCCCTCTTCACGAAAAAATATTAGAAAAAATTTGGTCAGTAGATATGACCAATAATCTCCCATTTTCCGGTAGTTTGAGCGCCGCGCAGCCGGTCCCTTAACGTGCCCACAATCGAAAAAAGCCGGTTTTGTGGTTGAACTAAGGCACCAGCATTCGTATTGTTAGTGCACAAACCAATGTCATTTCGCACAACTCGCCGGACTGCTGCCTGCAGCCCGGTTGAGATACTTTTGTGCTGAACATAACTAGCAAGAATATTGCGTCATATAGACTTGATTATTCTTCCGCATTCAAAAGAGGCCGCATGGCTCCCAAGTTAAGCGTCAAGGACGTCTATAAAATTTTCGGTAATGCCCCCAAGGCGGCATTGCAGCGCCTCAAGGCAGGCGAGACCAAGGAAGACATCCTGCGGGACACCGGACAGACGGTGGGTGTGCAGGCGGCAAACTTCGATGTCGACGAAGGACAAATCTTCGTCGTCATGGGACTTTCCGGTTCCGGCAAATCGACAATGGTCCGCATGCTCAACGGGCTGATCAAGCCCACCTCGGGCAGCATCACCGTTGACGGCGAGGACGTGGCCACCTGTACCCCGGCTGCCCTGCGGCGCATCCGCCGTGACAAGATCGCCATGGTCTTTCAGCACTTCGCGCTCTTTCCCCATCGCACCATTGCCGAGAACGCCGCCTATGGCCTCAAGGTGAAGGGGGTGCCGCTGGCTGATCGCCGCAAGAAGGCCCTCACCTCGCTCGATAGCGTCGGGCTTGCGGCCTGGGCTGACAGCCTGCCCTCCGAACTTTCGGGCGGCATGCAGCAGCGCGTCGGCCTGGCGCGGGCTCTGGCCACCGAACCAGAAATACTGCTGATGGACGAACCCTTTGGCGCCCTCGATCCGCTGATCCGCAAGGAAATGCAGGACGAATTGCTGGGCCTGCAGCGGACACTGAAAAAGACCATCATTTTCATCACGCACGATCTCAATGAAGCATTGATCCTGGGCGATCGCATCGCGATCATGAAGGATGGCCAGATCGTCCAGACCGGTACGGCGCAGGATATCGTCTCCAACCCTGCCGATGACTATGTTGCCGCCTTCGTTGCCGACATCGACCGCGGTCGCGTTTTCACCGCCGAAACCGTCTCCAGCGAGGCCAATGTCATGCAGCTCGACGGCGACACGGCCGGCGATGCGGTCAAGACGATGGAGGAGCAGAATCTCAATGCGGTCTATGTCATGGACGGCGAGGAGATTGCCGGCGTCGTGACCTATCAGCAGGCCGCCGCAGCCGATCGCGACAGCGGTGCCGACGACGTCCATCTGTCCGATGTCCTGATCACCGATTTCCCCACGACCGACCGCGATACCCAATTGGTCGATCTCTATGGCGCGGCCAGCACCGGCCTGCCCATTGCGGTAACCGATGCCGACAACAAGCTTGTCGGCGTCGTCGAGCCCGAGGCGGTCTTTGCCCAGCTGACCGGCGATACGCCCGAAGTGCCGCCGCCATCGCCAGCCGCTTCCGCCGCTGCGGCCCCTGCCGCGCGCTGATTCAGGCCTGTCCGAAACATCCATTCAAGGAGGCGTGCGTGAGCCCGTCTGACTTCTTCACGATCCCCTTTGCCGAGCTGGTCAACACGTTTGTGCGCGGCTGGCTGGTGCCTACTTTCCGCCCGCTGTTCCGCGCCATCCAGGTGCCGATCACCCAGGTGCTCAATGGCCTCGATGCCTTTTTCACCTTTGTGCCCATGGTGGTGATCACCCTGGCCTTCGTGCTGCTGGCGCTCAAATATGCTGGCCGCGGCATGGCTATCTTCACGCTGCTCGGCTTTATCTTCATCGACATGATCGGCCTCTGGCCGGAAACCATGACGACGCTCTCGATGATCATCACCGGCGTGGTGTTCTGTGCCATCATCGGCATTCCGCTCGGCATTCTGGCCGCTCGCAGCGACCTGACCTGGAAGATCATGCAGCCCACGCTCGACGTGATGCAGACCATCCCGAGCTTCGTTTACCTCGTTCCCATCGTCATGCTCTTCGGCGTCGGCATGGCGCCCGGCATCATTGCCACCATCATCTTCGCCCTGCCGCCCATCGTTCGGCTGACCAATCTGGGCATCCGCAATGTGCGTGGTGACCTGATCGAGGCCGCCCATGCCTTTGGCTCGACGCCCTTCCAGCTGCTGACCGAAGTTCAGTTGCCGCTGGCCATGCGCACCATCATGGCCGGCCTCAACCAGACCCTGATGCTGGCGCTCTCCATGGTGGTCATCACCGCCCTGATCGGGGCCGGCGGATTGGGCCTCATCGTCAACACTGGTCTGGGCCGCCTCGATGTCGGCGGTGCCACCGCCGGTGGCGTGGGCATCGTCATTCTTGCCATCGTGCTCGACCGCATCACCCAGGGCCTGGGTGAACAGGGGAAGGTTCAGACCATTTCCCTGCGCCAGACACTGATTTCCTGGTTCAGGCCGGGCGCACCAGCGCCCGTCGCCGCCGGAAAGACGGCGTAACCACGCCGCACCACCGGAGACCTCGCGTCTCCGCTCGCTATCCGTCCCCGCACGGACCCATGAAAAGCCAAATAAAGGAGACCCGACAGCAATGTTCCGTCTCAAGACCCTGTCGACCCTCACCGCCATCGCCCTGACTTCGGTCGCCACGCTGCCTGTGCTTGCTCAGGACATGCCGGGTGAAGGCAAGGAAATCACCCTAGCCCAGCCAACCTGGGATACGGGCTGGTTCCAGACCGAAATCTTCCGCCAGCTGGCCACTGAACTCGGCTATTCGGTGGCCAAGCCGCTGACCCTCGACAATGCAGCCTTCTATCAGTCGGTCGCCATGGGCGATGTCTCGCTCTGGGTCGATGCCTGGTTCCCGCTGCACAATTCCTACAAGCCCGCATTCGAGGGCGCAGCCGAGATCATCGAGGGCGTCGTCGATGGCGCGGCCATGGAAGGCTATCTCGTCGACAAGAAGACGGCCGAGGCAATGGACATCACCTCCATCGCCGACTTCAAGCGCGACGACGTCAAAGCTGCCTTCGACCGCGATGGCGACGGCAAGGCCGACATGGTCGCCTGCCCGCCGGGCTGGGGCTGCGAGCTGACCATCGAGCATCAGATGAACGCCTATGAGCTCAACGAGGACATCAACCTGATCAAGGCCGGCTATCCCGCCGCCATGGCCGATGCCCTTGCCGCCTACCAGGCTGGCAGCCCGATCCTGTTCTACACCTGGACGCCGAACTGGACGGTCAACGACCTCGTCCCGGGTGAGGATGTCGTCTGGATCGAAGTGCCCGAAGTCAACCTGCAGGCCGACCAGGCCGACCTGACCGACGCGGCGACCCGCGAAGGCGTTGTCGGCTGCGTCAACGATCCCTGCATGCTCGGCTTCCCGGCCAGCTCGATCGACGCCGTGGTCAACACTACCTTCCTCGCCGACAATCCGGCCGTAGGCGCGCTGCTCGAAGCCTTCGATCTGCCGATCGCCGACATCTATGCCCAGAATGCCGAGGTCAATGCCGGCAACACGGACATCGAAGGTCAGGCCGCTGCCTGGATCGAGACCAATCGCGATACGGTCGACGCCTGGCTCGAAGCGGCGCGCGCCGCTTCGTAATCAAAGATTGAAACGGGCTCCTTCGGGAGCCCGTTTTGTTTCAGGGCGCCGTGCCGACCCAACTGCGCCAGATATCACCGCGCTCGGCAACGAACCGCTCCGCTACAGCCTCCACCGTAGCGCCCGGCTCGCTGAGCTGCGCCATCAACTCGTTCATTTCCCCAAGACCGATGCTGCTGCGCTGGAAATAGCCGGCAATGGCCGGTGCCTCGGTGAACACCCAGTCCGCCAGGGCGATCACCACGGTCTCCTCCGGGAAGGCGCTGGCCTCCGGGTTGGGACAGGAAACCTGCGCCAGGCACTTGGCCTTTTCCGGGTCATAGGCACCGAGGTCGACCGGCACGAAATTGAACTGCGCCAGCACCGCGTTAGGCTGCCAGTAGTAGAAGAGAGCTGGCTCGTGCCGGCTTACCACCTCGCCGATCATCCGGTCCATTTCCAAGCGATTAGCTGGCTCGACCAGTTCCACTTGATCACTTAGGCCCAGCGCCGTGATCAGGTTGCGATTGACCACCGCACAGGCCCAATCAGCCGGACAGGAAATAAAGCGCACCAGCGCCCCGCCCGCCAAAGCTGCCGCCAGTCCGCTGGCCTGCAGCAATTGTGGTCGCTCTGCCGCGAGATAGTCAGGCACAAACCAGCCCTCGAACTGGTTTTCAGTGAAGGTAGCGGCAGCCGGACGGATCATCTGCGCATCGATGCCGGCATTCCACACATCGGCAATGCGCGTCACCCACATCTCCGGCGCCACGGCCGGCTGGCCAGTAGAACCCATGGAAGACCCGGTCGCCGCCAGATCGCCCGGCGCCACGCTCACTTCGCAGTTGAATTCGGCCCGCAGGATGCGCGCATGGATCTCGGCCAGAAGCTCCGCCGAGGGCCAGGCCATGCGGGCAATGATGATCGGCTGCGTGCCGCATATCGGTGGTGGAGCACCTGCAGCCTGGGCAGCCGCGTCCTGCGCCTGGTCAAGCACGGTGACTTGACCCAGCGCCGGTGCCGCGAACAGCAGGCTCGCCAGCAGCAATGCCATGCCCGAGACCCGTGCCACCATGCTGATTTCTCCCCTGGGGATTTGCCTCAGTCTATGCAAAAACCATTTGCGTTAAGCAACTGCGGCACGGCCGCGATTTCCTTGCTCAATTCCCGGTGACTCCGCCCAAATAAATGTGCAACAGTCCCCTCCAGCCGGGCGCGGGGTTGCGCCCGCTTATCGCGTCGCTCCACACGTTAAGACGGGCTCGGGCAAGAGCCGCACGGCGGAGCGACCCATCAGAGGGACGTAAATGCTCAATCTCAAGAATACCCTGACCCTGGCGGTCGCTGCCTCGACGCTCGCCGTCGCCGCACCTGCTATCGCGCAGGACACCGGCGCCACCATCGGCTTCATCGGCGGCTTCACCGGCCCGATCGAATCCCTCACTCCGCCGATCTTTGCCGGCGCCGAACTGGTCGTGAGCCAGATCAATGAACAGGGCGGCATCCTGGGTGGCGAGCTCAAGCTTGTTTCCGCTGACGGCGCCTGCGATGCGACCGCTGCTGCTGCCGCTGCCGACCGCGTCATCAACACCGACAATGTGACTGCCGTCGTCGGCGCACTCTGCACCGGTGAAACCATCGGCGCCTTCAACGGCTCGGGCCTCTCGGGCAATGTCGTGTTCATCTCGCCGGCCTCTTCGGCCCCGGCCCTGACCACGCTCGAAGACAATGACCTTGTTTACCGCACCACCCCGTCGGACGCGCTCCAGGGCGTGAAGATGGCTGACCTGCTGCTCGCCAAGGGCATCCAGGACATCGCCATCACCTATGTCAACAATGACTACGGCAAGGGTTTTGCCGACGCGCTGGCAGCCGCCTACACCGCTGGCGGTGGCACCATTGCTGCCAATGTCGCCCACGAAGAAGGCAAGGCCGACTATCGCGCCGAGCTGGGCAACCTGGTTGCTTCGCAGAACCTCGTTGTGCTGGCCTATGCCAATGCTTCGGGCAACACCATCCTGCGCCAGGCCGTCGAATCCGGCAACTTCACCACCTATGTCGGCGGTGACGGCATGGTCGGCGACGACCTGCTCTCGGGCATCGACGCTTCGGCCGTCGAAGGCCTGATCGCCACCCGCGCCGGCGCACCGACCGGTGACGCCGTGGACATCTACAATGCCTTCACCGGCGAAGGCTTCACCGCCAACGCCACCTACGCCCCCCAGTCCTACGACGCCGCCTTCCTGCTGGCTCTCGCCATCGAGAAGAACGGTTCTGCTGACCGCGAAGGTCTCTCGGCCGCCCTGCGCGAAGTGTCTTCCGCCCCCGGCGAGAAGATCCTGCCCGGCGAATGGACCAAGGCTGTCGAGCTGATCAAGGCCGGCACCGATATCGACTATGAAGGCGCTGGCGGTTCGCTGGACTTCGACGAAGCTGGCGACGTTGACGGCATCATCGTGGAACTCGCCGTCGAAGGCGGCAAGTTCGTCGAAAAGGGCCAGATCCAGTAAGGCTCGGCAAAGCGTTGAGAATGACGAGGCCCGGGAGCGATCCCGGGCCTTTTTCGTTGCCCCTGTGAAGGAGAAAGCCATGGAACCCCGCATCAGCCTCGTGACCCTTGGTGTCACAGACCTCGCCCGCAGCATTGCCTTCTATGAGGCACTAGGCTGGCAACGTTCGATGAAGGAAGCGGAAGGCGTTGCCTTCTTCCAGCTCGGCGGTTTGATCCTGTCGCTCTATCCTGACCTCGCCAAGGACGCCGGTACGCCCGACATCAAGGGACCGGGCGCCTTCTCGCTGTCGCATAATGTGCGCGCGGAAGACGATGTGGATGTCATCGTCGACAAGCTGGTTTTGCTGGGTGCCACGATTACCGCGCCGACCCGCACAATGCCCTGGGGCGGGCGCGTAGCCTATCTGGCCGACCCGGATGGCTTCTCCTGGGAGATCGCCTGGAACCCCGACTTCCCCATCGCCGGGGACGGCACGATTAGCATGCCTGGCTAGACCGCTTGCAATATTGAAGCGGTTTGCTAGCATGCCCGCCTTGGTGGGAGGACATCTTGGCCAGACTGCAATATGCGATCAACGTCACGCTGGACGGCTGCTGTGACCACAGGGCCGGCATGCCCGACCCGGATATGCACCAGTTCTGGGCCGATGTCGTGGGAAGGGCCAGCGTCCTGCTCTATGGCCGCGTCACCTATCAGATGATGGAAGACGCGTGGCGCCCAATAGGCGAAAGCGGTCTGGTGCCCGATGGCATGGCCGACTGGGTGGCACCCTTTGCCCATTCCATTCACAAGGCGCGCAAAGTCGTAGCCTCCACCACGCTGACCCAACTCGACTGGAATTCCGAACTGCTGGAGGGAGACCTCGAGGCTGCAGTCGAGCGGTTGAAACGCGAGGAAGACGGGGTGATTTCTTTGGGCGGTGTCGACCTCGCCGGCCAGATCGCCGCGTTAGGCCTGATCGACGACTATGTCTTCGTGGTCAATCCGCGCATCGCCGGCCACGGCCCGACGCTTTTCGCCGGCCTGCCAGCCTATATCGACCTCAAGTTGACCAGCCAGCGGACCTTTGGCTCGGGCGCCCTGGCGCTGACCTATGAGGCTAGGCACTACTGAAAAAGCAAAGGGCCCGTCGCAAGACAGGCCCTTTCAAAGCTTGCAGCACCCAGGCCTAGCCCTCGCGCCTGACCGCTTCCGGGATCAGGCCCTTTGGCGCCCAGCGCAGGGCGATGGTGATGACCAGCCCCAGCACGAAGACACGCATCTGCGCCGAGCGGGATTCTATCTCGGGGATGGCGCCCCAGCCCACATTGCTCGACCAGTAGCTGACGAAATCGAAGATAACCTTTGCCAGCGGTTCGGAGACGACCCAGACCAGCCAGATCAGCACGGCGCCGAACACGGCACCCCAATTATTGCCGGCGCCGCCAACGATGATCATCACCCAGATCAGGAAGGTGTGGTTGATCGGCTGATAGCTCGATGGATCAAAGATCTGCGTGAAGCTGACCAGCATGGCGCCGCCAATGCCCATCAGCACCGAGCCGAAGACAAAGATTTCGAGCTGGCGGGCAGTCACATTCTTGCCCATCGAAGCCGAAGCAATGTGATTGTCGCGGATCGCCCTCATCATGCGGCCCCACGGACCGGCATAGGCACGCGAAATCAGGAACAGCGCCACCGCCAGCACGGCAATCGCCAGCAGCAGGAAGCCGCCGCGCGCGAGGATGAGCGATTCGAACTGGCTGGATCCGCTGGCCTGATAGGCCTGCGGCAGGTTGGTCGGCCACGGAATGGGAGAGACGGTCAGCGTGCCGCGAGTCAACCAGTCCATGTTCTTGATCAGCGCACGGATGATTTCCGAAATGCCGATCGTCGCGATGGCGAGATAGTCGGTGCGCAGGCCAAGCGCGATCTTGCCGACTACAAAGGCCACTGCCGCCGCCAGAACGCCGCCAAAAAGCCAGCCCAGCACCGGATGGCCACCCAGGCCACCGACAAAGCCGGCATTGGCCTCGATATAGGCCGCCGCCGGGTCGATCTGGCTGCGATAGACGCAATAGGCGACAAACCAGGCCAGCACGGTGACGAAAGTCTTCCAGCCACCGCGAATGCCGACCCTGTCACTCTGCCGCGCCCCATAAACGAGAAGCGCACCGGCCGCGAAGGCGATCAGCGCCCGGCCCAGCATCCAGGGGCCATCGGAGCCCCAGAACTGCGGATTGACCGGATAGGAGATGAAGGTAACGGCAAAGCCGCCCAGCATCAGGAAGCCCATGATGCCGAAGTTGAACAGCCCGCCATAGCCCCACTGGATATTGAGCCCCAGCGCGATCAGCGAATAGGCTGCCGCCTCGACCAGGCGCGAAGAGGTAAAGGGCAGGCCCATGGCCCAGCCGATCACAAGGATCAGCACGAACAGGCCGGCAAAGAGGGTTAGCGAACGCCGGATCATGACGAAGCTCCCTTGAAGATTCCCGTGGGACGAACCAGCAGCACGACCACGAGAATGACGAAGGCAACGGTCAGCTTGTATTCGGTAGGCACCAGCGACAGCGTTGCTGGCAATTGTGCCCATTCCGGCAACACGGCATTGAGCGGCCGCAGCACCATGGTCCAGTTGAACACGGCCAGCGACTCGGCAAAGCCGATCAGCAGGCCTCCGGCAATGGCGCCATAGGCCTGGCCGAGCCCGCCGACGATGGCGGCGGCAAAGATCGGGATGATGATGTTGAAAGCCAGATCAGGCTTGAGCGTCACATCCAGCGCCAGCATGGTGCCGGCCATGCAGGCCAGCGCCCCGGCAACCACCCAGGTCACGCGCACGACGAGCGCCGTGTTGATGCCCGAGACCTGCGCCAGATCGGCATTGTCGGCCATGGCGCGCATGCCCTTGCCCAGGCGCGAGCGGGTCAGGAAGAAGTGCAATGCCAGCACTGTAATGACCGTCACCACGATCATGATCAGCTGCGGCTCGGTGATGACCAGCGGCCTTGTCGAACCGAGAAAACTCGTGTCGATGCGGAAGACGTCCTTGGTCTCCGTCTCGAAGAACGAATAGGAGCCCGCGCCAAAGAACAGGCGGATGAGGCCCTGCACCATCAACGTGACACCGATGGAGGCGATCAGCAGGATCACCGGCTTGGCGCCGCGTTTGCGCAGCGGCGCATAAAAGCCCTTGTCGACGCCCAGCGCAAAGATGGCCGAAGCCACCATGGCGATGGGCAGGACGACAAAGCCGGTCGGGATCGGTGTCACGATGCCCCATGCCGCAAAGGCGCTGGCCAAAAGAAAGGCAAAGAAGGCGCCCGAGGTCATGAGCTCGGAATGCGCGAAATGGGCAAAGCGCAGGATGCCGAAGACCAGCGTGATGCCGACGGCGCCCAGGGCATAGATACAGCCCAGCACCGCGCCGGCAATGACCACCTGGTTGATAAAGAAGATGAATTCGGTCACGGCTCAGCCCCCGAGGAAACTTTTGGCGACTTCGGGATCGGCAATGAGCTCTTGCCCCGTGCCGGTGAAGCGGTTCTGGCCCTGTGCAAGCACAAAGCCCTTTGATGCGAAGGCCAGCGCCTGGCGCGCATTCTGCTCGACCATGAGGATGCCCACGCCTTCCTTGTTGACGCGCACGATGGTCTCGAAGATTTCGATGACATAGCGCGGCGACAGCCCTGCCGAGGGCTCGTCGAGCATCAAAAGCTTCGGCTTGCTCATCAGCGCGCGGCCCATGGCCACCATCTGGCGCTGCCCGCCCGAAAGCTCGCCCGCCGGCTGGCGGCGCTTTTCGGCCAGCACGGGGAACATTTCGTAGACCCATTGCATGGTCTCGGAGAAATCATCCTTGCGGGTGAAGGCCCCCATTTCGAGATTTTCCTCGACGCTCATCGAGGTGAAGACGTTCTTTTCCTGTGGCACGAAGCTCAGGCCCTTGGGCACCAGCTTGTCGGGCAGCGAATTGGCGATGTTCTCGCCCAAAAAATCCACCGTGCCGCCGGTGACCTTGAGCAGGCCGAAGATGGCCTTGAGCGTGGTCGACTTGCCGGCGCCATTGGGGCCGACGATCACGCCGATATCGCTTTGCTCGATGGCCATGTTGACGCCATTGAGGATCGGCGCGCCGCCGTAGCCGCCGACGACGTGCTTGAGTTGCAACAGGGCCATTACGCTACCTCGACCGGAGTGCCGAAATAGGCTTCGACGATTTGGGGATTGGCGCGGATTTCGGCCATCGGGCCTTCGGCGATCTTTTCGCCCTGCGCCATTACGATGACCGGATCGCAGAGGCGACCGATCAGATCCATGTCATGCTCGATGACAAAGAACGTATAGCCCAGCTCCTTGTTCATCCGCTCGATATTGGCGGCCAGGTCGTTGAGCAGCGTCTTGTTGACGCCGGCCGCAACTTCGTCGAGCAGCACGACCTTGGCATCGACCATCATGGTGCGGCCCAGCTCGAGCAGCTTTTTCTGACCGCCCGAGAGATTGCCGGCCAGTTCGTTGCGCACATGGCCGAGCTTCAGAAAATCGATGACATCGAGCGCCTTCTTGCGCACTTCCGTCTCGCGCGAGCGGACCAGGCCCGGCCGGAACCAGGTTTGCATCAGATGCTCACCCGGCTGGTCGCCCGGCACCATCATCAGGTTTTCGAGCGCCGTCATCTGGCTGAATTCATGCGCGATTTGGAAAGTGCGCAGCATGCCGGTGCGGAACAGTTCATGCGGCTTGAAGCCGGTAACGTCCTTGCCGTCAAAGATCACCGCGCCCTCGTCGGGCACGATATTGCCGGCAACGATATTGAACAGCGTCGATTTGCCAGCGCCATTGGGCCCGATCAGCCCGGTCACCGAGCCGCGTCGCACCGAGAGCGAGCAATTGTTGACGGCCGTCAGCCCGCCAAAGCGTTTTGTGACGTTGCGAACGTCAATTACCAAGTCAGAGGACACGAGCCCGTCCCGATTTTCCTAATGCCAAGTCGTGCCGGTTTTTATTCCGGCTATTTTGCGGCATCTGCTCATAAGGCGGGCAATGGGTCAACTAACTGGTCCGTCAGAGATAGGCGAGGACCGCGTCGGCTGTGGATTTGTTGTTGGCGCAGGGCACGTCATAGAGCGTTGCGAGGCGGGTCAGGGCTTTGACATCGACGTCATGCGGCTGGGCCGAGAGCGGATCGATGAAAAAGATCAGCATGTCGAGCTTGCCTTCGCAGATCATCGCGCCGAGCTGCTGATCGCCGCCCAAAGGACCACTCTTGAGCAGGGTCACCGTCATGCCGGTGGCGGCCATGACGCGGCTGCCCGTGGTACCTGTGCCCCAAAGCTCGTGCTGTGCCAGCTTGTGCTTGTGATGCTCGGCCCAGCGGCAGAGATCGTCCTTCTTGTCGTCGTGAGCCACGAGCCCGATGCGCGCCATGAGCAATCTCCATGCTGGAGACTGCTTCAAGCATGCTTCAGGCAAAGAGGGCAATGGCCTCGCCCAGCAACATGCCGATCCGGTCGACCGGAATATCATCACCCGGAACAAGCCGCAGATAGCGCCCGCTCTTGAGGCCGTCGCCTTCGAGCAACCCATCGCCATGCGCCAGCATCCGGCCATGCTCGAAATAGAGCGACACGCGGTCGGGATGGGGAAAGACGGAACAGAGATGGCCGGCCTGGCCATGACGGAAATTGACCGAGCGCCAGCCCGTCATCACCTTGCCGCTAAGGCCGGGATGCGCGGCAACCAGCGCCACCAGCCGGGCCGTCAATTCGCCCACCGGCGCCGGCAAGGGCGCGACCAGTTCGGCGAAGCTTTTCGAATAGACGGGATCGATGACGGAGGTGAGCATGATGGCAGCCCGGGTTGTGACGCCGGGCCACCCTTCATCCGAGGTCCTGACAGAGCCTGTCAGCAGACCGCTAGAACTCGTTCCAGTCCTCGGAAACCGCTGCATTGCCGACCGTGCGCAAGGCTGGCTTGTAGCGCGAGACCGACGACTGCACCGGCGGCGCCGAGCGGGCTGGCGGCGACAGCGGCATCTTTTCGTCCAGCTTGAAAATCTCGACGATATGGTCGAGTTCGCTGGCCTGTGCCTCGGTCTGTTCGATCGCGGCATTGGTTTCTTCCACCAGCGCTGCGTTGTGTTGCGTCATCTCGTCCATCAGCCGAACCGCAACCGACACCTCTCCGAGCGAAGAGGACTGCTCGCTATTGGCCTGGGCAATGGAATCGATCAGCGCGGAGCTTTCCTGAGCGCCGGTGACGATATCCTTGAGCTTGCTGGCCACCTGGCCGACGAGGCGCGATCCCGCCTTGACCTCGCTGGCACTGGCCTCGATCAGCACCTTGACCTCGCTCGATGCCTGCGCCGCCGACTGCGCCAGTCGCCGCACTTCAACCGCCACAACGGCAAAACCCTTGCCGGCATCGCCCGCCCGCGCTGCTTCGACCGAAGCGTTCAGGGCGAGCAGATTGGTCTGGAAGGCGATGTCGTCGATCAGCCCGATGATGTTGGAAATCTTGGCCGAGGAGGATTCAATAGCATCCATTGCCGTATTGGCCTGTGACATCACTGAACCGCCTTCCGTGGCGCTGGTCGCTACAGCCTTGGCCTTTTGGCTTGCCGTGGCAGCACGATCGGCATTGGCATGCACCGCGCTCGACAGCTGCTCGACCGAGGCGGAGGTTTCCTCGATCGTGGCCGCCTGCTTGGTGGTGCGTTCCGACAGGTCATTGGCACCGGCGAGGATTTCCCCGGTCGCATTCTTGAGCGAGCGCGATGTGCTGCGCAGGCTCGAAACGATATCCAGCAGCCGGCTCAGCGAGCGGTTGAAGGCCTGTCGCAGCTGCTCGTATTCCCCGGTAAACTCGGTATCGATCCGCCCGCTGAGATCGCCTTCCGCCATCTTGGCAAGGCTTGAGCTGAGCTGGGCAATAATCCCCTCGGCGCGTTTGCGCTCCGTGATGTCGGTGGCAAATTTGACCACCTTGACCGGCCGCCCCTGCGCATCGAGCACGGGATTATAGGAGGCCTGGATCCAGATTGGTTGTCCATTCTTGCCGACGCGCTGGAATTCGCCCGCCACATATTCGCCGCTGCGCAGCCGTTCCCAGAACTGGCGATATTCGGCGCTCGAGGCATGGGTGGGATCGACAAACATGCGATGATGCCTGCCGGTGATTTCGTCGAGCGAATAGCCCAGAGTGGCGAGGAAATTTTCGTTGGCATTCCGGATGGTGCCGTCGAGACCGAACTCGATCACCGCCTGCGCGCGCGAGATGGCCGCGATCTGCGCCTCGTGGTCGGCTGACTGGTTTTTCTGCTGGGTAATGTCGGTGGCGAACTTGATCACCTTGATCGGCTTGCCACGCTTGTCGAAAACCGGATTGTAGGTCGCCTGGATCCACACTTCACGGCCGCCCTTGGCAATACGCCGATAGGCTGCTGACTGGAACTGGCCATGCGCCAGATCGGTCCAGAACTGCTTGTATTCCGGCGAGTTGGCCTCCTCCGGGTCGACGAAAATGCGGTGGTGCTTGCCCTGGATTTCGCTGAGCTGATAGCCGAGCGCTGCCAGAAAATTGTCGTTGGCGGTAATGATGGTACCATCGAGATTGAATTCGATGACCGCCTGGCTGCGCATGATGGCATCCACCTTGGCCCTGTCATCATCCCTGTTTTGACGCGAGAAAATTCCCATCGAGAAGGCCCTCCAGCCTCTGATCATGCCGCGTGGCGGCGCTCGAAATCTGCTGATGTGGTGTGAAACAGGATTGCGAGCCAACCCGGGCCTGGGCTGCTGCTCTCGCAGGCATATGGAGGGCATTTCCCATATCCGGCACAGCCCGCTGGTGGGGCTGTCATTGGTTCTATGCAGGAGACAAGTGGGATCATGGCCGACCGCGCCTTGCCACCGCCGATCCCAACCGGCGATGAAGTTTCTGTGATCTGCGTCCCGGCTGCGATCCTGCGCGCGAAAGGTTAATGGAGCGCCAATTTCAGGATCGGAACAAATAAAAAGGGCGCAACAAATGCGCCCTTCTACGTAGTTCACCGTCGCTGCAAAGTCTTAACGTCAGGCCCGGCGGCGCTGCGGCAGATCCAGCTCTACGCCGCGGACGGCATCCGTCAGGGTAAAGACTCCGATCACCCGGTCCAGCTCGCCCGCCTGCGCCTCGGTCTGCTCGATGGCGGCATTGGTTTCTTCCACCAGCGCCGCATTGTGCTGGGTCATCTCGTCCATCTGCCGCACAGCGGTCGTCACCTCGTCGATGGCCCCCGCCTGCTCGCGGCTGGCCTTGGCGATCGCATCGAGCAGACTGGCATTGGCTCGGATCGCCTCCTGCACGCCCACCAGCCGCTCGGCGGCGCTGGCGACGAGTTTGGTACCGCCCTGCACTTCGCTGGCACTCTGCTCGATCAGCGCCTTGATCTGCGAGGATGCCTCGGCCGAGGACTGCGCCAGGCGCCGCACTTCCACCGCCACCACGGCGAACCCATTGCCGGCATCACCGGCACGCGCGGCCTCGACCGAGGCATTGAGCGCCAGCAGGTTGGTCTGGAATGCGATGTCGTCGATCATGCCGATAATGTTGGAAATCTTGGCCGAAGACTGGGTGATGCGCTCCATGGCGCCCGTGGCTTCGACCATGACCGCGCCACTCGCCTCGGCTTCGGCCGAGACCGCACGGGCCTTCTGGCTGGCCTGCTCGGCCTGGCCGGCATTGTCGACCACCGTGCGGCTAAGCTGCTCGATCGCCGCACTGGTCTCCTCGATGGTCGCCGCCTGGCGCGTCGTGCGTTCGGACAGGTCATTGGCACCCGAAAGAATTTCGCTGGTAGCGGTCTTGAGTGCTCCAGACGTGCCGCGCAACTGGGTGACGATCTGGCCGAGCTGTGTCGCCACCCCATTGGTGTCTTCCTGCAGCCGCGCGAAGGCGCCCTTGTAGTGGCCCTCCATGCGCTGGCTGAGATCGGCCCGCGCCAGCGCCGCCAGCACCGTGCCGGTCTCCGCTAGTCCTTGATCGACCGAAGCCACGAGGTTGTTGACGTTCTGCGCCAGGCGACGCAGCTCGTCGTCCGCCGGCTCAATGCGAATGCGGTGGCTGAAATCGCCGTCGAGCGCCGCATCGACCACCTGGCCGATTTCAAGCTGTAGCGCCTGGATCACGCGCACTTCGCCGGCACGTTCGGCGCTGCTGTCCAGTTCGGCCGCACGCAGGTCGCGCATCTTGAGGCCATTGGCGCGGAACACATCCACGGCGTCCGCCATATGGCCAAGCTCGTCCGCGCGATCGAGACCCGGGACGGCGATGTCGAGCCTGTCGCCCGCGAGCTCGGTCATCGCATTGGTCAGACGCGAAATGGGCCGGGTTATGGTGCGGGCAATGAGCACACTGTTGATCGCAGCCAGCGCCAGCAACACTGCGCCGATCACCAGCATGGTATTGCGCAGGCCGGCGGCCGGCGCCTCGATATCTGCCTTGCTTTCGAGCGACACCACGGCCCAGTCCACACCGCCAAAGCTCAGGGGCTCGGCTTCGGCGACATAGGTCTCCCCGTCATGGTGCCGCATCTCGCCCATGCCGGGCGTTCCGCCCAGCGCGGCGCTGACCACATCGCCCTGAAGGGAAAGCTGCAGGACGTCATTGCCGGCGGTCTTGGCCGAGTCGCTGCGCGCCAGCCCGTCCTGCCCGACAAGATAGGTTTCTCCGCTCTCGCCCAGACCCTCGGTACGGGCCAGCACTTCGCCGATTCGGCTCGTCGGCATCTGGAAGGCCAGCACGCCAATCAGAAAGCCCTGGTCATAGACGGGCGCGGCAATGAAGCCGGCCGGCGCGCCAGCACTTGGACCATAGGGCGCAAAGTCGGTGAGAAACACCTGTCCTTCTTGGCCTGCCATGGCGAGGCGCACAACGCGGCCCAGGTCGCTATCGGCCCATGGCCCCCCGTTTTCGGCGAAATTGGTGCCGAAATCGGCTTCCTTGGCGACCGAATAGACATTGTTGAAATCGGTATCGAACAGGAAGACGTCGTAATAGCCGCGTTTGCTCAGCAGGTCGCGGAAGTCGGCATGAAGGCTCCGATGATGCAGGTCATAGACCGGCACCTTGTCGGAGCTGTCGAGCAGCATACGCTCGGCGGGAGCATTGGGATTGGTTGTGATATAGGCGTCCTGCAGCAGTTCGGTCGGATCGCCCTGACCCTTCATCGAGCGCATGGCGCCCGAGAACAGGTCGATGCTGGCGGCGATTTCCGACCGCCCGGCAAACAGCGTTAGGTCTTCGGCCATTTCCGTCAGATAGGCATCGAGCGCCGACCTTGCATTGACGGCTGCCGACGTCAGGCGTTGCTCGGCCTGGTCGTTGACGATGGCGCTACTGGCAAAATAGGCGGCGAAAGCCAGGCTCGCGCCGGTGACCAGCGCGATGGCGACAACCATTGCGGGCAGTTTGAAGGCAAGTTTGAGCTGGCTGGCCATGACGGTCTTCCGGAGTTGCGGCAATACTGCCTGTAAGGCACGCCCGCAGCTCCTCTCCACGGTCATGACGTGGAATCCACCATAGAAAGCATATGGTTAAATAAGCGCTTCATTCGAATTTATTGAGTGCGTCGGAGCGGCCATCTCGCGACGACCGCTCCCGACAGGCTCTAGAATTCGCTCCAGTCCGTAGCCAGCGCTGCATTGCCCTGGCTGAGATAGGAGGCCGCAGCGTTCCTGACGCTTACCGGCTTGCGCGAGGCTACAGGCGCTGCCGGAGCAATGCTTCGGGGCGCCGGGGCAGAGCCATGGGTGTGGAACACGGCAACGATGTCATCGAGCGCGCTGGCTTGCGCCTCAGTCTGTTCGATGGCGGCATTGGTTTCTTCGACCAGCGCCGCATTGTGTTGCGTCATCTCGTCCATCTGTCGCACCGCGACATTGACCTCGTCGATCGCCGCAGCCTGTTCATTGCTGTCCCGCGCAATGCCGTCCATCAACTGGTTGTTCGAGCGCGCCGCATCGAGCATGGCCGTCAGTCGCGCCGCCGCATCCGAGACCAGGCGCGAACCGAGCCCGACCTCGCCGGCCGATTGCTCGATCAGCACCTTCACATCGGACGAGGCAGATGCCGCCGACTGCGCCAGGCGGCGCACTTCCACCGCCACCACGGCGAAGCCCTTGCCGGCATCACCGGCGCGCGCCGCCTCGACAGAGGCATTGAGCGCCAGGAGATTGGTCTGAAAGGCGATATCGTCGATCATGCCGATGATATTGGAAATCTTGCCCGAACTGGTTTCAATCGCCGCCATGGCCTCATTGGCCTTGGCCATCACCTGCCCGCCTTCTTCGGCAGTGCGGGTCACTTCGGCCGCATTTAGGCTGGCATCCTTGGCGCGCTGGGCATTCTGCAGCACGGTGGAAGCCAGTTGCTCCATGGCAGCCGAAGTCTCCTCGATCGTCGCTGCCTGCTTGGTCGTACGTTCGGACAGATCATTGGCACCGGCGAGAATTTCACCCGTCGCCACGCGCAGGGAGCGCGAGGTATTGCGCAATTGGGTCACCACATCGGTCAGCTTGTCACCCACCGCATTGGTATCGGCCTTGAGCTGGGCGAAGGCGCCCTGATACTGACCCTCGACACGCTTGGTAAGATCGGTATTGGCCAGCGCCGTCAGCACCTGGCCGCTCTCCTCAAGTCCGCGATCGACCGTCGAGACAAGGCTGTTGACGCTGCTGGCAAGACCATTGAGCTCGGGATCGGGGAATTCGGCCTCGACGCGACGGGTGAAGTCCCCGGCAATCGCCGCATCCACAACATTGCCGAAGGCCGACTGCAGCTCGCTCATCATCTGCTGGCGGTTCTTCTGGTCGGAAATGATGCGGGCCGCTTCTGCCTCGGTCATCTGGCTGACCTTGAGCCCGTTCTCACGGAACACTTCCACGGCGCGCGCCATGGCGCCGATCTCATCGCGACGATCCTGACCTTCAAGCACGATCGAGAAGTCATTGTCGGCGATGCGCGTCATATCCTGGGTGAGGCCTGTGACCGGCTTGCTGATGGCGCGGGCAATCAGGCCGCCCAACAGCAGTACGCTCGCCATTACGCCCAGCGTGATCAGCGCGCTGGTGATCGCCGCCTGCCAGAAAATGGCTTCCACCGTGGTCATCAGCACGCCCGAGGCAATTACCCACCCCCAGGGCTCGAAAGCCTGGGCATAGGTGACCTTGTCCTTGAACGCACCGTCCTTGTCCTTGAAGGCATAATTGATGAAATAGGAGCCCTGCGTCTTGGCCTGCGTGATCAGCTCGTCGAGATAGAGCTTGCCATTGCCGTCGGTCACGTCCTTGCGGTTGGTGCCCTGCTTTTCCGGCTGATAGGCATGCATGACGTTGATGTAGTCGTAATTGTCGACGAAGAGATATTCCTCGCCCTGGTAGCGCACGGCCCGCAATGAATCGAGCGCCTCTGCTTGCGCCGCTTCGGTCGTCATCGTGCCCGCCTGGGCCAGTTCGTAGTAATGCTCGACAATGCTCGCGCCGGTCTGCACCACGGACTGGATTTCCGTGCGCTTGAACTGGTCCAGACTCTGCCGCAGGGCGAACAGCTGATAGGCCACCACGGCCGCAAAGCCGATGGCAAAAACGAACAGCAGGCTATAGAGCCGCCGGGCAATGCTGCCTGTGAAGAGATGGGTCACCGATAGGCTCCGAACGTCTGGACGGGCATGCGGGCGGGATCGACGGGCAATAGGTGCCTCGCTCCGGGGCAAGACCTGCCCGGATCCGCAGCCACGATATGTGGATGGATATGGAATATACGAACGCCTGGCTCCTCCGGCGGCCCCGTTTCCCAGGCGTGGCTGCCATAATCTGCTACTGCGTCCGATGGTCACACTGTGGCAAAGGCAGTTAATGGCCAGTAAAATACTAAAGGTCTGACACCAAATAAAAATGGACGCCACTGGCGCCCATTTCATGCGTTTTACAGGTGAATTCTAGAATTCAGACCAGTCACTTGAAATCGCTGCATTGCCGTCGCTGAGATAGCTCTGCTTGACCGACTGCATTCGGCGCGAGGCGTCGCGCGGCGCCGCAACTGGCGGCGCGGCGACAGGCGCAGCAGACCGCTTGGGCGCACGACCATCGAGCGTGAACACGTCAACGACACGGTCCAGCTCACTCGCCTGCGCCTCGGTCTGCTCGATAGCGGCGTTGGTCTCTTCCACCAGAGCCGCATTGTGCTGGGTCATCTCGTCGAGCTGGCGCACGGCGACCGTCACTTCGTCGATGGCCGACGCCTGCTCGCGGCTGGCCTTGGCGATGGATTGCATCATGCTGGCATTCTCGTTGACTGCGGCGAGCATGGCCGACAATTGTTCGGACGCACTCGACACAAGGCGCGATCCACCCTGCACTTCGCCGGACGACTGTTCGATCAGCGCCTTGATCTCCGAAGATGCCTCGGCCGAGGACTGCGCCAGGCGCCGCACTTCCACGGCGACCACCGCAAAGCCCTTGCCGGCATCGCCGGCGCGCGCCGCTTCCACCGACGCATTGAGCGCCAGCAGATTGGTCTGGAAGGCGATATCGTCGATCATGCCAATGATATTGGAGATCTTGGCCGAGCTCGACGTGATCCGCTCCATGGCTTCATTGGCCTGGTTCATCGTCTCTCCGCTCTGCGTCGCGCTGCGCGAAACGGTCTGCGCCTTGCCGCTGGCATCCTCCGCCATGCGGGCATTGTCGGCCACCGTCGACGCCAGCTGCTCCATGGCAGCGGACGTCTCTTCGATCGTCGCTGCCTGCTTGGTGGTGCGTTCGGAAAGATCGTTCATGCCCGAAAGGATTTCGCCGGTCGCCTGCTTCAGCGAGCCGGAAATATGCTGCGCACTGCCGACGATCTCGGTCAGCTTTTCGCTGACTGCATTGGTGTCGGTCTTGAGCTTGGCAAAGGCGCCCTTGTATTCGCCCTGCATGCGATGGGTCAGGTCGGTATTGGCCAAAGCGCCCAGCACCACACCGGTTTCGCCGATGCCACGATCCACGGTTTCGACCAGCGAATTGACGCCTTGCGAGAGTGCATTGAGTTCGGCATCGGGGAATTGCGCATGCACGCGCTTGGAAAAGTCGCCGGCAATCGCCGCATCCACCACTTCGCCGAATGCCGCCTGCAGCGCCACCATCATATCGGTACGCTCGATACGGCGGCGCTGGGCAGCAGCGCGCTCTTCCTCGGTCATCTGGCTGATCTTGAGGCCGTTTTCGCGGAATACTTCCACAGCACGCGCCATTTCGCCCACTTCATTGCCGCGACGCGTGAAGGGCACCTCGAGCTCATAGTCGCCATCGGCCACCTGCTTCATCGTCTTGGCGAGGCGCGGTACCGGCGACATCATGATGCGCGACAACACATAGCCAATGGTGCCGAGCACAGCGAGCGTGATCAGGCCGACGACCAGCATGATCATCAGCGTATTGTAGAGGACGCCATCGATCTTGCTGCGGTCGATGCCGACAAACACGATGCCGACCGGCTTGCCAGCCTGGTCGAGGATCGGCTGATAGGCCGTGTAATAGGGTTTTCCGGTGATCGTGGCCTCGCCGAAATATGGCTGGCCGCTCATCATCGCCGCATAAGCCGGGCTGGCCTGGCCCAATGATGTGCCGAGGATGCGATTGCCGTCGTTGCCCAAGATGGTCGTGGTGAGTCGCACGAAATCCTGGCTGGCCTCGTCCCAGGCAAAGATCGTCGCCGCTTCTCCGGTCACGCGGGCAATGGAATCCACCATCTCATGGCTGAGGAATTCCTGTGGCATGGCCCAGGCCCGGATCGCCTCAATATGGTCATCGGCTGTCCACGTCACCTCGGCGCCGGGCAGGCTGGTCTGCAGGATCGTCGCCGCCATCTCGAGGTTCACGACCTGCTGATTGGCCGCTGTCTCTCGCGTCGATGCATTGAGGTTGACGTAGATCGCAGCCGTTACGGCAGCGACCGACACGATGATGGCCGAGATGACCAATGCCGCGATCATCGTGGTCAACTTGATATTGTTGAACGACCGCGAAATACCCTTGAACATATTCTATGCCCCTAAGAACCCAGGCGCGGGCACGAGTAATCCGACCGCCTTTAGTGAGTCAAATTACCAGCAGGGACTTAATTGAAAGTTTAGCATGATGTTCGGAATAATTTCGGAATAGGCGCGTAATGCAACGACAGCTACAATGTTGTTTTTACTAGACTGTTTGTTAAAACTGAGAGGCGGCAGTCCGGATATTTTTACCGGACCACCCGGTAGCAAGGCTAGAATTCGTCCCAATCGGCTGCCACGGCGGCATTGCCATGCGACGCGAAACTAGCCGAAGCGGCAGCAAGGCGCTGCTGCAGGTTGCGTGCTCCGGCTCGGGGAGCAGGCTCGGGCGCGACGGCGCTCCGGACTGGCGTTTCGCCGCGCGCAATCCTGAATACTTCCACGATCCGGTCGAGCTCGCTCGCCTGCGCCTCGGTCTGCTCGATAGCGGCATTGGTTTCTTCCACCAGCGCCGCATTGTGCTGGGTCATTTCGTCCATGGTCCGGACCGCTGTCGAGACCTCCTCGATGGCCGACGCCTGTTCGCGGCTGTCATTGGCGATGGATTCGAGCAGGTTGTTGTTGTCGCGCACGCCATCCAGCATGGCTTCAAGCTTGCCAGCAGCGTCCCCGACCAGCTTGGAGCCAGACTTGACCTCCCCCGCGGACTGCTCGATCAGCGCCTTGACATCGGATGAGGCAGAGGCTGCCGACTGTGCCAGGCGACGAACTTCGACAGCAACCACGGCAAAGCCCTTGCCGGCATCCCCGGCGCGGGCCGCTTCAACCGATGCGTTCAGCGCCAGAAGGTTGGTCTGGAAAGCAATGTCATCGATCATGCCGATGATGTTGGAAATCTTGGCCGAGGACTGCGTGATGCGCTCCATGGCAGAAGTTGCCTGATCCATCACCTGACCACCCTCTTCGGCAGTCCGCGTCACCCGAATGGCGCCGGCGCTGGCATCCTTGGCGCGCTGGGCATTGCGCAGCACGGTCGCTGCAAGCTGCTCCATGGCAGCGGAGGTTTCCTCGATCGTCGCGGCCTGCTTGGTGGTGCGCTCGGACAGGTCGTTAGCGCCGGAGAGGATTTCGCCCGTCGCGGTCTTGAGCGAACCGGAGGTGTGGCGGAGCTGGCCGACCACTTCGGTCAGCTTGTCGGCCACGGCATTGATGTCACTCTTGAGGGTCGCGAAGGCGCCCTGGTAATCGCCCTCCATCCGCTCGGTCAGATCGGTATTGGCCATGGCGCCCAGCACCTGGCCCATTTCCGTCACACCGCGATTGAAGGTTGAAACCAGCTCGTTGATGCCGCGGGCCAGGCCGTTGAGCTCAGGGTCGGGAAATTCTGCCGTCACCTGCCGGCTGAAGTCGCCCGCCACCGCGGCATCGACCACCGCGCCGAAAGCGGACTGCAGCTCGCTCATCATCTGCTGGCGGCTTTCCTGCTCGGCAACGATCCGTGCCGCTTCCGCCTCGGTCATCTGGCTGACGCGCAGCCCGTTCTGGCGGAACACCTCAACAGCGCGCGCCATGCCACCAACTTCATTGCCCAGCCCTGTATAGGGCACGTCAGTGGCGTAATTGCCTTCGGCAATCGCCTCCATCGACCCTGCCAGCTTGGGGATCGGCCGAGTGATAATGCGTGACAGCAGCAGGCCGATCAGGCCCAGCACCACGACAACGCCACCGCCTACCATCAGGATCAGCCCGAGCACACCATTGGCCGCCGCCTCGATATTGACCATGGGCGTGCCGACGAAGATCGCGCCCATCACTTCGCCGCTCATCTTCTCGATCGGCTGCAAGGCGACAAAATAGCTGATACCATTGACTAGCATCGCGCCGGAATAGGGCAGACCTTCCATCAGCGTGGCATAGATCGGATCGGCGGGGTCGATGACCAGATCGGTCACCCGCGTACCATCAGCGGCCTCGATGCTCGTGGTCTTGCCATGCATGACCTTTGTCGTCGCGTCGACGACGTAGATCGTTGCGTCCTGTCGCGTGACGCGGGTCACCGAGTCGATGATCTCGGTGTCATAAAAGGGAGGCACGGCCCAGCTCTGGAAGGCATCCATCGTGCCCTCCGGCGTCCAGTTCAGCACAGAGCCGGAAATGCGACGCTCAAGGATCGTCGCCGCCACCGCCAGGTTGGTATCCTGTTGCAGCTTGCTGTCTTCCATCGAGCCGGCATGCAGGTTTATGTAGATCGCGCCCGAAACGGCGGCGATGGAACCGATGATGGAAACGAGGACCAGCGCCGCAATTGCAGTGGTCATCCGGATATTGCCTAAGACGGCAGAAAGCTTGCGCATAGTTAGTCCCCCAAGGAATCGACAGGACGCGTTCCCGCGCGTCTTGCCGACCCTGCCAAACATGGGTCGGATCGGACTCCGACCGTTGTTAATGTCCAATTCCGGACCTCATCGAGATCGATCACCAAAGTGGTCGGCCGAGCGACCCTGAGGGCCCGTATCCGCGATACTTGTCCGGTAAAATGCCTTGTCCCCCAAATGCCACCTATCGCTGGCATGCCTCTCTCGTGGCATGATCATTCCGCGCTGACGCGCGTCCGGCGATAGCCCTCCCAGGCCGTCGGCCTGAACCGACGGTGCCGACGCTATCGCAGCAGGCTTAACTACTCCTTACGCAGGTAATCGCGCGCAAACAAAAAGACCTCCCCGGAAGGGAGGCCTGTTTTCAAGCAATCAGCAAAGGCGCCTAGCTGAGGGCGCCGATCACGGCCTCGATGCGCTTCTTCATGGTTGAAGCGTCGAAGGGCTTGATGATGTAATTATTGACGCCAAAGGAAATCGCTTCCTTGACCTGCTCCTTGTCCGAGCGGCCGGTCGCCATGATGAAGGGCATCGCCTGGGTGCGCGGATGCTTGCGGATCACCTTGAGCAGGGTCAGCCCGTCGATATCTTCCATGTTCCAGTCGGAAATGATCAGATCGACATTGGCCTTCTCGAGCTTGCCCAAAGCATCACGGCCGCTCTTGGCTTCGATGATGTCCTTGAAACCAAGCTGGGTCAGGATGTATTTGCAGATGCCCCGCATGGACTGCTGGTCATCGACCACGAGAACACTGAGTGCGCTGGCTTTTGGCATGTCGTATTCAACCTTCTTTGCGCTGGCCTCGCGGCCCTACTTGCCTGAAAACATTAGACAAGAAGCGTTACAAATCTATCAACCGGGCTATCGGTATTGTTCGTGACTAGGCAGCTGACTTGAGGCGCACCAGCGCCGCGGCCAGCCGGCCGGCAATCGCATCGATTGGCGCCTGCTCGATTACCGCCCCTTCCTCGAAGGCTACGCGCGGCATGCCATAGACCAGCGCCGAGGCCTGGCTCTGGCCAATCGTATAAGCACCGGCATCGCGCATCATCTTGAGCCCGCGCGCTCCGTCCCGGCCCATGCCGGTCAGGATCGCCCCGACAGCCATGGCGCCCACCGACTTGGCGACCGATGCAAACAGCACATCAACGCTCGGACGATGTCCGCTTTCCAGCTCGTCGTGCGTCAGCCGCGTCTTGAGCTGGCCTGAGGTCTTCTCCACGCGCAGGTGATAGTCGCCCTTGGCCACATAGGCATGGCCCGGCTGCAGCACCATGCGGTCCTCGGCCTCGACCACGGTCAGACCGCAGACCTCATCAAGGCGCGCGGCAAAGCGGGCGGTAAAGCCGGGCGGCATATGCTGGGCAATGACGATCGGCGGGCAGTCGATTGGCATCAGGCTGAGCACTGTCCGGATCGCTTCAACGCCACCCGTCGAGGCACCGATGGCGATCAGCGCTCCGGTCGGCGCTGCCGCGGTCTTGACCGCGACCTTTGGCGCTTCCGCCCGGCCCACGGCATGGCCGCGCACGTCGGACTTGGCTGCAGCACGGATCTTGTCGCGCAGGTTGGCGCCGAACGCGTCGAGCCCGCCGTCAAATTCCGCGCTCGGCTTGGCCACGAAATCCACCGCGCCCAGCTCCAGCGCCAGCAGCGTTTCGCTCGCACCCTTCTTGGTCAGCGTCGACACCATGACCACTGGCGTTGGCCGCAGGCGCATCAGTTTATCGAGGAATTGCAGCCCGTTCATATTGGGCATTTCGATGTCGAGCGTCACCACATCGGGATTGAGCGCCTTGATCTTCTCGCGCGCATCCATGGGATCAACGGCGGTACCAACCACCACAATATCCCCATCCCGTGCCAGCATGCGCGACAGCACTTCACGGATCAGCGCCGAATCGTCGACGACCAGGACCTTGATGCTCATGCCGCTTCTCGTTTGTTCAATTTCAGTTTGGATTGATAGATCGTCTTGCCGACGAGGCGGAAACCTTCACCGCCTGCGCCGAGATTCTCGGAATGGCCGATATAGAGATACCCTTCCGGCGCGAGCAGCTTGCCCAGCCGGCTGAACACTTCGCCCTGCGTCGGCTTGTCGAAATAGATTGCGACGTTGCGGCAGAAGATGGCGTCGAACGGCCCCTTCATCGGCCAGTTCGGTCCGATGAGATTGAGCGGCTTGAACGACACCAGTTCGCGCACGGGAGCGGGGACACGGATCGTGCCGTCACCGCCCTTTTCCAGTCGCCGCGCCCGTTCGGAACTGAGGCCATTGAGTTCGTTTTCGGGATAGCTGCCCGTTGACGCCTTGGCGATCACCGCCGTGTCGATGTCTGTCGCCAGGATCTTGAAATCCCAGCGCTTGAGCTCGGGGAACGCGGCCAGCAGGTCCATGCCGATCGTGTAGGGCTCCTGCCCTGTCGAGCATCCGGCCGACCAGATGCGCAAGCGTTGGCCGCGTGGCCTCTCGCTCATCAGATTGCCGACATGGGTCCGAAGATGATCGAAATGGTGGTCTTCGCGGTAGAAGCGCGTGAGATTTGTCGTCAGCGCATTGACGAAATCCTGCCCGTCATTGGCGCTGCCATTGCGTTCGAGATAGTCGATATAGGCATCAAAGCTCGGCAAGCGCAGTGCCCGCACGATCTTGCTCAGTCGCGATACGACCAGTGTCCGCTTTGCATCGCTGAGCGAGATGCCGGCCACTGAATAGACCCGGCCCTTGATCCGCTCGAATTCGCGATTGCTGAGGGAGATTTCTCCCTGATCCATACCTGATACCCCAATAACCCCGACCTTCAGGACGGCAGTGAGGGCCGTCAGGCACGTCGCCGCGAAATGGCGGCAGAAGTCTGCGCCGGGGTTTCGCCAAACGACGCCATTCGTCCGGTGAGACGCTTCAGAGCCGCTTCACCTTCGTCCAGTGTCGAAACAACCGTATCGGTTTCATTGCTTAGATTGCGTAAATGCCCGCCCAGACCGGCGATCATTTTTTGCAGCGACTGTGCTTCTATTTTGCCAGTCTCCGACTGCGCCCGCCCGCGCTGCACAACCATGCGAATGTCTTTGGCCGAGCGATTGGTGATTTGCGCCAATTGCCGCACTTCGTCGGCAACCACGGCAAAGCCTGCGCCCTTCTCCCCTGCCCGCGCCGCCTCGACGGCCGCATTGAGCGCCAGGAGGTTGGTGCGGAAGGACACATCCTCGATGGCCTGCACCATCTTGTCGACTTCGCCGGTCATCGTGTCGATATCGCCGACAAGGGCCTGGGTGCGCCGCGCCGCCATGTCGAGTTCGCTGGTCAGGTCCTGCACGGCGTGACCGATGATCCGCACCTGTCGCAACCGCCCGCCGCCGTCGGCCAACGCCTTGCCGGTCGCCGACATGTCACCGGCGTTCTCGCCACCGATCGCCTTGAAGCTCGCCGCACGCTGTTCGAAGCTCTCGAGCAGGCCACCCACCGTTGCGAGCTTCTTCTCAAGACTTTCGCGCAAGCCTCGTTCGTCATCGGCTCGTTCCGCCAGCGCCCGCGTATAATCGTTCAGCCGCACGGCAAGGTCGCCAAGCGGACCGGTCAACGCATCGGGCAGTTCGCCGCTGCCCGCCGCCACCGCTTCGAGTTGCCGCAGGCCGTCGTCCAGCGCAGCGAGTCCCTTGTTGAGCGCGGCCAGCACCGGCTGCGCCGCAACAGCCTTGGCTTCGAAGCGGAAACCGGTCTGCCCGCCCGACAATGCTGCCGAGAAGGCATCGAGATCGTCTTCCTCGATATACATTCCGGTCGGCTTGAGTTCGAGCAGGCTCCAGCCCCCGCCGAGGCTGCGCTTGACCATGGTGAACCGCGCGCCTCCAAGTACGACCAGCGCCTCATCGGGTGCACCGCCGCCTGCCCGCAGATAGCCGGCGCCAAACAGCGCGTCGAGCGTCGCTCCTTCAACCGCGCCGATGGCGAGGCGGGTCACGCCGATACTGGCCGTGATGATATGACCTTCACCATCCACCACAAGCGCCGGCAGGTGCAGGGCCCCGATAGCACTCTTGAGCTGATGGGTCTTTTCCAGCCGCCGGCTCATCCGCGCGATGATTCCATCGATGGTGACAGCCTCATCGGCCCGTTCGGTGAGACCGACGGTCAGAGCCAGCCGGGCGAGGACTCGGGCCTCCATCCTGGCCCTACGAGCCGCCAGCAGCAGGGCGACGCCGAGCGCGACAATCATCAATAGCGACAGACACACCAGCCAGGCTGCACCGCCCCCCAGAATCGGCAACAGTCCTGCAGCCAGCGCCAGGGCGCCAAGCCAGGGTAGGGCTGAGATGATCGCGAGACGCGTAATGGGCATGAAGCGCCTTGTTCGCAGTTCAGCAACGGGAATCCAACATGCTGAAAACCTAAACGAACATGGTTAACCAAACCTATAAACTACTGTTATCGCGGAAGACTTCGCTAAATCAGATTGTCATGCAGTGAAATTTCGTCCTGTTCTGGCACAAAAGGCGAAGCATTGCCGAGACGTCGACCAAAACAACAGCACCCCAGGCCGCTGGGCGTCGGGGTGCTGATCAAATTGGAGCGGTCTGGTTGGCTCTAGAACAGTTCGATATCGTCCACCGGCGCTGGCACCACGACGCGGCGCGAAGCAAAGGCGACTTCCTCGCGCGCCACATTGGCACCCACGTCGCTATCCAGTCGCTTGACGAAGGCGCGGCCCGAATGCGGCTTGAACAGCACGCGGCGCGCAAAGGTCCCACCAAGGTCTTCGCTCATCGCTACATAACCTTCGTCGGCCAGAAACTGGCGCAGGAAGTCGATATTCTTGCGACCCACGTCATCCAGTGCGGAATTAATCTTGCCGCCGCCGAACACCTTGATCTCAAGGTTGGATTTCTTGCCGGTACCCTGGCTGAGAACCTTGTTGATCAGCTGTTCCATGGCAAAGGCGCCATAGCGGGCCGATGCGCCGTAACGATCCTTGGCGGAGCCGGACTGTTCGGCGAGCAGGAAATGATTCATGCCGCCAAGATTGGCGACACGGTCGCGTACGCAGGCAGAGATGCAGGAGCCCAGGACCGTCGAATAGGTGAGGTCGGCATCGGCAGATACGTGGCAGTCGCCCTGATGGACGGTGGTGA
Source organism: Candidatus Devosia phytovorans (assembly GCA_029202405.1). Classification (NCBI taxonomy): domain Bacteria; kingdom Pseudomonadati; phylum Pseudomonadota; class Alphaproteobacteria; order Hyphomicrobiales; family Devosiaceae; genus Devosia; species Candidatus Devosia phytovorans. The sequence continues at coordinate 4,070,855 of CP119312.1, read as the reverse complement.
CCACCCCGCGATCAAACTCGGGTGGTAGAGAATTCGGCAGTCCCATTTAACCTGTGCAACCCTGATACGCCGGCTATCTCATCATAGCCGCACACTCGTTACCAATTGCTAACCACGCGGCCAGACCTCTTTGCCGCCAAAATAAACAGCAAGAACACCTTTAGAATTAGTCATATAGAGTGCCCCGACTAAGCTAGGATCGAATACGTATGTCACTGCAGAAACTCGCGAGAGAACTCGATGAGACCGCGCGCCAGACCGCAGCAATGCTGGAAGGCATCACTGAGGCGCTTCAGTTGCTCGCTGAAAATAACCTGAGCAAGGATCCCACTGTCCGCGAAGCCGTACAGATGATCATCACCTCGCTGCAAGGCCAGGACCGGATCGAACAGCGCTGCCACAACATGGCTCTCGCTGTCCGCCAGTTCGCCCTGTTGCCGCCCACGGCGCCCGATAGCGTCTATGACGAAATCTGGTCCAGTCTGACGCTCGACGAACTGCGGGTGCCTTCGCTTTCGGGCGTAGCGGCTCATCCAAGCCACGGCGACGTCGACCTGTTTTGATCCAGGCCAACCCAAGGTCTGTTTGTTCGCTGGCGCCATTTGGCGTCATTTTTATTTGCGGGATTCGAATCTAATACTATTCGAATTCTAACGCGCTGCGGCTCCGCGTACGCAGGCCTCGATGTTGTTGCCGTCCGGATCCAGTACAAAGGCACCATAATAGTCGCCGGCGCCTTCACGCGGACCGGGCTTTCCGTGATCCTTGCCACCGGCAGCAACGGCCGCTCTGAAGAACTCATCGACCATAGCCTTGCTCTCGGCAATGAATGCGACATGCATCTGATTGATGCCGGCCTTTGATCCTTCCACCCAGTAACTGGGCCGCAGCGTCCCGATCCACAGATAAGGAATGGGTTCTTCCTTGCTCTTGCCGAAGAGGAAGGAGTCCGGACCATTGTCCGTTGTCGCCAGGCCAAGCGCCTGGGCGATGGCATCATAGAAGCGACGGGCACTTTTGAGATCAGTGACGACAATTCCGCTATGGTCGAGCATTTACCGGCTCCCTCCTGGATTGCTCAGGATTCAAGCCGAGACACGGCAAACAGTTCCCATCAAACAATAAGGGCGCCTCACGGCGCCCTCGTAAAAACACTGCCCGTGGAACGCCTAGCCGTCGAGCTTGGCACCGCTCACAACTGCATGCAGATCGATAAGACCGACCATCCGGCTCTCGTGGGTCACGATGCCATTGAGCAATTCGGTATCGATCGAATTGCCTTCGGGCACATTGTGGATGTCGTCCTTGGACACGGTCAGGATGTCGCTGACGGCATCGACCAGGATCCCGACCCACTTGTCGCCCACGCTCATCACCACCACGACGTGGTTTTTGGTGGGCGAAGTCTGGCCATCGCCAAAGCGGGCGCGCAGGTCAAAGATCGGCACGATCGTACCACGCAGGTTGATCACACCGCGCACGAATTCTCGGGTATTGGGCAGCGGGGTCGCACCATTCCAGGCGCGGATTTCGCGCACGGTGGTGATCTCGACACCATATGTCTGCTCGCCGATAGAGAAGGCGATCAACTGCAGTGAATTCTGGGCTGCGACGGCGGACTTGTCGGCCATGTCGTCTCGCAAACCGAGCGCTTCCATTCTATGCCTTTCTGCCGTCCTTCTGGCCGGCTACGCTTTTACTACGCCGCTTTCGCAGCCAACTTACGCACGGCCTAGGCCGCATTCTTGTGGACAATAGTGGTCTTGAGGCCCTGCACGTCAACGATCAGCGCAACATTGCCGTCGCCCAGGATCGTACCGCCGGCAATACCATCGACGCGCTCGAAATTTTCTTCGAGCGATTTGATCACCACCTGTTGCTGGCCAATGATGTCATCGACGATCAGCGCAACCTTGGCCGAACCCTCGGCCTCGCACAGCACGACGAAGCGGTTGTCCGACTCTGTCTCATTCTGCAGGTCAAAGCGCTTGGCGAGGTCAATGACCTGAACATATTCGCCGCGCACCTGCAGCACCTGCCCGCCGCTCGGCACCCGCTCGAAGCTGGCGCGCGAACACTGGATGGTTTCAACGATCGAGCTCAGCGGCACCACATAGGGCGACACCCCAACCTTGACCAGCATGACATCGAGCACCGCCAGCGTCAGCGGCAGGCGCAGGGTCATGCGCGTACCCTTGCCGGTCGACGAGCGGACATGCACCGAGCCGCCGATCTTCTTGATATTGGACAGGACCACATCCATACCCACACCACGGCCCGACAGGTCACTGACCTCCGAGGCCGTCGAAAAGCCTGGCGCAAAGATCAGCTGGTCGATCTGTTCGTCCGTCGGATTGACGTCCGGCGCCACAATGCCCTTGTCGCGCGCGACCTGCAGCACACGTTCGCGATTGATGCCCGCACCATCGTCCTCGACGATGATCAGGATATTGCCACCAGCCTGCTCCGCCGAAAGCCGGATCGTGCCCGTGTCAGATTTGCCGATCGCCAGGCGCTTTTCGACACTTTCAAGACCGTGATCTGCCGAATTGCGGATCATGTGGGTCAGTGGATCGGAAAGCTGCTCGATGATCGTCTTGTCGATTTCGGTATTTTCGCCGATCGTCTCGAGCTTGATCTTCTTGCCGGTCTTGGTTGCCAGTTCGCGCACCAGGCGCGGCATGCGGGAGAACACCGATTTGACCGGCTGGGCGCGGATCGCCATCACCGAATCCTGCAGGCCGCGCGTCGTCTGCGCCAGGACCTCAAGGCCGCGTACCAGCTCGGTATAGCGCGCGCGCAGCGTCTCATCCATCTGTTGGGTCAGCATGGACTGAGTAATGACCAGCTCGCCCACCATATTGACCACGCGATCGACCTTGTCGAGATCGACACGGATCGACTGAACGCCGACGCTGGCCTTGCTGCCGTGATCCTCGCCATCGCTGCTGGCTGCAGGTGCTGCCGGCTTCGGCGGCGCAGCGGCAACGACAGGTTTTGGCTTGGCAACCGGGCTCGGCACGATGCTTGCGGCCAGCTCGGCAAAGCTGAGGCCCGGGGCCTCTTCGAATGTATCGTCTTCGGCCGGTTTGATAATCGCGTCCGCGTGCGGTGTTGCAACGGCCACCTCGGCCTTGGCCGCCGCCACCGGCGGCGCGACCACGTCTGTATCGAGATTGAAATCGAGCAGGTCGGAGACCTCGTCATCGGCCAGAGCCAGGAGGTCGGATGTATCGGGCTCGGCTTCGATGGCCGGCTTGGCCGTGGCCGACGCAACGCCAGCGCTTGCTTCAGGGGCGCCTGCGGCACCAACCTGGGCCACCGCAATGTCGCAGTCGCCTTCGACGAATTCGAACACTTCCCGGATCATCGCTTCGGTCAGCGATTCCGAAATGAGCGTGATCTCCCAAGAGCAATAGACTGCGAAGGGTTCAAACTCTGCCAGTGAAGGCATGGCGGTCAGGACCGGACGAACCTGCATTTCGCCCAGAACCGCCAGCTCGCGGAACAACAGCAGCGGATCATTGGCCCGCGCATAGAGCGCCGTATGTGGAGTGAAATGGATTTCCCACTGGCCCGGCACGGCTTCGAGCGGCGGCGCATCGAACGCGTCTTCTGCCAGATCGTCATTGCTGTTAGCAAGCTCGTCTGCAACGCCGCCAAAGTCGCCAAGATCGAAACCGGCATCATCCGGCGCATCCTCGCCACCGCCGATATTGACCATGACGGGGACGAATTCGAGATCGAATTCTTCCATCGGCTCGCCGCCTTCGTCGTCATCGGCGCGTTCACCGCGCGCCAGGGCGTCGAAGCGTTCTTTTTCTTCCTGGCCGTAGTCGGCCGGCAGGGCCTCGCCGGTCTGGGCGGCCTTGACGTAGTCAGCGACAATGTCATTGGCGCGGATACACAGCGTCACGACGTCATCGGTCATCTCGACCCGGCCGTCGCGCACATAGTCGAGCAGCGTCTCATAGGCATGGGCAAAGCCTACCAGTGCCGAAAAGCCGAAGGCACCGGCACCGCCCTTGACCGAATGGATGGCGCGGAACACGGCATTGAGGCGGTCTGCGTCGCGCTCACCAGCCTCGATGGCCGCGAACTGCTCTTCCATTTCGGTCAGCAGTTCGGAACATTCGTCAAAATAGGTGGCTTTGAAGTCGTCGAGATCGCTCATGCAAACACGCAAAACCCTTCTGGGTCACTACCAACAATAGAACTCAATGCACGACGCGGTGGATGACCGAGATCAGCTTTTCCGGATCGAACGGCTTGACGATCCAGCCCGTACCGCCAGCGGCCTTGCCCTGGTCGCGCTTGTCCTGGCTGGTTTCCGTGGTCAAGATCAGAATCGGCAGGCTCTGGTGCTGGCCCGTGGCTCGCACATGCTTGATGAATTCGATGCCATCCATCACCGGCATATTGATGTCGGTGATCACCACATCGACCTGCTGGCTCTTGAGCACATCAAGGCCCTGCTTGCCGTCCTCGGCCTGCAGCACCTCGAAACCCGCATTGCTCAGCGTATGGTGCAGCATCGCGAGGATCGTCCTCGAATCGTCCACCGTCAGTACCCGCAAGCTCGTCATCCTCTCATCATTCCCGCAAACTGGGCGTCCAGACCCAGCCTGGCGATCGCGGACGTCAGGGCCGCGCTCGGCTGCTCAATGGCAAAATCGAAATTGTTCTTCCGGGCAGTTTCCGCTGCGCTGATCAGCATGAACAACGCATTGGTCGACACGCGCTCGATCGCATCTGCGGTCACGCTGATCGGGCCTTCCTCGATTGCGTCGATCAGTCCGTCGCGGATGGAATCCAGCGAGTCCAGGTCGATGATCGCCGGCAAAGCGACGGTTGTTTTGGTCGAGCTGACCATTTGCACTGCATGCCCCCGGGAGTTTTCTCCGAGCGCCAGTGTCCACGGGAACGGTTTAAGAAGTGCTAAGCCTATTGAACCTGCTGAATACTTCTATGCGCGAGATCGCTGAAACATTGTCGCAGTTGGCGGCAAACAAGTCTGCCCGGATCGCTCTGCCCCCTTGCGGCGACCCCCGCGACAGGGGTAACCCAAGCGCGCAATAATTCCGGACTTATCTCATGACCACTTCCATCGCCCTTACCGGCATCGCCCGCGACCTGGCTGCCCGCGCAGACAGCGGCAAGCCGATCCGCGTCGGCGTAATCGGCTCGGGAGAAATGGGCACGGACCTGGTCACCCAGATGAGCCTGATGAAGGGCGTGGAAATGGCAGCCGTCGCCACGCGCCGCCCCCATACCGCGCTGGACGCCATCAAAATCGCCTATGGCGACGACAGCAAGGGCCGCGAGGCCGACAGTCCCGCAAGGGCGACTGCCGCCATCGAGGCCGGCAAGATCGCCATCACCTCGGCGGAAACGCTCGTCACCACGCCCAACATCGATGTCGTCATCGATGCCACGGGAAAGCCGGGCGTGGCTGCTGACTACGACCTCACCGCCATGGAACACGGCAAGCATGTGGTGATGATGAATGTCGAGGCCGACGTTACCATCGGGCCCTATCTGAAGGCCCAGGCCGACCGGCTCGGCGTCATCTACTCGGTCGGCGCTGGCGACGAGCCAAGCTCCTGCATGGAGCTGATCGAATTCGTCACTGCACTGGGCCTGCCCATCGTCGCGGCAGGCAAGGGCAAGAACAATCCGCTCAAACACGATGCCGTCCCGGATGACTATCGCGAGGAGGCCACCCGCCGGAACATGAACCCGCGCATGCTGGTGGAATTCGTCGACGGCTCCAAGACCGCCGTGGAAATGTGCGCCATCGCCAATGCAACGGGCCTCACGCCCGACATTCCCGGCATGCATGGGCCCAAGGCTGATCGCGACGACATGGCCAAAGTGCTGATCCCCAGGCAAGACGGCGGCATCCTCAATTCCATGGGCGTCGTCGACTATACGATCGGCAAGGGCGTTGCCCCCGGCGTTTTCGTTATCGTCAAGGCTGAGCACCCGCGCATCATCGAGCGCATGGACGATCTCCATATCGGCCACGGCCCCTACTACAGTTTTTTCCGCCCCTATCACCTGACGAGCCTCGAGGTCCCGCTGACCGCGGCGCGGATCATGCTCTATGGCCGGCCCGACATGGTCCCGCTGCCGCGCCCCGTTGCCGAGGTCTGTGCCGTCGCCAAGCGTGACCTGCTGCCCGGCGAAGCGCTCGATGCAATCGGGGAGACCTGCTATCGCAGCTACGCCATGACCGTGACGGATGCCCGCGCCGCCGGCGCCCTGCCTGTCGGCCTGCTCGAAGGCGGCAAGGTCACGGCACCGATCAAGAAGGGTGACCTCTTGACCACGGCCAACAGCCAGCCCGATACCAGCACGCGTCTCTTCGCCCTGCGCGCCGAGCAGGATCGCATGCTCTATTCCTGATCGATTTCCTGCCGGATCGGCAGCGGATAGCGCTGCCGCGGCGGCAGCCGGTGCAGCCCAAAGGCGAGCACCACCAACATGACGCAGGCGATCAGGAGAACCGCAAACAGCGTCAGCGGATCGACCGGCCCCGGATAGACCAGGAGCGGCACGGCGGCGGCCGGCGGATGCGTCACCCTAAGCACCAGCATCACCAGCATGGTGAGGCCCACGCACAGCGTAGCCACCCACCAGGGCTCGGGCCCGAACAGCAGTGCTCCCACGGCAATCATCGTGCCGATCAGGTAGCCGGCAAAGATATTGATCGGCTGCGCCCCCGCACTTTCGGGCTGTCCGAAGATCAGCATCGCCGTCGGCCCCAGCGGCGCCAGCAGCAACGGCAGGCCCGTGGCCGCAGCCAGCGCGCCGATCAGCGTCACGCTGCCTGCCGTCGCCGATGCCGACTTGGCATGGACCCGCCAGTCCTTGCGAGGCTCGTGGCGCATCAGGAAACGGGCAAGAAGATTTTGCATGGACATCCGACCAGTGGAGCCGCGATCTATAAGCCGCGCCACGACAGCTGAGAAGCCAATATCCCGAAGGTCTCCTTCCTGCCACATTCTGCCGTTGCATAGGTCTGGCTTTGAATTTCCTGATGTTTTTATTGTGGAGCCCCAATGCGTCGCGCTCATTTCCTGACTGGCCTCATCCTGCTCGCGCCCCTGCCCGCACATGCCCAGACCGACAAGAAGGCTCCCCCGCCACCCCAGACCTGCGATGAGCTTGTCATCGCGCTCGACGCTATCGAGCGCACGCCGGAGACAACCGTGGAAGACACTGCCGATGGCTGCCGTCTTACCAATTTCTATATCGGGACGGATACCTACACCCGCTATCGCATTGCCGGACTGGAACTGCGCGCACCCACCCTTCTGGAAGACTTTGTCGCCGAGCGACCGCCGGCCGAGCTCGATCTCGCCATCACCGGCTTTGCCAATGCCCCCGACACCGGCAGCCCCAACAGCAACTACCTGATCGAAATCCAGTCCGAGCCGATGGACATGCATTTTCACTATCGTTGGGACCAACAATCGCACACGGTGGAGGTCTCAGACTTTTCCGTCACTGCGCCCGGTGATGGCGCCATCCGCCTGGCCGGCCGTCTGTCCAGCATGAATTTCGATCCCAAGAGCCTCGACAGTTTCGACGATATCCCAGGTGCCTTCGACCAGTTAACCGTCGAGTTCAGCAACGCCCTCTTTGTCTCGGCCCTTCTGGCACCGGCCCTCATCGGCAACCTGCCCTATGACGAAGACCCCCGCCCCATCATTGCCGACTATCAGCAATCCGCCGTGGCCTTCATCGAAGGGCTACCGGCAGAGACCATGTCCGATGACTCAAAGGCTGCGTTGGCCAGCTTCATCACCACATTCCCCCGCGCGACCGGCGACTATGCCTTCGAGCTGCGAGCCGACCCGCCATTCGAATTTGCCAGCATCGATCTCGACGAGATCGACGGCCTCCTGCCACTCCTGCAGCGCCTTCAACTGGCTGTGAGCCACACACCGGCCGACGAGCCTTGATTGCGATGCAAGGTCGGGTTAATTCCTGACTTAAATAATCAGGAAAACTAAAATGTCCGAGACCATCGATCCCCGCGCCCCGCAACGCGTCCGGCACGACACCAGAATGCGGCTGCTGGACGTGATCGCAATCACGGACATCACGCCCTTGATGCGCCGTATCCGCCTGACCGGCGACATGGAAGGCTTTGCCTCGGTCGGCCATGCCGATCACATCAAGGCGTTCTTTTTCCCAGGAGGGGTCGAGCCCAGGTTGGCGCCAATCGGCGACCGCGGCGCCGAATTTGCCGAGGGCGAGAAGCCGGAGATGCGCGACTATACCCCGCGCGACTGGAATGTCGCCGAAGGCTGGATCGACATCGATTTCGTCCTGCATGGTGACGGCCCTGCCTCGGGCTGGGCGGCCAAGGTCAAGCTCGGCGACAAGCTCGTTATCGGCGGCCCGCGCGGCTCGCTGGTCGTGCCGGCTGCCTATGACTGGTATCTGTTGGCCGGCGACGAAACTGCCCTGCCGGCCCTTGGCCGGCGCATTGAGGAACTGCCTGCCGGCAGCAAGATCGTTGCCTTCATCGAGGTCGACAATACCACCGAAGAACAGACCTTCGAGACCGTAGCCGACCTGACGCTCGTTTATCTTCACCGGAATGGAGAACCGGCAGGCACGACCAGCCTCATCCTCGACGCCATCAAGGCGGCCACCCTGCGCGACGGCGTCGCCTATGCCTACGTCGCCGGTGAAAGCGCCATGAGCAAAGCCGTCCGCGCCCATTTGACCGACGAGCGCGGCTTCAACCCCGAATATGTCAAGGCCGCCGGCTACTGGCTGCTCGGCACCGCCGACGCCCACGAGCCGCACTGACGCCGATTGGCGTGGCGATCATCCCTTGATCGCCACCTTGCCCTTGCGGCCAGGTTCGTCGCTGGCCCTGGCCGCATCGCGCGCCTGATCGAGCCCAAAGACGCCATCCACCTCGAGCTTGAGCGTGCCCTTGGCGGCCGACTGCACCAGTTCGCCGATCATCCGGCCGATGGCCTCGCGCGGGAAATTGTTCTGCGCGCCCCAGAAACCACGCACCACGGCCTGCTTGAACAGGATCGCGTTGGACGACAGGGTGATCTTCTGGCCCGACAGATTGCCGAAGGACACCACTTCGCTGCGCGGCGCCATGACGCTGAGCAGCGCTTCCGGGCCTTCGCCACCGATTGAATCCAGCCCACGCACGATCGGCGCGTCCTTGGCAATGGCGGCGACCTTGTCGCGCCAGTCCTCAGCTTCGGTCGACACCACATTGCCAATGCCCAACGCCGCCATTTCAGCCACGCCGCCATCACGCCGCACCAGATTGATGACATGCACACCCGCCTCGGCGGCAAAGTGATTGAGCAGCTTGCCCACCGCCCCATTGGCCGCATTCTGGATGATCCAGTCACCTTTGCCGACCTTGAGATCAGCCAGGATCATCTTGGCGCTCAGCGGCATGGAAATCAGCTGGCAGGCCGTCGCATCGTCGACACAGTCCGGCACCGCAATGCTGGTCGCCGCATTGGCCAGATAATATTCCGCCCAGGTCGCACCCGCCCCGCCCATCACGCGCTGGCCGATCTTGAGGTTGTCCACGCCCTCACCCAGCGCATCCACCACGCCCACCGCTTCCGTACCGGGCACGGACGGCAGTTCCGGCCTGACGCCATAGACGCCTTTGATCGTCATCAGGTCATGATTGTGGATCGGCGACAGTGTCATGCGCACCCGGACCTGACCTGGCTCCGGCTGCGGCATCTCGCGCTCCGCCAGTTCGAGCACGTCACTGGCCTTGCCGAATTGGGAATAGCTGACACTGCGCATGGGATAACCTCTGTCTGTTGAGGGTCCCCTATGGACCCGCAGCAGCGCTCATTCAACGTCATTTTACGATGAATAGTCCGTCGGCCCCTGCGGGATGACATTTTGTCTCAGCCGCAATTCGGGCTAAACCGCTTGGCAGATTTAAAACATTGCCCACCAGGAAACTTGCCCATGAAGCCCTTGCTCGCCGCCGCCACTGCCGCCCTGCTGATCGCCACCCCGGCCATCGCCGATGGCAAGGTCTATGTGCAATTGCCCGACCTCTCCTCCTACACCGAGCACCGCGCCGAGGAGTTTCTCTATCAGGTCGTTCTGGCCAATGTGGTCTCCTCCAATTGCACCGGCTTTGAGGTAACCGAGGCCGAATGGTCGCTGCTGACCGATTCCGCCGACCTTTTGGCCTATGGTCAGCTCAAGCTTTCCACCGACGACTATGATTCCATCTTCTACGACCAGGCCTTCGCCGCCCTGGACGAAGCCAATACCTGCGAGGTGGAAGGTCCGGGCGTTGAAAGCGTGCTTGAGGAACTGGTCTTCCAGGGCGGTTCGCGCGATCCCCTACCCGACCAGGAAGCCGCCTATACCGAGTGGCGCGCGCTGATGGATAGGCTACAAGCGGATGCAGATGCGGCTCAGACCGATGCGCCCGCTAGCGGAAAGACCAAGACCAAATGAACCTTATCGCCGTCATTCTCGTCGCCGCAATCGCCCTGCTCCACGTCTACATCATGATCCTCGAGATGTTTCTGTGGACCGGCCCGCGCGGCCAGAAGGCTTTTGGCCTGACGGCGGATTTTGCTGAAAAGACCAAGGCTCTGGCGGCCAATCAGGGCCTCTACAACGGCTTCCTCGCCGCCGGCCTCATCTGGTCGATCCTTCATCCCCAGCCGCAATTCGGCTGGCAGATCGCGGTCTTTTTTCTCACCTGTGTCGCCGTTGCCGGCATTTTTGGCGCGGCGACGGCCAGCCGGAAGATTCTGTTCATCCAGACCCTCCCGGCTGTCATCGCCCTTGTCGCAGTGATCCTGCTCCCGATCGCTGGCTAGCCAGCCAGCGATGCCAGCACCCGCACCCAGCTGCGGATGCCGCGGTGGTAGCTGTCGAGATCATATTTCTCGTTTGGCGAATGGATCTGGTCGTCCAGTTGGGCAAAGCCGATCAGCAGCGTATCGAGTCCAAGAATGCGCTTGAAATCGCCCACCACCGGGATCGAGCCGCCCGCGCCCGTGATCACCGCTTGCTTGCCCCATTCAGCCGACAGTCCCGCCAGCGCCTGGCGCAACTGCACGCCGTCGTCCGGCACTGTGATCGCCGGCGAACCACCATGCTCATGGAAGGTCACCGAGCAATCGGCCGGGACCAGCGCTTCCACATGCTTGCGGAACGCGGCGCGGATCTTTTCCGGCTGCATGCCCGAAACCAGGCGGAAGGAAATCTTGGCGCTGGCCTTGGCCGGAATGACCGTCTTGAAGCCGTCGCCAGTATAACCACCGGTCATGCCATTGATTTCGCAGGTCGGCCGCGCCCAGAGCATTTCCAGCACCGAGCGGGACTGTTCCCCGGCGGGAACCGACAGCCCCGCTTCGCCCAGGAACGCCTGTTCGTCAAAACCAAGTCCCGCCCATTGCGCCTTGAGCTCGGGCGAAATCTCGGCCACATCGTCGTAAAATCCGGGCACCGTCACCGAACCATCGGGCGCCCTGAGACTGGCGATGATGTCGGCCAGCACCTGGTTGGCATTGCGCGCCGCATTGCCGAACATGCCCGAATGCAGGTCCTTGTTGGCACAGGTGACCACCACCTCTTCCGCCACCAGCCCGCGCAGCATTGTGGTGATCGACGGCGTCTCGCGGTCCCACATGTCGGTATCGCAGACCAGCGCGATATCGGCGGCACCCAGCTCGTCCCGATGCGCCTCCATGAAGGGCGGCAGGTTCTTGCCGCCGCTTTCTTCCTCGCCTTCCAGCATCAGGCTGACCTTGACCGGCAGCGAACCCGCCACCTGCTTCCAGGCCCGGCAGGCCTCGATGAAGGTCAGCATCTGCCCCTTGTCGTCCGAAGCCCCGCGCGCCACGATGATCTTGCGTCCATTGGCGTCGGTCTTGAGCTGCGGCTCGAAGGGGTCCGAATGCCAGAGTTCGACCGGATCGACCGGTTGCACGTCGTAATGGGCATAGAACAGCACATGCGGCCCCGCCTGATCCGGCCCATGCGCCACCACCACCGGATGGCCTGCCGTCGCCCGCGCCGACGCGTCAAATCCGAGGCCTTGCAGCTCGCCGACGATCCAGTCCGCCGCTTTCTGGCATTCCTGGGCATAGGCTGGGTCGGTCGAGATGGACTTGATGCGCAACAGCGCATAGAGGCGTTCGAGACTCTGTTCGAGCCCGGCATCCACGCTGGCAAGAACGGCATCGATCTGGTCGGTCATAGGCTAACTCCTTTGGCGCTACCCACATCAAATGCCGGCGCCGCTGTCCAGTCCGCGAGGCTGCTGAAATATTGTAATACTTTTGGTGCCATGCTTAGGTCAGGCCCAACAAAAGGGGGGCTCATGGCCACGCGGCATGAACAGGACAACAGCAGGGGCGATCTGATCGCTTCAATCGCCGGTCGCGTTCCCTCGCGCAATCTGCATTCGCTGGTTCTCGGCCAACTGGGCGCCGCCATCGTGCGCGGCGACTATGCGGAAGGCGCGATCCTCCCCTCCGACACCGAATTGCTCGCCCGCTTTTCCGTTTCTCGCACCGTGCTGCGCGAAGCGCTGAAGACGCTGGCCGCCAAGGGCATGATCGAGGCCCGCGCCCGCATCGGCACCCGCGTCCTGCCGCGCCAGCGCTGGAATCTTTTCGATGCCGATGTGTTGGCCTGGCATTTCGAAGCCGGCCCCGATGTCGATTTCCTGCGCAGCGTCGCCGAAGTGCGCATCGGCATTGAACTCGAATCGGCAGCCCTTGCCGCCGAGCGCCGCACCCAGGCACAGGCTGATCACCTTGTTGCCCTGGCCGACGCCATGGGCGAAGCCACGACAGCTGAGGAATTCGCCCGTGCCGATCTCGCCTTCCACCGCGCCGTGGCCGAAGCGGCCAGCAATCCCTTCATGGCCTCGATCAGCGCCCTGGTGGAAGTGGCCCTGACCGCCGTCTTCACCATCAGCTCACCGGTCGCCAACAAGGCCAAGCTCGAGGAAACCGCTGCCAACCACGGCGCCATCGCCGAGGCCATTCGCGCGCAGAACGTGGAAGCCGCCCGCGACACCATGCGCGCCGTGATCAGCGACGGCTTTGCCCGCTCTGCCGAACGCCTGGAGCGGGCCGGAGCCTGATCAAAGCGACAGTTCGACAGACCTGTTGGCCGCCCGGGCAAAACCGGCCAGCGACACCTTGAGCTCGACCGGTTCCGAACCCTTCATGCCGCTGCCGCGAACGATCATCTCAGTCCCCGCCCGCAGCGCGCTGACCTGGCTGGCGTCAAAAGCGACCGGAACCAGGCACCCGCTACTGACGCAGGTGAGGAAAGGCAGCGTCTCGCCGACCGCCGTGCCGTCCACGCTGAGCTGCACGCCATCGGCAAGACGCAGGCCAAAGGGCAACAGCATCATGCCCTCAACCTTGTCGATCGCCGGCGTGGCTAACTCGAGCGAGAACACCGGCTGTCCGGATTGCGAACTGGCCAGCGTCTGCGCCATCACGCAGAGCTTGCCGGTCTCCTCGACACGGCAAGACACCGTCCAGTCGCCATGCTCCTCATTGAGCGACCGGGCACCGCCAGGCAGGCCGGAAGCGCTGTCCTGAGCGATCGAGGGAACGGCAAGTGTAAGGCCGATGGCCAGGGTTAGCAGGGGCAGATTACGCATGATCAGAACTCTTGGATAGGTTTGCGGGAGAGGCGCTCGGCGCGCTCCGGTGGTCCGGGCAGGCGGAAGACGGCATCGCCGATGCCGCCCATCTCCTGTGAGAAAACTGGCTCGTCCGACGGCAGCAGCACGGCTGTGTCATCAACGCCAAGCTCGGCAAGCTGGAACGGCGTGCCATGGCGATAGTCCATATGCCCGCGTCCGATGATGCCCAGGATCAGACCCGCGCGCTGCGATGCAAGACCCTTGGCGATATTGCAGGCAAAGGCCCGGTCCCACGTCTGCTGCGCACGCACGAAGCGGTCAAAAGCTGGATCCTGCGGCCCGGCAACCGACCGCTCGCCGCGCCCGCCACCAGTGATTGCAAACAGGTGCTGGCGGTGCGCTGCGCTGGCCGGAACAGCCGGGGTCAGGCCATCGCGCTCGGCCTCAGGAATGGCGTCCCAGCCCTCCTTGCCCACCCGCGTCACTAGCGGCCGCTCGCAGTTGAGCGCCAGCATGGGCAACCGGTTCTCGCGGCAGAAATGGAACAGCGGCAGATAGAGCGCCGGATCGAAGCGCCAGACCGTCTCCCACTCCGCCTGTTCAAGGAAACTTGGCACGTCCAGCGCGCCATCCACCCAGCGATCCAGCACCGGCTGGCAACGCAGGGGAAACATCTCGAACCCCAGGGCAATATCGGTGCGATGCGCCAGAAGGCCGGCACAGACATGCAATTGCCAGCGATGGATATCATAGCGGTCATGCGTTTCGCCCAGCAGCACGACGCGCCGCTGCGCCATGTGCACCATCAGGGACGCGTGGTCCAGCACCGCGCCAGTCTCGCCGTCGAGCCAGGTTCCCGGTGCCTGCGCAATCCCGCTCATGCCTGCGCAGACACGAGATAAAGCCCGGTTTCCTTGCCCTGCGCATCCAGTGCCGCACCATCGCGCCACGCGGCAACGCTGCCACCCAACAGGTGCAGATGAAAATCCTCGCGCATGACATTGATGAAGCCCATAGCCGGCTTGACGCTTTCGACCACGCCCGACCATTGCTGCTCAAAACCTGGCCGGATAAAGCGGATCGTCACCTGCCCTGCATTGTCCAGCGCCTGGCGCAGCGGCTGCGCACCAACGTCCTCAGGCGTCGCTTCATCGCGTTGCGGCCGCGGCTCCTTGTCCTTTTCTGGCAGGGCCTCGCCGGCGCCGAGCGAGGCTAGCGCAGCGTCGAAAGGCTCGATATCGGCAAAGCCGACCACGCTGAACAGCACCACTTCGCCTGCGTGAAAGTCGATGCGTGGATAGGTCTTGCCCTGCATAACGCTCGACCGGTCAACCAGGACGCGGGAGATCACGGAAGGATCGATCCGGCTGTCGTGACAGTCGCCACCACACACCAGCCAGCCCGCATCTTCCGTGACCGTCTCGATCGTCCCGATCCGCTCGTGGGTCGCGCCATTCTGCTTGGCCGTGATCATCAGGTTGCCCATGGCGGGCAGGCGACGGATCACCTCCGCAGGCGCCACATGGAGGATTTCGCGAATGGGAGACGTCATGCAGGTAGGCCTTGCTGTATGAAGGGAGATGGTTTGGTGGACGCGGACCTGCCCAGATCCACGATGCGCATTCGGCCCAATCCCTTGGGTTCCCGGTGCGAGACAATGACGAAGCTCGTGTCGGCCAACTCGCGCCGCAGCATGCCCAGAAGCTCTGCCTCTGCTGCACTGTCCAGGGCGGAAGTCGGCTCGTCGAGCAATGCCCATTGTGGCCGATGGATCAGCAGGCGCGCCAGCATGACGCGTTGTTGCTCGCCACCCGACAGGCCATGGCCAACCATCGTATCGGAGCGTCCAAACTCCAGATTCGCAGCGTCGCCGAGGCCAACTTTGGCCAGCACAGCATCCAGCTCGGCAGCGGAGAAATCGTTTTTGCTGCGCGGATAGGCGAGCGCATCGTGAATGTCCCCGATCGGGAAATACGGGCGTTGCGCCAGGAAGATCATCGAGGCACGCGGCGCAGCAACCTGCCCCGTGCCATGCGGCCACAGCCCGGCCAGCGTTTTCATCAGCGTGGTCTTGCCAAGACCGGACGCCCCACACAGCCAGACGTTTTCGCCATGCCTGACAGAAAGGTCAGCAATGGTGAGCAGCCCCTCTCCGCTGGGCGATGTCAGGGCAAGGTCCCTAACTTCGAGTACATCACTCGCTGCGTCACGCAATTCGATGCCGCGTCCCACCCGACCCGCGGCCTTTGCTGCCTCGAGGAAATTGTCGAGGCGCGATGAGGCGGCGACCAGATCGGACAGGTCGCGATAGGAAAACACGAACCAGGAAAGACTGGTCACCACATTGGAAAAGGCCATGGTGAGCGACATGAGCCCACCGAAAGCAACATGGCCTGCCAAATAGCCGGGAAGCGCGACAAAGAGCGGGATGCGTAGCACTGTGCTGGAATAGGGAAAGGTGAAGCAGGTCAGGATCAGCTCGCGATTGATCAGCTTGCGCCAGTTCAAGATGATCGCATCGAAGCGCGCATTGAACACCCCACGCTCCGCCTGTTCGCCTGCGGAAAGGGCCACCTCGTCGTAGTTGAGACGCAGGCGCGCCAGCGCGAAGCGGAAATTGGCCTCGCGA
The DNA here is from genome assembly GCA_029202405.1 of Candidatus Devosia phytovorans. Taxonomy (NCBI): domain Bacteria; kingdom Pseudomonadati; phylum Pseudomonadota; class Alphaproteobacteria; order Hyphomicrobiales; family Devosiaceae; genus Devosia; species Candidatus Devosia phytovorans. The sequence continues at coordinate 4,054,569 of CP119312.1, read as the reverse complement.
CGCTGCTGCTCGACCAGCAGCCCCTTGAGCGGATAGCCCAGCACATGCACCATCACGCTGCACAGCGCGACATAGAGGAAAGCCGCCCAGACCATGTAATTGGGGATTTCCCAGGACAGCCCGACAGGGGCTAGCGACAGCGGAAAACTGGCGAGGCTCCACAACAGCACGATATAAGAGAAGAGGCCAGCTACCCGGCCGATCAGGTCAAGCGCTTCGCTGAGCACCTTCTCGATGAAAAACTTGCAGTCTTCGGCGATGCGCTGGTCCGGATTGTCCACCGGCTGGCCATTCGGGCCGACACCCATGTCGGTATTGGCAAGGTGCCAATAGGCACGGTTGTGCATCCAGATATCGAGCGCGCCCTGCGTCAGGGTACGGCGCCACCGCATCTGCAGCATTTTGCGCAGATAGAGCCCGACAAGATGAAGCGACACATTGGCCGCGACGATGATGAAGAAGACGCCAACCTGGGCAACCGCCTCGCCGCCATTCATGGCCTCGAGCGCGCCGTAGAAGTCGCCATTCCACTGCACCAGGCGAATGGAGACGGCGATGGCGACAAAGTCGAGTGCGACAATGCCGATGAAAAAGATGATGCCGATCCTGCCGCCAGGGCCGGACATGCACAGCTTCAACAAACGCCAGAACTGGGTCAACAAACGAGACATCATCACACTCCGTCAGGAAGAAGGACGCCCGAAGGCGTCCTTCCCGCATGGGATCAGAACTTTACGGTTGTCCCGACCTTGAAGGTCCGCCCCGCACCCACCTGTGCCTCCAGCGGATTGACGCCAGCCACGCTCGAACTTGCCGTCTCCGCATAACCGGTCAGCGTGTTGGGGTAGTATTTGGTGTCGAAGATGTTCTGGACGCCGAAGTTGATCTCGACATTCTCGTTGGGCTTCCAGGTCGCATAGCCATCGACCAGGGCGTATCCATCGGGCTTGAAGGCCGCAGGATCGGCACGCTCGGTCACCCCGGACGCCAGCGTGGTCAGCAGTTCGAACTCCAGCCCATGCTCGGGCATTTCGTAGCGCAGCCCGAGCACCGCCGTCAGCGGCACTGCACCATCGAATGGCGTTGTTGCTGCGGTGGAGTTGACCTGTTGCGTACCGCGCTGCCAGCTGACATTGGCCGTTGCGAAGATGTTCTCGTAGAACTCATATTCGCCGCCGATCTCGACCCCGTAGAGCTCGACATTCTCGACATTGTCCGACCAATACTGCGACCACACACCAGTGCCGGCATTGTAGGTCGCCGTAGGGGTCGGCTGCAGGCTGCGGATGAAGTTGCTGTATTTGGAATAAAAGCCCGAAACCGAGAACCAGCCCTGCTCGAACTCGCCGCGCAGGCCGACTTCGTAATTCTTCACCGATTCCGGCTTCAGCCCGAGGTTGGGCACGATCTCGGTGTCGTTGAGCGCTGCCACCGACGAAGTGTTGGACTGGAACAGCTGCTGCGAACTGGGCATTTTAAAGCCCTCGCCATAGGCAGCATAGACCGAATATTCGTCGGTCAGCTGGTACTGAAGCGACAGCTTCTTGATCAGCTCCGAGCTGCTGATCTCTTCCGGGGAATAGCCGGCAAGGCTGGCGTATGCGCTATCAGGCGTGATCTGGTAATTGGCCCAACGCACGCCCGGCGTAATGGTCAGCCGGTCGTCGAAAGCCTTGATTTCGTCCTGGATATAGAGGTCGGCCCGGACGGTCTCGGATTTCGGAAACGAAAAGCCCTGGTTATCGACGATAGTCGTGACATTGGTGTCCGACCGCCAGGTCTCATTGCGCCCTTCGTAGTTGGTGCGCGTGAAATCGCCGTCGAAACCGTAGGTCAGCGTATGGAATGTCGGGCCAGCCTCGAACGAGGACGTCAGCTGCAGGTCGGCCTCATAGAATGTCTCGCCATAGTCGCGCAGCTGATAAACCGTCTGCGTCCGGGCAGCATAGGTCCGGTAGGACGTGCTTTCCGTCACGCGGCGCTGTGGCGAAACGCTCAGCTGCCAGTTGACGCTGTCGAGCCAGGGCGCATCGACTTGCCAGTCATGTTCCACGGCGAGGCGATAGCGCTCCATGTCCAGTTCGCGCGGATAGGCATTGCTGGTATAGCCGCCAAGCGCCGCGCTTGAATCCCAGATCTGCTCGATGACCGTGTTGCGATCAAAGAACTCGCCAGTCAGCGTGATCTCATGATCGTCGCTGGGTGTCGCAACCACCTTGACCAGGCCATTGTAGGCGCTGGTGTCGGCCGGGAAGAGTTCGTTGCAGCGGAAATAACTCGGACGCGGGCAGAGGCCCCATGGGCCGCCATCCGGATCGCCATTGGTCGCTTCCCGCTCGGTAGACGACAGGTGGCCGAAGCTGCCCAGCACCTGCACCGCGCCAAAGTCATAGGCGCCGGTGATCTGCTTGCGCCAGCTATTGTCATAGCTGTCGAAAGCCGTCCGGATTTCGACGGCCCAGGGCTTTTCCGAACCGTCCAGCAGGTCGGCCGGATCACGCGTCCGCATGGCCACGGTGCCGCCTAGCGCATCGGCGCCCCACAGCACCGAATTGGGTCCGCGCACCAGTTCCACCGCCTGCAGGTTCCAGGTGTCAATGAAATCGCGGCTGCCGTCCGTAATGCGTTCCTGGATGCGCGAGCCATCCACCATCATCAGCACGCGATTGCCGCCCATGCCGCGGATGGTGAAACTGTTGAGCTGGCCCCAGGGATTGGTGATCGAGGTTTGCCGATCCACCGCAATACCGGGCTCGTAGCGCACCAGATCCTGCATGTCGCGCACCACATGCGTCTCGATATCGTCGCTGCTGATAACGGTGACCGTGGCCGGCACATCGAGGACCCGCTTGGAATTGCGCGTCGACGAGATCACCAGGCGCTCCAGCAGCGTCACCTGCGTGTTCGAGAGCTGTGTGGCTTCTTGCCCCTGCACCACGCCCGGCAGGCCGAAGCCTGCCAGAACTGTAGCTCCAAGCAAAATCGCCCGCGCAGAAAGGCGCAGTGGATGACGCGCTGCGTCAGCCACCGGCAAGCGGTGTCGTTCCATGATTACCCCAAAGAAGTTGAATGCGGGGCTGGCTGGAAATCGGCACTGGCTGGCTACGCGGTGCCGGAGTGATAATTAAACTGACTTTTGTAGTCAAGAATTCCTCCACAATTTTTCACAATTGTGGCGGGCCTTTGCAAAACGACGTTCGCGCGCGTAGCGCGGATAGCGAGTGCGGCTTCATCGGAATGGTGGAGCTGAGCGGGATCGAACCGCTGACCTCGTCATTGCGAACGACGCGCTCTCCCAACTGAGCTACAGCCCCGTTCCGACCGCAAAAGATATGGACGCTATCCTCGGCGAGAACAAGGGGGACGCGCCTAGACCAACCCGTGCTCGACAAGGCTCCGCGCCGTGGCGATGGCCGAGTCTGGCGTTGACACCAGCGGTCGTCCCAACCGTTCAACGCCGCGGCGGCCGTCGACGCGCTTCATCCGGCCCATTTCGTGCATATTGCCGCGGATATCGCGGTCGAACAGGGCGACGAGGCGAATGAGCCAACTGGGCAGTTCCGCCGTCGGCACGCGCCGATCCGGGAAAGCCGGCTTGAGCATGTGGCCCAATTCGCTCATCCAATAGGTGCCTTCCGAGGCAATGCAGCGCTGGCCGCCTGCGTCGGGATTGGTCATGGCATCGACATGCAATGCCGCCACGTCGCGCACATCCACCGTCGACATCGGCAGCTTGGGCACGGCCGGCAGCTTGCCGTCCATCAGCCGCCGCACCAAGACCGACGACGTGCCCGGATCTTCGTCGAGCAGCGGCCCGAGGATGGCCGCAGGATTGATCACCGCAAGGTCGTCATGCCGGCCCGCCGCATCCATCAGCCGCCAGGCCTCGCGCTCGGCCAGGGTTTTGGACTGCGGATAGGCGCCAGTGGTCGGGCTCCCGACATTGGTCCAGTCCGCCTCGGTAAAGCTGCGGGATATATCGTCATGGCCATATTGAATGGCGGCAATCGACGAGGTCAGCACCACGCGCTCGACCTCGGCAACGAGTGCCGCCTCGATGGCGCGCCGCGTGCCGTCGACGGCCGGTCGGATCAGCTCGTCGGGATGTTTGGGCGTCTCCAGCACGAAGGGCGAGGCGGTATGCTGCAGGTAGCGGATACCCGTCATGGCCTCGGCCCAGCCCGCATCATCGAGCAGGTCGAGCGCCACGAAGTCGAGCCGGCCGACATCGGCGCCGGCCTTGGCCAGCGTCTCGCGCACCTTGTCGGCTTTGGACAGGCTGCGGATACTGCCGCGCACGTCATAGCCCGCATTGAGCAATTGCAGGGCGACATGGCCGCCAAGAAAGCCGGAGATCCCGGTGACAAGGACGCGATCAGACATGATGAGCTCCTGTATGGTCTGTCAGACTTAGGGAGCCAGCAGGTGTTTTGCCAGAGGACCTGCCAAAGCGCCGCCTGAACCCGGATGCACGAGCCCATTATGCGGCAGGCGCGTTGGGCGGGGAAACCTCTGGTGCCGCCAGCCTAAACCGGTTGCCCACCAATGCTTTGCACGGCCTTGGCACCCGAGGAAATGGCCCGCGCCAGCGCCTCCGCCTCGTCCATTCCGCTGAGCCGTGCCGCAATGAACCCCGCAGCGAAGGCATCGCCCGCCCCTGTCGTATCGACCACATGGACCTGCTGTGCCGGCAATTCCACCCGCACGCCATCCCGTCCGCCCACGGCTGCCCCCTGCGCCCCGCGCTTGAGCACCACGGTCTCGTAATGTGCCCCCAGCGCCCTGACCTGGGCGAGGGCACCCGTGACGCCGGTCAGCGCCTCGGCCTCGCTCTCATTGGCAAAGATCGTCGTCGCTGTCGCCGTCCAGTCGAGGAAATTGGCGATGCCCACTTCGACCAGAAAGCCGACCGACGCCGGGTCGACGGCCACGGCGATATTGCGGGCTCGCGCCGCCTCAAACAGCGCCTGCACCGCCGCCCGCGGTCCAGGCGCAAACAGGCTATAGCCCGAAACCATCACCATGCCGACCTCGTCGAGCAGGCTCTCGTCGAGATCCCCGGCGCAAAGATTGAGATTGGCGCCGCGATCGGTCAGAAAACTCCGCTCGCCATCGGGATCGACAATGGTCACCAGCACGCCCGAGGGCTGTTCCCGGTCGCCGGCCAGCACAGGCACCACGCCAAGCCCGCGAAAATAGTTCTCATAGGTTGGCTTGTCGTCCATGCCGACGCGGGCAGCAAACACCACCTCGGCCTCCATCGCCCCCAGCCATACCGCCTGGTTGGCACCGGAGCCGCCGGGCCGGCTGCGCACTTTGGCCCGCCGGTCGCTCCCCTTGACGATCGGTCCTTCCGGCATGACGATGACATCGGTCATCACATCGCCGACCACGAGAACCCGTGCACTCATGCGCGGCGGGTCGCCTGGCGCGCCGCCAGCGCCACCGCGATCTGCGACGCCACCTTGGCGTTGTTTTCCACCAGGGCGATATTGGCGACCAGCGACTTGCCTTCGGTCAGCTCGAAAATGCGGTTGAGCAGGAACGGGGTCAGCGCCTTGCGCGACACGCCTTCCTGTTCGGCGCCACGGATCGCTTCGGCAATGCGCGCCTCGATGGCGGCAGGGTCGAGCGCATCCTGCTCCGGGATCGGATTGGCAACCAGCACGCCGCCCATGCCCAGGTCACCCTGCATGGCGACGACCTTGGCAATATCTGCCGCATCATCGAAACGGTGATCCACCTTGTAGCCGCTCTGCCGCGCCCAGAAGGCCGGGAAATCGTCGGTGCCATAGCCCAGTACCGGCACGCCATTGGTTTCGAGCACTTCGAGCGTCTTGGCGATGTCGAGGATCGACTTGGCACCGGCACAGACCACGCAGACCGGCGTGCGGCTCAGCTCTTCGAGATCCGCCGAAATATCGAACGTATCCTCGGCGCCGCGATGCACGCCACCAATGCCGCCCGTGGCAAACACATGAATGCCCGCCAGCGCGGCGATCTGCATTGTCGTCGCCACGGTCGTGCCGGCGATCTCGCCCTTGACCAGCAGAGAGGACACATCGCGCCGGCTGGCCTTGGCGGCAGTGCCACCGGTCTGGGCCAGGCGCTCAAGATCCTCGCCCGAAACGCCGACGCAGAAGCGCCCATCCATGATAGCGATGGTCGCCGGGACCGCGCCATTATCGCGGATCACCTTTTCCACATTGGTCGCCATGGCAAGGTTCTGCGGATAGGGCATGCCATGGGTGATGATGGTCGATTCCAGCGCCACCACCGGCTTGCCTTCGGCCAGCGCCTTTTTGACTTCGGGGCTGACAGACAGATAGGCCTTGGCGCTCATGGTTTTACTCGCTCATGCAGAAGGATTTTGAGGTCTTTCCGACCCCGTTTGCGGCGGGTTTTGCGCTTGATTGCCGCAAGGCGTCAAGCCTTAAGAAAACTTGCCTTGCGGCGCTTGTCCCGTGGAAATTTTGGCTCTAGGTTGCCCCCACAGACTCCAGCGTGGAAAGGGCACTTCGCTGCAGACCATCATTGTTGATCGCGCCCCGGGCGACGATCGATATACGCCCCGACCCGGGGCTCAGCCAGCCGATAGCCCCAGCGCTTTTGAGCGCTTTCTTTCTGTACCAGCGATTCAGGACCGTTCTGCAGCGGGCACTCCAAGATGAGCGCCTCGCACTGACCGTTCGCGCCTTTCGGCGCATCCAAAATGCCGCCCGGACATTCGGGCTGCTAGAAAACCAAGAAACCACCCCGACAGGAGCCATCAGATGAAGCCGTCGCTCGCCCTTGCCATTGGCGCCCTTCTCGTTGCCAGCCCAGCGCTGGCCCAGGAAGAGCCCGTTCTGAACGTATACAACTGGTCCGACTATATTGCCGAGGACACCATTGCCAATTTCGAGGCAGAGACCGGCATCAAGGTCAATTACGACGTCTATGACAACAACGAGATCGTCGATGCCAAGCTGCTCGCCGGCTCCTCGGGCTATGACATCGTCGTCCCCTCGGGCAATTTCCTCGAACGCCAGATCAAGGCCGGCCTGATCCTGCCGCTCGACAAGGCGCAGCTCACCAACTACGCCAACCTCGATCCGGCCGCTATGGAAACCGCCGCCATTGTCGACCCCGACAATGAACACGGTATTCCCTATATGCAGAACACCATTGGCCTCGGCTACAATGTCGCCAAGGTCGCTGAGGCCCTCGGCACCGACACCCCGCCCACCAGCTGGGATCTGCTGCTCGATCCGGAGACTGTGGGCAAGCTCGCCTCCTGCGGCGTGGCCATCATGGACAGCCCTTCCGAAGTCGTCGGCACGGCGCTGCACTATCTCGGCCTTGATCCCAATTCCGAGAGCGAGGAAGACCTGGCCAAGGCCGAGGAACTGCTCAATTCCATCAAGCCGTCGGTCCGCTATTTCCACTCGTCCCAGTATATCGACGATCTGGGCAATGGCGAAATCTGCCTCGCCATGGGCTATTCGGGCGACATGTTCATCGCCGCCGATGCCGCCGCCGAAGGCACCGAAGTCTCCTACCTCATCCCTGAGGAAGGCGCACCGACGCTTTATGACTTCCTGGCCATTCCGGTCGATGCCCCGCATCCGGAAAACGCGCACAAGTTCATCAATTACATCCTCGAGCCGGAAGTCGTAGCCGCCATTTCCAACACGGTGTTCTACGCCAACCCCAACCCGGCCTCGCTCGAATTCGTCGATGCCGAGGTCAAGGACAACCCGTCCATCTATCCCTCGACCGAGACCCTGGCCAAGGGCTTCACCATGAAGGCCCACTCGCCCGAGTATGAAGAGGTGCTCACCCGCACCTGGACCCGCATCAAAACCGGGCAGTAAACGCAGATTAGGGGTGGCCACGGCCGCCCCTTTTGCCTATGGCATGCGCCAATTCACGGAGGTTTCCGGCCCTGAGGCCGGGAGCAAGATAAAACTGCGGCAGATGACCGCTGATCTAGAGTAGCAGAACGCCATGGCAAAGAAGCCCCAGATTGCCGCCGATACCCGCCCATGGCGTGACCCTGCCGCAAAGCCTTTCGTGCGCATCCGCAATGTCACCAAGAAATTCGGTGACGTTTCGGCCGTCCATGATGTCTCGCTCGATATCTACAAGTCCGAGCTCTTCTGCCTGCTCGGCGGCTCGGGTTCGGGCAAGTCGACGCTGCTGCGCATGCTCGCCGGCTTCGAGACCCCGACCTCGGGCACGATCGAGATCGACGGCCAGGACATGACCCAGGTCGCCCCCTACAATCGCCCCGTCAACATGATGTTCCAGTCCTATGCGCTCTTCCCGCATATGACCGTCGAGCAGAATGTCGCCTATGGCCTCAAGCGCGACGGCCTGCCCAAGCCGGAAATCACCGCCCGCGTCGCCGAGCTGCTGACCCTGGTCAAGCTGCAGGACTACGGCGCCCGCAAGCCGCACCAGCTCTCCGGCGGCCAGCGCCAGCGCGTCGCCCTTGCCCGCGCCCTCGCCAAGCGCCCGAAACTTCTCCTCCTCGACGAGCCGCTCGGCGCCCTCGACAAGAAGCTGCGCGAGGAAACCCAGTTCGAACTGGTCAAGATCCAGGAAACCCTGGGCGTCACCTTCATCGTCGTGACCCACGATCAGGAAGAGGCCATGTCGCTGGCCACGCGCATCGGCGTGATGAACCAGGGCGAGATCGCCATGATCGGCGAACCTACCGACATCTATGAATTCCCCAATTCCAAATTCGTCGCCAGCTTCATCGGCTCGGCCAATATGGTGGAAGGCGTGGTCACCGAGGACGAGCCGGGCCATGTCCGCATCCATTCTCCCGAACTGGGTTGCGATATCTATGTCGGCCACGGCGTCGATTGCGCCCCCGACCAGATCCTGTGGTGGGCCATTCGCCCGGAAAAACTCATGCTGAGCCGCGACAAGCCCACCAGCAAGAATGGCGCCAATGTCACGAGGGGCGTCGTGGAAGACATCGGCTACCTCGGCGACATGAGCGTCTATCAGGTGCTGCTCGACAGCGGCAAACACCTGCGCGTCACCCAGACCAACACCATGCGCGGCAATCCAGATTCCATCACCTGGGACGAAGAGGTCTATGTCACCTGGGGCGACAGCTCGGGCTCGGTGCTGACAGTATGACGACGCTTCACGATCCCTCCTTCCCGCCCCCGCGGCGACTGAAGCCCTGGAAGGCCGTCGAACGCGGCCTCGCCAAGGTCGGCATTTCCGGCAAGGCGCTGGTGCTGATCGCACCTGTCGCCTGGCTGATGATCTTCTTCGTCATTCCGCTGGCCGTGGTTTTTGGCATTTCGCTGGCCACCAAGCAGTTTGGTCGCCCGCCCTATTCGCCCCTCCTCACCACCGAGGAAGGCACGGTGCAGCTGACCCTGCATCTCAACAATTACATCCGCCTGTTCAGCGACAATCTCTATGTCGCCGCCTATCTGAGCTCGCTGCGCATCGCCGCCATCGCCACGGTCTTTACCCTGCTGATCGGCTATCCGATGGCCTACGCCATCGCCCGCGCCCCCGATCCCTGGCGCAATGTTCTGCTGATGCTGGTGGTCCTACCCTTCTTCACCTCCTTCCTTTTGCGCATCTATGCGCTGACCGGCTTCATGCGCGGCAATGGCCTCATCAACCAGTTCCTTGGCCTCTTCGGCATCGAGCCCCTGGTGATGATGCAGACCGATTTCGCCGTCTATGTCGGCCTCATCTATTCCTATCTGCCCTTCATGATCCTGCCGCTCTATACGACCCTGGTGAAGCTCGACGCCTCGCTGATCGAGGCTTCCGCCGACCTCGGCTCGCGCCCCTGGCAGACCTTCCTGTCGGTCACGCTGCCGCTCTCCTTCCCCGGCATTCTGGCCGGTTCGCTTCTGGTTTTCATTCCGGCCGTCGGCGAATTCGTCATTCCTGCGCTCCTGGGCGGTCCGGAGACCCTGATGATCGGCCGCGTGCTCTGGGACGAATTCTTCTCGGCCGCCAACTGGCCGCGCGCCGCAGCCGTCGCCGTTGCCATGCTGGCCGTGGTGGTGGTCCCGATCATGCTGCTGCAAAAGGCGCAGAACGCCGTGGTGGAGAAGTAACATGCGGCGTGGCTGGTTCCTCCCCATTACGGCAGCTCTGGGCTTTGGCTTCCTCTATGCCCCGATCATTTCCATGGTGGTCTTCTCCTTCAACGAGAACCGCCTGGTCACCGTCTGGTCGGGCTTTTCGACCAAATGGTATGGCGAACTGTTCAACGATCCGCAGATGCTGGGCGCCGCCTGGCTGAGCCTGCAGATCGCCGCCATCAGCGCCACCATTGCCTTGGTGCTCGGCACGCTCGCTGCCGTTGCCCTCGTCCGCTTCCGCAGCTTCCGCGGCCGCACGCTCTTTTCCGGCATGGTCTCGGCCCCCATGGTCATGCCCGACGTCATCACCGGCCTCTCGCTCCTGCTGCTTTTCGTCGCCATGGAGGGCATGCTGGGCTGGCCCGCCGGCCGCGGCATGCTGACCATCGTCATCGCCCATTCGACCTTCGCCATGGCCTATATCTGCGTCGTGGTGCAGTCCCGTCTGAGCGATTTCGACCGCAGCGTCGAAGAAGCCGCAATGGACCTGGGGGCCTCGCCCCTGCGCACCTTCTTCGACATTACCCTCCCCATCATCGCCCCGGCGCTGGTCTCGGGCTGGCTGCTGGGTTTCACCCTCTCGCTCGACGATCTGGTCATCGCCAGCTTCGTCTCGGGCCCGGGCTCCTCCACCCTGCCCATGGTGATTTTCTCGAAAGTCCGCCTCGGCGTCTCACCCGACGTCAATGCACTCGCCACCATCATCATCGGCATCGTCGCCACTGGTGTCCTGATCGCGACCATCATCCAGCTACGCTCCATGCCCAAGCGCCGCAAGGCCGGGCGCTAGAAGCCCAAGGCTTTGCGCGGCTACCCCGCGCAGAGCCGCCTTTTGTGACTTTGCCCGACGTGCTATTCTTCCTCGTCCTCTGAGGAGAGAGCCATGCCCTCCAGCACATCTCTGACTATCGATCTGCCTGCAGACGTTCGAGAAAAGCTGGACCAGGTCTCCGTCGAAACACGACGCAGCGTGGCATCGCTGGCGACTGAGGCCCTTTCAGCCTATGCGGAACACGAACTGGCTGTCATCGACGGCATCAAGCGAGGACTGGCAGACCTGGAGGCGGACCGGGTGGTCCCGCATGACGAGGCCATGGCGCGCCTACGCTCTACGATCGCAACCACGCAAGAACGCCAGGCTCGAAAGAAGTGAGGCGGCGTGTCGTCTGGTCGCTCGATGCGCTGGACGACATCGACGAACACAACCGCTATATTGCCCTGGAAAGTGCTGCGGCGGCCAATCGCTCGATCGACCGGCTGGAACGAGCAGCAACCTTGCTTGGTGAGGTGGCAATTGGCAGGCCGGGGCGTGTTGCCGGTACCTTCGAAAAATCCGTGGCCGGCACACCTTACGTCCTTTGCTATGCCTTGCACGAAGCCACTGGGGCCCTCGTGGTTCTACGCGTCATACACTCCGCTCGGGATTGGCCAAAAGACAGCTGGCCCGATTGAATGCCCCGGTCGGCCTGGCCTTCGAGAAAATCGTGAAGCTTTTGTGGCTTTACACACCGCCAAATCAGGCGCAGCATCCTTCCATGTTCAACCAACGTGAAGGAGGTGATCCAGTGTCGTTTGAGATTTTGGTACTCGAAGAAGGCTTTGGATATTGTGTAATGGTCGGGAGTGATCCCACCTAGAGCGTTCGCAGGAAAAGTGGACCCCACTTTTCCGTTCGACGAACGCGTCTAAGAAACACACCATCTCCCCGGCACTCGAGGCCGATAGTACTCAGGAGGGCCGTCCCACTCGGGGCGGCCCTTTTTGCTTCTTGACGAAACACCCCAAGCCATTGATACCGCTGGCCACCCAGCGATTGATATGAAGTGGCGTAAGACATGTCCCCGGCCAATTTCGTCCTGACCCTTTCCTGCGCCGACCGGCCGGGCATTGTTGCCGCCATCACCACCGAACTGGCCGCGCTCAACGCCAATATTGCCGAGAGCAACCAGTTCTGGGACCAGGAAACCGGCACCTTCTTCATGCGCCTGGCCTTCACGGCGCCGGAGGGCATTGGTCGCGACGCCATCGAGCGCGCGCTGAAGTCACCCATCGAACGCTTTTCCATGAAAACCACGCTGGCCGACCAGAGCCGCAAGCGCCGTGTGGTGATCATGGTTTCCAAGTTCGACCACACGCTGCTGCATCTGCTCTATCAGATCCGCGTTGGCTGGCTCGATGCCGAAGTCGCTGCCGTGATCTCCAATCACCCCGACGCCAAAAAGATCGCCGAAGACGCCGGCATTCCATTCCATCTGCTGCCGGTAACGAAAGATACCAAGGCGCAACAGGAAGAGCAGGTTCTGGCCCTGGTCAAATCGACCGGCGCCGATTTGGTCGTTCTGGCCCGCTACATGCAGGTGCTGAGTGACAATCTGTCGACCCGCCTTTTCGGCCAGGTCATCAACATCCATCACTCCTTCCTGCCCAGCTTCAAGGGCGCCAAGCCCTATCACCAGGCCCATGAGCGCGGCGTCAAGATCATCGGTGCGACGGCGCATTACGTGACGCCCGACCTCGACGAAGGCCCGATCATCGAGCAGGAAACCGCCCGCGTCACCCACGCCATGAGCCCCGACGACCTCGTCGCGGCCGGCCGCGACATCGAAAGCCGCGTTCTGGCGCGGGCCGTCAAGCTCCACCTCGAAAGCCGGGTGATGCTGAATGGCAAGAAGACGGTGGTGTTTGGGTAAGGCCAGTTGCAATTAGCGCCCCACACACTCGATGTCATCCCGGCCTTGAGCCGGGATCCATCCTGAGATGTGCGCCTTGCCGCCAGATCGCAGTACCTGTTACCACGACCTTGCGGCCGTGACCTGATCTCGAGATGGGCCCCGGCTCAAGGCCGGGGTGACACTGTGGTTGCGGCGGCATGGAGCACTACGCCCCCCTCACACCGGCAAATCTTCCAGCCTGAGCGAATCCGCGAGGCTCGTCCGGTCCAGCACCGCCCTTGTCGCCAGCGTCACCCGTTCGAACACATGCCGGATCTCGCAGGATTCCTCGTCCCGGCAATCCTCGCATTTGCGATAGGCAATCTTGGAGAGACACGGCAGCGGCGCGATCGGTCCGTCGATCAGCCGCAGCACCTCGCCATACATGATCTCCTCGGGCGCCTTGAGCAGCACATAGCCACCCGCCCGGCCGCGACGGCTGTCGACAAACCCCGCGCGCTTGAGCTCGAGCAGAATCTGTTCGAGGAACTTCTTGGGGATCGACTGCTGCCGGGAAATTTCGCCGATCATCATCGACTGTTCCCGCCCGCTGCGGGCCAGCGAGACCAGCGCACGCAGCGCATATTTGGCTTTTTGCGAAATCATCGACCTGCTGCTCAACCCCCGACTGCGCCACGCCGGCACCGCCGTGCAGATACTATGCGGCTTACCCTAAGTTTTTGACAAGGCTTAGACCTTGGGCTCGGGCACGACCGGCGGCACGGTGCCAGCCGGCTTGTTTTCGTCCGCAGGCTTGCTGTCCTTGTCTGCAGGCTCCGCGCCGACCTCGTCGGGGGCAGGCTCGTCTTCGTCCGCCTCCGCCCCTTCTGGCGCTGCTGAAGCCTCGGGCGATGGCGCTCCAATCACCGCGACCTCTTCCACAACCGGCGCGGACGCGGGTTCCGTTACGTCGTCAGCATCAGGGTCTTCGGCAGCAGTCTCCGTTACCTCCGGCACGACCTCATCAATCTCCGCCGGAGCCTCGCCGACCGCAGGCGTTGCCGCCACGCTTTCCAGATGCGCGGCCTCATCAGCTGCAGCCTCGGGCGCCGGCAGCACGATGACATGGTCGAGCGGCGTCGCCGCTTCCACCGCCTCGATCACCACCGGATCGTCGGTCACGTCCGCGACAACCTCTGCCTCGGGCACAGGCTCGATGACTGCCGGCACATCGCTCTCGACAGTGGAAACCACCTCGGCTTCAACTGGCTCTGTTTCGTTCGTAGCAACCACTGCCGTTACCACGGCCGCCTCGGCCACCGGCGCCAGCGCCGCCTTGGCCAGCAGGTTCTCGCTCACTGGCAGCTTGGGCTCGACCGGCACGGCATCCTTGCTCTCGCTCTCGCCGCGCGCATAGGCCAGCATGCCCATGCCGATTTCGCGCTCCCCACGGATGACGATATTGGCGCCCAGATTGCGCAGATAGGCGTCTTCTTCTTCCGAATAGGCGCGGGCAATGATGCGAATGGTCGGGTTGAGCTTGCGGCCCATTTCGCAGACCGTCCCAGCCTCGAAACCGTTGGAAATCGCCACCATCAGTGAACGCGCGCCAGAAATATTGGCGACCTTGAGCAGTTCGCTGCTGGCGCCATTGCCGAACAGCACTTCCAGACCCGCCGCCCGTGCCGCGGCGACATCTTTGTCGGAATCCTCGATGACCAGCACCGGCGCCTCGGCCGCCTTGAGCCCGTCGGCCACCACACGGCCGACCTGCCCATAACCCACCAGCACCGTATGCTCGGTGAGCCGCGTCGGTCGATCGACGTCCTCGTCCTCGGCATGCGAGCCGACATCGCCCGGCGCCATGCTCGGCATGTCCGTCGTCAGCGGCCCCTCGGCGGCAGCACTGGTCTCGGTTGGCTCGATCCGCACGCCATCCGCGACTACCGGCTCGGCCTTGCGCGATGCGACCCGCGCCTCGAGGCGCGGCCGCAGCAGGTCGAGCACGAAGAAGGTAACCGGGTTGAGCACGATGGAAATCAGCGCTCCAGCAAGGATTAGGTCCTGCCCCTCGGGCGGCAGGATGGCCAGCGACACACCCATCGAGGCCAGGATGAAGGAGAATTCGCCGATCTGCGCCAGCGAGGCGGAAATGGTCAGCGCCGTTCCTACCGGCCGGCGGAACAGCAACACGATGCCAAAGGCCGCCAGCGACTTGCCGATGACGATGATGAAGACCGTCGCCAGAACTGGCAGCGGATTGGTGATGATGATCGAAGGGTCGAACAGCATGCCCACCGATACGAAGAACAGCACCGCAAAGGCGTCGCGCAGCGGCAGCGTTTCATTGGCTGCACGATGGCTGAGCTCGCTTTCGGACAGGATCATGCCGGCAAAGAACGCGCCCAGCGCCAGCGACACGCCAAACAGCACCGACGAGCCGAGCGCCACGCCCAGCGCAATGGCCAGCACCGCCAGCCGGAACAATTCGCGGCTGCCGGTATGGGCCGTACCATGCAGCGCCCAGGGTATGATGCGCCGCCCCACCACCAGCATGAAGCCCACGAAAGCCGCGAGCTTGACCACGGTCAGCGCCAAAACGCCCCAGATCCCGACGGATCCGCCAATCAGCCGCTCGACAAAGGAAACGAAGGGATCATGAATGCCGGTATCGGTACCATTGATGCTGGCGA
This sequence comes from Candidatus Devosia phytovorans, assembly GCA_029202405.1. NCBI lineage: Bacteria > Pseudomonadati > Pseudomonadota > Alphaproteobacteria > Hyphomicrobiales > Devosiaceae > Devosia > Candidatus Devosia phytovorans. The sequence continues at coordinate 4,039,110 of CP119312.1, read as the reverse complement.
TCGCCGGGATGAGCACCAGCGCCAGCACCATCGCCAGGTCTTCGACGATCAGCCAGCCGACGGCGATCCGCCCGCGCTCTGTTTCGATCAGTCGCCGGTCCTGCAAGGCCTTGAGCAGCACCACGGTGGAAGCCACCGATAGCGCCAGGCCAAACAGCAGCCCCGCGCCCACGCCCCAGCCCATCGCCATGCCGAGCCCAAGGCCCAGCAGCGTCGCAAAACCGATCTGCACAAGCGCACCCGGGATGGCCAGCGCTCGCACGCTCATCAGATCCTTGAGCGAAAAGTGCAGACCCACACCGAACATGAGGAGGATAACGCCAAGCTCGGCCAGCTCCGCGCCCAGCGCCTGGTCGGCGACAAAGCCGGGCGTATTGGGACCGACAAGGATACCTGCGAAGAGATAGCCGACCAGTGGCGGCATCTTCAGCCGGTTGGCGATCATCCCGAAAATATAGGCCAGCACCAGACCCGCGACGATCGTTGTGATCAGGGGGGTGTCGTGGTGCATGTCGCCTCCGCTCAGCGCTACTCAAACCGGTCGAGATATCTCTATCGCCAAGATGGGGTAAGGCGACGGGATCCGCAAGCGCGCCTCGACCCGAAAAATGGCCGCTGGCGACAAGAAGTCGTCCAGCATGCTTGCCCGACCAAGCCGTTCTGACTTTGGCTTTGTTATGGCGCCTGGCCCTTTCCCTCGCGGGCGGAACCTGTTCTTGATGAAGGGGTTATGGGCACGCAGGCATGGGGAGACGGCAGATGCGATTTTCGGTTGGATGCGAGATCGGCTATGACGTCGCCGATCAAGCCACGCTGATTTTCAACATCGAAGCCATGCGCGGCGGCCGTCAGCGCATCGTCAGCGAGCGATTGACCATCACCCCTGACCTGCCGGCCGACGAGAAAACCTCGGAGGAAAGCGGCAATCGCTATCTCCGGCTGACCGTGCCCAAGGGCGTCGTGCAATTGCGCTACGAGGCGCAGGTCGAGCTCGATCCGCTGCACCAGGCGCCTGCGGTGATCGGTGAAGTCCCCGTGGCCACGCTGCCGCTCGACACGCTTCCCTTCCTAAACCCCTCTCGCTATTGCCCTTCCGACCAATTGGCCCGCTTTGCCACCCGCCAGTTCGGCAATATCGAACCCGGCTTCGGTCGCGTCGTCGAAATCTGCAACTGGATCAACGGCGAGGTCGATTACCTCTTCGGCACCAGCGACACCACGACCACCGCCGCCGACACCTTCTCGCTACGCGCCGGTGTCTGCCGCGACTTCGCCCATCTCGGCATCACCTTCTGCCGTGCGCTGGGCATCCCGGCACGCTTTGTCTCCTGCTACGCCTGGCAGCTTGAGCCGCAGGACTTTCATGCGGTCTTTGAAGCCTATCTCGGCGATCGCTGGTATCTCTTCGACCCCACCCGCATGGCCGCTCTCGACGGCATGGTCCGCATCGGCATCGGTCGCGACGCCGCCGACACCGCTTTCGCCACCATCTACGGCCAGGTTTCCTCTGCGCCCATAAGGGTCTGGAGCGAAGCCATCAACGGCGACAAGGCCGAGGAGTGGACCACCGATGCCGTCAGCGTCGCGCGCGACTAGGCCATTCCGTCCTGCGGGCTGACCACCCGCTCGACCACCACCTCGACCTCCATGCCGATATAGTCTTCTTTCCGACCGACGAACGTCCCCGAAATCGGGATCGCCTGCCGCGGTTCACGCGCGACGCCAACGCGGATCAGGTCCCGCGTGCCAATGATGCCATTGGTCGGATCAAACTCCACCCAGCCCGCGCCCGGCAGATAGACCTGCGCCCAAGCATGGGTCGCACCACCGCCCTTGTGATTGCCGTCCCGCGCCGGCGAATAAAGATAACCAGTCACGAACCGCGCCGCGAGACCCAGCGAACGCGCTGCCTCGATCATCAGCAATGCGAAGTCGCGGCAGGTGCCCGCCCGTGTCGACAGCGTCACCGACGGGCGCTGTGTGCCCGGGTCATAGCGCCGGAGATAGCGGAAGCTCTCCTTGATCCCCAGCGTCATCGTCGCCAGCAGATGCCCGGTCTGCGTCACCCCGCGCGGATCGAGAAAGCGCTTCGCCCACTCATCCACCTCACTCTCCTCGGGAAACTGCCGCCGCAGCGTCGGCGCCAGATCCACCGCATCCACATCGCCATAGTCGAAGGGATAGGTCTTGGCCCGCGCCTCGATCTCGAAGGCCGGCGTCAGCTCTGGCGTATGGTCCAGCACCATGGTCGCCACGATGCGCAATTCCTCGGCCGGCTGGTCGAACCCGGCAATCGCAATGCCATTGCCGAACACGTCATGGATCCAGCGCAGGCTCGACGGCCGCGGCCTGATCGACAGGCCAAAGCTTTCCAGCGTCTGTTCCATGCTGTCGCGCGGCCGCAGCAGCATGCGGTGTTCGCCAAACTGCACGGCGCGCCCATAGCGATAGACCGTCTCGTGCCGCACCTGGAGCAGGGTCACGACACGACCGTGATCTTTTCCGCCGCCCGCGTGATCCCGGTGTAAAGCCAGCGCGCCCGCTCCTCGCGGAACACAAAGCTCTCGTCGAAAAGATAGACATTGTCCCACTGGCTGCCCTGCGCCTTGTGGACGGTCAAACAATATCCAAAGGTGAACTCGTCGAATTGCCGGCGCTCCTGCCAGCTCATCGCATCCTCTTCGCCCGAAAAGAACGCCTTGTGCGTCAGCACTTTCGCCTCGCCCTTGCCCTCGTCGGCGCCAAGCAGAAGACTCCACTTGCCATTGGTGCGCCGCGTCGCCTCGGTGACGATCCAGATCTGCCCGTTGAGCAGCTTCTTGCGCGGATTGTTCCTCAGACAGACCATGCGGTCACCCAGCACCGGCTCGTGGAACGGCAGGCCCTTCAGCTCGCGGAGCCGGTCATTATACTGCAGCCGCGTCTTGTTGCGGCCCACCAGCACCTGGTCGGCCTCGAGCACCGCATTGCGATCGACATTGTCGCGGCCGACGACGATCGACTCGCCATAGCTGCCGCGCTCGAGGAAGCCGCCTTCGCGCACCTGCATGGAAAGGTGGATGATCGGATTGTCCGCCGCCTGGCGATGGATCTCGGTCAGCATGATGTCGGGCTCTTCGGTGGTGAAAAAGCCCGCCCCCTGCACCGGCGGCAGCTGGAACGGGTCGCCCAGCACCAGAACCTTGACGCCAAAGCTCAGCAGGTCCTTGCCGAGCTGTTCGTCCACCATAGAGACTTCGTCGATGACGATAAGATCGGCATCGGCGGCGGGGCTTTCGTCATCCAGCACGAAGCGCGGCTCGCCGTCATTCTCGCTGACCAAAGTGTAGATCAGGCTATGGATGGTCTGGGCGCCCTTGCAGCCGCGCTTGCGCATGACCAGCGCCGCCTTGCCGGTAAAGGCGGCATATTTGACCGATCTTATGTCCTGCGCCAGATGGACCGCCAGGGTCGACTTGCCCGTGCCGGCCCAGCCGAACAGGCGGAACACCTGCGGCCCGGACTTGTCCTTGAGCCAGGCCGACACGGCCTTGAGCGCGGCATCCTGTTGGGGCGACCAGACCGGCATCAGACGATCGTGGTCCTGACGCTGCCGACGCCTTCGATCGTGCCTTCCAGCACATCGCCCTGCTTGACCGCACCAACCCCGGCTGGCGTACCAGTCATGATCAGGTCACCGGCTTTCAGCGTCACGAACTGGCTGAGATAGGCGATGGATTCGCTGACGTTCCAGATCTGCTCGTTGAGGTCGCCCTGCTGGCGCAGCTCGCCATTGACGGTAAAGCGGATCGCCCCCTTGGCGGGATGGCCGATGCTTTCGGCCGGCTCGATCGTGCCGATCGGCGCGGAAAAATCAAAGCCCTTGGCCATTTCCCAGGGCCGCCCGGCCTTCTTGGCCACGGCCTGCAGGTCGCGACGGGTCATGTCGAGGCCGGCGGCATAACCATAGACATGGCTCAGCGCATCCTCGACGGCGATGTCAGAACCGTCTTTGCCGATCGCCACCACCAGCTCGATCTCGTGGTGAAAGTCCTCCGTCCTGGGCGGATAGGGAATGCTCGCGCCACCCACCACCACGGCATCAGCCGGCTTGGCAAAGAAGAAGGGCGGTTCGCGCGTGTCATTGCCCATCTCCTTGATGTGCTCGACATAATTACGGCCCACGCAATAGACGCGACGGACAGCAAACAACCCGCCCCGCGCGATCGGGATGGACACGGGCGCATGCGGTTCAAACAGAAAATCAGCCACGCTTGAAGTCTTCCACATAAGGGGTGAGGAGGTCACGGTCGGCGGCGCCGAGCCGGTCATTTGCAGTAAACGTCTGGTGCCAGTAGGGATAGAGCAAGGGCGGCTGGCTGACCTTGTCGAGCCGCTGGCGCTCTTCGGCCGTCAGCTTGAGTTCGGCGGCAGCTAGATTGTCCTTGAACTGGCTATCGCTGCGCCCGCCGATGATCACGGAGGTGACACCCGGCCGGCCCAAAAGCCAGGCCAGCGCCACCTGTGCGCCGGACACGCCGCGCTCATCGGCAATGGCAATCAGCACATCGACAATATCGTAGAGTCGCTCCCAGTCCGGCACCGGCGGCTCGCGGAAACCACCGACATGGCGACCCGATTCCGGCCCGCCATCGCGGCGATATTTTCCCGACAACAGCCCGCCGGCCAGCGGCGACCAGATGAGAATGCCCAGGCCCTGGTCCTGCGAAATCGGCACCAGTTCATATTCGGCTTCGCGCGAATGGAGGGTATAGTGGATCTGCTGGCTGATGAAGCGCTCGCCGGCCCGCTCCTTGGCGGCGGCCAGGGCCTTCATGATGTGCCAGCCCGAATAGTTGGAACAGCCGATATAGCGCACTTTGCCCGACTTGATCAGCGTATCAAGCGCCTCCATCGTCTCCTCGATGGGCGTCATGCCGTCCCACTCATGCACCTGATAGAGATCGATCACATCGGTCTTGAGCCGGCGCAGGCTGGCTTCGGCCTCGGCGATGATGTGATGCCGCGACAGCCCGATCTCATTGGGGCCCTCACCCATCTTGAAGCGCACCTTGGTGGCCACCAGCGCTTTCTGCCGACGACCGTTCTCGCTAAGCGCCACGCCGATCATTTCTTCCGAAACGCCGGCATTATAGACATTGGCCGTGTCGAGCAGGTTGATGCCGGCATCGAGGCACATGTCGATCTGCCGCGTCGCATCAGCCTGATCGGAATTGCCAACCTTTTCCGATCCGCCAAAGGTCATCGTGCCCATGACCAGACTCGAGACCTTCAGGCCCGATCGACCCAGATAGCGATACTCCATGGGCATTCCTCCTTTGTTCTCGTGTGGCATAGGGCTAAAGCGCATTGAGAGTCGGGTCAATGCACCGGGGCGCAAACTCCGTCCGCCACCGCGCGCAAAAATCTCGCCACAGCCTGTCTGATGCGGGCATAGTCACTCGTCATGTCTGAGACGAGGGTTGTCCGATGCTATACGCCGTCCTGTGCTACAATGATGAAAACGCCGTCTCCGCCTGGAGCAAGGAGGAGGATGACGCCGTCATGGCGCGCCTTGCCGAAGTCGAGGCGGGAATGAAGGCCAAGGGCAAGCTCGGCCCGGTCGCGCGCCTGCTGCCCACCACCTCCGCCACCACCCTGCGCAAGGTCAGCGGCGAGCCGATGATCATCGACGGCCCCTTTGCCGAAACCAAGGAACAGTTCCTCGGCTTCTATATGGTCGATTGCGACACGCTCGACGACGCTATTGCCTTCGCCAAGGACCTGGCCAAGGCCAATCCGGGCCTGGGCGGTTATGAGATCCGACCGGTCGGCGTGTTTCATCCCAGCGAGCTTGGCTGATGGTCGACAACGCCTGGATAGCGACAGCCCTGATGGCGGCGCGACCCCAGGCGTTGAGTGCCCTGCTGCGCTATTTCCGCAATCTCGATCGCGCCGAGGAAGCCTTCCAGGAGGCGAGCCTGCGCGCCATCCGCACCTGGCCGCTGAAGGGGCCGCCGCGCGATACCGTGGCCTGGCTGGTCTTTGTCGGTCGCAACAGCGGCATCGATGCCATCCGCAAGACCGCCCGCAACGTCGCCCTGCCGCCCGAGGAGCGCCTTTCCGATCGCGACGATGCCGAAGCCGGCATGGTCGAGCGGCTCGATGGCGAACACTATCGCGACGATATCCTGCGCCTGCTCTTCATCTGCTGCCATCCCGACCTGCCGGCCAACCAGCAGATTGCCCTCGCTTTGCGGATCGTTGCCGGCGTGCCGCTGCGTGGCATTGCTCGGGCCTTTCTCGTTAGCGAAACGGCCATGGAACAGCGCATCACCCGCGCCAAGGCGCGCATCGCCGCCAACCCCGTGTCCTTTGATCCGCCTGACGCGCATGCCCGGCTTGAGCGGCTCGGCACCGTTGCCGTCATGCTCTATCTGGTTTTCAACGAAGGCTATTCGCGCGGCCATTCCGATCCCAATGCCGCGCGGCTCTGCGACGAGGCCATCCGTCTGACACGGCTGCTCCTGCGCCTCTTTCCCACCGAGCCTGAGATCATGGGGCTACTAGCGCTGATGCTGCTCCAGCACGCCCGCCACCACGCCCGCCGCGACGCCCAGGGCCAGCTGGTGCTGCTCGATGATCAGGATCGCCGCCTCTGGACCCCGGCCATGCTGGCCGAGGGCCGCGCATTGGTCGAAAAAGCGCTCCGTCACCAGCAGCCGGGCACCTATCAGGTCCAGGCCGCCATCGCCGCCCAGCATGCCCGCGCCGCCACTGCAGAGGACACCGACTGGCAGGCCATCGACCGGCTATATCAGACGCTCGAACTGATCCAGCCCTCGCCCGTCGTGACGCTCAATCGCGCCGTCGCGGTCAGCAAATGGCGCGACCCCGCCGCAGCGCTCAAGCTCCTTGTCCCCCTCGCCGAGACGTTGGACGGCTATTTCTATTTCCACGGCATGCGCGGCGGATTGCTCGCGCAGATCGGCCAGCAGGAAGCGGCGCGCCTGGCTTTCAATCGCGCCATAGCCCTCGCCAATTCGCCTGCCGAAGCCGCTCACATCCGCCAGCACCTCGATCGCCTGGCAATGATGCCTCCCATGGCGCTTCCCCCCATGATCGGCCATAGCGGCAACTAGTCCCCAGTCACCCGGGCCAGCACGGCATCGAGCGCCTCGCCCAACTGCGCCGGCACGCCGGCCTGCGCGAGATGGTGATGGATCTGCTCATTGGTCCCGCCCTGCGTCGAAAACTCATGAACCAGCGTGTGGAAGTCCATCCCCTCCCGCAGGTCCGTGGAATGCGACAGCCCGGCCATCAACTTGCCAAGATAGCGCCGGGCTTGTGATGGCGGCAGGCCATGCGCCGCCAGCCAGTCGGCAATGGCAGCCTGCTGCTGGAAGAAGGCACCCATGGTTGAACTGGCCGCCAGCAACAGGTTCATCTGGCTCTCGTCGGCAACCGCAATCACGCTGCCCAACCGCTCAAAGATCGGCGCGGCAGCGCTGGCCGGCGGATGCACCGGCGTCACCCCGATCCCCTGCTCGACAAAAGGCAGCGGAATGGCGCGCGATAGCGTCGGCCCCGCCCCGACCAGTGTGGCCAGCTTGCCGAGCGGCAGCGTGGCGATCAGGCTGACCACATCCTGCCCTGCCTTGAAGCGAAGCCCCGCCAGCACCGCCTCGGCCACCTGCGGCCGCACCGCAAGAAATGCCATGTCGCTCCCGTCGACAATGGCCTGATTGTCCGCTGCCACGGTGACGAAGGACCATGCCTCGGCCAGCGTCCGGGCAAGCTCGGCATTGCGCGGCGAGACCAGGATCGGATCTGTCCACCCCCAGCGCCCCAGCCCGCGGATGATGGCCGCTGTGATCGTTCCGGTACCGATGAAGCCGAGGGTCATGTCAATCCGATATGCAAATGGTCTCTACTGTGACCATGACCTAACCCAGGCCAAGCGCCATCACCACCTCCCGGCGGCCATTATTGAACGCGGCGGAATCTTCAAAACAACAAGAATACAAACTGTCGACAACCATGAACATGGCGGCTATAGCTTGGAGTAACCGAGACATTTCCGTCTGTCCGCCTAGCCGTCTCAGACGACTTCTTTGGAGCATGATCCATGCAGCACAGCCCCTTCACCGGCTGCATTCCGGCATTGATGACCCCCTGCCGGCCCGACCTGACCCCCGATTTCGATGCCCTGGTGCGCAAGGGCAAGGAACTGATCGAGCTCGGCATGTCCGCGGTCGTCTATTGCGGTTCGATGGGTGACTGGCCCCTGCTGACCGATGCGCAGCGCATGGAAGGCGTCGAGCGCCTGGTCAAGGCTGGCATTCCGGTCATCGTCGGCACCGGCGCAGTCAACACCAGGACCGCAGCCGAACATGCCGCCCATGCCCAGAAGGTCGGCGCCGCCGGCCTGATGCTGATCCCCCGCGTCCTGTCGCGCGGCACGGTCGTGTCGGCACAGAAAGCCCATTTCAAGGCCCTGCTCTCCGCTGCGCCGGATCTGCCGGCCGTCATCTACAACAGCCCCTATTACGGCTTTGCCACCCGCGCCGACCTGTTCTTCGCCCTGCGCGCCGAACATGCCAATCTCGTCGGCTTCAAGGAATTCGGCGGCGATGCCGACCTGACCTATGCGGCCGAGAACATCACCTCCGGCGACGACAGCCTGACCCTGATGGTGGGCGTCGACACCGCCGTCTACCACGGCTTCGTCAACTGCAGCGCCACCGGCGCCATCACCGGCATCGGCAATTGCCTGCCGCGCGAAGTGCTGCATCTGGTCGAACTCTGCAAGAAGGCGCAGCAGGGCGATGCCGTCGCCCGTGTTCGCGCCAAAGAACTCGAAGAAGCCCTGATGACCCTTTCTGTCTGGGATGCCGGCCCCGACCTCGTGCTCTTCTTCAAATATCTCCTCGTCCTCAACGGCGAGATGGAATACGAGCACCACTTCAATGAAACCGACGCCCTGACCCCCGCCCAGCGCGGCCACGCCGAAGCCGCGCTGACGCGCTTCCGCAGCTGGTACCAAGCATGGGCTGCCTGAGCTAGAAACACGACCCTCCCGGCCCGGAGCCGGGAGGGGTTTACCGCGTCAGCAGCGACTTGAGCTTGACCGCCGGATCCGCCAGCGCATCCACTGCGGGCCTCGCCGCGCTGGCAATCAGCATTTCCGACAGTCTGATATCCTTGGCCACCGCCGTGCCAGCGCCCAGGCCCGATGCCGCCACCAGCCGGCCATCCGCCGCGAGGTGAAAGAGGATCTGCGCCCCGTCCCCCAGGTCACGGGTCACGCTGGACGCGCCCTCATCCCCCAGCCCGGCGATCTGCAGGCCCAGCTCATACTGATCGGACCAGAACCACGGCACCGAGCCATGCGCGTCCCGTCCACCCAGCATATTGGCCGCCGCCAGACTGCCCTGCTCCTGCGCATTGCGCCAGCTTTCGAGCCGCACCCGGCGACCATTGTAGACAGCCAGCGGAAACGAACAGCAGTCCCCGGCAGCAAAGATCCTGCCATCCTCCGTCGCAAGCCTTTCGTCGACCCTGATGCCATTCTCGATCGCCAGACCCGCCTGTTCCGCCAGCGCCACATTGGGCACTGCCCCAATCCCGACCAGCAGCAGGTCCCCCTCGATCACCGCCCCATCAGCCAGCGCCACACGAACGGAACTGTCATCGCTCTCTATGCCCTCGATCCGGGCCCCGACCATGACGCGGACCCCGGACTGGACATGCCGCTGCTGCAGAATGGCGGCCAGCGCCTCGGGCACGGCCCGCGCCAGAAGCCGCGGCTGCGCCTCGACCACTGTGACCTCCGCGCCCCGCGCCCGCGCGCTGGCGGCGATCTCGAGGCCGATAAAGCCGCCACCGATGACGATCAGATGCCGGCCGGGCCGCAGCGCTTCGCGCAGGTAAAGCGCATCCTCCAGGGTGCGCAGATAGACCACGCGCTCCCCATCGACCCCCGGCAGCCGCCGCGGCGTCGCTCCCGTCGCCAGCAGCAACCGGTCATAGGCCAGCGCCTGCCCGCCACTCAGGGCCAGTCGCCCGTCACCGCGATCGATACTCTCGACGCTGGTGGACGGCCTGAAGGCAATCCCCGCCTCGGCCAACCGCGTCTCCGCCGCGATGGTCTTGGCCGCAAAGATCTCCGCCAGCATGCCGCCCTTGCTCAACGGCGGCCGTTCATAGGGCGCATGCCTCTCGCTACCCAAGAGCGTCACGTCACCATCAAAACCCTGTTCACGCAGCGACAGGGCGGCGCGGGTGCCGCATTCGCCGGCCCCCACCACAACCATATGCGTCATGGCATTGCTCTCCGGAACTAGACCTCGATGAAGATCGCGCCGTCTTCCACCCGGACCGCATAGGTCCGCAGGTTGACGCAGACCGGCGCACCCTTGGCCTCGCCCGTCTTGTAGTTGAAGCGCCCGTTGTGCTTGGGGCATTCCACGATATCGTCCATCACCAGCCCGTCGGCGAGGCTGATCTGCTCATGCGTGCAGAGGCCGTCGGTGGCGTGGTAAGTGTCCTCCGGGCTGCGATAGATCGCGAACACCTTCCCCGCGTGATCGAACCGGATCACATCCTCCTCGTCCACGTCATCCGCCCCGCAGGCTTGGATCCACTGGCCCATTCTCGTCTCCTCAACGCGTCTTGTTATTCGGCCGCGACCGCGTCGCCGCCATTGTGGAATTCTTCCTTGTAGGGTCTGGCGGTCGGCGGCAGGTCGCGGCGCAGGTAGTAATCCTCGTTGCGCAACTGCCTGAGGAAAGCCGGGACCATTTCGCGATAGCCGTCCCACATCGAGCGGTTAGGCTCCGGCAGGTCATGCCTGATCAGCGCATGCAGCTGCGGCAGCGCGTGATAGGGCACCATGGGGAACATGTGGTGTTCGACGTGGTAGTTCATGTTCCAGTAGATGAAGCGGCTGACCGGGTTCATCAGCACCGAGCGCGAGTTGAGCCGGTGATCCACGACATTGTCGGCGAGCCCGCCATGCTGCAGCAGGCCCGTCATCACATGGTGCCAGGCGCCATAAAGCCGCGGCAGGCCGATCAGCATCAGCGGCAGGATCGACCCCATCCAGATCGAGAGGGCAATCGTCGCCGTATAGATCGCCAGCCAGATGCGGGCGACGCGGATCACCTTGTGGCGCTCCATTTCGGGAATGAAGCTCTGCTCTTCCCGGGTGATCACCCCCGCCGCATTGCGCAGCATATCCACCACCGCATGACCGGCATCGAGAATGCCAAAGAAATTCAGCACCAGTCGCAACAGATCCGGCGGCCGCATCACCGCGATCTCCGGATCGCGCCCGACGATCACCGTATCGGTATGGTGCCGCGCATGACTCCAGCGCCAGGTCACCGGATTGCGCATGATCATGAAGCAGGCGATCTGATAGACCGCATCATTCATCCAGCGCGTCTTGAATGCCGTGCCATGGCCGCATTCATGCCAGCGCGAGTCCGACGCCGAGCCATAGAGCACGCCATAGGCCAAAAACACCGGTACGGCCCACCACGTGCCCCACAGCAGGATCCCGGCCACGGCCAGCACGAGCATGGAGCCAAGCCAGATTGCCGTATCGCGGATCGCCGGACCGTCCGAGCGCTGCATCAGCGCCTTCATCGTCTTGCGGTCGATCTCGCTGTGATACCATTCGGCCGCCGCCAGGCCATTCTCCACCGCACGACTGCTGTCGGCGCCCAACAGGCTATAGTCGCGTTTGCGCTGGTCCTGAACCATGCTGCTCCTCCCTCTCAACATCGCTGAGAATAAGCGGCGTCTCGCAAGCGCGGAAGAGCAGGCGATAGGATTCTATCATTGCTATCAGGATGATGATAGAATGCCGTGATAGGCGCCGGCATCTGCCTGCCTTTGTGAAACGGGTCAAACCAGATGAAATCGCGCGCCACTCTTACCGACATCGCCGAACTGGCCCAGGTCGGGGTCGCCACGGTCGACCGCGTGCTCAACGGCCGCGCGCCGGTCCGCAAGGATACCGCCGATCGGGTGCTCAAGGCTGCAGAAGAACTCAACTACTATGCCGTGCCGCTGATGCGGCAGCGCGCCATGCCCCAGCTCACCAATCTGCGGCTGGGCATCATCCTGCAAAAACGCGCCGACCCGCTTTACCAGAACATCGCCGCTGCGCTGCGCCAGGCATTCGACCTGCACCCTGACGTGGGCGGCAAACTCGACATCGCCTTTGTCGACGACATCAGCGCCCAGTCCCTGGCGACGAAAATCCTCGAAATCGGCGCCCGCTGCGATGCCCTCGCCTGCGTCGCCATCGATCATCCATTGATCGTCTCGGCCTTCGAGCGCCTGCACGCTCTGGGCCGCCCGGTCTTCACCCTGCTATCCGAAGTCACCGCCTCGAGCGTCACCGGCTATGTCGGGCTCGATAGCCGCAAGCTCGGCCGCACCGGCGCCTATCTCGTCTCCAGCATGGCAGCGCCCAAGGGCAGGATCGCCACCCTTGTCGGCAGCCATCGCTATCGCGGCCAGGAGTTGAGCGAAATCGGCTTCCGCTCCTATTTCCGCGATACGGAAAGCGAGGATCGCCTGCTCGAAACCATCGTCAATCTCGACGATCCCGATGTGGCCGGGGAAGTGACCAAGAGCCTGCTCGACCGGCATGCCAATCTGGCGGCGATCTATGATGCCGGCGGTGGTCGCGATGGCATTATCCGCGCCATTCGCGAGCATCCCAGCGGCCAGCGTCCCATGGTGGTCTGCAACGACCTGACGCCATCCACCCGCCTGGCGTTGATCGACGGCATCATCACCTGCACGCTCTGCCTGCCGGTGCAAACCTTTGGCCGGGTCGTGGTCGACGAAATGATCGCTTCGGTTACCGGCAGCCGGCCGGTCAACCCGGCCAGCACCCTGCCCTTCGATATCGTCTTCGCCGAAAACCTGCCGACCTAGGGCAGACCCAGTCGCAGACGGTACAGCGGTTTAGATGAAGCTCGCCTCGAACAGCTGCTTTGAATAGGCGTGATGCGTCTCGCCCTTTTCGAGCGCTGACTTGTCGAGCTCGTCGACGAACACGCCTTCCTTCATCACCAGCACGCGGTCGCACATATGGGCGATGACGGCGAGGTCGTGGCTGACCAGCACATAGGTCAGTTCCCGCTCTTCGCGGAGGTCTGCGAGAAGGTTTAGCACCTCGGCCTGCACCGAAACGTCGAGCGCCGAGGTCGGCTCGTCGAGCAGCAGGATTTCCGGCTCCAGCATCAGGGCGCGGGCAATGGCCACGCGCTGGCGCTGCCCGCCGGACAGTTCATGCGGAAAGCGTTCGGCAAAGGACGTCGGCAGGCCGACCTGTTCGAGCGCCGGCGCCACACGGCTCCAGCCATCGCCGGTCTTCATGGCGCGGGCCGGTTCGGCCAGCACGCGCTCGATGCGGTGACGCGGATGGATCGACCCATAGGGGTCCTGGAACACCATCTGCGCCAGCGTCAGCTGTTCGCGGCTACGTTCCCGATCGACCGGTTTGCCATTGAGGCGGATCTCGCCTTCCCAATGCCGGTCGAGACCGGCCAGCGAGCGCAGCACCGTGGATTTGCCACAGCCCGATTCGCCGACGATCCCCAGCGTTTCGCCCTTCTTGACGCTGAGCGAAACACCTTTGACCACCTGGCGGCGCGCTTCGCCCGCGCCGAAAGACACCGAGAGATTGCTGACCTCGATCATGTCCGGGCCTCCATTGCGTCGATGGCAGAGCGATCCAGCACCTGCAGGCGCCGCACCGGCTTGCGCGGATCCGGCATGGCGGCGATCAGGCCCCGCGTATAGGGGTGCTGGGCGTCTTCAAGCTTGGTCAGCGTCTCGACCACCTTGCCCTTGTACATCACGAGGATGCGCTGGCAGAAGGCGGCGACCATGCGGATGTCATGGCTGATCAGCATCAGGCCGGAATTGTTCTCGCGTACCAATTCGTCGAGCAACTTGAGCACATCGCCGCGCACACTGACGTCGAGCGCCGAAGTCGGCTCGTCCGCTACCACGAGGCGCGGCTTGGCCAGCAGCATCATGGCGATCATCACGCGCTGTCCCATGCCGCCCGAAATCTGGTGCGGGTATAGCCCCATCACCCGTTCGACATCGGCAATACGCACGCGCGCCAGCATCTCGGCAGCCTTGGCATAGGCTTCCTTCTTGCCGATGCGCTGATGCAGGTGAGCGGCCTCCGCCACCTGCTTGCCGACCGTCAGAACCGGGTTCAGCGAATAGCGCGGATCCTGCATGATCAGCGCCATGCGATTGCCGCGCAGCCCGCGCATTTCGCGCTCGGGCCGGCTCAGCAGCGGCGCGCCGTCGAAATCGAGCTGGCTGGCCTCGACATGCGCCGCCGCGGGCAACAGCCGCATGATGGCCCGGCCCAGCGTCGACTTGCCGGAACCCGATTCCCCCACGATGCCGAGGCGTTCGGTGCCGAGGTCGAAACTGACTCCATCGACAGCTCGGACGCCGGAGCGTCCGAAACGCACCGACAGGTCGCGAACGGTCAGGACTGTCTCAGGAGCGGGCATGGCGGGGATCCAGGATATCGCGCAGCGCATCGCCGACGAGATTGAAGGCCAGGCTGGTCAGCAGGATGGCGATGCCGGGCATGACCGCGACCCACCAGTTGTCGAGCATGAACTGGCGTCCGCTCGAAATCATTGCACCCCATTCCGGCGTCGGCGGCTGGGCACCGAGGCCAAGGAAACCGAGTGCTGCTGCGGTCAGGATAATGCCGGCCATGTTGAGCGTCAGGCGCACCACGACCGAGGGAATGCACATCGGTGCGATATAGAGAAACAGCAGGCGCATTGGCGAGGCGCCGTAGAGACGGGCAGCCGCCACATAGTCGGTATTGCGTACGATCAGCGTTTCCGCACGCGCCAGGCGCGCGATCGGCGGCCAACCGGTCAGCGAGATGGCGATGATCGCGGTCTGCAGGCCCGCACCCATGGCGGCGGCAAAGGCCAGTGCCAGGATCAGCGAGGGGAAAGACAGCACGATATCGGTAAAGCGCATCAGGATGGCATCGGTGCGGCCACCGACAAAACCGGCGACGATGCCGATCAACATGCCGATCGGACCCACGATCAGCGTCACGGCCAAAACCGTCTGGATGGTGATGCGCGTGCCATGGATCAGGCGCGACAGGATATCGCGACCGAATTCATCCGTCCCGGCCCAATGGGCCCAGCTCGGCGCCTGCAGGGCACGGCCCAGGTTCTGCGAGATCGGGCTATAGGGCGCAATCCACGGCGCAAAGATCGCCACGATCACGAGCACGGTCAGCACGAGGAAGCCGAACATGCCGACCGGTTCACGCGCCAGCTTGCTCAGCGCATTCTTGAGGCCGCGGCCGAAGCGCGACAGCATCTGGCCAGGCTTGGCCGGGCCGGTAGCAGCGGGAGCCAGGCTCATGCGGTCACCTCGCGGGTGCGGGGATCAAGCACGAGATAGGCGAGGTCCGACAGGAAGTTGAGCAGCATGAAGATAAAACCGATGATGAGCGTCGCAGCCACGACCGCATTCATGTCGCCGATCATCAGCGCATTGGTCATGTACTGGCCGATACCGGGCCAGGAGAATACGACCTCGGTGACGACGGCGCCTTCGAGCAATCCGCCATAGGAAATGGCGAGCACGGTGACGAGTTGGACGGCGATATTGGGCAGCAGGTGCCCGGTGACGATGCGCCAGTTGGAGGCGCCCTTGGCGCGGGCCGCAACCACATAGTCCTGGTTGAGCTGCTCCAGCGTGAAGCTGCGCGTCATGCGGGTGATATAGGCCATGGCCGAATAGGCCAGGATACAGGCCGGCAGGATGATGTGGTTGACCGCGTTCCAGAACACTTCCATGTCGCCGGCCAGCAGGCTGTCGATCAGCAGCAGCCCCGTCCGCGGCTCGACCAGACCTTCGAGATAGACATCCACACGTCCCGGACCACCGACCCAGTTGAGCGTGGCGTAAAAGATCACCAGACCCACGATGCCGAACCAGAACACCGGAATGGAGTGACCCACCAGCGAGATGACGCGGGCGAACTGGTCGAACCAGCTGTCGCGGAAGAACGCAGCCGTCATGCCCAGCGGCACGCCGATAAGCGTCGACAGGATAATCGCCAGCGTCGCCAGCTCCAGCGTTGCCGGAAAGGCCGAGGCCAGATCCTGCACCACTGGATTGCCGGTCAGCACGGCATAACCCATGTCACCCTGCAGCAGCGAGGTCAGGTAGACCCAGAACTGCTGGTAGATGGGAAGATCGAGCCCTAGGCGGGCCCGCATGGCGGCATAGGCGGCCGGATCGGCCAACTCGCCAACGATGGCACCGACGGGGTCGGTGGGGAGCACGCGGCCGATCACGAAGGTGACGACGAGCAGGAGGAAAAGGCTGACGAGCAATTGCCCGAGACGCTTTCCCAGCTCCAGAAGAGTGAATTCCTTCATGATCGGCCGTTCAGCTTGCTTTGGTTTCAGTCAGTCTTGGACACTTCGTTCAGGCGCGTCAGCGACCACGGATGGCCGTCATAACCCTGAACCCGGGCGCTCACCACGATGGGCTCGAAACGCTCGAACAGCGGCAGCACGGCAGGAGCGGCTGCGATGAACTTTTCCTGCAGCTCGACCGACAGTTCCAGGCGCTTTGCCGGATCGCGCTCCCTGTTGGCTTCCGCGCGCAGGGCGTGCAACTCGGGGATATCCCAGGCCGAGCGCCAGACGAAATTGCCGGCATTGTTGGCTTCGAGCGAATTGTCCGGATTGTTGGTGAAATTGTCCAGCGCCCCAATGGCGGTCGGATCGGCAGCCGAATTCTGTGGCAGCAGCAGATCGAAGTCGCGGGCACGGTGGGCCGCGACGATGTCGGCGCCATTGCCCTGCTGGATGCTGACATTGATGCCGATTTCACTCAGATTGGCCTGGATCGCCGTCGCGAGATCCACACGCGGTGCCTGGGCAATGGTCTTCATCGAGAGGCTGAAGCCATCGGGATAACCGGCTTCGGCCAGCAATTCCTTGGCCTTTTCGGGCTGGAACGACCAGTCCGGATTCGGAATTGCACCCTCCCAGTCCTCCGGCACCGGCACGTTGCGGGCACGGCCATAGGGACCGAGGATGGTTTCGCCAATGCCTTCATAGTCGATGCCATAGGCAATCGCCTCGCGCACCAGCGGATTGCTCAGCGCTTCATGGCCGGCATTCATCGCCAGCACATAAAAGCCGCCGGTCTTGACCTGGTCGATGACAAAGCCTTCCTTGCCATCGAACTGGCGCACGTCCGGCGCGCTGAGCGCATTGGCGATATCGATATCGCCGCGCTCCAGCATCAGGCGCGCCGCCTGGCTTTCCGGTGCATGGCGGAAGATCACGCGGCTGATCGCCGGCGCTTCACCCCAGAACTGGCCATTGGCGGCGAGAATGACGATATTGTTCGGCGTCCAGCGGTCCAGCACGAAGGGGCCCGAGCCAGCCGTATTGGTGCGCAGCCACTCATTGCCATAGTCGTCATTGGCGACATGCTTTTGCACTTCGACACTGTCGACCACGCTGGCCACACCACCGGTCAGCCGGTACAGCAGCGCGTCGGGCGTGATGGAATCGGTCAATTCGATACGGAAGGTCTTGTCGTCGACGGCCGAAACCAGGCTTTCGATGGTGTCGCCATTATAGCCGAAGGTCTTGAAGCCCGCGGCAGCGGACTGGTCGAGCTTGAGCAGGCGGGTCAGCGAATAGACCACGTCTGCAGCGGTGACCGGATTGCCCGAGGCAAACTTGGCGTCGCGCAGATGAAAAGTGATGCCGGTATCGTCGATGTCCCAGCTCTCGGCCAGTTCACCCTTGACGGCGAAACCATCGGATTCATCGAAAGAGACCAGGCGGTCATAGGCATTGGCCAGGATTTCCTGCGCCTTCACTTCAGTGCCCTGCTGCGGGTCCAGCGACAAGACCTGCGCCAGCGATGTGCCGATGACCAGCTGGTCATTTGGCGTGGCAGCAAAACTCGCTGGGATGGCAGCAGCCATGGCCAGGAATGCAGCGCCTGCCAGCAGGCGCGTCGAAACATGCTTCATTAAAGGTCCTCCACACGATACCATCAACAACATAAGATGTCGTTGGTATGTCGTAATATGAATATGGCCTTTTGATGTGGAAGGCAATAGGCTCGGCAGATCACCGGTTGAGGAGGTAGATTGTGTCACTGGATCAAATGCCTAGGCGGCGGCAGCGGCTGGCTCAGGCCGTCATTGACGAACTGCGACAGCAGATCGAAGGCGGCGCGCTCTGCGCCGGGGCACGCCTGCCGACCGAACCGCAGCTCGAGGCCCAGTTCGAGGTCAGCCGCACCGTGGTGCGCGAGGCCATTGCCGAATTGCGCGCAGCCGGCCTCGTCACCCCCATCCAGGGCAAGGGCATGTTCGTTTCCGACGCCCTGCCCAATATTCACCTCACCCCCACAGAGATCCAGAGCATCCCTCAAACCCTTGAGATGCTTGAATTTCGCATTGCTGTGGAGACCGAAGGCGCGGCCATCGCCGCCTATCGCCGCTCGGCCCAGCAGGAGGCCGACATCCGCGCCGCCAACATGGTTCTGGCCGAAAAAATGGCCTCAGGGGAAGCCACGATCACCGCCGATTTCGCCTTCCACGAGGCCATTGCCCGCGCCGCCAACAACCGCCATTTCGTCGATGCATTGCACCGCTTTGGCGCCCGCTCCATCCCGCGCAGCCAGTTTCCTACCCTGCCGGACGCCGAGGGCCGCGACTATCTGTCCAAGGTCCTGGGCGAACACGAGCGCATTCTCAACGCCATCGCCGACCAGGATCCGGACGGCGCGCGCCAGGCCATGCGGGAGCATTTGACCGGCAGCCAGAAGCGCTATCGACAGCTCGCCCGCTAACAAACGTCTCGACAGCACCACAAAGTCATATTATGTCATACCTTACCAAAAGGAGGACGGCATGTATGTAGGGACTCAGCTTCAGGCGCGCGAGGACGACGACTATCGGGTCTGGTCGCAGCTCGGCATCAAGCACATCTGCCAGGACCCCTATACCAGGCTGGGCACCTGGACGCTCGACGACCTCAAGGCCCTGCGCGAGAAGGTCGAAAGCTTCGGCCTGATCCTCGACATGATCCAGCTCCCCCTGCCCTCGAGCCCGATCGAGACGGCGACCTATCCCGATATCCTGCTGGCTGGTCCGAACCGCGATCGCCAGATCGACGAGATCTGCCAGCTGATCGAAAACTGCGCCACCGCCGGCATCCCCGCCGCCAAGTACAATCTCAACCTGATCGGCATTCCCCGCACCCCCGACGAGCTCGGTCGCGGCGGCTCGCTCAATGCCTCCTTCCGCTGGGACAAGACCGATCAGAATGCCGCACCAGGCCTCGCCGGCGTGCTGTCGGAAGACGAGAACTGGGAGCGCATCGACTATTTCCTCGAGCGCGTCGTGCCGGTTGCCGAAAGCAATAAGGTGCGCCTCGCCTGCCACCCGCACGACCCCTACACCCCGCCCGGCTTCAAGGGCGTGACCCGCGTGCTCGGCACCGTGGATGGCCTCAAGAAATTCGTCCAGCTGCGTGAAAGCCCCTACCACGGCCTCAATTTCTGCCAGGGCACGGTCGGCGAAATGCTCGACAACCCGCGCGAGGAAATCGCCGACGTCATCCGCTGGTTCGGCAGCCGCGACAAGATCTTCAACCTGCACTTCCGCAACATCCGCGGCCACAAGCTGAGCTTCATGGAAACCTTCCCGGACGAAGGCGACATGGACATGGCCGCCTCGCTCAAGGTCTACAAGGAAGTCGGCTACAAATACATGATCATGCCCGATCACGTGCCCGCCATTTCCGGCCGTGACCCGCAGGGCGTCGCCTTTGCCTACTGCTACGGCTACACCGCCGCGCTGCTGCAGGCCCTCGAAACCTACTGATCCCTCTCTCAGGACCGATTTTATGACTCCCAACGAAGTCAAGGCCGCGCTCGGCAGTGGACTGCTGTCTTTCCCGATCACCACCTTCACGGCCGATCTCAAGTTCGATGAAGAGGCCTATATCGCCCATATCGACTGGCTCGACGGCTTCGGTGCCGCAGCGCTCTTCGCTCCTGGCGGCACCGGCGAAATCTTCTCGCTGACCCCCGACGAAGTGGCCCGCGTCACCAAAGTCGCCAAGGCCCATGCCGGCAAGACCCCGATCCTCGGGGGCGCCGCCTATGGCACCGCCATGGCCGTCGAAATGGCCAAGGCTGCCGAAGCTGCCGGTGCCGATGGCATCCTGCTGCTGCCGCCCTACCTGATGTTTGCCGAACAGGCCGGCCTCATCGCCCATGTGAAGGCCGTCTGCGATGCCGTTGGCATCGGCGTCGTCGTCTATAACCGCGACAATATCCTGCTCACCGCCGACAGCATGCAGCGCCTGGCCGACCAGTGCCCCAACCTGATCGGTTTCAAGGACGGTCACGGCGAAGTTGACCGCGTCATCGAGATCACCACCAAGCTGGCCGATCGCCTCGTCTATATCGGCGGCATGCCGACCCACGAGCTCTATGCCCAGGCCTATTTCTCGGCCGGCGTCACCACCTATTCCTCGGCTGTTTTCAACTTCGTGCCCGAGCTGGCCCAGAAGTTCTATGCGGCCCTGCGCGCTGGCGACAAGCCAACCACCGACCAGATCCTCAAGGACTTCTTCTTCCCCCTGGTCGAGCTGCGCAACCGCAAGAAGGGCTATGCCGTCTCGATCATCAAGGCAGGCCTCGAAGCCCGCGGTCGCAAGGCCGGCCCGGTACGCCCACCGCTGACCGACCTGAGTGGCAAAGAAATGGACCTGCTCAAGGCGATCATCGCCAAGGTCGTCTGACGCTCACGCTTCCGCCCGCGCCTCCCTTTGCGGAGCGGGAGCTGGCTCCCCGGTCCCCGACCGGGGAGCCTCTTTTTTACCGTTCACCCATCAAGGACGCACCATGTTTACCCACAAGCGTACCGATTTCGGCCCCGACTTCCTCTTCGGCGTGGCCATGGCGGCCCATCAGATCGAGGGCGGCCAGACCGATGGTCGCGGCCCCTCCATCTGGGACACCTTTGCCAATACGCCCGGCAATACCCGCGATTTTGGCAATGGCAACGTGGCCTGCGACCACTACAATCGCTGGGCCGAAGATCTCGACCTGATCCGCGACGGCGGTTTTGACGCCTATCGCTTCTCCTTCTCCTGGTCGCGCCTGATCCCCGAGGGCACCGGCGCGCTCAACCAGAAGGGTTTTGATTTTTACGATCGCCTGATCGACGGCATGCTCGAGCGCAATATCAAGCCGCTTGCCACGCTCTACCACTGGGACCTGCCCAGCGCCCTGCAGGATCGTGGCGGCTGGATGAACCGCGACACCAGCCACGCCTTCGCCGACTATGCCGCCATCGCTGCCGAAAAATTCGGCAGCCGCCTCGAAAGCATCGCCACCTTCAACGAGCCCTGGTGCATCACCGTGCTCAGCCATTTCCTCGGTGCCCATGCTCCCGGCTATCGCGACGTGCGCGCCACCGCCCGCGCCATGCACCACGTGCTGCTGGCTCATGGCCTAGGCATCAAGGCCATGCGCGAGGTCGGCACCAACGACAAGCTCGGCATCGTGGTCAACATGGAAAAATGCGATCCGGCCAGCGACAAGCCGGAGGACGTGGAAGCGGCCGCTCTGGGCGATGCCATCTTCAACCAGTTCTTCCTCGATGGCGTGCTCAAGGGCAGCTATCCGGAAAAGGTTACCGACATCCTCGAGCCGCATCTGCCGAAAAACTGGCGCGACGACATGCCCACGCTCAACCAGCCTCTCGATTGGGTCGGCATCAACTACTATACGCGCTTCCTCTACACCGCCGATCCAAAGGTGCCGGTCTTCCCCTTCACCCAGGCCCGCGGCCCGCTGGAAAAGACCCATGTTGGCTGGGAAGTCATTCCCGAAGCGCTCACCGAATTCCTGGTCCGCGTTTCCACCCGCTATCCGGGCCTGCCGATCTATGTCACCGAAAATGGCGCTTCCGAACTCGACGAGGCCAAGCGCATCAGCTTCTTCGACCGTCACTTCGCCGCGATGATCGAAGCCAAAAAGCAGGGCGTCGACCTGCGCGGCTATATCGCCTGGACGCTGATCGACAATTTTGAATGGGCTGAGGGCTGGATGCCCAAGTTCGGCATCGTCGGCATGGATCCCGAAACGCTGGATCGCCAGCCCAAGGACAGCTACCGCGCCTTCCAGGCCATGCTGAAGTAACAGCATTGCTCAGTTAAGCCATGGGACAGCCCAGTCCCATGGCGCCGCACTTGCGACCGACCAACATTCAACTCAGGCTGAGCCGAAAATGACGGTTTTCGAGCACCGGAGCGCAGCGTACGTTTGGGTACGTGAGCACCGGAAGCGCAGAAAACTGGCGTTTGCAGGCCAGCATCAGTTGAATGCCGGTTGGTCCTAGCGCAGCAGCCCGTCGCGCTCGAACTCTTCCCAGCCCACCAGCTTGGGCCGCGGCCCTTCCTCCATACCACTCTCTGCCGGGGCTTCGACCTCGGCACTCTTCTGCGACCGCGCGAGCTTTGCCTTCCATGTCGCCCGCCGCCGGTTTTCTGCCGCCGTCGCAGCATCTTCCTCGCGCCAACTGGCAATGGCCTCGCCGTCGAGCAACTCCTCCACCCGGCGCGGATCGAACACGTGGAAGGTAATCTTCTTGGCCCGTCCGCGCAGCTTGACCGTCCGCGTTCCCGCGCTCGGCAGGCGCCCATCCTTGAGCCAGCGATGGCGCTCGCTGGTCTTGATCGTCAGGATATCCTCGATCTCCCGCGGAATGACCGGCAGGTCCTCGATGCCATCGAGGGTCTTGTCGACAATGACGCAGGCCTTGCGGAAATCACCCTCGGCATCCTCGTCCATGCTGAGGATGAGCACGCTGGCCCGCACATCGAGCATTTTTTTCAGCGCGGCTGGCAGCTTCGCGCGGATTTCGAGCAAAATGCCCTTCACCCGCACCGATGAACCGAGCGTTGCTGCAGCCGGCAGCGTCCATTCCCTGACGATCTGCGGACGTTCGATCTTCTTCTTGGCGATACGGGGCATGGCCCACACATAGGCGGTCTGGCCGGCGTCTTCAACGCCACTGCAGCGCTCCCGCCCCGCGCGACCGTCGCAATGTCGTGAGCAGCACCCAGGCCGAAATAGACCGCCGCGTGGAGCGACTTGGCCCCTCCAGCGTTGCCTCGGCACATGGCGACCCACCCCGCCCTGTCTCTTGTCCGCAATCGAAACCCACCCCCATCATCGAGGCCCTTTTGTTCCCGCTACGCGCCACCTATCGTCTGCAGCTCAACAAGGACTTCACCTTCGCTCATGCGCAGGCGGTCATTCCCCACCTGGTCGAACTGGGCGTCAGCCACGCCTATCTCTCGCCCATCCTGATGGCCCGCCCCGGCAGCACGCATGGCTATGACACGGTGGATCACACAAGGATCAATCCCGAGCTTGGCACGCTGGAGGAGTTCCGCGCCCTGGTCACGGCGCTGCGGGCAAGCGACATGGGCGTGCTTCTCGACTTCGTGCCCAATCACATGGGCGTCGGCGGCGCCGCTAATCCGCTCTGGCTCGATGTCTTGAAGCACGGCAAGACCAGCCGCTATGCCGATTGGTTCGACATCGACTGGATGCCCCCGTGTGACGCTCTCAAGGGCAAGATCCTGGTCCCCTTCCTGGGCAAGAGCCACGCACAATGCCTCGCCGATGGCGATTTCGAACTCCGGGCCGATGCAGACGGCCTCTCCGTCTGGGCCCATGGCGAACACAAGCTGCCGCTCAGCCCGGAAACTGAAAAGTCCCTGCAGCAACACTATGGCTCTACCGAAGCCACAATCGCGGCTCTTTCCGGCCCATCCGGCCGGGCCGCACTCGACGAGTTGATGGCAGCGCAGCATTGGCGCGCCGCCCATTACGCCACGGCCGGCGACGAGATCAATTACCGCCGCTTCTTCGTCAATTCCGATCTGGCGGGCATCCGCGTTGACCGCCCCGATGTCTTCGCCCATAGCCACCAGCTCATCCTGCAGCTCATCGAGGACGACCTCATCGACGGCCTGCGCATCGATCATATCGATGGCCTGCTCGACCCGCAGGGTTACCTAGAGACCCTGCGCGCCCATGCGCCAAAGCTTTCCTATCTCGTGGTCGAGAAAATCCTCGCGCCGCATGAAAGGCTGCGCCGGTCCTGGCCCATCGAGGGCACCACCGGCTATGAAGTCGGCGCCCTTCTCACCCGCACCCTCGTGGCCGCAGAAGCAGAACCCGCCCTCACCAAAACCTATGCCGATTTCATCGGCCCCCTGACCGCGCCCGAAGACGAGACCTATGCCTGCAAGCTGCGCATCATGGACAATGAACTGGCGGCCGAACTCTCCACCCTCTCCGGCCTGCTGACGGACCTCGCCTGGTCCGTGCCCGCAACGGCTGACCTCACGACGCTCGGTCTGCGCCGCGCCGTCCGCGAAGTCATCGCCCACCTCTCGGTCTATCGCACCTATATCGACGACGCCGGCTCGACCGCTCGGGACCGGCGCGAGATCGGCCGTGCCATTGCCATGGCCCGCCGCTCACGCCTGCAGGATCGCCCCGCCACATACGATTTCCTCGAAAACCTGTTCTGTCTGGGCCTGAGCCACGCCTATGATCCGGCGCTGGTGGCCAAAGTCATCGGCCGCTTCCAGCAATATTCCGGCCCCATGATGGCCAAGGGTCTTGAGGACACCGCGCTCTATCGCTACAACCGCCTTGTGGCGCTCAACGAGGTCGGCGCCCATCCCGACCGCTTCTCGGTCAGCATCGCCGCCTTTCATGATGCCAATCGGCGCCGCCTCGCCGAAACCCCGCTCGGCATGATTTCCACCTCGACCCATGACACCAAGCGTGGCGAAGACATCCGCGCCGTCATCAGCACCATGGCCGACCATCCCGCCCAATGGTCCTCCAGCGTCGTGGCATGGCGCGACCTGCTGACCCGTGAAAGCATCACCGGCCTCCAGCCTAATGAACTCTATCTCTTCTTCCAGCTCCTGCTCGGCGGCTGGCCCATCGTCGAACCCGCCACCGACCTGGCCGACCGCCTCACCGGCGCCATGCTCAAGTCTGCCCGCGAAGCCCGCCAGTTCACCGACTGGAATTTCAATAATTCGCAGCATGAAAAAAATATCGAGCGCTTCGTCGCCGAAGCGCTGCAATGCCAGCCCTTCATCACCCGCTTCCTCGCCGACCGTCAGCTCTTCCTTATCACTGCTAAGCGCAAGGCGCTGATCCAGACCGTGCTCAAGCTCACCATCCCCGGCATCCCCGACATCTATCGCGGCGCCGAGGACTGGGAGCAGAGTTTTGTCGATCCCGACAATCGCCGACCGCTCGACTTCACCCATCTGGCACATCGGCTCGCGGACCCGTCGGCGCCCGACCGCGAAAAACTCCTCGTCACCCAATCGCTGCTGCAACTCCGCAGACGTCTCCCGGACCTGTTCCTGGAGGGCAGCTACGAGCCCGTTCAGGCTCCCGCCAGCATTTTGAAGTTCAACCGTAAGAAGTCGTCCAGCATGCTTGCGGTGCTGGCCGACCTGTCGCCGGGTCATCAACGCGTGCTGGAATTTGACGCCTCCGGCTGGGTAAACGTGGTCGAGCAGGCCGGCGTCCGCGTCCTGTTACGGCAATAATTGAGGATTGGCGGCGCCATAGCGCCGCCGTTTCCTCAGATCCAGGTCGGCACCATGTCCCCGGCATAGCGCGCACCAAACGCGCCGTCGGGCAGCACCTGCTTGATCCGGTCCAGATCCTCTGCCGACAGGACAAGCTCGGCCGCACCGATATTTTCCTCCAGCCGCGCGATCCGCCGGGTACCAGGAATGGGCACGATGTCGTCGCCCTGGGCCAGCAGCCAGGCGAGTGCAAGCTGCGACACTGTCGCGTTCTTGCTCTTGGCCAGCTCTTCAAGTTGGCGCACCGCCTCAAGATTTTTCTCGAAATTGCCCGGCTGCCAGCGCGGATCGAAGCGGCGCATGTCGCTCTCTTCATATTCCGCGGCCGGCTTGACACTGCCCGTCAGAAAGCCACGCCCGAGCGGCGAATAGGGCACAAAGCCGATGCCCAGCTCTCGCGTCGTCGGCAACACGGCCTCGACCTCGCGCTCGAAAACCGAATACTCCGTCTGCAGCACCGTCACCGGCTGCACGGCATGCGCCTTGCGGATGGTCTGCGGCCCAGCCTCGCTGAGACCGAAATACTTCACCTTTCCCTCGGCGATCAGGTCCTTGACCGTCCCAGCCACATCCTCGATCGGCACGTTCGGATCGACGCGATGCTGATAGAAAATATCGATCTGCTCGACACCCAGATACCGCAGGCTGTTCTCGGCAACTTGGCGAATATGGCTCGGCTGGCTATTGACGCCATACTGCCCGTTCTCGATGGTGAAGCCGAATTTTGTAGCGATGACAATATCATCGCGAAACTCCTTGACCGCCTGCCCGATGAATTTCTCGTTCTCGCCCCAGCCGTAGAGTTCGGCCGTGTCAAAGAAGGTCACGCCCAGGTCATAGGCACGTTTGATGAGGTCGAGCCCCGCCTGCGTATCTGCCGAACCATAGGCGAGGTGAAACCCCATCGCGCCATAGCCGATCGCCGAAACCTCCGGCCCGTTCCTGCCCAATATGCGCTTGTCCATGCTGATAGCCTTTCTGCTGTTGCTGCCAATAGGTAGGAGCGCTAGCCGCCGAACCGCATGCCTGATGGTCCCGAATGATTGCCTGATCCTGCCGATCCCTTGACCTTTTGAGGCAAGCGATATCGGATACGGCCATGAGTGACTTCGACGATATCCGCAACATCGCCCTGCGCCACGCCGGCCGGCACAATCCCGCGCTGCCGCGCGTCCTGGCCTATCGTGTCGATGGCCAGACCCCGGCCGCAGGCCTCATCTACGAGCCCGTGGTCTGCCTTGTCCTGCAGGGCCGCAAGCGCACCTTCATCGGCGACAACGTTCTCGAATATGGCGCCGGAGAGTATATCGTCGTCGCGGCCGAGCTGACCGCCATGGGCCAGGTCTGCCAGGCGACCACCGACGAGCCCTATCTCGCGCTCAATCTGCTGCTTGATCCCGCGGTCATCTCGAGACTTCTGCTCGACATGTCGGGCCATGCCGAACCGCCCCTGCAGTCAGGTTTTGGCGTCACCAAAGCCAGTCCGGCCCTGCTCGAAACCTGGCGGCGCTTCGCCGGACTGCTTGACCGTCCCGAGGAAATACGGGTCATGGCCTCCCATCTCGAGCACGAATTGATCTTCCGCCTGTTGATGGGCCCGCAGGGCGGATTGCTACGTCAGATTGCCGGGGCAGACTCTCGTCTCTCCCATATCCGGCGCGCCATGGGATGGATCAAGCAGCATTACGCCAATCCGGTGAGCGTCGATGCCATGGCGGCGGTCGCCGGCATGAGCGCATCGGTCTTCCACCGCCGCTTCAAGGCGGTCACCGGCGTCAGCCCCCTGCAATATCAAAAGCACATCCGCCTGCATGAGGCCCGGCGCCGACTTATCACCGAACGGGCCGAAGCGGCCACCGTGGCCTATGCCGTCGGCTATGAAAGCGCCTCGCAATTCTCGCGCGAATACAAGCGCTTCTTCGGCGCGCCACCGCGCCGCGATGCCGACGCCATGCAGACCCTCACCGAACCGGGTCCGTAATCCCGGAAAGAAAAACGCCGCAGCAGGAGCCGCGGCGTTTGATAGATCAGTCGGGAAGCGCGTAGGCGATCACATAGTCGCCGCGATCTGGCGACTGGCGGCCACCGCCGGCCGAGATGACCACATATTGCTTGCCCGTGGTCGGCGAGCGGTAGCTCATCGGTCCGCCCTGGCTGCCGACTGGCAGGCGGGCTTTCCACACTTCGGCACCGGTCGCGGTGTCATAGGCGCGGATGTAATAATCCTGCACGCCGGCGATGAACACCAGGCCGCCCTGGGTTGCCAGCGTACCGCCCAGTGTCGGCATGCCGATCGGGATCGGCAGGCCCATCTTGATGCCCAGCGGACCAGTATCCTGCACCGTGCCGACTGGCACCTGCCAGGCGATCTGCTGGGTCTGCATGTCGATGGCGGTCATGGTGCCGAAGGGCGGTTCCTGGCAAGGAATGCCGAGCGGCGACAGGAAGCGGTTCTTGTTGACCGCATAGGGCGTGCCCTGCATCGGCACGAGGCCCATGCCAGTGTTGGTGGATTCGCCACCATCGGCCACCGCGTCGGTTGGCGCAGCTTCAAACATCTGGATCCACAGACCGAGACGCATGTCGTTGACGAACAGATACTGGCTGTTCGGATCATAGGACAGGCCGCCCCAGTTGAGGCCACCCAGCGAACCGGGAAAGCTCAGCGACACGTCGGTATCGGGAACAGTGTAGAGTCCATCGTAGCGCATGGACTTGAACCAGATGCGGCAGAACAGCTGGTCGAACGGAGTGGCGCCCCACATGTCCGCCTCAGTCAGCGTCTGTGCGCCGATCTGTGGCATGCCGACTGACTTGGGCTGTGTCGGGGCATAGGGCTCGTTGGGAATGGTGCCAGGCTTGACCGGGAACTCCTCCACTGCCGTCAGCGGCTGGCCAGTCAGGCGGTCCAGCACATAGAGCTGGCCAGCCTTGGTGCCGACGACCAGCGCCGGCGTTACAGTGCCATCCTCGGCCGTGAAATCGAACAGGGTCGGCTGCATCGGCACGTCGAAATCCCAGAGGTCATTATGGACCGTCTGATAAACCCACTTCTCGCGACCCGTGGTGGCATCGAGCGCCAGCACCGACGCGCCGTACTTGTGGTCGAGCACGGTGCGATCGGCACCCCACAGGTCGACCGACGGGCTGCCCACCGGCATGAAGACGGTGTTCATGGCCGGATCATAGGACATGGAGGCCCAGACATTGGGCGTGCTGCGGGTATAGCTCTCGCCAGGCGGCGGCAGCAGGGTGATCGCCGGGTTGCCCGGATCGAAGGCCCAGCGCAGCGCACCGGTAACCACGTCGAAGCCGCGCATCACACCACCCGGCATGTTTTCACTGACATTGTCGGCAACGCGGCCGCCAACAACGACCGTGGTTCCCGCTAGCGTCGGCGCCGAGGTCAGCACATATTGCGGATCGGGCGCATCGCCCATGCCGATCTTGAGATCGACGCGGCCATTGGTGCCGAAGTCCGGGCAGAAGGCGCCGGTATCGGCATCCAGCGCGATCAGCTGGGCGGTAATTGTATTCATCAGCACGCGGCGTTCGCAGAGCGCACCGGCAGCCACAGATACCGGTGTCACCGGCGTCGAATTGGCAATGGTCGGCTGTTCGAGCGGAGCATTGGCGTCGAAATAGGCGAGGCCACGGCAGCGCATCCACACCGAGGACTCGGCGTTGACTTCGGTCTTCCACAGCTCCGCACCGCTGTCGGCGTCAAGCGCGATGACATTGTTGTGTGGGGTGCAGAGGAAAACCTTGTCGCCCACCTGGAGCGGGGTCTGTTGGTCCTCGGCGCCATTTGCACCTGGGCTGATCGGCGTATCGCCGGTGCGATAGGTCCAGGCGACTTCGAGATCCTTGACCGTGTCGCGGTTGATCTGGTCAAGCGCCACGAAACGGGAGCCGCCAGCATCATTGCCATAATGCTCCCAGTTCTGCTGCTCGCCACCAGGCGCAACCGCCGTCAGCTCTGGGCCAGCACCGGTTGCCGAAACAGTGGCATGGGGCACGAACATGCCGGCAAAGCCAGCCGCTGCCGCAATCGCAATCACAGCCGCCGGGAAATAGGCGGCCAGCCGCCTGGCCGATTGCCCCTGGGCACGCCACAACAGCGGCAGTGTCAGCAGCACGACGACGGCACCCACCGACATGGCGAGGAGGCGCGAGATCAGCGGCCAGAAATCAATGCCTGCCTCCCACACGGCCCAGAGGATCGTGGCGAGGAACACCAGGACGAAGAGCACCGCGCCCGAGGGCTTGCGCCGAAAGATCTGAATGGCCGAAACCACGATGGCAATGCCGGCAGCGAGGAAATACCAGCTGCCGCCCAGCTGCACGAGGCGGGCACCGCCGCCGGCAAAGGCGAGACCAGCCAGCAACAGCACGATCCCCAGGAGGATCAGCCAGGCCTTGGCGATGAATGAGAGGGGGGAAGGGATGTCTGACACGTGGAAGCTCCGGCT
This sequence comes from Candidatus Devosia phytovorans, assembly GCA_029202405.1. NCBI lineage: Bacteria > Pseudomonadati > Pseudomonadota > Alphaproteobacteria > Hyphomicrobiales > Devosiaceae > Devosia > Candidatus Devosia phytovorans. The sequence continues at coordinate 4,008,869 of CP119312.1, read as the reverse complement.
TTACGGTTGCGCGGTCCTCCCAAAGCAGCGCTTTGCCCCTCAATGCTCCCGCGGCGGAACTTAGTAAACCCCGATTGCCCCACAATTAATCGACTGTGATAAACACGCTGTTCACAAGACGGATCGAAGCTGGGACCATTGCCGGCCATGTGGCGCTGCCCCGGTCCGGGAACTCGGTCCCTTAGTCTGGATGATCGAACTTGGCTGGATGGCCTATATTCTGGTGACGGCCTTCCACCGGACCGCAGCTGGCCGTGGCAAGGCGCATGATTTGCTGGTCGGGGTCTGGGTGAGCGGCCGTGCCTCTGCTCAGCCACGCACCTCTGGCCTCAAGAGAATGGCCGTATTGCCGGGCAGCACCGAAAACTTGTCGGTGTCGAACGCTCGGCGTCCAGCCCCGCCATAGTCGGGGTGCTCGCTCGACCATTGCAATACCCACTTCTGTCCGCCGGGCGGCGCCAGAAGGGGTTCGGCGACGACACCGATATTGAGGTCGCGCCCCAGGTTCAGCAGCAATAGCCGCTGGTCGGCGCTTGTCTCGGTGAGATAGCGGATGAGCAGCGCACTGTCGGAAATCACCGCCCCGTCGATCCGGCGTCGATGGCGTTGCGAAAAGGCGCGGTCGGCACGGCGCAACGCGATCAGATCACGATGCAGCGCCAGAACCCCTCGATTGCGATCAAGCTCCGGCCAGTCGAGCTTGCTGGCAAGAAATGTGTCGGGCGCCGATGGATCGGGCAGGCGCACCGACATCTCGGGATCGGTCACGCTGGAAAAGTTGCTCAGGGACTCTCGCCGACCATCTGCCACCGCTCGTGCAGCATCGCCCGTCACGCCCAGGAAATAGGAGAACGCCCGCGTGGAGCCGAATTCCTGCCCCTGGAACAGACAGGGCGTCTGCGGTCCGAGCAGCAACAACGCGGTTATGGCGCGCAGCCGCTCCGGCGCAATCAAACGCGACAACCGCAACCCCTGGGCCGAATTGGCAACCTGGTCATGATTTTCGAGAAAATGCACCACGCGGTCGGCCGGCGTATCGAGATTGTCGGTACCATAAACCGTATTCCGCATGTCCGAACGCTGGCCCTGGTAGAGAAAGCCGTGCTTGAGCGCCGAAACCAGTTCCTGCGGCGTACCAAGGTAGTCCCGGTAGTAGAAATCATTGTGGCCAGTGACGGCGACCCGCGCCGCGTGCTGAAAGTCGTCGCTCGCCAAGGCATCCAGCCCGTATCCGCCGTCCGCCGGCCGCTCGACCAGTCGCCGATCCTGCGGCTGGTTTTCACCCAGGACATAGATTGACCGATGCCCCGCTGCTGCCCGCGCCGCCGAAACGATCTCGGCGATGATATGGGTGTCGCTGTCGTCGATCAGGGCCTGGGTCGCATCGAGCCGCAAGCCATCGATATGAAAGTCACGCACCCAATAGGCCGCGTTGCCGGAAATGAAATCGCGCACCGGCCCGGAGGATACGCCGTCGAAATTGAAGCTCTTGCCCCATTCGGTAACGTGCCGGTCGGTGAGGTAGTGTGAACTATAGGCCTCGAAATGTCCGCCCATGCCAACATGGTTGTAGACAACATCGAGGATGACGCCGAGGCCAAGGGCATGGGCCCTGTCGATGAAAGCGCGCATCTCGTCTGGCGTGCCATAGGGCGCAAAGGGTGCGTAAGGCAGCGTTGTGTCGTAGCCCCAGCCAAAGGCACCCTCAAAGGTGGCCACAGGCATCAGATGGATGATGCTGACGCCGAGCTCATGCAGATGCTCGAGGCGTCGCGTTGCCGCATCCCAGGTGCCATTCCCAGTGAACGTGCCGACATTCAACTCGTAGATCAGATGATCGAAATGACCCGGGCCACGCCAATTCTCATCGGTCCACGCATAGGCGCTCGACTGAACGGCTGACCACCCCGCATTGCCGTCCGGCTGGCAGCGGGACGCAGGGTCCGGCAGGACGGGACCATTGTCGACACGAAAACCATATCGCGCTCCCGGCCGCACACCCGCAACATGGGCGTGAAAATAGCCGTCACTCTGCGGCATCAGCGCCGTTTCACCGTGACCTTCGATCTCTACCGTGACCGTCTGGCGACCCTCTGCCCAGACCGTGAAACTGGTGCCAGTCTCGTCGGGAACAGCGCCAGGGATCGGCATCACCGATGCCGGGTCAGTGCCTCGGCTCGTCGCCGGGTTCCGGCGAACGATCGCCCGGCGCTTGGCCGCGTTCCCGCAGCAACGTCTCGAGAGCCTGGAACCAATAATCCGTTTCCCGCCCGTTGGGCCGGCCATTGTCTTCCCACAGATGATAGGCGGCCTGGCGGACTCGCTGCTCGAAGTCCATGTCCACGAATTTTTCGGTGTTCTCGTACATCGCGTTTCCTCCTGCGATCCCTGAGAACGTGGAACAACCCCGACTCGCTCCATTGGCCTTGACGAAATATCGAACCAGCGACGGCATTGCGGGACGAAATCGCTTGGCGAGCCGTCCACTGAAGGCTAGCTTGCTCACGGCGCGTGCTGCGGTGCCTTGGGCTTCCCAAAATCCACGGAGATCTGTTTTAACCTCTCGCAAGGAGGAAGACGCATGTCTTTGCCGCCAGCGGTCCGCAGCCGACCCATATCCATCATTCGTAGCTTCCTCGACAATTCGGCATCAGGCGGCATTGTGCTGATGCTGGCTGCTGCCTTGGCCATCCTGATCGCTAACTCGCCGTTGGCCGAAGCCTATTTCGAAGCCCTGCACGTCCATGTCGGCGGCCTTTCCGTGCTGCACTGGATCAATGACGGGCTGATGACCCTGTTCTTCCTGATGGTGGGACTCGAGATCAAACGCGAGGTCCTCGATGGTCAACTCTCCACCTGGTCGCGCCGCATATTGCCAGGGAGCGCAGCGCTGGGGGGCATGGCTGTTCCTGCCTTGATTTTTCTCGCCTTCAACCTGGGAGACGGAGGGCACTCAGGTGGCTGGGCTATTCCAGCTGCAACGGACATAGCCTTCGCTTTGGGGGTGCTTTCTCTGCTCGGCAAGCGCGTACCAACTTCGCTCAAAGTCTTTCTCACCGCGCTGGCCATCATCGACGATCTTGGCGCAGTGATCATCATAGCCCTGTTCTATACCACTTCGCTCAACACACTGGCGCTGATCGGTGCAGCAGCATTGATCGCCCTGCTGGTGGCGCTGAACCGGCTTCGGGTGATGAACCTTTTGCCGTATCTCATCCTGGGATTTGCTCTCTGGCTCGTGGTCTTGCTGTCGGGCCTGCATGCCACGCTGGCCGGTGTGGTGCTGGCGCTGACCATTCCGTTGCGGCCCAGCCCGACGCGGCCTTACGACATGCAGTCCCCGCTCAACCAACTCGAACATGCCATCCAGCCCTGGACTACCTTCATCATTGTGCCGATCTTCGGCTTCGCCAATGCCGGCGTGTCCTTTGCCGGGATGAGCCTGCAGTCGCTGCTTGATCCGGTGTCTCTGGGTGTCGCGCTGGGACTGCTGGTTGGCAAGCAGCTAGGGGTATTTGCAGCATCGGTGCTAGTCATCCGGGCTGGCTGGGCCGAATTGCCGATGTATGCCTCCTGGCGTCAGCTTTACGGTGTGTCGATCCTTTGTGGCATAGGTTTCACCATGAGCTTGTTTATCGGCCTTCTGGCGTTCCCCGGCGCGCAGATGCTGCAGGATGAAGTCAAGCTCGGCGTTCTCGCCGGATCGGTGACCGCCGCAATCCTTGGCGCTATGCTTTTGAGAATGTCACCGTCGCGGGCGACCAGATCGGAAACGCCGAATAGCTGAATGGCTCGTCGGGCCGAAGTTGCTGATCAATATTGGCGTCAGCTATCCCTGTTCCTGGATGGTCGAGGTCTTGGTGACGCGGACCACGACATCGATATGCGTCACCCTCATGCCTTGCGGTGCTATTGGCCAGCACTGCAGCACGATGGCGTTTGGGGGAATGTCGATCACGCGCTGTTCGTGCTCGAGGTAGAAGTGATGGTGGTCCGAAGTATCGGTGTCAAAGTATGACCGGGCCGCATCAACGGCCACCTGGCGGAGAAGCCCGGCTTTCTGGAACTGGTGCAGCGTGTTGTAGACCGTTGCGAGGGAGACATCGACCCCGGCTTCCTGAACTTCGCCATGCAACTGCTCAGCACTGACATGGCGATGTGAACCAGCAAGCAGCAGCTCGCCAAGCGCGAGGCGCTGGCGCGTCGGCCGAAGCCCGTTCATGCGTAGGACCGCGGCCACGCATAGGCAGTTGGACGACAGCTGCGTCGGTTTTTGAAGTCCATCGGCCACTTTTCGTGCCTCTCCTCACAAAAATCGCCGCAGTGACTATTGATCAGCTTTCCTCGAAATTCAAGGTCGACTTCCGGTCGCTGTAGTTACTTATTTGAACTATCAAAGTAACGCGAAAGCCTACCGAAATAAGTTCTTGAATACCGCTTGAACAAGAGCTCGCTCGTGTTATGGCGCTATGCAGTCTTCAAGGGGTTGGGCGCCGGACAATTCTGGCTCCGCGGCGCTGAAGATCGTCTGCAGCACGGCCAGCCGGGCGGGAACCAAGGTTTCCATGCGGCCAACCACGTCTAGGGGGAGACGTTCGCGGTGCCGTAGATAGGTCAGGCCGAAAAGCGCGGTTTCGGCGAGATCCTCACCCTCGGGCTTTTCTGCTGCATAATCGGTGATGAACTGACCATCGGACTCCCGGGCCTGCAGCCATTCCGCACTCTGCGACCAGTCGGCATCGAGCGTCGCATGCACCGACTCGTGAAACACCGTCTCTTCGAGATCATGAGTACCGATGCGGGCCTGGATGTTGTCGGCGTAAAGAACAAAGAAGTGGCCGAGATGTTCGGCGAAGGCGGCGTGGTAGCCGGAATGGACAACGACATGCGACAGCCGTTGCCGCATGATGGCCGGCAGTCGCCCCAGGGGCCCAAGCAGAAGGCCCGCGAAATTTTCCGCATCTGGTTTCGACCCTACCGAGGGGTGGACCCAGATGCCGACTTGGCTCTGGTCCAAAAAAGTCACTTCAAACTGATAGACGTCCGAGGCCATCAGCTTGTCGCTGTCCAGCGCGCCGGGCATTTCCTGCTCGGCCTGACCAAGGTAGCGCAAGCAGGCTGGTACGGCCGGATCGCTGGCCATGATGAAGTCGATGTCGTTTGACACCACCGAATTCTCGAACAAGGGTTCGGCTACGGCCAAACCAACCAGCAGGCTATAGCCGAGCACAGCTGTGGCCAGTCCCAACAATCCCGAGCACCCGCCGGCGGCACCATGCCGGTTCCCCCGGCCATTCACGGTTTGCATCTCCCCGCTCCCTCCGAGGCGAAAGCCTGTTCATCAGACGATTACTTCGTCGTTTACTTATCGAGAGGCGGGATGAGCGCCACGTGTGAATGTAGTGAGGCAATCTAGGTGAATTTGCGACAATTGTTCAACTTCAGCCTTCTTGCAACCTATGGTTAATAACGCTATCGTGAAAACAGAGGGGCAGTGAGTCTCCTCTTTTCCGCGGACACCAGCCTTCTTCGGAAAATAACAGTATGGTTGGACGATGTTGATCTGCACGGCCATTGGGAACGTTGCTTGACCCCCAGGGTGTCGAGCCGTGTGCACGTGCCATGAACATCGCAACAGTCGGTTGATCTTATAGATCAACTTGCCTGGTTACTCATCCAGGTTCGGTCCAGTGTAGGCCGGCCACTCTTAAAACAGCATTGAAGGACGTCGCCATTGGCAATCCCGCCGGTGGCCGCGTTCCATTGGAGAAGCTCAAAATGTCTAAGAGTGACATCGCGGTGCATGACGTCTCGGAGGCGCTCATCGCCGCTCTGGAAATCGGCCACGATCCGTTTGAGGCGATCGTGGATCTGTTCGGCGCCAACGACCTGTTCGCGCCCCTCAGTTTCAATGAAGGCGACGAAGACAACGAAGGTGATGAGGGCAACGAGAACGACGAAAACGACGAAGGCAACGAAAGCGACGAATCCAACGAGAACGACGAGAACGATGAGGGCAATGAGAATGACGAGGGCGATGAGCCCGATGATGGCGACGAGGGCAATGAAGGCGACGAGGGCAACGAGCCGGACAATGACGACGAGGGCAATGAGGGCGACGAGAGCGACGAAACCGATGAGAACGACGAGAATAACGAGGGCGACGAGGCCGACGAAAACGACGAGGACGATGAGGGCAATGAGGGCGATGAGAGCGGTCTAGGCGACGAAGGCGATGAAGCCGACGAAGACGACGAGGCTGACGAGGGCGACGAGGGCGATGAGGCTAATGAAAACGACGAAGACAATGAGGGCAACGAGGCCGACGAGGGTGACGAGGGTGACGAGGGCGACGAGGGCGACGAAAGCGACGAAGGCGACGAGGCCGATGAAGCCGACGAAGGTGATGAAGGCGACGAAAGCGCCGTCGGAAACACCGACGAGGGCGATGAGAGCGACGAAAACGATGAGGGCAATGAGTCCGACGAGGGCAATGAGGCCGACGAGGGCGATGAAGGCGACGAGGACGACGAGGTCAACGAGGACGATGAGGACGACGAGTCCGACGAGGGTGACGAGGCTGACGAGAGTGACGAGGGCGACGAGAGCAATGAGGATAACGAAGGCGACGAGGTGAACTACGGCGACGAGGGCGACGAGGATGACGAGAGCAACGAGCAGGATGAAGGCGACGAGGGCGACGAGGCCGACGAGGGTGACGAGAACGACGAGAACGATGAGGGCAACGAGCCCGACGTCGGGAACGATGAATATGACGAGGGCGACGAGGACAATGAGGGCGACGAGCCCAACAATGGCGACGAGAACGACGAGGGCGATGAGTCCGACGAGCTGGACGAGGATGATGAGGGCGACGAAAACGACGAGGGCGACGAGGACAACGAGTTTGATGAAGGCGACGAGGGCAACGAGGACGACGAGGACAACAACGAGAATGACGAGGGCGACGAGGCCAATGAGAACGACGAGGACAACGAGGACGACGAAAACGACGAGGGTGACGAGGGCGATGAAGGTGACGAAGGCGACGAGACCGATGAAGACACTGATGTGATCGGCGACGAGGGCGACGAGGGCGACGAAAACGACGAGGGTGACGAGGACGACGAGGGCGATGAAGACGACGAGGGCGATGAAGACGACGAGGCTGACGAAGGCGACGAGGCCGACGAGGACGACGAGTCTAATGAAGGCGACGAGGATAACGAAAGCAACGAGGGCGACGAAGGGAACGAGGACAACCTCAACAATGACAACGAGGGCGACGAGAACAACGAGGACAATGAGGGTGACGAGACCGACTCCGGAGCCGACGAAGATAACGAGGGCAATGAGGGCGACGAAGGCGGTGCGGGCGGCAACAACGAGGATGACGAGGGCAACGAGGACGACGAGGGCAACGAGAATGACGAGGGCGACGAGAGCAACGAGGACGACGAGGCAAACGAAAACGACGAGAGCGACGAGGACAACGAGGACGACGAGGGCGATGAGAACGACGAGGGTGACGAGGGCGATGAGGGAGGCGAGGGTAACGAGAACGACGAGGCCAACGACGAGAACGACGAGGGCGACGAGAACGACGAGGGTGATGAAGGTGACGAGGGCGACGAGATAGCCGACGAGGGCGATGAGGGTGACGAGGGCGAAGAGGGCGACGAAAACAACGAAGACGATGAAGGCGACGAGAACGACGAGGGTGATGAGGGTGACGAGGGCGACGAGCTGGACGAAGACGACGAGAACGATGAGGGCGACGAGAGCGACGAGGGTGATGAGGGCGACGAGAACGACGAGCCCGGAACAGAGGTCTGACTTTAGTCAGCATCTGACACAGGCGACCGGACATTCGTCCGGTCGCTCCAAACAGGAAGAAGCCCGGGAAACCGGGCTTCTTTTTGCATCGATCGCAGCTTTTATGCGGGCTGCACACCCAGGTCTCGCAAAAGTCCGGCGACTGTCACATGCCCCTCGAAAAGCGCCCATATGTCCGTTGGCGTGAGCCTGCTCTGCGCTTGAACGCCGAGATATCGGGCCATCGGATAGTTCCAGGCATAGCTGTAGGCCTGATCGGGTTGCGACAAGGCCGCGGCCAACCGCCTTTTGCCACTGCCGAAATACTTCTGATTGTCAGCGTTCCAAACCTGAGTGAGGCAATGGTGCTGCATCGCGTCCAACGACGCAATGTGGGCCAGGAGCGTATGCTCGCCGAGGAAGGCACATGTCTCTCTCATGACGGGCGAAACGAACCGTCCTTCACTCGCCACGATTTGCAGCGCATGCGCAAACTCATGGGCAAGCACGAGCTGGTCGGCAGGTTCGCCCGCAAAGCTGTAAAGAATGGTTGGATAGGTATTCGCCCCATTGTCCACCGTGACCGCTTTTCGCGATCCCTGGCGTCGGGCGACCAGCAGCCTCGTTGTGTTTGCGAAGGCGAGATCGATGATGTCCTTCTGTGCGGGGAAGAAGGCACGCATCGCCTCAACCGCGGTGCCCCAGGCGGTATCGACATCAATGACAGTGCCATCTGGCTCTGCCGCGCGCCGGTAACAGCCTGACATGGTAGAACGTAGGGGCATGGCGTCAAGCAGGCTCCGGCAGGTCGCCTGACTGAGCTCATGCAGCTGCAACCAGTCCGACAGGCTGTGCTGATTTGACGGGGGCGTCATGGGCCGTCGCCAAAGCGCTGCCGGCCCATTGCCTTCAGTCCCTGAAGGCCTTGGCAAAGTAGTCGACGATCGGCTTGACGACATAGCTCGCCGGCGACCGGCTCTCGGTGGTGAGAAACGCTTCCACGGGCATGCCTGAAATGAGCGACACATCGCCCAGCTTGACCAATTCTTCTTCGACGAGCGCCACGTCGACGTAATAGTAGAAGCCCTGTGTGCGTTCGTCGGTAAAGGCGTCGGCCGATATGGCCGTTACGGTGCCATCGATCATCGGGGTGGCCCGGCGGTTGAATGTGGTGAAACGCAGCGCTGAACGCTGGCCGATCTCGACCTGGTCGATGTCGATCGCTTCCACCCGCACGACGATCAGCATGGGCTGGTCGTCAGGGACGATATACATGATCGGCTTGGCGGCTTCGACAATCGAGCGCGGGCCAAGCACCTGGGAATCGAACACCATGCCACTGACCGGTGTGCGGACGTCGAGCTGGCTGATGCTGGATAGAATGGCATTCCGGTCTTCGATCAGCTTGGCCGACTGTTGCCGCAGCAGGTTCAGCTGGTCGGCACTGAGTTTTTTGGCATCGAGCGGAACGGCGTTGAGTTTCAGCTGCTGCCCTGACACCATTCCCTTGAGCTCGGCGACCTTGGACATCAGCCGGCCGATCTCGCCCTTGGCAGCGATGACCTCCTGCTGAAAGGTCGTCACAACTGTCTTGGTGATCAGGCCATTGCTGAGGCTTTCGGTGGCAACTGCCAGTTCATTTTCAAGCAATGCGAGTTCCTCGACCTTCGCATCGAGGGTGGCCTGTTCGCCGATGGCCTGCTCATCGATCTGCTGCGTTTCCTCTTCGAGCAGCGAGACCTGGGTCGCCACCGACTCGTAATGTGCGTCCAGCTGATCCTGTTGTTGCTGCAACATGTCCTGCAGCTCCGGATTTTTCCTTATGGCCTCCTGCAGGATTGGCTGTGGCTCCACCTCGTGCCGATCCTGCAGTTCCGCTTCGAGCCGCGCTTCGTTTGCCAGAATTTCGAACAGGCCGCTTTCTGTGGCTGCCAGTTCCGCACCGAGCTGGGTGTTTTCTAGCCTCAGGACCACATCACCGCTTTTCACCCTGTCGCCGTCGGTGGCGAGGATCTCGGCGACCACACCACCTCTGGGGTGCTGGACGGCGATGCGATTGGCAGAAGCCTGGACCTGGCCTTTGCCAATGACAGCACCGGAAATGCTGAAGGTCGTCGCCCAGGCAAAGGTGACGCCGACCAGACCAAGCAAGGCGCCCAAGCCAATTCCAAGTGGCTTGCGAATAGTCCACGCTCGCCGATTTCTCTTGTCGAGTTCCGGGTTTGCTGATCGACGTTTCCTGACGATTGCGCTCATCGAACTGCGCCTCCTTTGCCAGAGTGCGGCATGGAGAGATGGCTCCGCTATGGCCACACAACTGTACGTTTTCTGCCGCAGCGGGCAGCATCACCCCTTTTCGCCATCCGGCTCGAGCGGAGGCAGAACGACGACGCGACGGCTGATCGGCAAGGCGTCCAGAAGGATGCCCACACCGCCGTCCCGACGCTTGTAGGCAACGCCGATCTTGGTGAAGATGTCTTTGCCTTTTCCGCCCTCGCGCTCCCGGACGGAAAACACATCAAAATCAGGCTTATCTCCCTCGGCCATTTCGGCGCCTCGCTTCCTGTGGATTGTGCTGCTGCTAGTTCGTTACCTGTTCTTCGCCCGACATGGGTCCGCCTGGCTCAATTGACCGGTATGTTCGACCCCGGCGCCTTTGGCCCCCATACGGCACCACCAGACTCCTTGCGAACACGGACCGGGCCATCAGCGCTTTCATCATCACGCCGTATCCTGATGACCTTGCCTTCGTTCTCAAGCTCCAGTTCGACTTCCCTGAGGCTACCCTCTTCCAGGGTGAAGCGTCGGCTCGCCTTGAATGTCTTGAGAGCGAGGCGGCTGAAGATGATCAGGATGCCGCCTCTGCCCAGGAAGCTGCCGATTTCGCTTTTCATGCCGCGCGAAAGGCCCTCCCTCAACGTCTGGTCGGGCTCATCGACGACCAGAAGTATCGGATTGGGATAGAGGGCCCGCGCCAGGGCAAGCTGATGGCGTTCGCTCTTTGAGAAGATGCTCCCTGCTGTATCGATGCGCGTACGGTAACCCTCCGGCAATGCCAGAATCCTGTCATGCATCTGCGCCAGCCGCATCATCTGCACAATCCGGTCCTGATCGGGCGCGCTCGTCAGGCCCGCGATATTTTCTTCGATGGTGCCCGCCACGAAGGCGATCTGCTGTGGCACGTAGCCCACGGTCCTGGCCGCATCCGCAATCGACACGCGTTCGATGTCCACCACGCCGAGCAGGATGTCGCCTACCCTTCGGCATCCTGCCTGCTTGTCGAGCAATGACCCGCCTGGGGTCGAGCGCGGGCAACGACCGATCAGGGCCTCCGCGAAGACCGTCTTGCCAGAGCCGCTGTTGCCGACGATCTGCACGGAGGAGCCGGGCGCCACTTCCAGATTGAGGTTACTCAAGAGCTTTCGCTTGCCCGCCGAGCGAACGGTTACGTTCAACAGGCGGAGCGGTGCCGTACCCTCCAGCACTGCATCGGCCGGAACGACGGCAGGTCTGGGCGCCTTGAGGATTTTGTCGAGGCCCTTCCAGTTTGCCACCGCCTCGATGATGCTGGGTATCTGCTGGAGAAAGCGCTCCATCGGATAAAAGACATTCCGGGACAGATACATGGACGCGACCATCGCGCCGACTGTCATCTGCCCGTTGATGGCCAGATAGGCGCCGGCCGCCAGGGCCCCGTATTGGATCAGCCGGGCGGTGTGGGAGGACAGGATGGTGAACCAGGCATTCCAGTCCTTGAGCTCGATGGCCCGGTCGCGGGCCCGGCGGCGAGCCTGCACCCACTGATCGTTGAAGGCTGCCATCATCTGTTGCGATTCAATGACATCGCGTGAGACCAGCAGCCTCTCCTTCATTTCGTCGATCTTGTCGCCCGCCTCGCTGAACCGCTCATCCCGGTTTTTGGCGAAAGCCAGCTTCACCAGGGTGATGAGTCCAAGCACGAGCATTCCAGCCACCACCACCCAGCCGATCCACGGGCTGATGATGAAGACCGCGACCATGAACAGTGGCGACCACAGGAAGTCGAGGATGGTCACAAGCGAGCCGGAGTGGAAGAAACCCCGCAGCTTGTCGACTTCATTGAGGCCGGGCGCGGGCTTTGTCTGCGTCCGGCCGTAATAGGTATCTCGCGCTGCAGAGCTGAAGATATGATCCTCGATGCGTTCCTGAAAACGGGCGCCGAAGCGTCCGAGGATGCGTCGCCGTGAGTAGTCCAGCAGCGTCATCGCCACGAGAATGATGATCAGCAGGATCAGCAAGGCCACCAGCGTTGCCGACGACCGCGATGGCAGGACGCGATCGAAAATAAGGATCATGAAGAGGGGGCCGGACAGCTTCAGCGCGCTATAGGCGAAACTGAAAACAACCGAAAAATACAGAATGTACCTGAGGCTGTGGAATGCATCCCTCAGGACATTCTGGCTGCCGCTCTTAGCCATGATTGTCACACGAACAGATGGTCAAGATGTGTCGCGAAGGGGCGTGGCCGCCCCGTCTAACGCCGCATCTGATTTATGTTGAACGAGATGATGACCCGGTCGCCAGCCCGGCCGCTCTCTTTGGACATGTTCGTGTCGACGCCGTGGTAAAGCCACGCCGGGAACATGATCATGCGTCCCGCAATCGGCGTGTAGTTCACCTTCGTCCAGCAGTCGCGTGGTCGCTTCTTCTTGGCGATGTATTTTGGTTGATTCATGATCAAGACGGTACGAGGATCAATGAACTCGATATTCCCCGATACCGGTGGGGCCTGTACGTAGTAGACGCCGCTCCACAAGCTGTTCGGATGGACATGCGCCCGGTTGCCGTTGCCAGGAGGGTTTATGATCGACCACATCGTCGTGACCTTGAGGGCCTGGTCCTTGGCGTATCCCAGTTCCTCGGAGATCTTCTCCAGCGCCGCATCGATATGCGACATGATCGGCTGGTAGTCGTTGTTTTTGTGGAGGTTTGTGGCGCTATGCCAGCTGCCGAGCTCTGCCGTATTTGACTTGTTGACCCCGACCCGGTCTTTCTCGCGCTCCGCATAAGTTAAATCAAGAAGTTCTCGGTTTAGATCTTCTTTTTTATCGATGTCATATTGATAGACCATAGTCGGGAAGTAATTAGTACGCACAACATTGATGTCTGACAATGTGTCAAGCATGACGTTATCCTCCGCCTGCCCAATTTAGGTTGGGCTATCCGCCACTCGCGCCATACGATATTATACGATACTTGCAGCGATCAAGTCAAACCACATATGTGCTACCGTTAGTGCAAGTGCCATACTTCCATGGTGAGAGACATGCTTGTGCGCCCAACTGTCGAGAGCGATCTGCGCGCCATCACGGCGATTTATGCAGGGGCCGTTGCTGCAGGCGTCGGTTCATATGAGCTTGAAGCGCCTGATGTATCGGAGATGACACGCCGCTGGCAGAGCCGCATTTCAGCAGGCTATCCGCACATCGTGGCTGTGGTCGAAGACGCCGTTGTCGGCTTCTCCTACGCTGGTCGTTTCCGGACCCGCCCGGCCTATCGATTCCTGGTCGAAGACAGCATTTTTGTCGCGGCCGATTCGCAGGGCACCGGGGTCGGCAACGCACTCCTCACCGAATTGATCCGGCTGTGCGAGGAGAGAGGATACCGACAAATGCTGGCGCTGATTGCCGGCAGCAATGAGAACCCGGGCTCCGTCAGGCTGCATGACCGGCTGGGCTTTCGGCGATCCGGCCTGATCGAGGGATCTGCCTTCAAGCATGGGCGCTGGATCGATACGCTGCTGATGCAGCGAGCGCTGGGCGACGGCAAGGACTCGCTATCGCCAAGGCTACAATCCCGGCCAGTCTGAAGGCGGGTTCTTATATCGTCGATGCCGTCATCGATTGCCTGAACCGGATCTCGATCCGCCGACGGCCGGCATTGTTATCCGAGTCGCGCCCGTGCGAGAGATTGTCACCAGGCAGCAGCAGTTGAGCAGCCGACAGGGGGACTATTCGCACGCGATCAGGACCAATCGCCGCCAACTCCCTGGCCACGGCAATCGCCCGTGCCAGGCCCAGGCCGGCGTTGTCGACAGCGACGAGGCTGCTTGCCGGTTGCTGGCGCAACAGAACGGGTATCGCCAGATCATCCAGCGACGACGGATGCACGCCCTTGATTGGCTGCTCGTCGGTGTGGCCCACCACCTCGATGATATCCACCGGATAGCGTTTCAGCAGATCAAGCACCTGTCCCATAACGGTGGTTCGGATCTGTTCGCGCGACTCCGCCGAGATCTCCGCGCTTTCTGGCGGAAACGGCAGCTGCTCATGTCCCAGTGCTATCGTTGGTGGCCAATCGCGCGCTCTGGTCCCGGCCTCCACTCCGAGCCTGGCTAGCTCGTTTATGGAAGTGCCCTGAGCGCGCGCGAGCTTGGCAAGTTTGGTGACGAGGTCAACAAAGTCGGGGTCGCTGACCTGTTCGGCTATGCCCGCCTCATACTGCCTCTGCAGGTCAAGCAAGAGCCAGTCGAGATGCCCCTGTGCTGCCTTTATGCCCGCCTTCAAATCCCCTGGGGTCCATTCTCCATCGTGCACACCCTCAACATCAGCCCGAGGGAGTTCGAAGGACTGCTGGAAGTGCGGTGGCGGCGCAATCGGGCGAACCGAAACATTTGCGTCCCGGTAGATCTTGAGCAGGGCATTGGCATCGCGTTCGAGCTGATCCTGGTACGCGTCAAATTGCACTAGGACCGCGTTTCTCTGCCTCACCAGGGCATCATGTTCGGCGCGCTGAACAGTTAGTTCCGCTCGGGCAGCGGAAAGTGCTGCCTCGTATGTCGCCCTTGTCGAACTGAGCTCATTGATGAGCCGCTCCCTGCATGCATCATACCGCGCGCGGGCAGCACGATACCTCCTGGTCGCTCGGGCGTAGCCCGGATAGTTTTCCCGCATGCTCAGTCCGACCGTCAGGGCAACGATCGAAAAGAAGGTCCCCAGGCCCAAGAGAAGCCAGGACGGCCCGCCATTGAGCGCCAGGGGGGTGTGCAACAGGCGTTGTACGATCGCCTCACCTGCCCCCTGAGCGATAGTCCCGGGCGTTTCGCGATAGTGAGCCAGGGCCAGGTTGAACGTGCCTATCAGGGTTAGATAGACGATGATGGAGGCAAACCCCAAAAGCTTTATCGCAGTCAAGCGGTGCCAGAGGCAGGGGATTGCACAGAGCCCGAAGAAAAGCGCGATGGCGATGTTGAGGCCAGCAGGGACGAAGACCTCCAGCCGTCCGTCAACCCACCCAAGCGTGCTAGTTTTGCCGAGCAGCTGGGCATTCACGACGGTCGCCAGCGCGATGCAGACAGCCAGGACCAACAGCTGCAGGACGGTTGCAAGGCGGGACCCGACCTTGCTGGGACGCTCAAGATGGTTGCGTGCTCGAAACTGTCGATACCACGCTTCGACTTCCCTCAGGTCGCGCCGCACCTCGTGCAGCCCCTCGATCTTGAACTGGAGTTCGGCCTTGAAGTCTGACAGGCCGGCTGCCGCAGCCACCCTGATTCGTCTGAAGCGCGTATCGAGGTCAACAGAAGCCAAGCCCTCCCGGAAGTCGGAAAGCGTCTTGCTGAGTTGAGCGTGAGCCCGCGCCTGTTTCGCCAGGATCGTGCCCACGACTTCCGCCTCGACAGCGTCCAGAACTGAACTATTCGTTGGCGGCAATCCCCTCTCTCCGGATTGCCTGCCACGCTTCTCCAGATTCAGGTCGACCGGCGCGGTGCGCAGGTTTCGATCCAGGAACCTCTTGGCGTTCACAGGATGATACTGCCGAGGTCTTTCGATGAGCGTTGAAAGTCGTTGAAACGAAGCGAGCAATTCAGACCTCCAGAACTGGAATGGACTGATCAGTCAGTTCTGGATTTTAACTGAGAGCGCTACCTGCACGTAAGTGTAAAAATGGCTACGGATCTTAGAATCCATTTCCACCTGAAACGGCTGCAGAGTCCTCATCTGTCCCGATGCGTTCCGCGATCTGCCAGAGATAGGTCGAAATCATGTTGGTGTCTTGAGTAAAAGGGGATGCTCGTCGTCGGGCGACACTGTGGAAATGACACCCATGACCCCTAACTATCGCGACTGCCGACAGCGCGTCGCTGTCGTGTTCGCGTCCCGGGACCTCATTTGCCGCAGGAACGACCGGCCCTGTCGTAACGTTGACCTTGCATACACCAACACAGGAGACCGATCATGGATTGGAACCGCGTCGAAGGTAGCTGGAAACAGATGTCAGGCAAGGTCAAGGAACAGTGGGGCAAACTCACCGACGATGACATTACCCAGATCAACGGCAATCGCGAGCAGCTCGAAGGCAAGCTTCAGGAGCGCTACGGCAAGGCCAAGGATGACGTCAAGAAGGACGTCGATGACTGGTACGGCCGCCAGTCCTGGTAATGAGAGGGGCTCCGTACGGAGCCCCTTTTGTTTGGCGGAATGAGGATCATCAGTAAGGAATGGCCTTTATAGAAGCAGCGGTCGAGGCCGGTATCTATGCCGAATGAACCCTACCGCCCGGCGAGCGATATGGACGCCGGTATCGTCACAGCCGACGAAGTCCAGTTCCCCAATTGGCGGTTGGCCGCTGACGGCCCGGCTCCGACGGTCCCGACGCCGACAAGGCCCGAGGAGCGCATCGGTTTCGCAGTGATGGGCCTCGGTCGGCTCGCGCTCGGCCAGATATTGCCTGCCCTGGTAAAGAGCAAGCGAGCCCGGCTGGTGGGCCTGATCTCAGGACATCCCGAAAAGTGCGCCTTGGTTGGCCACCAATACGGAGTCGAGCTGCAGTTGAACTACGATCAAGTCGGCGCGCTGTCAGATCGCCCTGACGTGGGCGCCGTTTTCATTGCTACGCCCAACGGACTTCACCTTCAACATGTCCAGGATGTTGTCAGGGCCGGAAAAGCCATTCTGCTGGAAAAGCCAATGGCGGCAAATTCCATGCAGGCCATTCAGATCGAGCGCATCTGCCGAGAAGCAGGCGTCCCTCTGATGATCGGATACCGCAGCCAGTTTGAACCTCACCTGGGAGCCATACGCGACGGCATCCGAACAGGCACTTGGGGGCGTCTGAAGGCGATGACCTCCGTCAACGTGCAGACGGCCGCCCCCGGTGATCATTGGCGATATGACAAGGCGCGGGCAGGTGGCGGTTCACTGCCAGATATCGGCATCTATTGCATATCGGTCGCACAATATCTCAGTGGAGAGCGTCCCACGAGCGTGGGCGCGGTGATCCATCAGCCACAAAACGACCCGCGATTCGACGAGGTCGAGGAAAGCTGCGCGCTAACCCTGGAGTTTCCGTCAGGGTTTGTGTTGCAGTCCTTCTCAAGCTATGGCGCCCGGGAAGAGAAGTTTTTCAAACTGATGTTTGAGAAGGCCACGATCACTGTGACCAATGCATATGCATATGGCGGTGTAGCAATGACAATTTCCCGTTCCGATGGGCAGGGCATTTCGGACGAGGCGCTCGAGCTTGGCGCCATCGACCAGTTCGAGGCAGAGATCGACCACTTTGCCCAATGTCTGCAAACCGGCACCAGGCCGCGAACTGGGCCTGACCAAGGGATCCGGGATCATAAGATCATGGAGGCGGCCTATCGTGCGGCAGCCGAGCGCCGGATACTTGCCATTGACCTGGACGCCTAGATATCGGTGTCTTCTCTAAACTGTCCCGCGCCGGCGATGGCCGCCAGCCAGGGCTCCCGCCGTTTGATCCAGCCCTCACGCAGGGGCATCAGCGCTGCCGGCGCTTCATCCAGGGTCCCGACAGCTATCTCGGCTTGCACATCGCCGAGATGGAACAGCGGGCTACCGCATTTCGGGCAGAAACTGCGGCCGTCGTAGGTCTCGTAGTGACCTGTCACGGAAATCTGGTCGGGTTGCCAATCGGCATAGTAGAGAAAGGCGGACCCGGTCTCTTTCCGGCAGTCCGTGCAATGGCAGAGGCCGGCCTTGAAGGGCTCGCCTTCCAGCGTGTAGCGAACCGCGCCGCAGCGGCACCCGCCTGTGTATTGTTTCGACATCACCTGTCTCCTCTATTCGGCCAGCAACTGCCTGCGTGCGGCCTCCATGGCCTCTCGCCCGGCCTTCGTCTGCTCCGGGAAATGCAGATCAAGACCCTTGAGTGTGTCGATAGTGATCGACGCCACGACGAGACGGGAAAACCACTTGTGATCCGACGGCACGACGTACCAAGGCGCGGTCGCCGTGGCAGTCCGTCGGATGGCGTCCTCATAGGCCGAATGATACGGCTTCCAGAGGCGCCGATCGTCCAGGTCCGCCGCATTGAATTTCCAGTGCTTGCCCGGATCGTCCGCGCGCGCCAGAAGTCGTTTCTTCTGCTCGCCCGGCGAGATGTGCAGCATGACCTTGATTGGCACGATCCCGACATTGCCGAGATAAGTCTCGAACGCGCGAATGTCGCCGAACCGTCGCTCCCAGATATCATCGGTCACCAGCGATGGCGGCAAACCTTCCTCGGCAAGAGCCACCTCGCGGAAGCGCACCGCAAGGACATCTTCGTAGTAGGACCTGTTGAAAATTCCGATATGACCGCGTCCGGGAATGAGCATTTGACTGCGCCAGAGAAACCCGTGATCGAGCTCATTGCGACTGGGTGCCTTGAAGGCATGGGCCATGCATCCCAACGGGTTGACGCCAGCCATGACGTGTTTGACCACGCCGTCCTTCCCGGAAGTATCCATGCCCTGCAAGATGATCAGGAGCGCCCAGCGATGCTCGGCGTAAAGCCGCTCCTGCAGGCCCACCAGCTCCTTGAGCCCGGCTTCCAGCAGCGGCTTGGCCTTGGCCTTGTCAAGACCGTTGCCACCCCGGTCAGCCGGATCGATATCGGACAGCGAGAAACCTTTGCCGTTCTGCACCCGATAGCGCTGCGCCAAATCGGCCGTCATTGTGGTGGCTGGCCGTTCGAAGCGCTGACACCTCCATCGACCGGGATGTTGGCGCCGGTAATGAAGCTTGCATCGGCACTGGCGAGGAAGGCGATGACCGCGGCGACCTCCTCGGGTTCGCAGGGACGACCCAGCGGAATGCGCTTCTTAAATTTGGACAGTGCATCGGGATCCGCGAACGTATCCTTGGTCATGCCGGTACGCGTCAGGCTCGGGCAGACGGCATTGACGCGAATACCGCGCTTGCCCAGATCCATGGCCAGGGATCTCGTAAAATTCACGACGCCGCCCTTGGCCGCATTGTAGGGCAAAGTGTTCCAATCGCCGCCGGTGCCCGACACCGAGGCGGTGTTGACGATACAGCCATTGGTCTTTTCCAGATGCGGCACCGCGGCCCGGCATCCGTAGAACACCCCATCGAGGTCAGTCGCGATCACCTTGCGCCAATCCTCATCCGATATTTCAGCGGGGTCGCCTCCGGCGTAGACGCCGGCGTTGTTGACCAGCACGTCCAGCTGCCCGAACTGCTCGATTGTCTTGGAAATCATCGCTTCGACCTGCCGCGGATCCGAGACATCCGCCGCGAGCGAAAGCACATTTCCCGCTCCGATTGCACGCTCGGTTTCCGAAAGGTCGGCGATATCGACGATGGCGAGCTTTGCGCCTTCGCTGGCGAACCGTATGGCGGTTGCCGCGCCTATTCCCGAGGCGGCGCCGGTGACCAAAACGACCTTATCCTTGAACCTGTCCATGTCCGCTTTCCTGATGAATTGTCGAGAAGAACGGTGAGCGGTTTCGATCGATCCATCATCATCACGAAACCCTTGGACCCGCAGATGGGTTAACGAGGCTGCGGACCTATGAATGGAGACAGGCGTTGGAAGACGAGGACCAGAAGAAAATTCGCGCCGATTTCGCCGATGCCGTGAACATGGCGCCCGCAGAAATCGAAAAGTGGCTCGACACCGAGGAGAGCAAGCAGGTCGGCTGGCCCAAGGAGCGAGACGGCAAGGAATCTGTCGGCCACCATTCGGGTCGATGGATCATCGAGATCAAGCGCAGGCCGGTGGCTGATTTGAGTGAAGCTGATTACCAACACATGCAAAAGGTGGTCGGCTACGTCCACCGCCATCTCGCGCAACGACCAGACGGCGATATCGAGAAAACGCCTTGGCGTTATTCGCTGATGAACTGGGGGCACGACCCGAAATGAGGTATAGAGCCAGCCGCACCGGCATAAGTCTCGATGGCCGCCAGCACATTCTCCCGCCTGATGCCGGGACTCGCCGGAAGCTGCTATAGGTCCAGCGGAAAAACTTGGAAGTGTTAATTGTGCGCCGGATCGCCCGATGGCGGGCGTGAACCCATTGGTGGTGGACGGCTTATGCCGAGTCCAGCATGGCGCTGATCTTTGCGACTAGGGTGCCGACATCGAAAGGCTTGGCGATCATGTCCATGCCCTCTCCGAGAAACTCCTGTCGCGAGGTGGCCATTGCGGCATAACCCGTGATGAAGAGCACGGGCAAATCAGGGCGAGTGGCGCGCGCGATGTCTGCAAGTTGGCGGCCATTAACCCCGGGAAGTCCCACGTCCGAAATCAACAGGTCCAGGCGGATCTTGGAGTCGAGAATAGGAATTGCTGCGTTGCCATCCGCAGCATCGATCGTCTGATAACCCAGATCATCGAGGAGGTCGACCACGAGCAGGCGGACGGACGGATCGTCCTCGACCACGAGCACTGTCTGGCCGTTTCCTGCCGGCAGATCACCATCAATGGGAGAAGTGACCTCCGGCGAGAGTGCAGACGATATGCTTCTTTGCAGGAAAAGGGACACTTCGGTCCCAGCACCTGGGTCGCTCTTGATACGAACGTGACCACCCGACTGTTGCAGGAAGCCATAGATCATGGAAAGCCCCAGTCCTGTCCCCTGCCCGATAGGCTTGGTGGTAAAGAACGGTTCGAAGGCCTTGTCGATCACATCGCGTGCCATGCCTTCGCCGGTATCCCCGACCGTCAGCACAACATAGTCACCAGCAATGGCGTCATCGATATTCACTATATCTGCGGAAGACAGCGAGCGGTTCGACAGACCGATAGACAGCGTTCCGCCTTCAGGCATGGCGTCGCGTGCATTGATTGCAAGATTCAGGACAGCATTTTCCAGCTGGTTGGAGTCGGTCATGGCCTGCCAGGCCTGCGGTTCCAGATCGAGTATCAGCTGTACCTGTTCGCCCAGCGTACGCTGCAACAGTTCGTACATGCCGGTTACGAGAGCAGCCACGTCGGTCGGCTTCCGGTCCAGTGACTGGCGCCGCGAGAAGGCCAGCAGGCGATGCGTGAGGGCCGCCGCTCGTTGAGCCGACGCGCCGGCAGCATCAAGAAAGCGGTCGAGATCGTCATACCGCGCGCTGGCGATGCGCCGTTTGATGGCATCCAGCGAGCCGATTACACCCGTCAGCATGTTGTTGAAGTCGTGGGCAATGCCCCCCGTCAACTGCCCGACGGCCTCCATTTTCTGCGATTGCCGCAATTGCGTCTCGGTTTCGACCAGCGCCTCGCGCTGCTGCCGTTCGGCCGTTATGTGCCGCCCGTAAAGATAGACAAGGTCATCCTCGCGCGTCGCAAACCACGAAATCCAGCGTTCGCTGCCATCTGCGGCCAGCATACGCGTCTCAATAGTGTCGCGTTCGCCCTGCCGTGTCAGAAGGGCATGCAGGTCGGCCTGGGTCGAATCGTCGAAAAAGCTGGCAAACGGCCGATCGGCGACATTGTCGATCCCATGACCAAGGATGGCCTGCCACGCAGGATTGGCATCCCGGATCAGGCCAGTGTCGGCAACGACGGCCAGGATGTCCCGGGAATTCTGCCAGACCTGATCGCGTTCGCGCGTCCGCGCCCTGACGCTTTCGGAGAGCGAGGCATTGGCCTGTGTCAGGCGTTCTTCCACCAGCTTGGCGTCGGTGATGTCATAGATCACCCCGACATAGCGCAGGCCTTCGGCCTCGAAATCATCCAGATACTCGCCGCGCCGCGCCAGCCAGCGCCGTTCGCCCGTATCGGCCCGGTTGATGCGGAACTCGATATTTCCCTGCGATTGCGGTGTTTCGGGCAATTCTGGGTCAATGATCGGGCGATCTTCCGGCTCGACCAGCAGATTGATCGTGCGAACCGGCAGAGCCGTCGTCGGATGCAGGCCCAGCAACTGGCAGAACTGGTGCGACACCGACACCGTGCCATAGCCCTTGGTATGCTCGAACGTGCCGATCTTGCCGGCCATCTGCGCGATGCGCAGCTGGTCCTCGGTGCGCTTGCGATCGGTGATATCGACCAGCGTGCCTTCGAACAGCACCGGCTCATCGTCGTCACCCAGCAGGGTTCGTCCCGCCGCATGCACCCACCGAACGCCGCCATCTTCGCGATTGAGGCGGAAGTCCTTGGAAAAAACCTCGGCACCGGCCAGCATGCCGGCCACGGCAATGCGGATCCGGCGCACATCGTCGGCGTGAATGGCGCCGAAAAATGCACTGGTGGGTACCCCCGATGCCAGGGCGACGGCATCCATGCCAGTGAGCACCGCGAAGGAGGCATCCCCGACCAGCCGCTGTTCGCGAATATGCCATTGCCAGCCGCCGGTGGATCCGGCTGCCTCAAGGGTCAGCGAAAGACGGCGCCGGGCCTCCGCAATCTGTTGCACGAGGCTGTCATGGGCTTTGGCGTCCTGCGCTGCTGCGGCTGTGTCGTCGTGCGTGGCCACTTAGGGCTACTCTCCAGAAAGACGGGGAAGGATCAACTGCCGACAGCCCAATTGCTGTCCGAGGTGACCCTGTCGATGAAGGCGCCGAGCAATCCCTTGAGGGTTTCAAGCGCCGGCAGGTCCATGATCATGGCAATATAGCCGCGGATGTTGCGATCACGGATCGAGAAATTGATGTAGAGGAACAGCACCAAGCCATCGCTCGTCTCCTGCTCGACAACATCGAACAAAACCTTGCCGTCTCCATAGAGCACGGTGGGCAAAGACATCTGCAGCGACTGGTCCAGCATATTGGCCATCGTGCCGAGGCACCCATTGAGGATGACATTGCCGGTTTCGGCCAACGCTTCGTCCTGCAGCGCGACGACGTCGGTCTCTTCCAGCTCCTCGCCAACCAGCGCGCGAACCAGTTCCATGCTGTTGCTCTCGGGGAAGATCAGCAGCGCCTGGCCGGAAAACGCCCCGCCAAAAGCCTGGCGGATCGCAACCAGGTCGTCGCTTTCCTGCTGGCCGATCAGGGCCGCCGCCGCCGCCTGCGTCACCACCTCGACGGAGGGAACAGACAGCAGCACCTGCTTGCCGACCATCTTGCGCAGGCTGGCCGCGGCACGGCTGACGCCGATATTGACCAGTTCGGTCAGTGCGTCGCGCTCGAGTTCGTCCAGCGTGACGACGCTCATTGAGCATCGCCGGTCTGGCGCAATCTAAGGGCAGCGCCGCTCAGAAAGCCACGGATCGTGTCCTCGGTCACCGGCTTGCCGACAAAGGTGGCATTGAGCTCGCGGGCCTGGGCGATGATCTCGTTCTGGACATTGGCCGTAATGATGGCGATAGGCATCAGCGGATGGGCCGCGCGCAGTTCGGCGGCCAGTTCGAGTCCGTCCTTGCCAGGCATGTTATAGTCCAACACGGCGATATCGACCGACTGCGTGCGAACTGTTTCGAGGGCTTCGTCAGCATTGCTGGCCTCGATCCGGGTCCAGTCTGGCTGCAGCGCAGCTATCGTCTTGCCGGCCACGATGCGGGCCAGCTTGCTGTCATCAACGACCAGAACTGTCACCATACTCAAATCTCCAACACTGTTCTTTATCTGTAAGTGGACCGGGGCCAACCAGCAAGGCGACACCGAAGCCTTCACGTCGCATTCTGTGCCACGGCCGGGACGATCCAGCGCTTATAAAAACCCTCAGGTGGGGCGCTCAGCAAAGTGGGCCGCAGCGCCATCACCACCTGCCACACCGCGGTATGCACCTCGCCACTATTGGAGAGGTCGAGCGCTGCATCGCGATTGTCATGCAGCAGGGCCAGAAGCCTTTCGGCCTCCTCGACGCCACAGCTGCCGCTCAGCACGATAGTGTCGCCCACCAGCTTTATCGCCATCCGATTAATCCCCCCAGATCCAGCACCAGAAGGACCTTGCCGTCGCCGGTCAGGGTCGTGCCGGCAATGCCCGCCATGCCGGTCAACAGGCCCGACAGCGGCCGCGTGACCGTTTCGGTTCGCTCGGCAATGGCATCGACGACGAGCCCAATTCTTTCTTCGCCCACGGCCACCATCAACACGGTCAGCTCTTGATCGCCCTGA
Organism: Candidatus Devosia phytovorans; assembly: GCA_029202405.1. Taxonomy (NCBI): domain Bacteria; kingdom Pseudomonadati; phylum Pseudomonadota; class Alphaproteobacteria; order Hyphomicrobiales; family Devosiaceae; genus Devosia; species Candidatus Devosia phytovorans. The sequence continues at coordinate 3,984,776 of CP119312.1, read as the reverse complement.
ACGTCGTCGAGCTGCAAGAGTTGCGCCAGCGACAGCAAGGGAATCGTCCGGTCGCGCAGCACGAAGGCGCGACCGCTGCGGATGGCGCTGACATTCTTGGGAAGCACCCTCACCGTTTCGAGGACCGAGTCCATGGCAATGCCGTAGCGCTCGCCCCCCACCGAAACGACGAGCAGTTGCGTCATGGCAAAGCTCAAGGGCAGCGTCAGGATCACCTCCGTGCCCTGCCCGCGACGAGAATTGAGCTCTACACGACCGCCGAAGCGCGCGACATTGCTGCGCACCGCATCGAGCCCGACACCGCGGCCCGAAAGATCGCTGACGGTCTTGGCCGTCGAAAATCCCGGCGTGAACAGCAGGTCGACAGCCGCATCGTCGGACAGCGCACCAGCACGATCGGACGCGATCAGGCCACGCGAGACGGCGGCAGTGCGGATGGCATCAGGGTCAATTCCCCTTCCGTCATCCTTGATGGTGATGATGACCCGGTCGCCCTGCCGCCGCGCGAAGAGCACGAGCGTAGCCGGTATGGATTTACCGCTGGCTAGCCGCTCGGCTTCCGCCTCGATGCCATGGTCCATGGCGTTGCGAACGATATGCAGCAGCGGCTCGAACAGCTCGTCGACGATGGACTTGTCCACCTCGATGCTCTCGCCGCGCATCTCGAAACTGGTCGGCTTGCCCAGCCGCGTCGCAAGCTCCCGCACCATGCGCGGCAGCCGGCGCGAGGCCTGCGACAGCGGAACCATGCGGGTGCGCAGCACGGCGCCGTGCAGCTGCGCGACGATCTGGTCAAACGCTTTCTGGCTGGCTGCCAGCCCTCCGGCCGCCTCCCTGTCCCCAACGCCCTGGACGAGCGCTGCCAGCTGGCTCGCCATGCCGTTTCGCGTGGTGATGAGTTCGCCCACGATATCCATGATGGCATCGATCCGCCCGGCATCGATGCGCAGGGTTCGGGCGGCGGGCATAGCCGTATTCGTTTCCGGCGCCTCCGCAACGGCGGCACGCAGGGGCACGATCTGCACCTGGTCCGGCACCATCCGGAAAATTGCTTCGACGGTAGCCAGCGGCGCGCCGCTCAACATGTCCATGACGAGATTGGCGCGGAACGGATCGAGCTTGTCCGCATCCGGCCATGGCTCACGGGAGGCGAGCCGCAGATCGAGCAGGTCCGGCACGGTCGCGACGAGCGCCAGCGGATCATCACCGCTGAAGAAAGCTTCCGGATGCGGCACATAGCGGATCGCCACCGTTGCGGTTTTCCCGCGGCCCGGGCGAAGCGCTTTGATCCAGTCCGGCATTGCTGGCTGCGGCGCAGGGGAAACCGGCGTCGCCACCGTGTCACTGTCGCTGACAAGGCCGAGTGCAAGCGCCAGCGCGCGCCCGGAGCGTTCGTCGCTGACGGCGCCGTCCCGCTCGATGTCATCGACACACAATTCAATCCATTCCAGCACATCGATCAGCGCTTCGACCTGAGCGCCATCGATGGCGGCGGCACTGGCGCGCACCTGCCCCAGCACGTCCTCGGCCTTGTGCAGCGTCGTCTGAAGCGGCGCGAGATCGAACAGGCCGACAGCGCCCTTGAGGGTATGAACCGTGCGAAAAGCGGCATCGAGATGGGCGCGATCTGCCGGCTCTGCCTGCAGCGCCACCAGCTCCTTAATGCCGGACTGCACCAGTTCACGCGACTCGACGATGAATTGCGCCATCAACTCGTCCATGCGCTACCTCGGCCTCTGGTAGACGATGGCATCTTCAAACCGGCGGGTCAGGAAGCGGTCCGATATCCGGCTCATGGTCTCCGAATGACCGAGGCAGATGAAGCCGCCCGGACGCAGGATGTCGAACAGGGACTGGATCCCGCGTTCACGCGCCGCATCGTCGAAATAGATGAGGAGATTGCGGCAGAAGATCACATCGAACGTCCCCATGGCCGAAACGCTCGCCTCATCCATCATATTGACGCGGCTGAAACTCACGGACTCCCGCAGATCCGCGATCAACTGCCTTTGCCCATCCTCCGTTGCAGAAAAATAACCGTTCACGATGGCCTCCGGCAGCCGGGCCAGGGCGCGCGGCGCATAGCGGGCGCCGCGGGCCTGCTCGATGACGTCCGTGTCGATATCGGAGCCGACGATCTCGACATTATAGGCGTCGACCAGATGCCAGTTTTCCAGCAGCCAGATGGCGATCGAATAGGGCTCCTCGCCGCTCGAACACGGCATCGACCAGATCCGGATCCTGTCGCCCGGCTTCTTGGTCAGGGCCACTTCGGGGAGGATCGACTTGCTGAGGCAGGCAAGTTGATGCTCTTCGCGATAGAAATAGGTCTCGTTGACCGTGACGCTGTTGATGAGATGTTGGATCTCTTCGGGGCGCGTGCGCAATTGCGACAGGTATTCGGCAAACGTCTCCGTGCCGGTTTGCACCATGCGGTCCGCAACCCGGCGATCGAGATAGTACCGCTTGGCTTCATCGAACTGCATCCCTGTATGGGTGTAGAGCAGGTCGCAGAGCCGCGCAAAATCCACACTTGAAAGCGGAGCGAGCGCCTTGGCCCGGGCCAGCATGGTGGCGTCGCGCCCCCTCACGTCAGCAACTCGCCGACGCGCCGCGCTATGGCGTCCAGCGGCACGGTCTCGACAGCCCCGTTGCGACGCACCAGCTCGCCCGGCATGCCCCAGACCACCGCCGTCTCCTGGGCTTCGGCAATGGTATGCCCGCCGGCTTTGCGCAGGTCGGTCATGGCCGCCGCGCCATCGCTGCCCATGCCCGTCATCAGCACACCCAGGATGCGGTCGGCTTCGACATGCTGCAGCGCCGAACGGACCAGCCGGTCGGCACTGGGATGCCACAGATAGTCCGCCTGCATCGGCGCTGCGGTGACATGGAGCCTGTCGCCGCGCCGGGTGATGATAACATCGGCCTCCCCCTTGCCGATATAGGCATGGCCGGATTGCAGCATTGTCGGGCTCGTCACCTCGACCACCGTCAGCGCACTCAGCCGGTCCAGTCGCCGCGCCAGCGGCCCGGTAAAACTCGCCGGCATATGTTGGGCGATCACCACCGGCCAGCGCAGATCGCCGGGCAGTGACGACAGCACCGCTTCGAGCGCCGTCGGTCCGCCGGTCGATGTGCCGATCAACACCAGCCCATCCGCCCCATTGGATAGATGCTCGGCAGTGGAAGAGATCATCGCTACAGGACTGGTGGCCTCCGCAATCGCCTCGGAACGGCGACGTCCCGGCATCCGCACCCCTGCCGCTGCCCGCACCTTGGCCACGAGATCGGCCGACATGTCATCGATGCGCAGCGAAATCGCACCGTCCGGCTTGGCCACGAAATCGACCGCTCCGGCATCCAGCGCGGCGAGGGTTTCCTCGGCGCCCTCTTCCGTCAGCGCCGAAACCATCACCACCGGACACGGATTTTCCGACATGATGCGCTTGAGGCAATCGAGACCATCGAGCCCCGGCATGTGAATATCGAGCGTGATGACGTCCGGCCGGCGCACCGCGATCTGCTTGAGCGCATCCACGCCATCGCGGGCGACCGATACCGCAAAATCCCCGGCGGCCGAGAAGATACCCGTCAGCAGTTTCCGCATCAGCGCGGAGTCGTCGACGACCAGGACCTGGATCACGGCTGTTCGCTGCCGATCTGCCGTGCCGCGATGTCGGTGATCACATCCTGCTCCGCCCGCGTCAGCAGCTCCCCTGCATCGAGAAGCAGCGCCATCCGGTCCTCGCCGGGCAGGCTCGCGACGCGGCTGAACACCTGCGTTCCCGGTGCAGATAGGCTCGGCGCTGCCGCCATCTCGGCTTCACCCAGCGCTGCAATCTCGATGACCCTGTCGACGACAAAGCCCGATATCAAGGTGCCAAAGCCGACCACGACCACGCGGGGCTGGCTCCCGCTCCGCGCCTCGGGCGCCGCAAAACGCTGCCGCTGGTCGATGATCGGCAAAGGCTTGCCGCGCAGATTGACCACGCCGGAGACGAATTCAGGAGCATTTGGAACGCGCGTTACATGCTCGGGCAGTCGGATGATCTCGACCACGGCGCCGATCGGCAGGCCGTAGAGTTCTCCCCCCAGATCGAAGATCACGAACTGTTCGCGCGTCTCTGCCTGAGCGGCGATTTCCATCTCTGCGGTCTCCTTGCTGCTTGCCGCAACGGCATTGCCGACAGCCCGGTTGCCGAACAGTTTTTCGACCGAGAGGATAGAGACCAGCTGCTGCCCAATGCCGGTGCGTCCGATCGCATCCAGCTCTGCCGTTCCCGCCGCCTGGCGCAGCACAGCGGGCACCGTGTCGACAGCGGTCTCGGGCAGTCGGAGGATGGATTCGACACTGCCCACAGCCAGCCCCACCAGATCGCCATCATGCTCAACGATGATGATGATGCGCCCCGAACCGTTCTCGACCAGGCCGAGCAGCGCCGCCATCGATATCAGCGGAATGGTCCGGTTGCGGATATTGGCGACCCCCAGGACCGAGCTTTCTCCACTGCCTGTACCCGAAACTTCGCTAGGCATGGTCAGCACTTCAAGAACCGCCTGTAATGGCAGCGCATAGAGTTGATTGCCGACGGAAAAGCTGACCAGCACACGTCGTGTTTCGATCTCGGAGTCCGCATCCGACACATGCGCGCGCCCCGAAAGGCTGGACTTTGCCGTCTCCTCCCGCCGAAAGTCTTGGTTCACCAGCCCCAGCCAGTCGATGAGTGAACCATCATCCGTCGACTGTTGCCCTGCCAGCTTGAGCACGCTGTCGACCAGGAGGCCAACTTTTGTGCCATTGTCCATGACAACGACACGCTCCTCGGCCCCGGGCACCCGTCCGAGCAGCTGCGCCAGCGACACGACCGGCAAAACCGCACCGCGAAGATTGCCCACACCCACGAGGGCCGCAGGCCCATGCGGCACGCGGGTCAGGCGCGGCCGCCGGATAACCTCAACCAGATGATCTCCGGAGAGGCGGATCGTCTCGCCGCCAACCGACACCGTCAGCCTGTTTGCAGTGCCGGCAACCTGGTCCATGGCGCTCAGTTCGCCACCCGCAATTCCTCGGCCAGGGCAGCAATGTCCTCGATCGCCGCAGCGAGGTTTTCGGCTGCGCTCGACTGCTGGCGGGCTGCCGCAGCGGCTTGGCCTGCCGCAGCACCGGCTTCCTGAGCCACCGAAGCGATCTGCTCGGTGCCGCTCTGGATCTGGCTGACGGCAACAACGATGGAGTCTGCGCCTGCGACAATGCCGGCATTGCCGGACCTGATTTCGGTACAGTCCAGCTTGATCTGGGCCAGGCGTTGCGCAATCGCCCGGTTCCGGCCGGCTTCTGCGTCGACGCTGGCAATCGTCGTCTCGATGTCGCGCCGGATCAGCACGATGGATGTCTGGATCAGCCTGACCACATCCTTGGCGCCCTCGATCGTATCGGTCGCCGATACGGCCAGCTTGCGGATATCGCTCGAAACGATGGCAAAGCCCCGGCCGGCCTCGCCGACCCGGGCCGCTTCCACCGATCCATTGACGGCCAGCATGCTTGTCTGGACGCCGATCAGGATGATGCGATCGACCGAACGCTCGATACGGCGGGTCTGATCTTCGAGCGCCGCAAGCTCCGTCAGCGTTGCACGCAGATCGTCGACGCTGCTGGCCATCTGCGCCACCACCTGTTCGACATTGATACTATTGGTATCGAGCCGCGCGATGACCCCGTCGACCTTTTGCAGCGCCGTCTGGGCATTGTCGCGGCTGAGGCCGGCATTCTTCTCGATTTCGAGGATGGCGGCACTGGCCTGCTGTGTCGCTGCGGCCTGCTGCATGGCGCCGCGGCTGATCTGGTCAACGGCCGTCAAGATCTGAAACGAAGCCCCGGACAATTGCTGGATCGTTGCGGACAGCTGTTCGGCAGCCGCACCGATCGAGGAAACCGCCGAGCCCTTGGCGTCTGCACTATCCAGCGCCTCGATCAGGGTCGAGAGCGATTGCGACGCGTCCTGCCCCTGATCCAATGCCTGCGCCTGCTGCTGCACGGCGCGCTGCGCCTCGGCCGCTGCTGCTGCCTGTTCTTCGGCAGCGCTGGCGATCGTCTCCGCGCCCTTCTGGGCTTCGCGCGAAGCAACGTCCGCCTCGGTGGCGGCAACCAGGATCGCTTGCCCGCCATCGAGCAATGCGCGCAGATCGTCGCGGATCGTCGCCAGGTCCCCGGTAATTTCCTGTCCCGCCGCGATCTGCGCCCGTGCAGTCCCTGCCGCAGTCCGCACACGCGCCGCGATAGACCCGACGCCTTCCCCGATCGCCTCGGCAAAACGACGAACATCGCCGGCACCGCGCTCAGCGCTTTCGGCCAGCGCGCGAACCTCGTCGGCGACCACGGCAAAGCCCCTCCCGTCATCTCCGGCCCGCGCAGCCTCGATCGCCGCATTGAGCGCCAAGAGATTGGTCTGATCCGAAATATCGGCAACAATAGCCGTCGTCTCGGCCACGCGGCCTGCTTCGACCTGCAGTTGCACGATAGCGTCCACCGAGGCCAGCTGCCTGCCGGCATTGCTGTCGATCACCCCAAGCGAGGTTTCGATCAGCGTTGCCTGTTCGACCACCGCCACCTGCAGCGCGTCGGACAACCGGCGCGAAGTGTCAGCGCTTGTGCGGGCAACCGAGAACTGACGTGACAGCTCGCCGATTGCGGCCAGCGATTCATGGGCGGCGCCGGCCGCCTCCTCAGCCCCACTGGCGATCTGCTCGAGCGAACGGCGCAGCTGCTCGGCGGCGGCTGCCGCCTCCGCCACGCCTGACGAGAGTTCGCCGACGGCTGCCCCGATCCGCTCTTGCGCGCGCTCTTTTGATACCGCCTTGCGCGGCCGACGGACCGAAGCGGCGGGCGTCTTGGCCGCCGGAACTGGCTCGGCCGCATCCACTCGTCTATTGAGGGCGGTAGTCTTGACGAGAGCCATGAATAGTCCAGTGCGTGCTAGCTTTTACAGTCAGATAGCACTCCCAATGGCCAGCACCTAGCAAAACCACGCCAGGCTATCGAGCGGCTTGCCAGTTTGCCGGCGACGACGACATCGCTTTCCAGAACCCAGTAGCGGTCAGCGATCTCGCTGGGCGGCAAAAGGCAGCCCAACAATCCTGGTGCTTCAGCGAAAAAATACTTTAGGGAGAGAATGGCGGAGAGAGAGGGATTCGAACCCCCGATGGAGTTGCCCCCATGCCGCATTTCGAGTGCGGTGCATTCAACCACTCTGCCATCTCTCCGCGAGATCGATCGGACCCATGAGGAGCCCGGCTGGTCGACACGGGCGGGCTTATGACATAGCATTCGAACCGCTGCAACACCCCTGCGCAATATGATGACATTGGGTTCACATCTTCGGTGACACAAAAGCCCCTCTTTGTTTACGGCACCTTGCAGGATGCCGACATCCTGGGCGCCGTGCTCGGCCGCTCCATCGATGTCAGGAGCCTCAGGACCGCCACCGCTCCGCTCTACAGCGCTGTCATCTTTCCCGATCGCGTCTACCCCGCCCTGGTGTCAACGCCGGGCCAGCATGCTGCAGGACTTCTGCTGGAAAGTCTGCGGCCGGCTGATCTCGAGGCGCTCGATGCCTTCGAGGGCGATGAATATCGTCGCGGCACGCTCGATGTGCTCGTCGATGGCACGACCATTGCCGCAGAGGCCTACTTTCCTGTCATCACCATCTCTTCGGACCAACCAGCCTGGACGCTCGCCGATTGGACCGCCCATCATAAGCCATCCGTGCTGGACGGGGAGATCGAGACCGCCCTTGCCCTCCGCGAACGGCTTACGGCCCCGCGCCGGACCCCGTGATCACGTTTGTGTTGCCTGTTGAACTCCGGCGTTCATGATTTCATTGTGCGACAGCACAATAGAACAAAAGCATGGGAGAATTCGAATGGTTCAACGGCGCGATGTGATTGCAGGCATGGCGGCAGCCCCGCTGGTGGCATGGGGCTTGGCTCCGGCCATGGCACAGCCCGATGTGGCGCTCGATGGTGACGTGATCCTCAGTGACGCCGGCGACATCACCATTCACCCGGTGGATCACGCCAGCCTCGTCATCGGCTTCAATGGCGAGGCCATCTATATCGATCCGGTCGGCGGTGCAGCGCTTTACGAAGGCCTGCGCCAGCCCACGGCCATACTCATCACCCATGGCCATGGTGATCATTTCGATATTCCGACCCTCGAAGCCATCGCCGGCAGCGCGCCTATCCTGACCAGCCAGGAGGTGTTCGACAAGCTGCCCGAAAATCTTAGGGCCAATGCCAGTGCCATCGCCAATGGCGACGACACCAGCCTCAATGGCCTCGTGGTCAGCGCCGTGGCCGCCTACAACATCACCCAGGACCGGTTGCAATATCACCCCAAGGGCGTCGGCAACGGCTATGTGCTCAATCTGGGCGAAAAGCTCGTCTATATAGCCGGCGACACCGAGCCCACCGACGAGATGCTGGCGCTCAAGGATATCGACATCGCCTTCCTGCCGATGAACCTGCCCTATACGATGACGCCCGAGCAGGCGGTGGAAGCGATCAACATCTTCAAGCCCAAGATTGTCTATCCCTACCACTTTGGCGACAGCGACCTGTCGGTGCTCGAAGCCGGCATCGGTCCCGATAGCGAATTGCGCCTGCGCAACTGGTATCCGAACGGACAGAGCTGACGCCGCGAGGCTGATGACAATCTCTTGACTCTCGGGCCATTTGCCACGATAAGCCGACCCGGAAACACGCGCCGGCTTGCTGGCGCGCTTTTCTGTGTTTGAAAACGCTGTTCGAGGCTGGCCGCCGGACTATACCGGCATCCATTCGAAGTCCGCAGGAATAGGCCAAACATCCTGCGGCGCCACAGAGCGCGACAAAAAGGGACCTGGCGTTTGAAGCGTCCGGGTTAAGCTATGACTTTCGCCGTGATCAAGACCGGTGGCAAGCAGTACAAGGTTGCCGCCAACGACGTTCTCAAGATTGAAAAGCTCGATGCCGAAGCTGGCACCATCGTGACCTTCGACCAGGTTCTGATGGTTGATGGCGAAGTCGGTGTTCCGCTCGTCGAAGGCGCGCTCGTCGCTGCCGAACTGCTCGAGACTCGCAAGCAGAAGACGGTCATCATCTTCAAGAAGAACCGTCGCCACAATTACCGTCGCCGCAACGGCCACCGCCAGCTGCTGTCGACCGTGCGCATCACCGAAATCCTGACGGGCGGCGCCAAGCCGACCATCAAGGCTGCCGGCGTTGCTGCCTCGACCGATAGCGTGACCGAGAAGGCCCCGGCCGCCAAGAAGGCAGCAGCTCCCAAGGCTGAAGCCACCGAAGCTAAGGCTCCGGCTGCCAAAAAGGCTGCTGCCCCCAAGAAGGCCGCTGCCGAAACCACCGAAGACACCGCCGCTGAAAAGCCGGCGAAGAAGGCCCCGGCCAAGAAGGCCGCACCCAAGGCCGAGCAGGAATAAGGAGCTAGATAGATGGCACATAAAAAAGCAGGCGGCTCATCCCGCAACGGTCGTGATACCGCTGGCCGTCGTCTTGGCGTGAAGAAGTTTGGTGGCGAAGCTGTCATTGGCGGCAACATCATCATCCGTCAGCGCGGCACCAAGTGGCACCCCGGCACCGGCGTTGGCCTGGGCAAGGATCACACCATTTTCGCACTGGTCGACGGCACCGTGTCGTTCCGCACCCGTGCAAATTCCAAGGTCTACGTTTCCGTCGACCCGGCAAAGGCCGCCGAATAACCCGGCAGGTCTGACAAACCTCAGCCGGTGACATGTTCCCCGGCTTTAGGTTCGTCATGCGAACAAGATTGAAGGGGAACCGGTCCGCCGGTTCCCCTTTTTGCATTCTGGAGCATTTGCCAGATGGACAGCATTCGAGATCGCCTCCCGGCCACGCTGACGACGCTTCGCCTCGTGCTGACCACACCTGCCCTGCACCATGTTCCCGAAATGGCCGTGCTGGCCAATAACCGGAGCATTTTCGAAGTGCTGTCGCGCATGCCCCATCCCTATGATGAAAGCCATGGCCGGGACTTCGTCGACCATGTGGCGCGCGGACCTCAAGAATTCGCTTGGGCCATCGAAAGCGACGGCCACTATATTGGCACCATCGGCCTCAACCTGCTGCCCGGACAGGCGCCGGCTCTCGGCTATTGGCTCGGCCAACCCTATTGGAGCCAGGGCTTTGCCACCGAAGCCGGCAGGGCCGTGGTCGCTGCTGCAGCACGGGCCGGCTATTCCCGCCTGCGCTCGCGGGCATTGGTGAGCAACGACGCCTCGCGCCATGTGCTGCGCAAGCTTGGCTTTGTCGAGACTGGTGCGGTTGAGGACGACAATGGCCGACAGATGGTGGCAATGCATCTGGAGCTGACGCCATGAACGTCACGCTGACCACGCCCGGCTTCATCCTGCGCCAGGCCCAGCTTGGCGATGCCGAACCGATCGCGCGCTATCTCAATGATTTCGCCGTGGCCGGAAACCTTGCCCGCGTGCCCTTTCCCTATCACCTGAGCGACGCCCAGGCATGGTTGCGCACTCGGCTGCCCAACCTGCCGCTGGAAGAAACCAATTTTGCCATCGAACTGCCCGGCGAAGGCCTGGTCGGCCATGTCGGCTTTCACATGGGGCCGCAGGGTCCGGTGATCGGCTACTGGCTGGGCCAGCCCTTTTGGGGCCAAGGCATCATGACCGAAGCCGTCCGGACTGCCGTGGACTGGTTTTTCGATGCCAGCAGCGAAGACACGCTGCTCTCGGGCGTCTTCCATTTCAACGCTGCTTCCCTGGCCATACAAACCCGGCTTGGATTTACCCAAACAGGACGCTCAACCCTGCTCTGCCTTGCGCGCGGCGCCGAGGTGGAGCATATCGACACCAAATTGACGCAGAGCGTCTGGAAGGCCAGAAAAAATGAAGTTTCTTGACCAGGCCAAGGTCTATATCCGCTCAGGCGATGGCGGCGGCGGCGCCGTCTCCTTCCTGCGTGAAAAGTTTGTCGAATTCGGCGGCCCCAATGGCGGCAATGGCGGACGCGGTGGCGACATCGTCGTCGAATGCGTCGACGGCCTCAACACGCTGATCGACTATCGCTACCAGCAGCATTTCAAGGCCAAGACCGGCACCCATGGCATGGGCAAGGACCGGGCCGGCGCGAATGGCGAAGAGACCGTGCTGCGCGTCCCCGTCGGTACCCAAGTCTTCGAGGACGACAACGAAACCCTCATCGCCGACATGACCGAGGTTGGCCAGCGCATCGTGCTGCTCTCGGGCGGCAATGGCGGCTTCGGCAATGCCCATTTCAAGACCTCGTCCAACCAGGCGCCGCGCCATGCCAATCCGGGCATTCCGGGCGTCGAGAAATGGGTCTGGCTGCGCCTGAAGCTCATCGCCGACGCTGGTCTTGTCGGTCTGCCCAATGCCGGCAAGTCGACCTTCCTGGCTGCGGTTTCCGCTGCCAAGCCCAAGATTGCCGCCTATCCTTTCACCACGCTTCATCCCAATCTCGGCGTCGTCTCCATCGGCGAGCGTGATTTCGTCCTGGCCGATATTCCGGGCCTCATCGAAGGGGCCAGCGAAGGCGCGGGCATCGGCGACAGGTTCCTCGGCCATATCGAGCGCTGTGGCGTGCTCATCCATCTGATCGATGGCACCGAGGCCGACATCAAGTCGGCCTATACGACCATCCGCAACGAGCTGGCCGCCTATAACGAACTGCTGGCCGAAAAGCCTGAGATCGTGGTGCTCAACAAGATCGATGCCATCGAGCCCGACGAGCTCAAGCAAAAGGTCAAGCTGCTCAAGAAACTGAGCAAGGCCGACGTGCTGCAGGTGTCCGGTGTCACCGGCATGGGCGTCAACCAGGTGCTCTATGACGTCATCGAGACCCTCGATGCCGAAAAGGCCGCCAAGCTGGAGGCCGCACGCAGGAAAGTGGAACCTAATTGGGCGCCTTGATCGCTTTAACGCTGGAACCTTCCCTCGTGGTTCGAGGCTCGCTTCACTCGCACCTCACCATGAGGGTGCCGGTGGTCAGCGCCTGCCTCAGTAGCACTCATGGTGAGGTGCGAGCCACTTGGCGAGCCTCGAACCACGAGGGCGTGACAAAATGAATGCCCTTGCGCCCTACAAGCGCCTGACCATCAAGATTGGTTCGGCCCTGCTTGTCGACAAGCAGGGCAAGCTGCGCGCCGACTGGCTCGCAGGGCTGGCGGCCGACATCGCCGCCCTCAAGACTGAAAAGCGCGACGTGGTCATCGTCTCCTCGGGCGCCATTGCGCTGGGGCGGGGCCTGCTGGGCCTGTCGGCCGTGGCACTGACCCTGGAACAGAGCCAGGCCGCCGCCAGCGCCGGGCAGATTGCGCTGAGCCAGGCCTGGGCCGAGGCGCTGGGCCGCCACCAGATCGTCACCGGGCAGATCCTCATCACCCCCAATATCACCGAAGAGCGGCGCTACTACCTCAATGCACGCACGACTATCGCCACCCTCTTGGGCCTCGGCGCCGTGCCGATCATCAACGAGAATGACAGCGTAGCCACGGCCGAAATTCGCTATGGCGACAATGATCGCCTCTCGGCCCGCGTCGCCACCATGATCGAGGCCGATTGCCTCGTCCTGCTGTCCGACATCGACGGGCTCTATACCGCCCCGCCTGCCAAGGATCCCGACGCCGAACATCTGCCCGTCGTGAGGTCGATCACGCCAGCGATTGAAGCCATGGCCGGCGGCGCCGCGAGCCATCTGTCGCGCGGCGGCATGACCACCAAGGTCGAGGCCGGCAAGATCGCGACCCAGGCGGGCACAGCCATGATCATCGCCAAGGGCACTGAGGCGCATCCGCTGAAAGCCTTGACCGAAGGCGGCCGCCACACCCTGTTCCTGCCCGCGCAGAGCCGTGCGCAGGCGCGCAAGCGCTGGATCATGGGCACGCTGGCCGTATCAGGCACCCTGCAGGTCGATGCCGGCGCCGCGCGGGCGCTTCTGACCGGCAAGTCGCTGCTGCCGATCGGCGTCACGAAAGTCACCGGGAATTTCGAGCGCAGCGACACCGTCGCCGTGCTCAATCCCGATGGTCTGGAAGTGGCGCGCGGCCTTGCGGGCCTCGATAGCGACGAGGCGCGGCTGGTCATGGGCAAGCGCAGCGACGCCGTGCTTGAATTGCTCGGCGCGGGCAATCGTGCCGCATTGATCCATCGCGACAATCTGGTGCTGATTGGCGCCAAGGAGGAGACTGTCGATGAGCTTGGCTGAACAGGTCCAGTCGGTTGAAACCATCATGGCCGAGATCGGCCGCAATGCACGCAAGGGCGCCAAGGCGCTGGCCCTTGCCACGCCGCAGCAAAAGCAGATGGCGCTCACCGTTGCTGCCGGCGCCATCAACGCGCATCGCAAGTCGATCCTCGAAGCCAATGCCAAGGACATGGCCGCGGCCGAAGCCAAGGGCATTTCCAAAGCCTTCCTCGATCGCCTGCTGCTGACCGATGCCCGCATCGACGGCATCATCGAGGCGGTGAAAACCATTGCCGAGCTGCCCGATCCGGTCGGAACGGTAATTGCCGAATGGGATCGGCCCAATGGCCTCCACATCGAGCGCGTACGCACCCCGCTCGGCGTCATCGGCGTGATCTTTGAAAGCCGTCCCAATGTGACCGCCGATGCCGGGGCTTTGGCCATCAAGTCGGGCAATGCCGTCATCCTCCGTGGCGGCAGCGACAGCTTCCACTCCAGCAAGGCCATCGTTGATTGCATGCTCGATGGCCTGCATGCCGCACGCCTGCCCGAGGATTGCCTGCAACTGGTACCCACCGTGGACCGCGCTGCAGTCGGCGAAATGCTGAAAGGTCTCGACGGCAATATCGACGTCATCGTGCCGCGCGGCGGCAAGACCTTGGTCGCCCGCGTGCAGGACGAAGCCCGCGTCCCGGTCTTTGCCCACCTGGAAGGCCTGGTGCATGTCTATATCGACAGCTCGGCCGACCTCGACAAGGCGGTGAACGTCACCCTCAATGCCAAGATGCGCCGCACCGGCGTCTGTGGCGCTGCCGAGACGCTGCTGGTGCATAAGGACGTGGTCGCCACCCACCTCAATCCGATCCTTGACGCATTGACCGCCAAAGGCTGCGAAATTCGCGGCGATGCGACGGTCAATGCTAACAGTCCGCTAACATTAGCGGCCACGGAAGAGGATTGGCGGACCGAATATGAGGACGCCATCATTTCGGTGAAGGTCGTCGACTCGGTCGAGGCAGCCATCGCCCATATCGAGCACTATTCCAGCCACCACACCGAGGCGATCATCGCAGAAGACCCTGTCGCAGTTGAAAAATTCTTCAACGAAATCGACAGCGCCATCCTGGTGCACAATGCCTCGACCCAGTTTGCCGACGGCGGCGAATTCGGTTTCGGCGGAGAGATTGGCATTGCCACCGGCAAGATGCATGCCCGCGGCCCGGTCGGCGTCGAACAGCTCACCAGCTTCAAATACCGCGTCCGCGGCAATGGCCAGACGAGGCCCTGAGACCGCTTTTGAACCTACGCCATCCTGTTCACATCGCTGGAATAACCGAGCTGCCGCCCTCCGGCTCCGGCATGCGCATCGGCCTGTTCGGCGGCAGCTTCAATCCCATCCACGAAGGCCATCTTCTCGTCATCGAGGAAAGCCTGCGCCGCCTCCAGCTCGACGCTGTCTGGGTTCTCGTCACCCCAGGCAACCCCCTGAAGAGCAACAAGGATCTGGCCCCACTGGCCGATCGCGTCATCGCCGCCCGCCGGTTCATCGACAATCCGCGAGTCCGCGTCACAGGATTTGAAGCCGCCCATGGCTTCACCTATTCCTGGCAGACCGTGCGCTACCTGACCCAGACCCTGGCCGACCGCAATTTTGTCTGGATCATGGGCGCCGACAACCTGGCCGATTTCCATCGCTGGGAACGCTGGCGCAACATTGCCGCCATGGTTCCGATCTCGGTCTATGTCCGCCCCGGGTCGGGACGACGCGCACCGGCCTCCATGGCCGCCAATTACCTGTCGCGCTGGCGTGTCGACGAGGATGATGCCAATCGGCTGGCCTCGCTCCCGCCGCGCGCCTGGGTCTATCTGCACGGCCGGCAATCGCCGCTCTCGTCTTCGGCCATCAGGGCAAGGCGGCAACACGTTAAGTCAAAGTGAAGACCCAATCTTGCGAAACTGTCACCAAACGCGCATATTGTGCTGGTGTGATAGATGTCACCAAAACAGGAACTGACGGCTTGCGGTTTTACAAAACGCCTGGCTTTTCCGATCAACAACCAAGGATGCTGATTTTACGCATGACCCATGCACAGGCATGGGCGCAAGGTCATTGCTGATGACCGCGCTGCCCGAGAACACCGTTTCCGCCCCGAACGCCGTTGTGGCCAATCCGGAACGTCCCATGATCGATGTAATCCTCGACTGCCTTGACGATGCCAAGGCCGAGGAAATCGTTGCCGTGGATATCACCGGCAAGTCCTCGCTGGCCGATCACATGGTCGTCGCCTCCGGTCGCAGCCAGCGTCACGTCGGCGCCGTTGCCGACCAGATGGTCACCGCCCTGCGCGATGCCGGTTATGGCAAGCCGCGCATCGAAGGCCTGCCCCATTGCGACTGGGTGCTGGTCGATGCCGGCGATGTCATCGTCCACATCTTCCGTCCGGAAGTGCGCGAATTCTACAATATCGAGAAGATGTGGCAGGCCGATTTCGCGGCTGACCAGCACTAGCCTTTCGATATGCGTATCACGATCGCGGCCGTCGGCCGGATGAAATCCGGACCGGAGCGGGAACTGGTCGCCCGCTATCTCGATCGCGCTGTCGGCGGCGGCAAGCCGCTGGCACTGACCCATTTCGACGTGATCGAACTCACCGAATCCCGCGCCTCTTCCTCGGCCAGCCGCAAGGCTGACGAGGCCAAGGGGTTGCGCGCGGCCCTGCCCGACGGGATCATCGTGGCGCTCGACGAGCGCGGCAAGGGCCTCGGCTCGGAGGCCTTCGCCAGCCAGATCGGCCGCTGGCGCGACGACGGCCGCCCGGCCGTAAGCTTCATCATCGGCGGCGCCGACGGTATCGATCCGGACTTGGTCAAGCAGGCCGACCTTGTGGTCAGCTTCTCTCCTATGGTCTGGCCACACCAGCTGGTCCGCATCATGCTGGCAGAACAGCTCTATCGAACGACCACGATCCTGAGCGGCCATCCCTATCACCGGGGTGACTAGCGCAATCACCACATGGTTAAGCAACGTTAACCTGCGGTTTTCTTCACCCTTGCTATGGTGCGGGAATTGATTCGGGGTCATGCGACCCATGGTGGAGAGGGCATGGCTCTGCGGCCGCGCAAGAGATGGGGTGTGATGCTGGCCGGCCTGCTGCTGGCGGGCTCCGTCAGCCTTCCGCTCATGGCGCAGACGGAACAGCCCCCGGGTGAGGATGTGCCGCTCCGCGGCACCATTTCCACCACCGAACCGGTGGCCACCCCCGCTGGTCCCGCCATTCCGACACAGGCAGACGTGGAAGCCATGGAGCAATCCATGACGCTGAGCCAGGAGCGTATCGATGCGCTCAAGGCCGACATTGCCGAGATGGAGGGCGACCGCACCCGCCAGAACGCTGCCCTGATCGCCGCCGCCCAGCGGGTCAAGCTGGCCGAGATCGAAGTGGCGGATGTCGAGGAGCGCCTCTCGGCGCTGATCGTCCAGGAATTCGAGGTGCGTGGCCGGCTCGACGGCTCCAATGCCGAGGTCGCCAATGTGATGGCGGCGCTACAGCGCATCAGCCTCAATCCGCCCCCGGCGCTGATCGTCGATCCCGATGACGCCCTCGGCTCGGCGCGCAGCGCCATGCTGATCGCCGCCATCGTGCCGCAGCTGCAGGCCAAGGCCGAAGCGGTGACGGCCGATCTCAAAGCCCTGACCGACATCAAGACCCAAGCACTGGAGGAAGAAGCCACCCTCAAGGCTAATTACGAAGTGCTCGAGGAAGAGCAGCTGCGCATCGCCACGCTGATCGCCGCGCGCCGCCAGGGTATCGACCAGCGCAATGACCAGCTGGAAACAGAAGAGGCGGAGGCCGTGGCGCTGGCCTCCCGCGCCACGACGCTGCAGGAATTAATCTCGAGCCTGTCGCGTCGCGCCACGGCGGTCAACACGCCAGCCCCGACGCCCGACCCTGATGCGCCGACCATGACCGAGACGGAAATCCGCACCGCCCTGGCCAATGCCGCGCGCACCGAACCAGCCGTACCCTTCGGTGCCATTCGCGGCCACCTGACCATGCCCTCCAATGGCGTCAATGTCGCCGACTATGGCACCAGCGATGGCTTCGGCGGTCTGACCCATGGCATCTCCGTGGTCACCCGCGCCGAGGCGCAGGTGGTGGCGCCAGCCGACGGCTGGGTGCTCTACAAGGGCCCTTACCTCAATTACGGCCAAATCATCATTCTCAATACGGGCCAGAACTATACCGCGCTCCTTGCGGGCCTCGACGCGGTCAGCGTCGATATCGGACAATTCGTGCAGATGGGCATGCCGCTGGGCACCATGGGCTCACGCACAATTGGCCGTTCCGTCACCACCAACGCTGGCGCCGCCCAGCCGACCCTCTATATTGAACTGCGACAAAACAACGAGCCCATCGACCCGACCGGGTGGTGGGCCACCCCGACACAGAGTGGATAGAACCCTCATGCGCCTGACTCCCCTTAGCACGCTCGCCATCATCGCGGCGCTGTCGCTGCCCGCTGGCCTGTTGATCGCACAGGAGCCAACCCCGGCTCCTGCACAGGAAGAACAGGCACCCCCGGCCGAAGATCAGGCTCCTGACCAGACGCCGCCGGCCGACGAAGCGCCCAGCGGCGAACAGCCCGAGCCAACGGCCGAGGAAAACGCCGCCGCACCGCGTGATCCGCTCGAAATCTATGCCGATCTCAATCTGTTCGGCGAAATCTTCGACCGCATCCGCGCCGAATATGTCGATCCGCCGGACGAGCAGGAACTGATCCGCGCCGCCATCCAGGGCATGCTGACCTCTCTCGATCCGCATTCGGGCTACCTGCCGCCGCAGGACTATGACGATTTCAGCCAGGACACATCCGGTGAATTCGGCGGCCTTGGTATCGAAGTCACGATGGAAGACGGCGTGGTCAAGGTCGTCTCCCCGATCGACGATACGCCTGCCGCCAAGGCCGGCGTTCTGGCCAACGACCTGATCATCCAGATTGACGGTTCGGACGTGCAGGGCCTGACCCTTGACGACGCCGTCGGCAAGATGCGCGGCCCGTTGGGAACGTCGGTCAAGATCACCATCGCCCGCGAAGGTGTCGACAAGCCGCTCGACTTCGAGCTGACGCGTGCCACCATTGCCATGCGCGCCGTGCGCTGGAGCATGGAAGGCGGCGAAGAAGAAGGCGAGGGCGACATCGCCCTGCTGCGCCTCTCGCGCTTCTCCGAACAGGCCTTTGTGGGCATCGAAAATGCCATTAAGGATATCTATGCCGAACGCGATGGCGTGGCGCCCAAGGGCATCATCCTCGACCTGCGCAACAATCCGGGCGGCCTTGTCGACCAGTCGGTCTATGTGGCTGACGCCTTCCTCAAGCAGGGCGCCGTCGTCCTGACCCGTGGCCGCATTCCCGAGGAAAGCGCCCGCTATGACGCTCAGCCGGATCCGCTGGACAGCCAGCTGGCCAGCGTGCCCATGGTCGTTCTCGTCAATGGTGGGTCGGCCTCGGCGTCTGAAATCGTCGCTGGCGCCCTGCAGGACCATAAGCGCGCCACCGTCGTGGGCACCCGCAGCTTCGGCAAGGGTTCGGTGCAGTCGATCATTTCGCTCGGCCCCGATGGCGCCATGCGCCTGACCACGGCCCGCTACTACACGCCGAACAACCGCTCGATCCAGGCGCTGGGCATCACGCCCGACATCGAGATCAAGCAGGTCGTGCCCGAGGAATTCCAAGGCCGCGACGAGATCATCGGCGAAGCGGGCTTGGCTGGCCACATCACCATCGAAGGCCAGGAAGAAAGCAGCGTCGGCTCGTCGGTCTATGTACCGGCCGAGAAGTCGGAAGACACCCAGCTGCAATATGCCATCCGGCTGATGCTGGGCGAGGAGACCGACGCAGCCTTCCCGCCCAAGGCCGAATAACGGCAGGCAGGCCTGCTGTGCTATGCAAATTGCCGGGGGCGGGGCGGCTGATTCGCTGCCTCGCCCCCGCTGTCTTTTCCTGCGTGGAAACAGATGATGGCCAATGACCTCTCGACACCGCTGACCGGCCGCAAGCGCAAGCCTGGCACACGGCCGCACTTTCCGCTGGCGCGGGTACTGTTCGCCATTCTGGTCCTGATTGGCGCCGGCTTTGCCCTGCGTGTGCTGCTGACCGACGATCCCAACGGCGGACGACCCAGCCAGGAAGTGGCCATTACTTCGGTGCGCGGCCAGAACGAGCTGGCCAATGAGCTCTCGACCGGCCCGGTGACAATCACCGCCGATCCTCAGGAATATCCCGTTGATGGCGCCGAAGCCGCGCCGCCGGGAACATCCGGCACGGGTGCCATTGCCGGCCTGCCCGATGTATTTGGTGCCCTGCCCGACCTGAGCGAGGAAACCAGCAATGGCTCGATTCCCCGCATTGCCGCAACCGGCCTCACCCCGTTTGCCGCCTATGCCGCCCCGATCAGCGGCGCCGCCGCAGCCGGGGGCCCCAGGATCGCGGTCATTGTGACCGGGCTTGGTATCAACGAACAGGGTTCGCTCGAAGCCATCGAAAGCCTGCCCGAGTCGGTGACCCTGGCCTTTGCTCCCTATGGCAAGACGCTGTCCAATACTGTCTCGGCGGCGCGCATGGCAGGCCATGAGGTCATGCTCGAGATCCCGCTCGAGCCCTTCGACTACCCGCAGAATGATCCCGGCCCGCAGACGCTGCTGACTGGCGAGACACCCCGCGCCAATCTCGACAAGCTTTTTTGGCTGATGTCCCGCTTTGGCGGCTATACCGGTGTCATTAACAACATGGGAGCCCGCTTTACCGCCTCTGCCCAGGATTTCGCCCCCATCATGGAAGAACTGGGCGCGCGAGGCCTGGGCTATATCGATGACGGCTCGTCCAACCGCTCGCTGGCGCCGCAACTGGCGCAGGGCAACAAGGTGCCCTTCTCGCGATCCGATCTCGTCATCGACGCCAATCCGTCCCGCCAGGCCATACTGGCAGCGCTTGCCAGCCTTGAAGCCAAGGCGCTGGAGAATGGGCAGGCAATTGGTATTGTCTCTGCCCTGCCCATCTCGATGGCCGCAATCAGCGAATGGTCGCGCGACCTCGAGACCAAGGGCATTTCGCTGGTGCCTGCCAGCGCCCTGATGAAATAGGTTTTCGCCATGCCCGTCCGTCCGACCCGAGAATCCCTGCCCTATCGCGACTGCGTGGGCATTGCCGTCTTCAACAGCAAGGGCGAAGTCTTCATCGGCAAGCGACGCGGCGAGGACGACCCGGAAAAGAGCGCCGCGCAGGGCGCGCCCTGGCAGATGCCCCAGGGCGGCATCGACAAGGGTGAGGACCCCCTCAAGGCGGCCTTGCGCGAGCTTTTCGAGGAAACCAGCATTGCCTCGGTAAGCCTGCTCGCCGAAGCCCCGGAATGGATTTTCTACGACCTGCCCGAGGAATCCCTGGGCGTGGCGCTCAAGGGCAAGTATCGCGGCCAGCGCCAGCGCTGGTTCGCCTTTGCCTTTACCGGCGACGAGCACGAGATCAATGTGATCAAGCCCGGCGGCGGCAAGCACAAGGCCGAATTCGATGACTGGCGCTGGGAAAAACTCAGCCGCACCCCCGGCCTCATCGTGCCCTTCAAGAAGGACGCCTATGACAAGGTCGTGGAAGCCTTCGCCGACATTCCAGAGCGCTTTGCCTGAAGGACAATCATGAAGACCATCGGCCTGATCGGCGGCATGAGCTGGGAATCCACCGCGCATTACTACCGCGTGCTCAACCAGGAAGTGGCGCGCCGGCTGGGCGGATTGCACTCCGCGCCACTGATCGTCCATTCGGTGGACTTTGCACCCATTGCCGAAATGCAGGCGGCGGGTGACTGGGCAGGCGCTGGCCGGCAACTCGCCGAGATCGCCAAAGGGCTCGAACAGGCGGGCGCTGAGGTCATCGGCCTTGCCACCAACACCATGCATATCGTCGCCGACCAGATCATCAGTGCCATTTCCGTGCCCTTCGTCCATATCGCCGATCCTACCAGCGATGCGCTGCTGGGGGATAAGTTCGAGACGGTGGGCCTGCTGGGCACCCGGTTTACCATGGAAATGGGCTTTTATCGCGACCGCTTGGCCGAGCGCGGCTTGACCGCATTGATCCCCGAGGTCGATCGCACCAATCTCAACGGCATCATCTATGATGAGCTCTGCCTGGGCATCATCCGCGAGGAGTCGCGGCAGGTCTATGTGACGGCCATCGAGCGGCTCAAGGCCCGCGGCGCCGAGGCGGTGATCCTGGGTTGTACCGAGATCACCATGCTGATCGACGACAGCGTCAGTCCCCTGCCCGTCTATGATACCACAGACCTCCATGCCAGAGCATTGGTCAGCGCCGCCCTGAGCTAGGCGACGCGCAATTCGGCGACCGGTACCGGCTTGGGATCGTCCAGCAAGAATACATCGACGATGCGGTCCAGCGTCTGCGCCTGGGCCTCGGTCTGCTCCAGCGCGGCATTGGTTTCCTCGGCCAGGGCCGCATTATGCTGCGTCATCTGGTCAAGCGTGCGCACGGCCGTCAGCACCTCGTCGATCGCCATGGCCTGATCGCCGCTGGCGCGGGCGATGGCTTCGAGCAGTTCGCTGTTCTGCTGCACGGCGGCCAGCATGTCGGAAAGCCGTCCAGCTGCTTCCGAGACGAGCTTTGAGCCGCCCTTGACCTCACTGGCCGACTGCTCGACCAGAAGCTTTACATCTCCGGAAGCCGAAGCGGCCGACTGGGCGAGGCGGCGCACTTCCACGGCCACCACAGCAAAACCCTTGCCCGCATCACCCGCCCGGGCGGCCTCGACCGATGCGTTGAGCGCCAGCAGATTGGTCTGGAAGGCGATGTCATCGATGAGGCCGATGATATTGGAAATCTTTGCCGACGACTGCGTGATCCGCTCCATGGCCTCATTGGCCTGGGTCATCACCGTGCCGCTTTCCGAAGCAGCGCGGGACACGGCCGAGGCCTTGCCGGCGGCATCCTGCGCCATGCGGGCATTGCTGGCGACAGTGCCGGAAAGCGCATCCATCGATGCGGAGGTCTCTTCGATGGTCGCAGCCTGGCGCGTCGTGCGTTCGGAGAGATCATTGGCGCCGGAAAGGATCTCGCCCGTGGCGGCCTTGATGGCGCGGGACGTATGGCGCAGCTGGCCGACCACATCGGCAAAGCGCTCCACCGTGCCATTGAGGGCGTGGCGCAGGTCTTCGAATTCCGGCTGGAACTGGGTTTCAATCCGGCCGGTCAGATTGCCCTCGGCCAATTGCTTGAGGCCATCACCAACTGCCGCGACCGCCTGCCGGCGGGCGGTGACATCGGTGGCGAACTGCACGACCTTGTAGGGCAGGCCATCGAGCCCCAGGATCGGCGTGAAGGTGGACTGGATCCACACCTCCCGACCTGTGCTGCCGCGTCGGCGATATTCGCCGCGCTTGAATTCGCCACCGGCAAGCTCCAGCCAGAACTGGCGATAGCTCGGCGATGCCGGATCGGCGTCAAAGAGGAATTGCGCATTGGGACGGCCGACAATCTGGTCGAGCCGATAGTTCAGCAGGTTGAGGAAATTGTCATTGGCAGTGAGAACATTGCCGTCGAGGTCGAATTCGACCACCACCTGCGACATGGAAATGGCGTCAAGCTGGCCGGTATGATCGGCCGCCTCGACCAGGTGACGCTTCGTCTCCTCGCCCATTTCTGCAACACGCGCAGCATTGGCGCGGAAGACTTCCACGGCACGCGCCATGGTGCCGATCTCGTTGCGGCGATCGGTATAGGGCACGTCCACGGCATGGTCGCCCTCGGCAACCGCGCTCATCACGCTGGACAGACGCGGAATCGGACGGGTCAACATGCGCGACAGCAAGAGGGCAATCGGGCCGATCAGCAGCAGGGCGAGACCACCCATGATCGTCAGCATGACAAGGCTCTGTCCGACAACGGCCTCGATCGGCGCCCGGGCTACCAGGATCATCAGCGCGCCGATGACTGTGCCATCGGCCATGGCGATCGGCTGGTAGAGCGTGAAATAGCCGATGCCGTTGATCGTCTCTTCGGCGCGCACCGGCTGGCTGGCCATCAGGGAATCAAACAGCGGCGTGCCGGCCAGGATGGGCGCGTCGAGCAGGCGCTCACCAACGGCCTTGAGCAGGCTCGACGTGCCGAGATTGAAATCGGGGCTGACTTCGGCATCGAAGACATAGATCGCCGCATTCTGCCCGGCCACATGGGCGATGGTA
Source organism: Candidatus Devosia phytovorans (assembly GCA_029202405.1). Lineage (NCBI taxonomy): Bacteria > Pseudomonadati > Pseudomonadota > Alphaproteobacteria > Hyphomicrobiales > Devosiaceae > Devosia > Candidatus Devosia phytovorans. The sequence continues at coordinate 3,961,290 of CP119312.1, read as the reverse complement.
TCAATCACGTCATGGCTGCGGAAGCGCGGCATGGAGCGCATGGTGAGGCTCGTCACATTGCCGGCATCGTCCGAGCCCACTTCAAGACTGGGCAGGTTGACCTGAAGGATTGCCGCCGAAATACGGCTGGCACTGGCCATCGCCTGCTCGCCATCCTGGCGGGCGGTATCGGAGAGACTGATCGACAATCCGGTCAATACCACGCCGATGGCTATGGTGATGGAGCACACCGCCATGGCTGCTATGGCAAAAGTCAGGCGGATATTGCCCAGAAACTGGCCCATTGTCGTCCCCCAAAGTCTGATCCGCCCCCCGGAGCGGATATGCATTCCCGGGAAGAGGGTGCGCGCAGTTGATTAAGCGAGTGTTGAGAACGTATTTTTTACTAGCAAATTCATGGTGTTGCTCAATATTTAAGCATCACAATCGTCCGGACGTGCACAGACGCCGCCTGCATTGCGGTTTCCACATTTCACCTGGCCCCAAAGGGCGGATAATGAGACGGCTTTCGCCTCTGGATAATTAAAAATGAGACGGAGACCGTCCCGGGATGCCCGTTTTTGGCTCAGCAGAGGTTATCGCGGACTGTGATCCTTGCCACAGCCGGCCGATGCTCGGACCTGCAGGCGCCAGCGAAAGCCGTGCCCGGCGCGCTTCACCACTGTTCGCCTGCAGGCCGCCCATATGAAGAGGTTGCACACATTATGCGGGCGGGTAGACAGGGCGGGGAAAACTATTTTGCGCAAGACATCCAACATCTTGTCGCACAAGCAAAAACGCCCGCGGAAATAATCCACGGGCGTCACAAATCGCGTTGCTGCAATCCCTAATGGATATGCACGCCGTTGAGCTGGCCGGCTTCGAGGGCCAAGTTGAGCAGGCCCGAGACGATTTCCTGGGTGTAGGACTTGTCATCCGGGGTCTCGGCCTTGGCCAGCTCGGCCTCGGCAGCCTTGATCTGGGCCTGCAGGTCGGCATGGTCGAATTCAGCGAAGGGCACGGACTCTTCGGCCAGGATCGTCAGGCCTTCCGGCGAGACATCGGCAAAGCCGCCCTTGACGAAAAAGATCGCGTCCTGGCCGTTGAGGCCATTGACCGTGATGAAGCCGCTGCGCAGCGTCGTCATGAAGGGCGAGTGATCGCCCATGACGGTGAAATAGCCTTCGGTCCCAGGCACGGTGACCGAAGTCACGGTCTCGGACAACACCAGCCGCTCGGGCGAAACGATCTCGATCTTGAGGTCAGCCATTCTTCTGGTCCCTTAGCGGAGAGGACCCGCAAAAGCGGGAGATGCGCTGAGCCCGCCGCAGGCGGCGAGCTCAAGTTGCAAAAAATCAGGCAGCCTGGGCAGCCAGCTTCTGGGCCTTCTTGACGGCATCGTCGATGGTGCCGACCATGTAGAAGGCGGCTTCCGGCAGGTGGTCATATTCACCAGCCACGAGGCCCTTGAAGCCCTTAATCGTGTCTTCGAGCTGGACGAACACGCCCGGCGAACCGGTGAACACCTCGGCCACGTCGAAGGGCTGGGACATGAAGCGCTCGATCTTGCGGGCGCGGGCCACGGTCAGCTTGTCTTCTTCCGAGAGCTCGTCCATGCCCAGGATGGCGATGATGTCCTGCAGCGCCTTGTACTTCTGCAGGATCGCCTGCACGGCACGGGCGGTATCGTAATGCTCAAGACCAACGGTGTTGGCATCGAGAATACGCGAGTTGGACGCCAGCGGATCGACGGCCGGGTAGATGCCCTTTTCCGAGATCGCACGGTTCAGCACGGTCACGGCGTCGAAGTGGGCGAAGGAGGTTGCCGGAGCAGGGTCGGTCAAATCGTCGGCCGGGACGTACACGGCCTGAACCGAGGTAATGGAACCCTTGTTGGTCGTGGTGATGCGTTCCTGCATCGCACCCATGTCAGTGGCCAACGTCGGCTGGTAACCCACGGCGGAGGGGATGCGGCCCAGCAGAGCCGACATTTCGGCGCCGGCCTGGGTGAAGCGGAAGATGTTGTCGACGAAGAACAGCACGTCCTGGCCCTGGTCGCGGAAGTTTTCCGCGATGGTCAGACCGGTCAGGGCGACGCGAGCGCGCGCACCCGGGGGCTCGTTCATCTGGCCGAACACAAGGGCGCACTTGGAACCAGCGGCCGAGCCACCGTTCTCATGGGGGTCCTTGTTCACGCCCGATTCGATCATTTCGTAGTAAAGATCATTGCCTTCGCGGGTGCGTTCACCGACGCCTGCGAAGACCGAGTAACCACCATGCGCCTTGGCGACGTTGTTGATCAGTTCCTGGATCAGAACGGTCTTGCCCACGCCGGCACCGCCCATCAGGCCGATCTTGCCGCCACGAGCATAGGGGGCGATCAGGTCAACGACCTTGATGCCGGTCACGAGGACCTGCGATTCCGGGTTCTGCTCGGCAAAGGCGGGAGCGTCCTGGTGGATCTCGCGCTTGACTTCACCGGCGATCGGGCCGGCTTCGTCGATCGGCTCGCCGATGACGTTCATGATGCGACCAAGGGTGGCTTCGCCAACCGGAACCGAGATGGCGGTGCCAAGGTCGGTCACTTCGGTGCCGCGAACCAGACCTTCGGTCGTGTCCATAGCGATGGCGCGCACGGCGTTTTCACCCAGATGCTGGGCAACTTCGAGCACCAGGCGCTGGCCATTATTGGTGGTTTCGAGCGCGTTCAGGATGGCGGGCAGGTGATCGTCGAAAACGACGTCAACGACGGCGCCGATGACCTGCGAAACGCGACCGGCCTTTTTGTCTGCCATTTGTTCGTCCTCGCTAAAAGGTTAGAGCGCTTCGGCGCCCGAGATGATTTCGATAAGTTCTTTGGTGATCTGGGCCTGGCGCTGGCGGTTGTAGCTCAGCTGCAGCTTTCCGATCATTTCGCCGGCATTGCGGGTCGCATTGTCCATGGCGGACATCTGCGCACCGTAGAAGGAGGCGCTGTTTTCCAGCATGGCGCGGAACACCTGTACGGAGATGTTGCGCGGCAGCAGGTCTTCGACGATCGCTTCTTCGCTCGGCTCGTATTCGTAGATGACGGTCGAATTGTTCTGCACGTCACCCTCGCCTTCGACCTTTTCGATCTTGGCGGGAATGATCTGCAGCGCCGTCGGCACCTGGCTGATCACCGAGTTGAACTTGGCAAAGAACAGCGTGGCCACGTCGAATTCGCCAGCGGCGAACATGGCCTGAACCTTGTGGCTGACCTCGTTGGCCTGCGCGAAGCCGATATTCTTGACTTCGCGATAGCTGATCGTCTCGACGATCTTGTCGGCAAACTGGCGCTTGAGGATATCGTGACCCTTGCGACCAACGGTCAGGAACTTGACCGTCTTGCCTTCGGCAAGCAACTTGTTGGCGTGATCGCGCGCCAGGCGCGCAATCGACGAGTTGAAGCCGCCGGCCAGGCCACGTTCGCCGGTGGCAACCACCAGCAGATGCACCTGATCCTTGCCATTGCCGCCCAGTAGTACCGGCGCGTCGGACTGGCCTTCGTAAACGGAAGCCAGGCTCGACAACACCTTGCCCATGCGTTCGGCATAGGGGCGTGCAGCTTCGGCTGCATCCTGAGCGCGACGGAGCTTGGCCGCCGCGACCATCTGCATGGCCTTGGTGATCTTCTGGGTCGATTTGACCGAGTCGATCCGGTTCTTGAGGTCTTTTAGCGAAGGCATCGGCCCGTCGTCTCCCTCTAGGCCTTAGGCCGCGTAGGTCTTCTTGATCTCGTCCAGAGCCGACTTCAGCTTGGCGCGGGTGTCGTCGCTCAGGGCCTTCTCGGTGGCGATGGTCTTGAGCAGATCGGCATACTTGCCACGCAGGGCAGACAGCACGGTCTTTTCGAAATCACCGACCTTGGCGACCGGAACAGAGTCCAGATAGCCATTTGCACCGGCAAAGATCACCGCAACCTGTTCTTCCGTCTTGAGCGGGCTGAACTGGGGCTGCTTGAGCAGCTCGGTCAGGCGCGCGCCACGGTTGAGCAGACGCTGGGTCGAGGCGTCGAGATCGGAACCGAACTGGGCGAAGGCCGCCATTTCGCGATACTGCGACAGCTCACCCTTGAGCGAACCGGCAACCTGCTTCATCGCCTTGATCTGGGCCGAGCCACCAACGCGCGAAACCGAGAGACCCACGTTCACGGCAGGACGGATGCCCTGGAAGAACAGGTTGGTTTCGAGGAAGATCTGGCCGTCCGTGATCGAGATCACATTGGTCGGGATATAGGCCGACACGTCATTGGCCTGGGTTTCGATAACCGGCAGCGCGGTCAGCGAGCCCGAACCATGTGCCTCGTTCATCTTGGCGGCACGCTCGAGCAGGCGGCTGTGCAGGTAGAACACGTCACCCGGATAGGCTTCACGGCCCGGCGGACGACGCAGCAGCAGCGACATCTGGCGGTAAGCAACGGCCTGCTTGGTCAGATCGTCATAGGCGATAACGGCATGCTTGCCATTGTCACGGAACCACTCGCCGATCGCGCAGCCGGTGAAGGGCGCGATATACTGGAGCGGTGCCGGATCGGAAGCGGTTGCCGCGATAACGATCGAGTACGGCAGCGCGCCCGATTCTTCGAGCTGCTTGACGAACTGGGCAACGGTCGAACGCTTCTGACCGACAGCCACATAGATGCAGTAGAGCTTGTCGGTATCCGACGCGCCGGCATCGTGGGCGGGCTTCTGGTTGAGGAAGGTGTCGAGAATGATGGCCGACTTGCCGGTCTGGCGATCGCCAATGATCAGCTCGCGCTGGCCACGGCCGATCGGGATCAGCGCGTCGATGGCCTTGAGGCCGGTCGACATGGGCTCGTGCACCGACTTGCGCGGCAGGATGCCCGGCGCCTTGACGTCGACGCGGCGGCGTTCGGTATGCTCGATCGGGCCCTTGCCGTCGATCGGATTGCCCAGACCATCGACCACGCGGCCGAGCAGGCCCGGACCAACCGGGGTATCCACGATGGCGCCGGTCCGCTTGACGACGTCGCCTTCCTTGATCGAACGGTCATTGCCGAAGATCACGACGCCGACATTGTCGGCTTCGAGATTGAGGGCCATGCCCTTGATGCCGCCCGGGAACTCGACGAGCTCACCGGCCTGCACCTTGTCGAGGCCATAGACGCGCGCAATGCCGTCACCGACGGAGAGCACCTGACCGACTTCGGAAACCTGGGCTTCCTGGCCGAAATTCTTGATCTGGTCCTTGAGGATCGCAGAAATTTCCGCGGCTTTGATGTCCATTTATCCGACCTCTTTCATGGCGATCTTCATCGCGGCGAGTTTTGTCTTGAGCGAAGAATCGATCATCTGGCTGCCGACCTTCACCTGAAGGCCACCGATCAGCGAGGGATCGACGAATTGATTGAGCGTGACTGACTTGCCGAGCTTTGCCTTGAGCGTCTCGCCCAAGGCCTTGGCCTGCGCATCATTGAGCGGGGCCGCCGACGTCACGTCGGCAGTCACCTCGCCACGTGCAGCAGCAGCCAGCTCGCGGAAGGAAGTGATGATTGCGTCCAGCGCAAACAGCCGGCCATTCTTGGCGACGAGACGCAGGAAATTGGCGACCAGCTCATTGGTCTTGCCCTTGGCCAGCACGGCGTCGAGCGCCACGGCCTTCTCGTCACCGGCAATCACCGGCGAGCGCAGGAAGCGTGCGAAATCTGCACTTTCCCCGATCAGGCGCGAAACGTCGGAAAGCGACGTCTCTACCGATGCCAACTGGTTCTCGCTCGAAGCGAGATCGAACAGAGCCGACGCATATGGCCGGGCGATCTGGGTAAGCACTGAATTCTGCGCTGCCAATGCCGCTACACCCTCTTGGTTGCCTGCCTGCTTGACCGCTCTGTTTCTGTGAGGAAACCCGGGCGGTTGCCGACGCTTGTTCTTGTCTGGGAAAGGGGCCGTCCGGAGACCCCTTCAAAGTCGCGCCCGCTCTAGCACAAGCCCCGCGCGCCACGCAAGGCAGAGATACCGGATTCCCGCGCGGCGAAAATGTCGCAGGGGAAATTGATGGGGATCAATGTGATCCCAACAAGCAGGTCACGATGGCTCATACTGTGTTCAGGCGGAGTGCTTGGTCTTGAGGCTTTTGGCCAGGACCGAATTGATCCGTGTTTGCCACCCGGGGCCATCCGCCTTAAAGCCATCAACCACCGCCTGGTCGAGACGCAGGCTGACAGCGACCTTCGGTGTTTCCGATTTCGGTCGCCCCGGCATGGACAGGCCACGCTCGGCGAAGAACTGCTTGGCGGGGATAGAGCGCCGGATCGCCTCTTCAGTCATCTCAGGGTTTTCATGGTCGGGAGTACCGTAGCGACGCTTGTCATTCTGGCTGTCTTCCATAACGGCGTTCCTCTTTTTTGTTAAACTCTCGAATACTAATGATGCGGACCACTGGTCCGCGAAACGTGAAAACGATCGAGTAACCCACGCCATCTAGTGCATAGCCGCGCGCCAGGAACCGTTCTTCTCCATAGTCGAACCGCGTGTCCGGCTCGACTATCGCATTGTCCCAATCAAAGACGTGCACCAGTGAAAAATCCACATGATGCTTCATCCTGTTCGTTGCGTTCTTCGCCTCGTTCCATTCGAAATCCATCAAGCCTCCTCAATGTAATTCCTCAGCAATCGAACGTCAATTTTCGTATATACAAAAACCTACATGAAGCTCATCGGATCGATATCGACCTGCACCCGCAGGTTGCCGGTGATCTTTTCGCCCGAGGCGAGCCAGAAGCGGACATAGCCGGAAAGATCGAAATCCTTGCCGGACTGGGCCAGCAGCCGCACGCGGTGGCGGCCGCGGATCTGGGCGACGGGGGCGTCGGCGGGACCGAAGAGGCGCAGGCCGTCGGCCATGGGAGCGGCGGAGAGCAGGCGCTTGGCGAAATTCATTGCTACATCATGCTCATTGGCCGAGACGATCAGCGCCGCGAGGCGACCGAAGGGCGGCAGGCCGCCGGCTTCGCGGGCCATCAGTTCATGGGCATAGAAGGCCTCGCGATCGCCGCTGACCATGGCTTTCATGACGGCATGGTCAGGGTGATAGGTTTGCAGGAACGCCTTGCCGGTTTTCGATGCCCGGCCAGCACGACCAGCGACCTGGGTCAGGATCTGGAAGGTCTTTTCGGCGGCGCGCGGATCGCCATGGGCGAGCCCCAGATCGGCATCGAGCACGCCCACCACCGAAAGTTTCTCGAAGTGGTGGCCCTTGCTAACCAGCTGCGTGCCGATAATCAGGTCGAACTCACCGCGTTCCACCTCGGAGAAGCGCTCGCGCAATTGCGCATTGCTGCCCATGTCGGAGGAGAGAATCACGCGGCGTGCATTGGGGAAGCGCTCGGCAGCCTCTTCGGCGACCCGCTCGATACCCGGGCCGACGGCCACGAGGCTTTCCGTATCGCCACACTTGCCGCAGGCCTTGGGCGTGCGCACTTCGTGGCCGCAGTGATGGCACATCAGCACGCCGCGAAAGCGATGCTCGACCATCCAGGCGGAACAGTCGGGGCACTGATACTGATGGCCGCAGCTTTTGCAGAGGGTGAGGGGCGCATAACCGCGGCGGTTGAGGAACAGCAATGCCTGTTCGCCCCGATCCATGGCGGCAAAGACTTCGCGCGCGAGGAGCGGGGAAATCCACTGTCCCTTGTCCGGCCCATCCATGCGCATGTCGATGGCGGTGATATCGGGCATGGCCGCTTCGGCAAAGCGGCTGGTCAGCATCACATGGGCATAGCGGCCGACATTGGCATTGTTGCGCGTCTCGACCGATGGCGTGGCCGAAGAGAGGATGACCCGCGCATTGCTGAGATGCGCCCGCACCACCGCCATGTCGCGGGCGTGATAGGTAATGCCATCGGCCTGCTTGTAGGCGCCGTCATGCTCTTCATCGAGCACCAGCATGCCCAGCTCGCGAAACGGCAGAAACAACGCCGAACGCGCGCCGACCACCGCCCGCACCGTACCATCGAGCACGCCGCGCCAGACACGGGCACGCTGCAGCGGCGTCATGTCGGAATGCCATTCGGCAGGCTTTGTGCCGAAGCGCTTGGTGAAGCGGGCAATAAACGTATTGGTGAGCGCGATTTCCGGCAGCAGGATCAGCGCCTGGCGTCCCGCGCGCAGCGTATCGGCCACGGCTTCGAAGAAGACCTCCGTCTTGCCACCGCCGGTGACGCCATCGAGCAGTGCCACGCCAAACTGATGCGGATCGAGCGCTGTGATCTGACCCAGGGCCTGCTGCTGCGCATCGGACAGCGTGGCGATATCGGTATCCGGATCGGGCGGCAACACGACCGGCGGCGGCGGCATTTCGAGCTTTTCCACCGCCCCTGCCCGCTCCAGCCCGTCAATGACCGAGGCGGAGACGCCCGTTGTCCCGATCAGCGCCGACCTGGGCCAGGCCATGTCGTCCATCAGCGCATCGAGCACACGCAGCCGCGCCGACGTCAGCTTTTCCGGCTCGCGTCCGGTGCGGCGATAGGCGATCACCGGCTTGGGCGGGTCGAGCGCTTCGCTGGAGCGCAGCACGGCGCGCAACACCTGCCCCGGCACGGCGAGTGTATATTTGGCCACCCAGTCGACCAGTTTCAGCAATTCATCGCTGAGTGGCGGCACGTCATAGGCGTGGACGATGTCGCGCAACCTGTTGTGGGCGACCATATCCTTGGGCGGTCCCCAGACCACGCCCTGGATCAGCCGCGGGCCCAATGGCAAGGACACGATCGAGCCGCGCGTGACCACCATGCCGGCAGGAACGCGGTAGCTGTAGGGGCCTTCGACGGCCACTCCAACCATGACGGCGACAATGTCTGGACGCTGTTCCATTTGTGCCCGTTCTGTTCGCACCCGAAGATAGGAAGCGCAAGTGATTCTGCCAAAGGCTGGTCGCGCTTAAGTGAGAGTTTACCGAGCAGGACCAGACTGACCCCATGGTCGATTCCGCCTTTGCCACCGATGATTTCATCCGCCAACAGATTGCGCTCTGGCAGCGTGAACTGGCCGGCGTGCGCCGCCTGGCCGACAATACGTTGGAAGCCTATGGCCGCGATCTTGACCAGTTCCTCAGTTTTCTCGCCGGCCATGCCGGAGGACCGGTCAGTCTTGATACGCTGAAACAATTGCGCGGCGCCGACATCCGCGCCTTCATGGCGCAGCGCCGCTCCGAAACGCTGGGCTCGCGCTCGCTGGCCAGAGTCCTGTCAGCGTTGAAAAGTTTCTTCCGTTTCCTCGAACGCGAGGGCATCATTGCCAGCGAAGCGCTGGATGTTATCCGCACGCCAAAAATCCCAAAGAGCCTGCCCAAGGCGCTGACCGTGCCCGAGGCCCGCGACACCATTTCCGCCTCCAACAACAAGGACGAAGAGCCGTGGGTTGCGGCGCGCGACATGGCTGTGCTCTCGCTCTGCTATGGTTCTGGCCTGCGTATTGCCGAGGCTCTGGCGATCACCGGCGGCGATCTGGAAGCGCAGACTTTGCGCGTCACCGGCAAGGGCGGCAGGATCCGCCTCGTGCCGCTGATCGAGGCCGTGCGCAAGGCGATCGAACTCTATCTCTCTCTCAGCCCTTACAAAACCGAACCCGACGAGCCGTTGTTCCGCGGCGTCAAGGGCGGGGTATTGTCACCGCGCATCATCCAGCTGCGCATGGAGAATCTGCGCTCGGCCTTCCAGCTGCCGCCAACGGCCACGCCACACGCATTACGGCATTCTTTTGCTACGCATTTATTGGGGCGTGGCGGGGATTTGCGCGCTATCCAGGAATTGCTGGGCCATGCCAGCCTCTCCACCACGCAGATCTATACCGCCGTCGATACCGACCGTCTGCTCGAGAGCTACCGCAAGGCGCATCCACGCGGCTAATGTTAACAGACTGTTAGCATCGAGCGTCACCTTGAGCGCCGAACGGTTAAAGCCTGTTGCGACTTGCCGCGTCGACGCTCCGCTCCTACCAATTGGCCATGTCCAGCACCCCCTCGCCCAGCGTCAGCGATCCCCTCGGTTATGGTTTTGCCGTGGCGGGGGCAATTCTGTTTTCGACCAAGGGCATTTTCATCAAGCTGGCCTATGGCGCCGGCGTCACGACCGAAATGCTGCTCAGCCTGCGCATGATCGTCGCCCTGCCGGTCTATCTGGTCATTCTGGCCATGATCCTGCTGCGCGAGGACAAGTGGAAATCAGCGCTCAGCCCAAAGATCGTTCTGGCCAGCATGGCCATCGGCATCCTGGGCTATTACCTCTCGAGCTATCTCGATTTCCTGGGCCTCAATTTCGTCTCGGCGCAATATGAGCGGCTGGTGCTTTTCACCTATCCCTTCTTCGTGCTGCTGTTCGGCGTGTGGTTTTTTGGCGACCGCATGGTCTGGGCGGTCGTGCCGGCCATGTTGCTCAGCTATGGCGGCTTGCTGGTGATCTTTGGCTGGAACCTCGCCGTCGAACCCGATGGCCTGGTCGTCGGCACGCTTTTCGTGCTGGGTTCAGCCATTACCTTTGCGCTCTACCAGCACCTCGCCAAGCGGCAGATGCTGGTGATCGGCGCCGGGCTTTTCACCTGTATCGGCATGTCGACCGCGGCCGTCTGCGCCATTCTGCAGAACTTGCTGGTGGCAGGACCACAAAGCTATTTCACCCTGACACCGACGATCTGGGCCTATGGCCTGGCGCTGGGCGTGCTCGGCACGGTGCTGCCCAGCTTCCTGATGAACATGGGCATGGCCCGCATCGGCGCGCGGGCCACCTCGTCAACCGCTGCCTTCGGACCGGTGGTGACGATCTTTCTTGCCGTCATAATCCTGTCCGAACCCTTCACCATCTTTCATGGTATCGGGACCGGTCTCGTGCTAGCCGGTTCATACTTCTTCGCGCAGGCCGAACGCCGCGCGAAACTGAAATTGCGATAATTGTTTTGCCATAAAGGCTTTGGACTGCCGCAAAGCCGCTCTATTCTGCCGCCACGACTTGCGGCCACCATCCGGGAAGGGACAACCGATGAAAGCAATGCAGACGATGCTGGGAAGCGTCGCACTCTCTCTTGTGCTCGCTGCCACGCTCGCAACGCCGACACTGGCGCAAAAGCTCGACAACAAGAATCCACCCCCGACGACCACCGCAACCACCTCGGGCGACATCGACTTCGGCGATGATTCCGGCCAGTGGGCCAATGACGGCGAATGCGACGATCCGCGCTTCACCGGCACCGGCTCGGCCAGCGAACTGGTCGATGATGATATTCTCAAAGATGCCACGGACTGCCAGGCCGCCTATGACGCCGGCACCGTGACCTTCGAGGGCGAAGACGCTTCGACCACGACAGCGACCACCACGACGCCCCGCACCGTCGATGACATTGCCTTTGGCGATGACAGCGGCGAATGGGCCAATGATGGCGAATGCGATGACCCGCGCTTCACCGGCACCGGCGCGGCCAGCGAACAGCTGACCGAAGACGTGATGAAGGATGCCACCGACTGTCAGGCCGCTTTTGAAGCCGGCACGGTGACCCTGGCCGAAGACAGCACCAGCATTGGCGATGTCGAAATCGCCACGCCGATCGATGCCATCAACTTTGGCGACGATTCCAGCGAATGGGCCAAGGACGAAGAATGCGACGACCCGCGCTTCACCGGCCCGGGCGCTGCCGCCGAACAGCTCGATGCCGATATCGAAAAGGATGCCACCGACTGCCGCGCTGCCTATGAGGCCGGTACGGTGACCTTGGCCGGCGAGGGCGATATCCCTGTCACGGTGACATTGCCCGACATCAACTTTGGCGATGATTCGAGCGAATGGGCCAATGACGGTGAATGCGACGACCCGCGCTTTGCCGGCGCTGGTTCGGCCAGCGAACTGCTCGACGCCGATATCGGCAAGGACGCCACCGACTGCCAAGCTGCCCTCAATGCCGGCACGGTGAGTTTTGTCGGTGAAGGCGGCGCTGCTGCCGACGTCGACTATGGCGACGACACCAGCGAGTGGGCCAATGACGGCGAGTGCGATGATCCGCGCTTCTCCGGCACGGGCGTTGCCAGCGAACTGCTTGATGGCGACATCGGCCATGACGCCACCGACTGCCAGGCCGCCGTCGAGGCGGGCACCGCCACCTATGTCGGCGACTCGGGCGCCGCGACCACCACCGCGGTTGCCGAATTCGACTTTGGCAGCGACTGGAGCGAATGGGCCAATGACGGTGAATGCGACGACCTGCGCTTCACCGGTGAGGGCGTCGACAAGAAGCTGCTGAGCGAAGACATGTATGGCGACGCTACCGATTGCCGCGAACTGGAAGCCGCCGGCAAGATCTCGATCCGCACCGTCTATTCTCCCGAATATGCGGCAGGCGCGCCCTATGACAGCTCGGACATCGACTTCGGCGACAACACCTCCGACTATGCCGACGACGACCAGTGCGACGACCCGCGCTTTGAAGGTCCCGGCGTTGCCTTCACCCTGCTCGACAGCGACCTGCTGCACGACTCGGCCGACTGCAAGGACGCTTACGAAAATGGCACGGCCGTGCTGCGCGAAGACGCGTAACAGCAGGACAAAATGAACGCAGAACGGCGGGCTTCGGCCCGCCGTTTTTGTTTTTTGACCCTCGGTTTAGCCGCTGTCCAGCACGTAGTGATACGGATGGCAGCCCTAATTGTAAGGCAGGGCCCCGGCCGATCACACTCCCTCATGCGTCAAGCAGGAGGGCAAGATGCCAAGCGATTTCGTGAAGAATCTAGTCAAGATCTGCGAGGAGGAATGCGACATCTTTGGTGATGGAGCGCAGAAGGAATACATGGAAACGGTCTACGAACGCGTCGGAAACTATTGGAACGCGCTATCGAAGACCCCTTCCTTTGAACATTGGGCCACTTACAATGGAAGGTCCGAGGTTGAATTTGAGGACAATGGTTCGGTCGATAATAGCCGCAACCAACCATGGTCCGCGGCCTTCATCTCCTATGTCATGCGAAAAGCAGGGGCTGGCGACCACTTCGCCTATTCTTCATCGCATTCGACCTACATTGTCAGGGCTCTGAAACAGGCGCAGAAGCACACGCCGACCTCCGCCTTTATCGCCCGACGACATAAGGAATATGTGCCCAAGCTTGGTGATCTCATTGCTTGCGAGCGTTTGAAGACGCTCAGCCCAAGCTTTGATACCTATCCCGGCTATGTCGCAGAAAACAAATATCAGGCCCATTGTGACGTGGTGACCGAAGTCCACAGCGACCACATCGCGACCATTGGCGGTAATGTCAGTGACTCTGTTAGGCGCAAATCGTGGCCTTTGGTCGGTCACGGCATGATCGACAATGTCGATCCGTGGTCACCGACCGCCAACGTTATCTGCATCATCGAAAATCAGCTCTAGTCCAACGAAAACCCCGGAGCCTCGGCTCCGGGGTTTGCATATTCAGCGATGACCGAGAACTTTACGCCGCCTTGCGCTCGACCATCATCTTCTTGATCTGCGCGATGGCCTTGGCCGGGTTGAGGCCCTTGGGGCAAACCTTGGCGCAGTTCATGATGGTGTGGCAGCGATAGAGCTTGAACGGGTCTTCAAGGTCGTCGAGGCGTTCCTGGGTCGTTTCATCACGGGAATCGATGAGCCAGCGATAGGCCTGCAGCAGCGCTGCCGGGCCGAGGTATTTCTGGCCATTCCACCAGTAGCTCGGGCAGGAGGTGGAGCAGCAGGCACAGAGGATGCACTCATAGAGCCCGTCGAGCTTGGCACGGCTTTCGACCGACTGCGTCCACTCTTTCTGCGGCGTGGGCGAGGTGGTCTTGAGCCATGGCTCGATGGCGCGGTGCTGCGCATAAAAGGTCGTCAGATCGGGGACCAGGTCCTTGACCACCGGCATATGCGGCAGCGGGTAGATCTTGATCGGGCCCGAGCTGTCGTCCATGCCCTTGGTGCAGGCCAGGGTATTGAGCCCGTTGATATTCATCGAACAGGAGCCGCAGATGCCCTCGCGGCAGGAGCGGCGCAGGGTCAGCGTCGCATCGACCTTGTTCTTGATCCACAGCAGGCCATCGAGGATCATCGGGCCGCAATCATCGAGATCGACGAAATAGGTGTCGATGCGCGGATTGGCGCTCTCGTCGGGATTGTAGCGATAGATGTGATACTCGCGCAGGCGCTTGGCGCCGGCAGGCTTTGGCCAGGTCTTGCCCTTCTGGGGGCGATCGGCCTTGGGGAGCATCAGTTCGACCATTTTTGGCCCTTTCCTAAGTGCCTCTCAACCGGCACTGAATTCTCAACTGTCACCGCGTCGGAGCCAAAGGCCCGTCAGTAGTTCGGCTTGCAGATCTGGTTCGATTTGGCGACGTAGGTATTGTAGGCGACATAGTCGTCCGACTTGGGCGTCTGGCCTTTCATCGAGGCAATCACCACGCCCATGAAGCGTTCATCGATCAGCGTCATGGCGGCGTCGGCCTTGCAGGCGCAGAGCGTCTGATCCTGCGCGATGGACATGCAGACCGAATAGAATTCGGTCTTTTGTGCTTCGGTCGGTGCGGCAAGGGCCGGCACGGTCAGCAGGGCCAGGGCCGGCAAAAAGGCAAAAAATCTCATCTCAGCTCCTTGCGGATCACCAGCTTCAACCCGGACCAGGTCTCGTCCACCGCACAGACCTTCACGTCGACCAGCCCCAGCGGCAGAACCACGGTGCGGATCACGTCCTCGGTGATATCGGTGGCGACTTTCGCCGCCTTCTTGGGCCAGCTCACCCAGATCATGCCGTCGCGCGCGATCAGATTCATCAGCCGCTGCGCCGACGCCTCCAGCACCGCGCGGGCGCTGGTGAAGAGATGGACCACGTCATAGCCCGGAGCGGCGTCGCCGAGCTGATCCGCGGTGATCCTGTTCGTCTCGACGAACTGTCGCGACGCGGCCAGATCTGCCAGCGACGCGGGCAGATCGATGAACAGCGCGCGCTGCCCATCTTTCAGTCCCAGCTTTTGAGCCAGGGGTGTGCCCGAATATCCGGCCGGATCGCTCATCAGTAGACGCGTGCCTTGGGCGCGATCTTCTTGAGGTCGATGCCGCCCTGATCGTAGGGGGTCAGCGGATCGACATGCACGGGCCTGTAGCCCAGCTTGACCGCGCCGGTTTCGATGTCGATCCAGCTCAAGGTGTGCTTGCGCCAGTTTTCGTCGTCGCGGCTCGGATAGTCCTCATGGGCATGGGCGCCGCGCGATTCCTGGCGCGCTTCGGCCGAAACCACCGTGACCATGGCGCAGGCCATGAGGTTTTCCAGCTCGAGCGTCTCGACGAGGTCCGAATTCCAGATCAGCGAGCGGTCGGTCACACCGACATCAGGGAGCCGCGAATAGATTTCGCTCATCGAGCTGACGCCCTGCTTGAGCGAAGCATCGGTGCGGAACACCGCGGCATCGGCCTGCATGGTGCGCTGCATCTCGTCGCGCAGCTTGGCGGTCGGCTGGCTGCCGGACGCGTTGCGCAGGCGATCGAAGCGGGCGAGGATTTTTGCGTCCTGCGCGGCATTGATGCCGGGAATGGGGGCTTCGCGATCGAGCACCTGGCCTGCGCGCAGGGCGGCGGCACGGCCAAAGACCACGAGATCCGTCAGCGAATTGGAACCCAGGCGATTGGCGCCATGCACCGAGGCACAGGCCGCTTCGCCCACAGCCATCAGGCCCGGCACCACGCGATCGGGATTGTCCTCGGTTGGATCGAGCACCTCGCCATGATAATTCGCGGGAATGCCGCCCATATTGTAGTGCACGGTCGGCAGCACCGGGATCGGCTCGCGAGTGAGATCCACGCCGGCAAAGATCTTGGCCGATTCGGTAATGCCCGGCAGGCGCTCGTGCAGCACTTTCGGATCAAGGTGATCGAGGTGCAGATAGATATGGTCCTTGTTGGGACCGACGCCGCGGCCTTCGCGGATCTCGAGCGTCATGCAGCGGCTGACGACGTCGCGCGAGGCGAGATCCTTGGCATTGGGGGCATAGCGCTCCATGAAGCGCTCGCCTTCCGAATTGGTGAGATAGCCACCCTCGCCGCGCGCGCCCTCGGTGATGAGCACGCCGGCGCCATAAATGCCCGTGGGGTGGAACTGCACGAATTCCATGTCCTGCAGCGGCAGGCCGGCGCGGGCCACCATGCCATTGCCGTCGCCGGTGCAGGTATGGGCCGAGGTGGCGGAGAAGTAGGAGCGGCCATAGCCGCCGGTGGCGAGGACCACGAGCTTCGCGCGGAAGCGATGCAGCGTGCCGTCATCGAGTTTCCAGGCGATCACGCCCTGGCATTCGCCATTCTCGCCCATGATCAGGTCGAGCGCGAAATACTCGATATAGAATTCGGCATTGTTGCGCAGCGACTGGCCGTAGAGCGTGTGCAAAATGGCGTGGCCGGTACGGTCGGCGGCGGCGCAGGTGCGCTGCACCGGCGGGCCTTCGCCGAACTCGGTCATGTGGCCGCCGAACGGGCGCTGGTAGATACGGCCATCCTGGGTACGCGAGAAGGGCACGCCATAGTGCTCGAGCTCATAGATGGCGGCTGGCGCCTCGCGGGCGAGATATTCCATCGCATCATTGTCGCCGAGCCAGTCCGAGCCCTTGACGGTATCGTACATGTGCCACTGCCAGCTGTCAGGACCCATGTTCTGGAGAGACGCGGCAATGCCGCCCTGCGCGGCCACAGTGTGGCTGCGGGTCGGGAACACCTTGGTGATGCAGGCGGTCTTGAGGCCCTGCTCGGCCATGCCCAACGTAGCACGCAGGCCAGCGCCACCGGCGCCCACCACCACCACGTCGAATTCGTGGTCGATGAGTTCGTAATTGGCCATGTGGCTAACCCCAGAAGACGAGCTTGAGAATGGAAATGACGCCGACTGCACCAACGGCGAGGCAGAACATGGTGTTGAGCATCATGTAGAGGCTGTAGGTGCGGCCGTGGAAATAGTCTTCCAGCGTGTCGCGCATGCCGTTGCGCATGTGGATGCAGACGATGACCAGCAGCACGGCGAGCGGCAGGCCGATGAAGGCATTGCCGATGACCGAAACCATGTCCGCGCGATCCTGCCCGGCAAGACGGACGACCACGAAGAGCAAGAGGGCCAAGAAGACGATATTGATGGCGCCGCTGACGCGCTGCGTCATGAAATGGCGCGTCGAGGCTTTCTTGTCGCCATAGATCGACTTGGGATTGGCGACCGTGCCGGTGGTGATGACTTTTTCGCCCATTATGCGATCCAGACGAAAACGGTCCAGACCACGAGGGTCAGGACGATGGAAGCGATGAGATTGGCCCAGGCGAGTTTTTCGCGCTGGCCCGGCTCCATGCCGATGATGAAATCCCACACGAAATGGCGCAGGCCGCCGAGCATGTGGTGCAGCAGTGACCAGGTAAACCCGAACAGCACCAGCTGGCCGAACCACGAGCCATAGACGCCGTTGACGACATCGAGCGGCTCCTGCCCCCAGGCCGCTGCGGCCAGCCAGATGACCAGCAGCACCGTACCGGCATAATTGGCGATACCGGTGGCACGATGGGCGATCGACATGGCCATGGTGATGGTCCAGCGGTAGATCTGCAGGTGGGGAGATAGAGGGCGGGCGCGAACCGTCATGAAGCCTCGCTGGCGCGCGTTTTTGTCGCGCGTAGTTTGGAATGGTTCGAGACTTCTAGCGCCCAAGTGTTACAAAATCAAAGCGCTCGATTGAGACTTTTGGCGCATTCCGCACTTTGTTCGTATAGCGCACAGCGTGTGCGTCAATCGCATGCGGCACGCTGTTCTACCTCCGCCACAGCTAACATGTTGTAACCACTAAAGCCCCGGCCCGCTCCAACCGTCGGCTGCTGACTCGGGCTGCGGACAATGGAACGGCAGGAAGGTGCTGGCGGCGCCGGCGTTGATCATGGCGAGAGACAGCGCATTGGCTATCTCGAGCTCCTGCTCGGACCGAGGACAGATCTCGCCGGCTTCGCTACAGCCGCTGGCGATGAAATTCTCGTTGCCTGCGAGGAAGGCAAAGTTCATCTCGTCGCTGCCAAAGGCGTCGAGCGACTGGTTCCAGGCAGCTTCATAGACGGCGCATTTTTCCGCCGGCCAGTCGGTCGCGACGGTTTCGGCCATGCATGGCGATGCCAAGGGGGCAAAGAGCAGTCCGATCCAGATCAGGCGCATGACAATCTCCCCGTCGCGGCGGCTTGCACCACGCGACCATGGCTGATCTGCGGCAAAGTCATTGGCCTCTATCGCACTTTCCGGCATAGGGGGATGACAAGCGGAGCGCCCCATGGACGACACGATCAAAATCATCGGCATCACCCCCCTGGCCAAGGATTGGGGCCGGCTCGATCGCTATGAGGTCAGCCACGGCCGCCGCGACGGCACCAGCCAGACCGTCAAGCGCGAAGTCTATGACCACGGCAGCGCCGCAGCCGTGCTGATGTATGCGCCCGAGCAGCAGACGGTGATCCTTACCCGCCAGTTCCGCCTGCCGCCCCATCTCAATGGCGACAAGGCCTGGCTGATCGAGGCCCCTGCCGGCCTGCTCGATGGAGAAGCGCCCGAAGTTGCCGCCCATCGCGAGGCCGTGGAAGAGACCGGCTACGAACCGCAAAACCTGCTATTCGTCTCCAACGCCCATATGAGCCCCGGATCGCTGACCGAAAAATGCGCTTGCTACCTGGCGCGCTATACGCCCGGCGAAAGCCTGCATGCCGGTGGCGGCCTGATCGAGGAGGGCGAGGACATCGAAGTGTTCGAACTGGCACTCGACGAGGCGCTGGCGATGATCGGCACCGGCGAGATTTCCGACGCCAAGACCATCATCATGCTGCAGGCCCTGGCCCTGCTGTTGGCGAGGGGCGAGAGCCTTTAAGGCGGCGCCACCCGGCCGATCAGAAATCGATCAGTTTCTTGTCCGGATCATAGGGCTGATCGGGCGCCACGCGGGTGACGGCCTGGCCGGCCTTCATGCATTTCTCGGCGGCGTCATAGGCATAGCTTGGTGCACCATGCAGCTGCCAGCCTTCGCTGAGCGCCTTGGTGATCTTGTGGCAAAAGGCCGTGTCGTCCTTGCCCGTCAGAAAACGGTAGATCAGCATGCATGTCCCCCAATGCATTGCGCGATAGCGCGGTAGTTGATTCCCGCCCCTCTTATCGCTAATCCAGAAGCCATGCACAGCTTTCCTGACCACTTGCTTAAGGGCCATGCCAACTTCATGGCTGGCCGCTATGCCCGCGAGAAGGATCGCATCCGCGATCTCGCTATCGAGGGCCAGACCCCGTCCACCATGATCATCGCCTGCTGCGACAGCCGCGCGGCGCCCGAGATGATCTTCGACTCTGGACCCGGCGAACTCTTCGTGTTGCGCAACGTAGCCAACCTGGTCCCGACCTATCAGCCCGATGGCGGCCAGCACGGCACTTCGGCCGGCATCGAATTCGCCGTCAAAGCGCTGGACATCGCCAATATCGTCATCATGGGCCACGGTCGCTGTGGTGGCATCAAGGCGGCGATTTCGCCCGATTTCAATCCACTCGATACTGGCGATTTCATCGGCAAGTGGATGAGCATGCTGGGTGACCTGCCGGCGCAGCTGGGCAAGAACAGCCTTCTCACCCAGAGCGAGCGGCAAACGGCAATGGAGCGCATCTCCATCCGCAATTCGATCAACAACCTGCGCACCTTCCCCTATGTGGCCGAACTTGAGGCCGAGGGGAAACTGGCCGTGCATGGCGCCTGGTTCGATATCTCGACCGGCGAATTGTGGATCATGGACAGCGACGGCGACTTCATCCGCCCGCAAATCTGATTCTTCTAGCCTTTTGACTTGTCGGTCACGCGCCGGTGAAGTGCTCACATGAGCCTTCACGGGCGCGTGACTGCATAGTCCTGCGCAACTCGGCGTCGTAAACTTGTGTTGCGGCAAAAATGTCGCAATGCCTGCAAGACCAGGAAACAGAAAAGACTATAGTCTAGAACCGTTAAAGCGCGAAACACTTGCAGTATAGTCAAAGGTTAATCTTTGGCCGAACTGCCCGAAATTTGCCCGATAATTATCTGCTCGACGTCAATTTTTCTCCCCTCACGAGACACATTGCGCCAGCATTGTCTGTCTCACGGGCTGCAGGAGAGCAACCCGTCGGAGATCGGCAAACCGGTCACCGCTTTTATCTCCCCAACATTGGAGCTCACCTCCCATGAAGAAGATCGTTCTGTCATCCCTCGTTGTCCTTGGCCTGACCGGCGCAGCCTTTGCGCAGGCTGCCACTGACTTTGCAACAGTGGATGCCGATGCCAGTGGCGCCATCTCGCTCCTCGAAGCCCAGACGGCCTGGCCGGACCTGACCGAAGAAGCCTTCGTCAGTGTCGATGCGGACGGTAGCGGCGATCTGTCGGCCGAAGAATATGCAACGCTCACTGCAACGGCCGCAGCCCCGGCCATGTAGTCGCGACACCCAGTCCCTGGGTGCATGAGCCACCCCACGCCCCTTCGGGGTGGCTCTCATTGAACAGCCGCCGACCCGCGGCCATACGAGACAATTTGGAGTTTCCCCAGTGAAGAAATTTGCCCTTGGCCTTGCCATTGCAGGCCTCACCGCAACCGCCGCCCTTGCCCAGACCCCGATGAGCTTTGGTGACGTCGACACCGATGGCAATGGCGAGCTGAGCTATGCCGAATTGCAGGCCGTCTGGCCCGATCTCGGCCAGCCCGAATTCGATGCCGCCGATGCCGATGCCAGTGGCGGGCTGAATGCCGACGAACTCAATTCCCTGCAGCCGGCAGCGGCTCCAGCAGCGCCAGCAGCCCCGGCCCCAGCGCCTGACGCCAGCCTCGGCGTCCCCGATGCCGGCCTTGGCGCCGACCCGATGGCCGCGCCGACCGAAACCCCTGAATCCCTGGTACCGGGTACCACCGACCAATAATGAGAATGGCCGCTCCCTGGAGCGGCCATTTTTCTAGAGCTGCTTCACCGTTTCCTTGAAACGGTGAAGCAGCTCTAAGTCCTTACACTGGCGCGTTTGCGAACCGCAAAAGTGGTAGCCACTTTTGCTGAAAACGCTCTAGGCAGCCGGTGGAATGGCGCGCGGCGCGCGCCGCATGACCGTAATGACCAGTCCGGCAATGACCAGCACTGCCCCCCCGATTTCGATCGGGGTGATCACCTCGCCCAGCACCAGATAGCCCGAGATCAGCCCGGAGATCGGTACCAGCAGGGTGAACGGCGCCACTGTCGATGCGGGGTGCCGGCCCAAAAGCCAGGCCCAGATTGCCCCGCCCAGGAGGGTTGCCGGATAGGCCAGGAAGGCGATGAGCGCCGCATCGGACCAGCCGAAAGTGCCCAGCGCCGACCAGACCTGCTGCGGTCCTTCGATCAGCAGGGACAGACCCAGCAGCGGCAAGGGCGCCACCAGCGCGCCCCAGACGGTAAAGCTGACCGCATTGACCTTGCCGGCCTTCTTGGTCAGCACATTGGCGGCGCCCCAGCTCAGCGCTGCCAGCAGCACCATGCCCAGCGGCAACAGCGCCGTCACCGCCATGCGCTCGGTGGCGATGACCGCAATCCCGCCAAAGGCCACCAGCGCCCCGATCACCTGAAACCGGCTCGGCCGCTCGCCAAGCAGGAGGAAGGCCAGGCCCATGGTGAAAAAGGCCTGCGTCTGCAGCACCAGCGAGCTCAGCCCGGCCGACATGCCCCAGGCAATGGCGAGATTGAGGAAGCCATAGAGGGCAAAGCCGAAGGCCAGACCATAAAGCACGACCAGCCAGAATTTCGCCTTGGGCGGCCGGATGAAAAACACCGCCGGCAGCGCCGCCGCAGTAAAGCGCAGAGCGGCGGCCAGGATCGGCGGTAGGGCCTCGACGCTCAGCTTGATGACGACGAAATTGAAGCCCCAGATGGCAACGACCAGCAGGGCGAGCAGGATATGGCGGATCGGCATCAGGCAGCCCTCGCCTTGAGCAGGCGTGGCCCCAGCACCGTAAGCACCAGCCCACCGAGCACCAGGACGCTGCCCAAAACCTCGATGGAGGTGATGACCTCGCCCAGGAGCAGCCAGGAAAAGCCGATGCCGAACACCGGCACGAGCAGGGAGAAGGGCGCGATCAACCCGGCCGGATGATGCTTGAGCAGATAGCTCCACAGCCCGAAGCCGGCGATGGTGGCGGCATAGCCATTGAACAATACGACGCCCACGCTGCGAGGGCTGAAATTGGCAAGCGCCGAACCGATGGCGGCGGGACCTTCGACCAAAAAGGATAGCGCAAACAGCGGCAGGATGGGGACAAGGCTTCCCCAGACCACGAAGGACAGCATGTCGATCTTGCCGGCACGCTTGGAGGCAATATTGCCGACACCCCAGAAAAACCCGGCCAGCAGCACCATCAGCAGTGGCACCAGCGCCGTGACCTCGAAACGCTCGCTGGCGATCACGCCAATGCCGGCAATGGCAACCAGCGCGCCGAGCCCCTGCACGAGCCCGAGCTTTTCTCCGAGAAAGACCAAAGCCAGGGCAATGGTAAAGAAGGCCTGGGTCTGGATGATCAGCGAGGCGAGGCCCGCCGGCATGCCCAGCTTGATGGCCGAAAACAGCAGTCCGAACTGGGCAAAGCCGATGGCAAGGCCATAGAGGATGAGCGTGCCGGTCCGGACCTGCGGCCGGCGCACGAAATACACCATGGGCAGGGCGGCGCAGAGATAGCGCAGCCCGGTCAGAAACAGCGGAGGAACTTCCTCCACACCCCATTTGATGAAGACGAAATTGAGGCCCCAGATCAGGACGACGAGGAGGGCAAGAGCGATGTCACGGATGGGCATAAGGACACTTCGGGCGGGCGGCGCCGGCGCGCCATACAGTCCTCCCGCCAAGAGCTGTACTCTTGGTTACGCTTCCTGCCAAGGTCAAAGACGGGGCCGGCCCTCAAGCCGGCCCCAAAAGACGAAAGGATCAGGCGGCAGCTTGGCGGGCCTTGAGGCCGCGGGCGATCAGCTCTTCGGCGATCTGGATCGTATTGAGCGCGGCACCCTTGCGCAGATTGTCCGAGACAACCCAGAGGACGAGGCCGTTCTCGACCGTATTATCCTCGCGGATACGGCTGACATAGGTGT
Source organism: Candidatus Devosia phytovorans (assembly GCA_029202405.1). Lineage (NCBI taxonomy): Bacteria > Pseudomonadati > Pseudomonadota > Alphaproteobacteria > Hyphomicrobiales > Devosiaceae > Devosia > Candidatus Devosia phytovorans. The sequence goes on along the minus strand of CP119312.1, from coordinate 3,938,208 downwards.
CATATTCACCAACCGTTTCGACCGGGGTCGCATAGCCACCCGGCTCGCGCTTGTCGAGCACGGCAATGCCCGGCGCCTCGCGCAGCAGGTCGCGTGCCTCGTCGGCCGAGATCGGGTTTTCGAACTCGAGATTGACCGCTTCGGAATGGCCCACGAACACCGGCACGCGCACGGCGGTGCAGGTCACCTTGATCTTGGGATCGAGGATCTTCTTGGTTTCGGCGAGGACCTTCCACTCTTCCTTGGTGTAGCCGTCTTCCATGAACACATCGATATGCGGGATGACGTTGAAGGCAATCTGCTTGGGGAACTTGCCGGGCGTCGCGCTGTCGTTGACGAAAATGCCCTTGGTCTGGTTCCACAGCTCGTCGACGCCTTCCTTGCCGGCGCCGGACACCGACTGGTAGGTCGAGACGACGACGCGCTTGATCTTGGCCGCGTCATGCAGGGGCTTGAGCGCCACGACCAGCTGGGCCGTCGAGCAATTGGGATTGGCGATGATATTGTTGCGCTTGGGATCGGCCAGCCAGCGATCAAGAATGGCGCCATTCACTTCCGGCACGACCAGCGGCACGTCCGAATTGTAGCGCCAGTAGCTCGAATTATCGATGACGATGCAGCCGGTCTGGGCAATGCGCGGCGCCCAGTCCTTGGAAATGGACCCGCCGGCCGACATGATGGCGAAATCGACGCCCTTGAAGTCGAAGTCTTCCAGGTTCTTGGCCTTAAGGATCTTGTCGCCATAGGAGATTTCGCGGCCGATCGACCGCGACGAGGCCAGGGCGATGACTTCATCGGCCGGGAACTTGCGTTCGGCCAGGATATTGAGAACTTCACGGCCCACATTGCCCGTGGCACCGACGACAGCGACGCGATAACCCATTTTTGGAACTCCAGTCCCTTGACCATTCCGCCCCCGCGCGATGATTTCATCGCGGTCATCAGCTTTGCGCCTCTCCCCGGCGGGAGAGCGACCCGGGGAAAAGCGTCAGGCGGTTTTGGTGGTTTTTTTGGTCATGAGCAGAGCGTTGCCGCCGGTCAGGAACCGGTGCGCTGCGAGCATCGCAATGGAAAAGGCGCTGTGCATCATCGACTGCTTAAGTTGAAAGCAGGCGAAGTCATACTCCAGAATAGGAATTAGTCAATTGCCTATGCGAGGCTAGAATTTCCAGCCGACGCGCAGGCCGAAGTTGGAGAGACCATCGTTGGCATCGCACCAGTCATTGTTGGACGTATGCTCATAGGTCAGCGTGGCCGTGACGTTTTCGCCCACATTGGCACCGACGCCGAAGCGTTCGTAGAAATTGACGCGGCAGCCGAAATTCTTCTCGCCGGCCGGAGCGCCTGTCAGCGCGCCATTGTGGATCGCAGCGCCAAACGTGCCTTCGAGATAAAAAGGCGTCTCGAACACCGGCAACTGCCAGGTGAGGCCCAGATGGGCCATGCTGTCGCGACCCGCGAAATTGACCGTGGCGCCGACTTCTGGACGGGGTGAGCCGATCCAGCGGAAAGCATCGTAATCGGGCGAATGGAACAGCACGTCGAAGCTGACGTCCTCGATGTCGCTGACATCCCATTCATTGACCTTGAAGGGCAGCGCGGCGTGATGCACGTCATGCGCGAGCAAGCCGAGGCGTAATTCGCTGACCCAGTCGGCGACCGGATTGGGCGAATAGAGCGCGTCCTGCGCCAGAGCAGGCGATGCCAGGCCCAGCAAGGTCAGACCGGCAACCAGGATGTTCTTCACGCTCGACATGGACTCAATCACTCCGCAACGGCGCCATAAAGCCGGATCGGGGGTAAAAAAGTCAACCACGTGCCACCCAAGATTGGCATTATCGCCCCGATGCGTTAGGCAGGCGCCTTGCTTTTGCCCTGAGGAAACGCCCATGCCCCATTATGATGTTGTCGTTCTGGGCGCCGGTGCCGCCGGCATGATGGCGGCCATCGAGGCCGGCCGGCGCAATCGCAGCGTGCTGCTGGTCGATCACGCCAAAAATGCGGGCGAAAAGATCCGCATCTCCGGCGGCGGGCGCTGCAATTTCACCAATGTGAACGCGACGATCGAAAAGGGCCGCGACCGGTTTTTGAGCGAAAACCCGCGCTTCGCCCTCTCGGCGCTCTCGCGCTACACGCCGGACATGTTCATCGCCATGGTGCGCGACCATGGCATCACCTTCCATGAAAAGACGCTCGGCCAATTGTTCTGCGACGGTCCGGCCACGCAGATCACCACCATGCTGCTGGGCGAGATGCGCAAGGCCGGCGTGACCATGGTGCTGGAGACCGAAGTCGAAAAGATCGGCCGCGATGAGAGCGGCGATCTGTTCGAACTGGCGCTGAGTACCAGCTCCATAACCTGCGAAAGCCTCGTCGTCGCGACGGGTGGCAAGTCCATTCCCAAGATGGGCGCGACGGGGCTGGGCTATCAGCTGGCCGATCAGTTCGGCCTGCGCGTGACCGAGACCCGCCCCGGCCTCGTGCCGCTGACCTTTGAGACCGGCCAGCTCGAAAAGCTCAAGGAACTCTCGGGTATTGCCGCCGACGCCGTGGTCAGCCATGGCAAGACCGCCTTCGAGGAAGCGCTGCTCTTCACCCACCGCGGGCTGAGCGGTCCGTCGATCCTGCAGATTTCCTCATATTGGCGCGAGGGCGACGCCATCGCTGTGGATCTCTTGCCGCATCAGGATGCCGGCGAGAAAATCCGCGCCGTGCGCAAGGCCACGCCCAAGGTGCAGGTGCAGACCGTGTTGAACGCCTTCCTGCCCAAGAAGCTTGCGCAGCTGCTCGGCGACGAACTCGACCTGCCCGGCATGATCGGTGATTTCTCCGACAAGAAGATTGCGCTGGTTGAGCAGAAACTCAAGCAATGGAGCCTCAAGCCCGTCGGTTCTGAAGGCTATCGCACGGCCGAAGTGACGCTGGGCGGCGTGAATACGCGCGATCTCGATGCCAAGACCATGATGGCCCGCAATGTGCCGGGCCTGTTCTTTGTCGGCGAGGTGGTCGACGTCACCGGCTGGCTTGGCGGCTATAATTTCCAGTGGGCCTGGGCCTCGGGCTGGGCCGCCGGTCAAGCCGCCTAGCTTTCATCGCACATTGACGATAGAAGGCCGGCACTGACCTCCAAGGACTTTGCCCATGGCCGCCCCCTTTGCCCTGTCGCTGCAGGATCTCGCCCCCATTGCCGAAGGCACGTCCACCGCCCAGGCCATGGCCGAAACCATTCTCCTGGCGCAGGAAGCGGATCGGCTGGGCTATACCCGCCTCTGGTATGCCGAACACCACGGCATGCCCTCCATCGCCTCCTCCGTGCCGGAAATCCTGATCGGCAGCGCGGCGGCGCATACCGAAAACCTTCGCGTCGGTTCGGGCGGCGTCATGCTGCTCAACCACGCCCCGCTGCGCATTGCCGAGGCCTATCGCACACTTGAAGGCCTTTTCCCCGGCCGTATCGACCTCGGCCTTGGCCGGGCACCCGGTGGCGACGGCTATGCCATGCGCGCCTTGCGCTCGGGCGGCGGCGAAGAATTTTCGACCTATCTCGCCGAGCTCATGGCTTTCGACGAGGAAACCTTCCCGCCCGACCATCCCTATTCTCGCGTGCCGGTCTCGCCCGGTGGTATTCGCCTGCCCCCGCTCTGGCTGCTCGGCTCGTCGGGCGCGAGCGCTTCGGCCGCCGGTCAGATGGGCATGGGCTATGCCTTTGCGGCCCATTTCAGCCACACGCCCGCTGCCCCGGCCTTCGAAGCCTATCGCTTCGCCTTCCAGCCCAGCATCTATTTCGACAAGCCAAGAAGCATGATGTGCGTTTCGGTGGTCTGCGCACCGACGGACGAGGAAGCGCAATACCTCTCCTATTCACAGGCCGTGCAATGGGCGCTGTTCATGACCGGCCAGCAGCGCCGGCTGATGAGCCCGGAAGAGGCGCACAAGGTGGTGCTGACCCCGCAGCAGCAGGGCGTCATCGACCATCAGGGAACATTGTGGATCGTTGGCTCGCCCGAGACAGTGCGCGAGACCATTCTGCAAAAGGCGGAAAGTGCCGAGGTGGACGAGGTGATGATCACCACCACCATGCACAGCTACGCGCTTCGCCGCCGCAGCTATGGCCTGTTGGCAAAGGCTTTCGACATTGCGCAACGAGCCTAAGCACGCGCATTAACGGCTTGTTTTGTTTGAGGATTTATTCTGGTCCCGAACTGAACCCCAGAAGGTCAATGAGCGCCGCCACCTTCATCCTGGCCATCAGTCTCTTTGTCGCCTTCACCTTCGCCACCGCATTTGGCGTTGCGAGCCTTTATGCGCGCAGCGCCACCAGTGCGCGCTGGTTGGCGGCTGGCTATGGCCTGGGCATGTTCAACCCCCTGCTCGAAATCCTCGTGCCCATGCAGACTGATGCCAGGGTCATGGAAGTCGCCGTGGCCCTGAGCCTGCAATATGCTGCCGCCATGGGGGTGATCGGCCTTGCCCGCCACTATCGCCTGACCCCGCCGTGGCGCACCATGATCGCCTATGCGCTTGGCGCCCTGCTCCTCAACATCATCATTCTCGACCTGCCTCGCGATTCGGCCCTGCGCCACGTGCTCTATCAGTCGCCCTATTTCATCGTGCATCTCCTGGGCGTGATCACCATCCTGCGCTTTCCGCGCCGGCAGGCGCTGGACAATGCGCTGGTATCGCTCTTTGCACTGAGTGCCATTCAATTCCTGCTCAAGCCGATCCTTGCCGTGAACATGGGCAGTGGCACCACCGCTCAGGGCTATATCGGCACCACCTATGCCGCCATCTCGCAAAGCGTCGGCAGCATGCTGCTGATCGCCACCGGGCTCCTGCTGCTGCTGATCATCCTGCGCGACGTGCTGGCCGAGATCACGGCGCGCTCGGAAACCGACACGCTGTCGGGTCTGCTCAACCGGCGCGGCTTTGAAGCCAGGGCCGAGAGCCAGAATGCCTATGCCCTGGTCGTCGCCGATCTCGACCACTTCAAGTCCATCAATGACAGCTTCGGCCATGCCGCCGGCGATGGCGTGATCTGCGCCTTCGCCGATATCCTGCGGCACGAGTCCGGCAGCGGAGCCATTCTCGGCCGCATCGGTGGCGAGGAATTCGTGGCGCTGCTGCCCAATGCCAAGGCGGAGAATGCCCTTCGCTATGCCCAGGCGGTGCGCGCCCGATTTGCCGCCCTTGCCATGGACAGCGTTGACCATCGTCCGCTCAGCGCCAGCCTGGGCGTTGCCGTGCTCGACACCGGCGAGACACTGACCGATCTGATGCGCCGTGCCGACAACGCGCTCTACGAAGCCAAGAAGGCCGGCCGCAACCGTGTCCGTCTGTCCGACCCCACGGCAGACAAAAGCCCTGCCGGAAAGAACCAGCAGGGCATTCGCAATATCGCCTGAGTCTTAGGAGTTCGCCGCGCCAATCCGGGCGGTGACTTCGATTTCGATCTTCATACCGGCTTCGATCATCTGCACGATCAGCATGGATGCCGCCGGGCGGATGTCCTTGAACACCGGGCCGACGGCCTTGACCACCGCATCGACGTCATTGCGATCGCCGACATAATAGACCACGCGGACCGTGTCTGCGATCGACGAGCCAGCTTCCCTGAGCGCCTTGTCGATCGTCGCCAGGGCATTGGCCGCCTGCTGGCCGACATCGTCGGGCATGGTCATGGTGGCATAGTCATAGCCGGTCGTGCCCGACACATAGACCGTATCCTCATGCCGCACGGCACGCGAATAGCCGAAGGTGGCTTCGAAGGGAGAACCGGTAGAAACGCGCTGCACCATTGTTTTGGCCTTTTTGCCTCAGTTTAAGTCGTAACCCCTGCGACCAGAGGCCAAAAATCAGAGCCAGGGGCGGTCAGCCGCCATCTTGCTTTCGAAGCTGGAAATGGAAGGGTCCGACTTCAGCGTGCCGGCAATATCGTCGAGACCTTCGAGCAGGATCTGCTTGCGGGTCGGGTCGATGTCGAAATGCAGCGTGCCGCCATCAGGGCCCTGCACGGTCTGGTTTTCCAGATCCACCGTCAGGGTGGCATTGGCGCCGCGCTCGGCGTCGTCGAGCAGGAGCTTCAGCTGTTCGGGGCTCACCACCAGCGGTAGAATGCCGTTCTTGAAGCAGTTGTTGTAGAAAATATCGGCAAAGCTGGTCGAGATCACGCAACGGATGCCGAAATCGAGCAGCGCCCAGGGGGCATGCTCGCGCGATGACCCGCAGCCGAAATTGTCACCCGCAACGATGATCGTCGCGTTGCGATAGCCCTGCTTGTTGAGGACAAAATCAGGGTTCTCGCTGCCATCCTCATTGTAGCGCATCTCCGAAAACAGCGCGGTGCCCAGGCCCGTGCGCTTGATCGTTTTGAGATACTGCTTGGGAATGATCATGTCGGTGTCGATATTGATGATCGGCAGGGGCGCCGCGACACCGGTCAGAGTGGTGAATTTGTCCATGGCTCAACAACCTCGCTTTGGCCAAGCGTCATGGCGCAAAAGCGAGGTTGCGGTCAAGCGGCTAAGCGTACTCTTGGGTACGCTCGCGTCATTTTATCAGGCTGCAAGGCTCTCTTTGGCACTGACGCCCAGCATCAGGTTGAGATTTTGCACCGCGGCACCCGAGGCGCCCTTGCCCAGATTGTCATAGACCGCCACCAGCAACACCTGGGCCCGCGCATCATTAGCAAAGACATGCAGCTTCATGGTGTTGGTGTTGTTGTAGATCTGCGGATCAAGCTCGGGCGTCTTGGCCAGTTCGGCATAGGGCGCGACCTGAACGAAACTATCCTTGATGCCAGCGAAATGATCGGCGATTGCGGCGTGGATCTCCCGCCCGCTCGGCACCTTGTCGAGCTGGCCGAGCTGCAGCGGCACGAAGGTCACCATGCCCTGGGCATAGTCGCCGACCGACGGCACGAAAAGCGGCGCGCCCGAGAGCTTGGTATATTTCGTCATCTCCGGCACATGCTTGTGCTGGAAGGTGAGGCCATAGGGGGTGAATTCGCTGGCCTCTTCGCCCGCGGCTTCATATTCAGCGATCATCTGCTTGCCGCCGCCCGAATAGCCCGAAATCGCGTTGACGCTGATCGGGAAACTATCGGGCAAGAGGCCGGCCTCGATCAGCGGACGCAGTGTCGCGATCGGGCCCTGCGGATAGCAGCCGGGATTGGAAACATAGCGCGCCCTGGCGATGACCTCGGACTGGCCCTTGTCCATTTCGGCAAAGCCATAGGCCCAGTCAGGATCGACGCGATAGGCGGTCGAGGCATCGATGACACGGGTCGTATCATTGTCGATCAGCGACACGCTTTCCTTGGCGGCGTCGTCAGGTAGGCACAGGATTGCGACATCGGCGGCATTGAGCAGCCGCTTGCGCTCGTCCTGATCCTTGCGCTTGTCCTGGGCGATGGAGAGCACTTCAAGATCGCGCCGGCCGGCCAGGCGTTCGCGGATCTGCAGACCCGTGGTTCCGGCTTCCCCGTCGATGAAAATCTTGGCGACCATGACATTTCTCCGATTGCGGCAGCGTAGATGGACCGCGCATGTGGCGAGGTCAAGACGCCAGCCCGCGCATGGTTGCAGTGCAGGCGGCACAATGGCAATGCTGAAGCCGATTGCACGACAAAAGGATCGCTCATGACGCCCCATAACCACGCCAAGCCCGGTGACTATGCCGAAGCCGTCCTGCTGCCTGGCGATCCGCTGCGCGCCAAATGGGTGGCCGAGACTTTTCTCACGGACGCCAGGCTGGTCAATTCGGTGCGCAATTGCCTCGGCTATACCGGCACCTGGAAGGGCAAGCCTGTCTCGGTTCAGGCCAGCGGCATGGGCCAGCCTTCGCTCGCGATCTATGTGCATGAGCTGATCAATGTCTATGGCGCCAAGACGCTGATCCGCATCGGCACCTGTGGCGGGCTCAATGCCAAGGTCAAGGTGCGCGACCTGATCCTCGCGCAGGGCGCTTCCACGGACTCTTCCATCGTCAAAGGCCGCTTTGGCGCTTTCAATTTCGCGCCTATCGCCGATTTCGGCCTGCTGCGCGCGGCAGCCAGCAAGGCCGAGGAAAAGGGCATGCGCTATCACGCCGGCAACATGCTGAGCTCGGACATTTTCTACCATGCCGACGGCATGGCCGGGTATGACAAGCTGCCCGAGCACGGCGTGCTCGGCGTCGAAATGGAAGCGGCCGCGCTCTATACGCTGGCTGCCCGTTTTGGGGTGAAGGCGCTGACCATCTGCACCATGACCGATTGCCTGATCACCAAGGAAGAGATCGACGCCGAACAGCGCCAGACCTCGCTCAGGGACATGGTGGAAGTGTCATTAGACGTGGCGGTGGAGGCTTAGATCTCGAGGGGATACCCCCACCTATCCTCCCCCTGATAGGGGGAGGGACCGCGCGGTGTATTTAGCCTGATTGTGCCACCAGCTCGATCTGTCCCTCCCCCTTTTCAGGGGGAGGTTAGGTGGGGGTATTCTTCCTCACGCATCCGTCATCCAGCGCCGGGAAAGCCGCCGCTTTTCCGCCGACATCGCTGTGTTAATCTCCGCCTGACATCGGGGCCATCACACATGCAGCTCAAGCCGAACGCCTACCGCCTCAACGAGACCGTTAGGGGTGTCGAGACGATGACCCGCTTTGCCCTGGCCGTACTGGCCTTGGCCTCGGGCGTCTATACCTATCTCGGCGTCCGCGGCATTCTCGATGGCTCGGCCACCTTCGTCTTCTTTGCCGCCATCATCTATTCGGCGGCGGTCTCGGTCGCCATCTACGCCTTCTGGAGCTTCATGCTGCGCTTCGTGCCGCTGGTGACCTCCGGCGTGCAGCGGGCCGGCCTCTTCGTCACCATGGCCATTGGCTGCGTGATGATCATGGCCATGTCGAGCTGGCTCAATGCGGCGGCCCTCGCCGGCTCGGCCGCCACCGAACAGCATATGGCGGTGACGCTCCAGGGCTATGCCGAGGACCTCGACCATGCCCACGCCAATGCCCTCGCGGCGCAAAGCCTGCTGCCCGATGTGCAGCGCGCAGCGGAACGCTTTTCCGGCCTTGCGGCAGACGAACGCGAATCCGGCGCCCTGACCGGTACCACCGGCTCGGGCAGCGTCGTGCAATTGCTGACCCAGATGGGTACGCAGATGAACCAGCTGGCTGCCACCATTTCCGGCAGCCGCGACGAGGTGGCTGCCCAGTTCGAAGCGGGATCGGCGCGTCTCGCCACCATGCGCGAACTGGTGTCGAGCCCCGGCGCCATCGAACCGCGTGCCGATGGCTTTCAAGCCGAAGCGGTACAGCTCACCGCCGTTATCGCTGCCCTGCAGCAAACCGGCGTCGCGGCCTCGGTCAAGCGCGCCTCGGCCGATCTTTCTGCTGGCTTCATTGCCCCGGTAGCCGACGGCACGGTGGGCGACCTCGCCAATCGGCAGAACCAGGTGATGGACACCGTGCGTGCATCCGTCACCGCACAATCGACCGCGCTGTCGACGGCGGCTGACGAAATTCTCGCCACCGAACCGGTCGAACAGCGCCGCTATGTGCCGCTCTCCAGCGCCGAGGCCGTGCTGCGCTACTGGCAGGATTTCATTCCGAGCTGGGCCGGTGCCATTTCCATCGACCTGCTGCCGGTGGTTCTGGTGCTCGTGCTGATGATCGTCAACGACGCCATGCGCCGGGATTCCGAGAGCCTCGAGGAAGCCGAAAACATCACTGCGGCCGAAATGCTGCGCGCCATGAGCCTGTTCCGCCAGATGGAAGCCGCCGGGATCGACGTGGCGACGGGGCAACCGCGCAAGCTGGTCGAGCCGGAACCAGAGCCCGAAACACCGCCCGTGGTCGCAGAAGCCCCAGCCGATGACGCCACGGTCACACCCATCGAGGCTGCGCAGCGCAATCGCAGCCGCACCGACGGTCCCCGCCCGGCATGAAAACCGAGGCCAATGCCCGCGCCGGAAACCACGATGGCCCCTTCTATCGCCGGGCCATCGAGCGCCTTGCCGCCGTGGACGACGGCAATATCCTGCGCCTCGCCTTTTTTGCGCTGCTGGCTGGCACGGCCTCGGTTCTCTTCGTCGATTTTCGCGAATTGACCGAGAGCGAGGGCGCGGCCCTGGCCATGCCGGCCCGGCCCATCCTGCCGCCATTCAATCCCGAGGGTCCGAACGATGGGGCCAATCCAAATGTAACGACCAGCCCGCAAGTGCTGGAACAGCCTTTGGAAATCGCCTTGGGTACCGGTGGAGAACTGCGTCTCACCGGCTCGATCGACTTGGGCTCGGCCGCGCGCTTTGCGGCCGAGATTGAAGCACGGGGCGAATACGTCCAGACTGTGCTTCTCGATTCCCCCGGAGGATCGGTCGTGGATGCACTCGCTATCGGCAGTCTGATCCATGACAGGGGCCTTGCCACCAAGGTCGCTGCCGGGTCTTTGTGCGCCTCTTCCTGCCCGCTGATCTTTGCCTCCGGCGCGACCCGGATCGCCAGCCCCGACTCGGCCATCGGCGTGCACCAGATTTATGCCGCCGCCATCAGCGGCGAGCCCCAGAACGCCCTGCGCGCTGCTGGCCTCGCCATGAGCGACGCCCAGACGACGACGGCCAGCATCATCAGCCATCTCAACAAGACCGGTGTCGACCCGGCCATGTGGCTGCATGCACTGGAGACACCGCCGGACCGGCTTTACTATTTTTCGCCTGAGGAGATGACCAGTCTCAAACTTGTCACCGAGTTGAGCGAAAATTGACGGCCCCGTAATGCAACCGGTGGAGGACCGGAACCATTGCGGGTGAATGGACGGACGCGTTTGCGGGCGTGATCCGATAACAACGATAATTTGGCGGGGAGGCCAATATGACCCAGATCCACACGCTCACGCGCCATCGCGACATTCAGAACTGGGTGAGTGATCGCCATGGCATTCCGGCCATCGCCCGGGTGCGCAACCGCTTCGGCGAAGAACGGGCGCAGTTGCGCCTGAGCTTCCAGAAACGCGAAAAGCCCAACCACGAAAGCCAGGACGACGGCATGAGCCCCTGCTCCTGGACCGCCTGGCTGGCCGAACTCGACCGCCAGCAACTGGCGCTCAAGGTCGACCTGACGGCCGACGATTTCGAACTGGTCGACCGAAGCTTGCCCAACTAGGCCCCTTGCACGATCAAGCACTTCGCGATCAAAAGGTAAGCCCTTTTGATCGCGAGCCTCTATGTCCCTGCCGCAAGCCGCACTTGTCCTGCATGCCCTGACCCTGATCGGCGCAATGGCGCTGCTCGTGCCGGGTCTGACCGAAAGCCTTGGCGGACCAACCGGCTATCTTTTGTCACTCTGCATCTACTGGCTGGGCTTTTGCCTGCCGGTCTGGCTCTTTCATGTGAAGGGCCGGCGTGACCCCCACCTTTATTCGGAACGCCTGCATTGGCGGCAGTTGTGGATCCCCATCCTGCTGCTCGTGCAGGTATGCGCCGTGGGCCTTGGCGTGCTGATGGGTCATTCCCAGATCCTCACCACCCAGGGCGCCATGCTGGCGGCGATGATCGCGCTGATCAACGGGCCGCTGGAAGAGATCGCCTGGCGCGGCGGCTTCATGACCCGCTTTGCCGCAAAGCCGCGCCTCGGCTTCGGACTGAGCTGGCTGCTCTTCACGGCTTGGCACGCGCCGCTCCTGTTGAGCCAAGACATCGTCTTTCAGGGTGGCTGGATGGCGCTGGTCGGCGGCGCGGCGGTGCTGGGCCTGCTCTGGAGCTGGATTGCCTGGCGCACCCGTTCGATCTTCTGGGTCGCCATCGCCCATGTGCTGACCAACATGCTGACCTTCTGGGTGCTGTTCAACGCCAATGGCTTCGTCTCGCCGCATCACTAGTCTTTTCTTGCGCGACGACCAAAAAAGCCGCTATGTGCGCCCAGGCGTAACCACCAGTACGGCGAGGAGCACATCGTGGCCACCCATTACCTATTCCTGCTGCCCGGCGACGGCATCGGCACCGAGATCATGCTCGAGGTGGAAAAGCTGATCGCCTGGACCAACAGCGAGCAGCTCACCGATTTCTCGACCGATTCTGGTCTTGCCGGCGGTTCGGCCTATGACAGGCACCAAGTCGCCATCACCGATGAGGACACCGAAAAGGCCAAGGCCGCCGACGCCGTGATCTTCGGCGCCGTGGGTGGTCCCAAGTGGGACAATGTCCCCTATGAGCACCGCCCTGAAGCCGCGCTCCTGCGCCTGCGCAAGGAAATGGCTGTCTTTGCCAACCTCCGCCCCGCCATCTGCTATCCGGCGCTGGCCGACGCGTCCTCGCTGAAGCGCGAACTGGTCGAAGGCCTCGATATCCTGATCGTGCGCGAGCTGACCGGCGGCGTCTATTTCGGCGAACCCAAGCTCATCACCGATCTCGAAAACGGCGAAAAGCGCGCCGTCGATACCCAGGTCTACGAGACCTATGAAATCGACCGCATTGCCCGCGTCGCCTTCGATCTCGCCCGCACCCGCAACAACAAGGTGCATTCGGCCGACAAGAAGAATGTCATGAAGTCCGGCGTCCTGTGGGATGAAGTGGTCAAGGGTGTCGGCAAGGACTATGCCGATGTCGAGCTGCACCATATCCTGGCCGATAACGCCGCCATGCAGCTGGTGCGCAATCCGAAACAGTTCGACGTCATGGTCACCGATAACCTCTTCGGCGACATCCTGTCGGACGTCGCCGCCATGCTGACCGGATCGCTCGGCATGCTGCCTTCCGCTTCGCTGGGCGCACCGGACGCGGCCACCGGCAAGCGCGCGGCCTTCTATGAGCCCGTGCACGGTTCGGCCCCCGACATTGCCGGCAAGGGCATTGCCAATCCGATCGCCATGATCGCGAGCGTGGCCATGGCTCTGCGCTATTCGTTCGGCCAGATCGAACTGGCGACGCGGATCGAGAACGCCATCTCGGCCGTCCTCAGCGATGGCCTTCGCACCGGCGACATCGCCCAGGACAATCGCAAGACGGTTGGGACTGAAGAGATGGGCGCGGCGATTCTGGCGAAGTTGAAGGCCTAGTGCCACGCCCTCGTGGTTCGAGGCTCGGCAAGGGCCTCGCACCTCACCATGAGGGCTGCTGCTGCGATGGTGCTATCTGAGACCTCATGGTGAGGTGCTTTGCGTAGCAAAGCCCCGAACCACGAGGTCGGACACTCGATGCAAAAGACCAAAAATACAAAAAGCCCCGGTGTCACCACCGGGGCTTTTCTAATGGCTTGCGCCAGGAAATTACTCGGCAGCAGCTTCTTCAGCGGCCGGAGCTTCTTCCTTCGGTGCATTCTTGGCTTCTTCGGCAGCGGCGACCTTGGCGGCCTTTTCTTCAGCGCGCTGGGTTGCCTTTTCGCCGGGGACGGCCTTTTCCGGGTTGTTGCGGGCATCGCGCTTGGCAACGCCGGCAACGTCGAGGAAACGCAGCACGCGGTCGGTCGGCTGGGCGCCAACGCCGATCCAGTGCTGAGCACGCTCGGTGTTCAGCACGACGCGGTTCTCGGCGTCCTTTGCCAGCAGCGGGTTGAACGTGCCGATCTTTTCGATGAAGCGGCCATCGCGCGGCGAACGGGCGTCAGCGATGACGATGTGGTAGAAGGGGCGCTTCTTGGTGCCACCACGGGCGAGACGGATCTTGAGGGCCATTTTGGTTTTCCTTGAGTAGGTTAGCTTCGTCTATTTCTTCTTGCCCAAGCCCGGAAGGCCAGGGAAACGGGGAGCGCCAGAGGCGCCGAGACCGGGCAGCAACGGGCTGCCGGAATTCTTGAGCAGGGCGCCAACATCGGTCGGCAGCGCCTTTTGTGCCGGCAGGTCGGCCGAGGGCAGACCCTTGAGCGCCGCGGGGTCGATACCGGCCTGGCGCGCCATCTGTTCGAGCTGGGCCGGGTCCATCTTGCTCATGTCGGGCATGCCGCCGAGCATATTGCCCATCTTGCCACCGAACATGCCGCCCAGCGCGCCCATGCCGCCCTTGGAAACCTTCTTCATCATGTCCGCCATCTGGCGGTGCTGCTTGGAAAGCTTGTTGATTTCGCTGACTTCGACGCCTGCGCCGGCAGCAATACGCTTGCGGCGGCTGGCATTGAGCAGGTCCGGGTTGGCGCGCTCTTTCTGGGTCATCGAATTGATGATGGCGATCTGGCGATCGAACACCTTCTCGTCGATATTGGCGCCGGCCATGGCCTTTTTCATCTGACCCATGCCGGGCATCATGCCCATGAGGCCGCCCATGCCACCCATCTTCTTCATCTGGAGAAGCTGGTTGCGCAGGTCGTCAAGGTCGAAGGAGCCCTTCTTGAGCTTCTTGGCCATCTTCTGCGCGTCTTCGGCAGAAACGTGCTCGGCGGCCTTTTCGACGAGCGAAACAATGTCGCCCATGCCGAGGATTCGGTCGGCGATGCGCGAGGGATGGAAATCCTCCAGCGCATCCATCTTTTCGCCGACGCCGATCAGCTTGATCGGCTTGCCGGTCGCGGCCCGCATCGACAGCGCCGCGCCGCCACGGCCATCGCCGTCGACGCGGGTCATGACGATACCCGTCACATCGAGGCGACTATCGAAGCTACGCGCGACGTTGATCGCGTCCTGGCCGGTGAGCGCATCGACGACCAGCAGGATTTCATGCGGATTGGCGATCGACTTGATTTCGGCCGTTTCGGCCATCAGCTCTTCGTCGATATGGGTGCGACCGGCCGTGTCGAGAATGAGCACGTCATAGCCGCCAAGACGGCCTTCGCGCTCGGCGCGGCGGGCGATCTCGACCGGGGTTTCGCTGGCGACGATCGGCAGCGTGTCGACGCCGACCTGTTCGCCCAGCACGCGCAACTGCTCCATGGCTGCTGGCCGACGGGTGTCCAAAGATGCAAGAAGCACCTTCTTCTTCTGCCGATCGGTCAGCCGCTTGGCGATCTTGGCCGTGGTCGTGGTCTTGCCCGAGCCCTGCAGGCCCACCATCAGCAGGGTCACGGGCGCCTTGGCATTGAGATCGATCGGCGAGGCCGTGGACCCGAGGACCGCGACCAGCTCGTCATTGACGATCTTGACGACCTGCTGGCCGGGGGTGACCGAACGCGTGACCTCGGCGCCGACAGCGCGTTCGCGCACCTGTTCGACAAAGGCCTTGACGACTTCGAGAGAAACGTCGGCCTCGATCAGCGCGCGGCGGATTTCGCGCATCGCTGCATCGACGTCGGCGGCATTGAGCGCGCCGCGTCCGCGGAGACCTTCGAAGATTTTGCCAAGCCGGTCTGAAAGGCTCTCGAACATATTTTGGTCCTTCGTCTCTGCGGGTGATCCGAGAGAGATAAGATCCATCAGTCCAAACGACAAACCCACCCGCGGGCGCAACGCGCTGGCGGATGTTGGCCTCCGGGATCGTGGAACCCTTGCGGGGCCCCGGTCGGCTGGTCAGGAGCAAAGCCTGATGAATGCGCGCGGTTTAGGAGAAAGCGGGAGGAGAGTCAAGGAACGCGGTGTCGGTCCCGAGGCGGTGTCGACTGAAGGAGCGATGGCGAGTATGATTGTTTCGCGATCTACGCAGGAACCGGCATCTATGCCAAAAACCAAGCCTATCCCCGAATTCAGCAGCGAAGCCGAAGAGCGGACCTTTTGGGAAAGCGTCGATTCCGCGGACTATCTTGACTGGAGCAAGGCGGAGAAGATCCGGCTTCCAAACCTCAAGCCGTCGAACACGTCCATATCACTCCGGCTGCCCAACAGCCTGCTGGAGCGGATCAAGGTTGCCGCCAACAAGCGCGATGTGCCGTAGCAGTCACTGATCAAGACCTGGCTGGCAGAGAAGCTGGATACACAGGCGAAGTAGCAACGCTCGTCAAAGGCTTCGCCCTGTCGCCTTCATCAGCACGCCGCGCAACCCCTTGGGCATGTTGAGCACGGCGTTTTTGAGCATCGGCCGCAGGGTCTTGTCCCAGAGGTTGAGCATCAGCACGCCGCGCGGGGTGACCGGCAGGGCATAGTCCTTGACCGTGACGACCTCGGTCGACCAAGTGAGCTTGTAGGGCATGACCGGCACCATCAGGTCGGCGCCCAGCATGCCGCGATCCGCGCAGGCGTGGATCACTTCGCCCAGGTGCATGCGACCCGGGCTTTCGTCGCTATTGGCAAAATCGCGGCTGGCGACGAAGGCATAATAGCGCCGCTTGTGCACGAAGCCCCACTGCTCGGCAATCTCCTCGCCCTTGTGGCGCAGCGACATGGCCATGATGGCAATGTCGGAGCGGCTCGGCAGGCCCGTGCAGAAATCGACAAAACTGGTGTCGCGAAAGGCGCGCGAGCTCAGGCCCTGGTCCTTGAGGCGATTGGCTCGACCGGTCAGCGTGCGCTCGATCACCGCCTGGGCTTCCGCCGAGGTCTCCGCGACGTGATGGGTCACCGCACCATCGCGTTCGAGACGGTTGCGGTCATTGCGCATATTCTTGCGCGTCTTGGGCTTGATGGTCTGGAAATAGGCCGCGTAGTCGTCAAAGGCATCGAGCGCCACATAGGGCGCGCCCTGCTCTGCCCCGGTCACCATGTGATTGGCCGGCATGCCCTTGGCCATCTGGCTGTCGCTGCGCACTTTCAACAGGCTGACCATGTCGCAGGGCGAGGCCGCAATGGCGGCGTGCAACATTTTCGCCATGGCCTCTCGCGGGTTGAGGCCCGGGCTGATGATGGCATCGGAATATTGGCTGAAGGCATGGCCGAGCGCGGTCAGGATGCGCCGCGAATGGCTCTGCACATATTCGAGCGGCAGCACCGCGACGAGACGCTGACCATCGGTCAGCGTGGCGATCACCGGCGCGAAATCCACATTGCCGCGGGCCGCTTCGAAATCGAAGATCGCCCGTGCCCAGCCAGAGCTCTGGAACAGGACGGCGCCCGGGACTTGCGTCTCGAGCCCTTCCCATTGATGCGCCATGACATCGAACGCTTCGCGCGTCCGCACGACTTCGGCGCGCAACACCTGCGTGTCGGCCAAGGCGCGTTCGGCAACCAGCAGGCGCCGTTTTTCATCGGCCCTGGGCAGGGCGGTTAGCGAACTCATTTGCTGAACGTATAGCCTTCGATGTCGCGCACGCCTTCTGGCGCGGTGGGATCGACGGTGAAGTCGACCGTATAGACCTTCTGCTTCTGCGGATTGAGCGGGCTGAACTTGACGGCAGCCGCTGTCGCCAGCTTGGCAAGGTAGGACGCGCCGGTCACTTGCTGGCTGAGAGTCTTGAAGCCAAGCTTGGAGCGCAGGAAGCCATTGGCATAGTTGACGGCATAATGCTTGCGCAGCTCGTCGGTCCAGTGCTCGGTGGTGAAGCTGACATTCATCATGCCCTCGTTGACCACGCGATGCGGTCCGTTGAGCGGCCAATGCAGCATTTTGCCGGCCTCAAGCATGTAGGTCTCGGCAAAATCGTCGAACCAGGGCTCGTAGGGCATGTCGGTTTCGCGCAGCTGACCCAGGATCAGCTTTTCCAGCGCGGTCTGCGAAATGAACGGCGCCTTGGCCGGATAGACAAAGACCTTCTTTGTGCCGCGCACCTGCCAGAGGCTCTGGCCGGGCACGTCGGAATGATACTTCACCGAAACATTGGGCGACGAGATGAGGATGGTGAGGTTCCGCTTGTAGCTCTTGAAGCCGGGAACGCGCTCCTCGAATTCGGCATAGAGGCTGTCGAGCAGCTTGCCATAGGCGGGATCAATGCTGGCCGGCGCCGTGATATTGACCCAGATATTGCCATTGCGGATCACCTCGAGGACTTCGGAGCCCTTGAGGCCCTTGATCTCGCCCTCGCGACGCTTTGGGGGATTGCCCGGGGTCTTCTGCGAATAATTGACGTGGTAGGCCTCGCGCGGCGCCTTGTCGATCAGGGCCGCCAGCGCGTCATCGCTGAACAGCGGCGAGCTGGCGAGGCGGTGCTGCAGCATCAGCGAATGCTCGCTCCACAGCGACGGATAATGGGGCTGCCAGTCGGTGATGATCTGGTCGGTCATCATGGTCATGTTCATGGGGGCAGGCTCCAATTGCGTGTGGCGGACAGGGCGATCCTCAACATCTGGCTGGAAACTAGCCGAGACGACCTGAATTGGCGCGACCAGACTGGAACTCTGGTTAAGGCCTCATGAAGTGCGAAAGCCTTACAAAATATGAATATTTTTAGCTTTAGACTGGGCTAGCCAATTCCGGTCACGGCTCGAGCAAAGCCTGCATCTGGCCCCACCACTGGCAATTTCGGGCAGCATCGGCCATATAGATCGAACCATTGGGCTATCGCCCCGAACCACCGCGGAACCTTGTTGTGAGCGCTGTCCCCTTTCTCAAGATGAACGGGCTGGGAAACCAGATCATCGTGGTCGACATGCGCGGCCGGACCGATCGCGTCACCTCGGCTGCTGCCGTGGCCATCAATGCCGGTGAAGGCACGCGCTTCGACCAGATCATGGCGATCCACGATCCCAAGATGGACGGCACCGCAGCCTATATCGAAATCATCAATTCCGACGGCTCGCGCGCCCAAGCCTGTGGCAATGGCATGCGCTGCGTGGTTCAGGCCCTGACCGCCGAACAGGGCCGGAAGCGCTTCACCTTCGAAACCGTGGCCGGCATTCTCTTTGGCGAAGAACAGGACGATGGGCTCGTGACGGTCGACATGGGCACGCCCAAACTCGCCTGGTATGACATTCCCCTGGCTGAGGAATTTGCCGACACGCGCAAGATCGAGTTGCAGATTGGGCCGATCGATGACCCGGTGCTGCACTCGCCGTCGGTCGCCTCCATGGGCAATCCGCATGCCACCTTCTGGGTCAACCAGGACGTCTGGAGCTATGCGCTCGACCGCTTCGGGCCCATGCTGGAAAACCATCCGATCTTCCCGGAGCGCGCCAATATTTCCATTGCCCAGGTCGTGGCGCCGGACAGGATCATCCTGCGCACCTGGGAACGCGGCGCCGGCCTGACCGAGGCCTGCGGTACCGCCGCCTGCGCTGCCCTGGTCAACGCCGTCCGCACCCGCCGCAGCGCCCGCAAGACCACGGTCACCGTGCCTGGCGGCGATCTGATCATCGAGTGGCGCGATGATGATCATGTGGTGCTGACCGGCGCCGCCGAGCTCGAATGGACCGGCACGCTGGACCCCGCCACCGGCATCTGGGCACGCAATGAGGTGGCGGCCTGATGGCCGTCGAAACACTGACATTCGGCTGCCGGCTCAACGCCTTTGAAGCCGCCGTCATGAAGGCCGAGGCCGAAAAGGCGGGCCTCGATAATGCGATCATCATCAATACCTGCGCGGTGACCGCCGAAGCCGTCAGGCAGGCCAAGAAGGCCGTGCGCAAGGCGCGCAAGGACAATCCCGCAGCGCGTATCATCGTCACCGGCTGCGCTGCGCAAACCGAAGCGCGCAGCTTTGGCGACATGCACGAGGTCGATCTAGTCATTGGCAACAATGACAAAATGCAGGCCGAGAGCTACCGGCCCATGGTCTTTGGTACGCCTCTCAACGACAAGGTGCAGGTCAACGACATCATGAGCGTGCGGGAGACCGCCGGCCATATGATCGAGGGCATGGATAGCCACACCCGCGCTTTTGTGCAGGTGCAGAATGGCTGTGACCACCGCTGCACCTTCTGCATCATCCCCTTCGGCCGCGGCCCGTCACGCTCCGTGCCCATGGGTCTGGTGGTGGAACAGGTCAAAAAGCTCGTCGCCAATGGCTATCGCGAAGTGGTTCTTACAGGCGTCGACATCACCTCCTATGGCCCTGACCTGCCAGGGAATTTGACCCTAGGCAAACTGGTTCAGGCCATCCTTCGACATGTGCCGGACCTGCCGCGTTTGCGCATTTCATCGATCGATTCCATCGAGGCGGACGAGGCGCTTTATGATGTCGTGGCCAGCGATCGCCGGCTGATGCCGCATCTGCATCTGAGCCTGCAATCGGGCGATGACATGATCCTCAAGCGCATGAAGCGCCGCCACAGCCGCGCTGACGCTCTGGAGATTGTGAGCAAGCTCAGGACTTTGCGGCCGGATATGGTGTTCGGCGCTGATATCATCACCGGTTTCCCGACCGAGACCGAGGCGATGTTCGAGAACACCTTGCGCATCGTCAGCGAGGCCGACCTGACCTATCTGCATGTCTTTCCCTATTCGCCGCGTGAGGGCACGCCGGCGGCGCGCATGCCCCAGGTTAGCGGCAGCATTGCCCGCAAGCATGCTGGACGACTTCGTGCGGAAGGCTTGCGGCAGGTCGAAAAGCTCTGCGTTTCGCGCATCGGCAAGGTCGAAAATGTGTTGACCGAACGCGGTGGAATAGGCCGAACCGAACAGTTTTTGCCCGTCTACACGCCCGATATGCCCCCCGGTGAATTGCGCACCATGCGCATTACCGGTACCAGCGATGGTCACCTTATCGGTGATATATTGCGCCAAGTGGCCTGAAGAAAGACCAAGATGACCGAAAACAAGCCGGGATTTTTCAAGCGCCTGTTCGGGGGTGGTGGCGAGACCCCCGCCCCGCCCGAAACGCGGCCGGAAAACCCTGTGCCCGCGCCGCAGCCGGTTGAGCCGACGCCGGCCCCACCGCCCGACGATATTCCCGCTCCCGAAGACGTGCCGCTGCCCGGCCCCCCGGAGACCACGCCGGACTATGTGGACGACATCGAGGAACAGGCCGAGGCTGTGGAGCCACAGCCCGAAAGCCTGCCGCAGAGCATTCCGATGGCACTCGATCCGCCCGCCATGGTCGAAGTGCCGGTCGAAGCGCCGCGCCAGGGCTGGTTTGCCCGGCTGACGACCGGCCTCAAGCGTTCGTCTGACCAGCTCACCGGTTCGATCACCTCGGTCTTCACCAAGCGCAAGCTCGATAATGCGACGCTCGACGAGCTGGAGGACGTGTTGATCCAGGCCGATCTCGGTGTCGAGACGGCCATGGCGATCACGGAAACCCTGCGCCGCGACCGCTTCGATCGCGATGTATCGGGCGAGGATGTGCGCGCCGTGCTGGCCGACGAGGTCGAAAAAGTACTCGGCCCCGTGGCCCGGCCGCTGGAGATCGACAGCACGCAAAAGCCCTTCGTCATCCTGATGATCGGCGTCAACGGCTCGGGCAAGACCACGACCATCGGCAAGCTCGCGCAAAAATTTGCCCATGAGGGCCGCTCGGTCATGCTGGCCGCTGGCGATACGTTTCGCGCTGCTGCGATCGAGCAACTGCAGGTCTGGGGCCAGCGCACCAATGCGCCGGTGATCTCCCGCCCCGCCGGGGCAGATGCTTCGGGCCTTGCCTTTGATGCGGTCACCCAGGCCCGCGCTGAAGGTCGCGATGTGTTGATCATCGATACCGCCGGGCGCCTGCAGAACCGCGACGAGTTGATGAACGAGCTCGAAAAGGTCATCCGCGTCATCAAGAAGGTCGATCCGACCGCGCCGCATGCAACGCTTCTGACGCTCGACGCCACGACCGGGCAGAACGCGCTCAACCAGGTCGACATTTTCGGCAAGCGCGCCGGGGTAACAGGCCTCGTTATGACCAAGCTCGACGGCACCGCACGCGGCGGCATTCTCGTTGCCATCGCCAAGAAATTCGGCTTGCCGGTGCATTTCATTGGCGTCGGCGAGAGCGTGGGCGATCTCGAACCCTTTACCGCCAGCGACTTCGCCCGGGCCATCGCCGGCCGCGACTAGCCACAGTCTTACCATGCTTGCGGCCTATGCCGCCTTGCAACAAAGGGCTTCTGCCCTCACATTGCGCCCAGTGCTGCAGCCAAGAGTTCGAATAGAATGACCGAGAAAGCCGCCGAAGCCGAGATCAACTGGGACGAGTTGCGTCCGCAGCTTATCAAGATGTCGCTCGAACTCGGGCCCCTGGTCATCTTCTTCATCGTCAATGCGCGGGCCGAGATCTTCACCGCCACCGCCTGGTTCATGGGCGCCATGGCGGTCTCGCTGATCCTGACCTGGTTGATCCTCAAGAAGATTGCCATCATGCCGCTGATCACGGGTGTGGTCGTTCTAGTCATGGGCGGCCTGACCCTCTGGCTGCAGGACGACATGTTCATCAAGATCAAGCCGACCATCACCAATGGCCTCTTTGCGGCAGTTTTGCTGGGTGGCCTGCTCTTCGGGCATTCGCTGCTGAAATATGTCTTCGGTGACGTCTACAAGCTGCGCGAGGAAGGCTGGAGCAAGCTGACGCTCAACTGGGGTCTGTTCTTCGTCCTGCTGGCCGTGATCAACGAAGTCGTCTGGCGCGGCGCCAATGCCTATATTCCCGATGACCCCAAGGCTGCGACCGATCTCTGGGTCGCCTTCAAGGTCTGGGGCGTCATGCCCCTGACCGTGATCTTCTCGATGACCCAGATCGGCCTGCTCAACAAATATGCCCCCGTGGACGAGCCCAAGCATGTGCCGCCCATCGTGGTGGAAAGCTGAGATGCAAATCCCCGCCTCGGCGGGGATTTTTGTTTGAACCGGCGCTAGCCGAAGATGCCGATGACCACGCCCTGGATCAGCAGCACGCCGAGCATGTGCAGCCCGTCAATAATGGTCAGCGTCCAGCTCATGCCCTCGTAGCGATGGTTCATGATCATCGAGGTGATGACGAAGCCGAACCACATATGGGCCGCCACGATCAGCCCGTTGACCACGGTCACTTCGCCCAGCAGCGCCGGCACCAGCAGGGCGATGAAATAGGCCATGATCAATTCGACCACGACTGACCAGATGAAGGGCGTCGGACCGACGCCCAGTTCCTCCCGGCTGCGTCCCAGAGCCACCATCCAGCGATTGCCGAGGCTCATGTACCAGGCTGCCCCAAAGGCAAAGCTGGCAACGGTTGCCAGCACGACGGCCAGCCAATTGACGTCAAAATGCGTAATCATGCTGAACTCCCCCTGCGCTGATGCGCCGGGGGAGATTAGCGCTGGCAATGGCGTTACGCCACGCGCTTGTTGCACCACCCGCCCTGCGCTCATGGCGCTCCGGGCCTTGTAGCCTCAAATCGCTCCACTGGAGCGATTTGCCCTGCGGGATGGCTACAAGCCACCCATCTTGCAGATCAGCTTCCATTCGGCTGGCGAGACCTTGGACACGGAGAGCCGCGACAGCTTGACCAGTTCGAGTTCACTCAGCTCGGGCGTCGCCTTGACCGTGGCAAGCGTCACCGGCCTGGGCAGCGGCTTGACCGCTTCCATATCGACGCATTCCCAGACCACTTCGCCCTTGGCATTGAGATCGGCCGTGGAATCGGGATGGGCCAGCGCCACCACCTTCATGATCCCCACGATCTCCTTGCCGATATTGGAGTGGTAGAAGAAGGCCTCGTCGCCCATCTCCATGGCCTTCATATTGTTGCGCGCTGCGTAATTGCGCACGCCGTGCCACTCCTCCATGACGCCGCGCTTGTTCTTGGCGACCAGGTCATCGAAGGAAAAGACGTCCGGCTCGGACTTCATCAACCAATAGGCCATGGGTTCAGGCTTTCGGCGACATGTGGTCATAGGCAAGGCGCCAGCGCTTGATCTCGGTGCTGGCAAAAATGCCCTCCTTGACGAAGGGATCGGCGTTGAAGAAGTCCGAGGCTTGCTCGATAGTCTCGGCTTCGACCACGACAATGGAGCCTTCGGGCACGCCGTCTTCATTGAGCAGCGCGCCGGCGAGGCGCAGTTTTTCGCCAATGCTTTCCAGATGCTGCAGATGCACCGGACGCACCTCCTGGCGCTTGTCGGCCATGCCGGGCTTGTCCTTGGCGATCAGGGCATAGAGCATCAGTCAGTCCTCTCTCTTGAGCGGGCGGGACATCAGGCCCGCAACAACGGTTGATATATCGGCCCTGCCGCTCAACACGGCATGCATGGCGCCAATGAGCGGCGCATCGACCGCCAGGCTTTTGGCCAGGGCATCGGCGACCGGCGTGGTGGCGACCCCTTCGGCGAGCTTGGCACCGGAGGCAATGATCGCCGCAACGCTTTCCCCCCGGCCCAGCGCCATGCCGAATTGATAGTTGCGCGACTGCACCGAGGTGCAGGTCAGTGTCAGGTCGCCCAGCCCCGCCAACCCGGTCAGGGTCGAGGCCGACCCGCCCATGGCGGTCACCATGCGGCTCATTTCGGCAAAGGCGCGGGCGATCAGTGCCGAGCGCGCCGAAGCACCAAGTTCGGCGCCTTCGACGGCGCCACAGGCCAGGGCATAGACATTCTTCAGCGCCCCGGCAATTTCGACGCCGATCCGGTCATCGGCGGCATAGGGCCGAAAGCTCGGGCCCGCGAGGGCTGCAGCCAATGCCGATGTCGCCTCGGCATCATCGCCCGCCAGCGTCACCGCCGTCGGACGGCCCGCCGCCACATCGGTGGCAAAGCTAGGGCCGGACAGCACATAGGGAATGGCCTGCGGTGCCATGTCGGCGAGAATTTCGCTCTGCCGCTCCAGCGTACCCGTCTCGAGCCCCTTGGCCGACAGCACCACTGGCCGACCGGCCAGCAAGGCGGGGTCAATCGTCCCCAGCGCCGTGCGGCTGGCCTGGGCGGGGACGGCGAGGATGACGATGTCGGCTGGTGCCGACTGGAGGCCTGCGGTGAGACGAGTGTGCAGCAGCTGCGAACCAAGATACCGGCTGTTGGTATGTTTTGAATTGATCTCGTCGACTTGGAGCCCATCGCGCGCCACCAGCGTCACGGACCGCCCGGCCATGGCCGAGGCCTGGGCCAAGGCCGTGCCCCAGGCGCCACCACCGATGACGCAGACGGTTTCAAGCGGCATCAGGGCTCACCTTCATGTCATCGAGATCGAGCGGCCAGCGCGGCCGTGCGACAAAGCCGAGCCCATTTTCCGCACCCAGCGCGAAACGTTCGGCACCAGCCCAGGCGACCATGGCGCCATTGTCGGTGCAAAGCGCAATCGGCGGTACGATCAGTGCGGCACCGGCCTCGGCGCAGACCGTTTCAAGCGCCGCGGCAATGGCGCGATTGGCGGCAACGCCACCTGCCACCACCAGCCGCATGGCCTGCCCGGGAAAATCGGCGGCAAACTTTTCCAGCGCCTGGCGCGAGCGCACGGCGACGATTTCGGCCACCGCCGCCTGAAAGCTGGCGGAAATATCGGCGACATCCTGGTCGCTGAGCGGCGCCAGCGCCTCGGCCTGCAGCCGCACGGCGGTCTTGAGGCCGGAAAAGGAAAAATCGAGCCGCTGCTCGCGCAGCAGGGGTCGCGGAAACTTGAAGCGTTTCGGGTCGCCCTGCCTGGCGATCTGCTCCACCGCGGGCCCGCCGGGATGACCGAGCGACAGCAGTTTGGCCACCTTGTCGAAGGCTTCGCCCAGGGCATCGTCGATGGTCGAACCCCAGCGTTCGTAGTCGCCGACACCGCGCACCAGCACGAACTGGCTATGTCCGCCCGAAACCAGCAGCATGAGATAGGGAAATTGCACGCCATCGGTTAGCCGGGCAGTGAGCGCATGACCTTCGAGATGATTGACCGCGATCAAAGGCTTGTCGAGCGCAGCTGCTAGTGCCTTGGCCGTGGTCAGGCCCACCAGCACGCCGCCGATCAAACCCGGTCCGGCTGTTGCCGCGATCGCATCGACCTCATCGAGCCTCACACCGGCCTCGCGACAGGCCTGGGCGATGATATGGTCGAGATAGGTCACATGGGCGCGTGCGGCCAGCTCGGGCACGACGCCGCCGAATGCCGCATGTTCATCGAGCTGGCTTCGGACAACATTGGAACGGATCGATCCTTTTCCGGATTGATCGCGAACAACAATGGCCGCCGCGGTTTCGTCGCAGCTGGTCTCTATGCCAAGGATTGTGGCTGGCGCTTGCCCGGTCACGACGAACTGGTTACTCCCTTGAGGGCGTCCCGAAAGGACGTGCCTCTGCCTACTATAGGATATTCCGACTTTGCAATCGCCAGCGCCCTTCGCCCGGATCGGAACACGTGGTAGCCCACTGGCGCTCGCCCAGGCCCGCCTGTTGCGCAAGCTGCTGAGCGAGACGCATGGCGTAAGCGAGGAAGCGATCACCATCGAGGTGATTTCGACCGGTGGTGACCGTTCGCAGGCCAGCAATGCCAGCCTGAGCGATATGGGTGGCAAGGGTCTGTTTACCAAGGAAATCGATGAGGCCATGCTGTCGGGCCGCGTCGATATCGGCGTGCATTCATCCAAGGACGTGGCTACCCGCATGCCCGACGGCCTGCGCCTCGCGGCTTTCCTCGAACGCGAGGACATTCGCGACGCCTTCATGTCGGTGAAGGTGCAAAGCCTCGACCACCTGGCCGAAAATGCAAAATTCGGCACCTCCTCGATTCGCCGCGCCGCGCAGGTGCTTCGCCTCCGCCCCGATCTCGAAATCGTGCCCTTCCGCGGCAATGTCGGCACGCGGCTGCAAAAGCTGCTCGATGGCGTGGCCGATGGCACCATGCTGGCCATGGCCGGCCTCAACCGCCTCGGCGAAGGCCACCGTGCCACCGCGCCGCTCGACCCAGACATCTTCATGCCGGCGCCGGCCCAGGGCGCCATTGGCGTTGCCATACGCGATGGCGACCAGCGTTTCACCGAGATGGTCGAAGCGCTCGACCATCAGCCGACCCACAGGGCCATTACCGCCGAACGCGCCATGCTGGCCGTGCTCGACGGCTCGTGCCGCACGCCGGTCGGCGCTCTGAGCACGCTCAATGGCGACACGCTGACCCTCAAGGGTCAGATCCTCAGCCTCGACGGCAAGACCGCCTTCGACAGCGCCGCCACCGGCACCGATCCGATCGCGCTGGGCCGCCAGGTGGGGGACGACCTCATCGCCCAGGCCGGCACAGAATGGCTGGCGCAATGGGCGGCAAACTGATGCGCATGCTGGTCACACGGCCCGAGCCCGACGCCCAGGGCACACTGGCGCGTCTCGACGCGCTGGGCATCGAAGCCATTGCTGCGCCGGTCATGGTGCGGCAGGCGCTCGACGTCAGCCTGCCCCCGCCCGATGGCTTTACCGCCATGGTGCTGACCTCAGCCAATAGCGTGCGCACCCTGGTCGAGCGCGGCGTGGTGGAGACCTATGGCCACCTGCCGGTCTTTGCCGTGGGCGACCGCACCGCGCGCGACGCCACGGAGGCCGGCTTCGTCCGTGTCAGCAGCGCTGCCGGGGCCCTGCAGGACCTGGTCAATGCCATGACCATCGCCAAGCTCAAGGGGCCACTGTTCTATCCCACGGGCAAGCATCAGAGCGCCGACCTCGGCAAGGCGCTGGCGCCGCTCGGCATCATGGTGGCGACGGCAAAGATCTATGAGATGGTTGCGGTCGACGCCCTGCCACCAGCGGTACTGGAAAATCTTGGCAATGGCGTGCTGACGGCGGTTCTCGCCTATTCGCGCCGCACCGCCGAGATTTTTGCCAGCCTCGCCAGCACCCTGACGCCGGCCCAGCGCAGCGCCATCACCATGCTTTGCCTCAGCGAGGTCGTGGCCGAACCGCTGCTGGAAAACCATTTCAACCGCATCGCTTTGGCCGACCGGCCCGACGAAGATGCGATGATGGCACTGGCTTTGGCTTTTGCCCGCGAGCAAACTGGGCCATGATCGGCTCCAACGAGAGGATATCCTGCGATGGCGGACACGACAGGCAACGATCCCAAAGCCGGCAAGCCGACCGAGACCAAGTCGGGCCCGGTCAAGCCCCCCGTTCTTGACCTCAAGGCCAATGCCAAGCCGGAAGCCAAGCCAGAGGTGAAGGAAGCGGCCAAGCCAGCCGAGAAGCCTGCTGATAAGCCGGCGACGTCCTTTGCGCCAAAGCCGGCCGAAGAAAAACCAGCGCCCTTTCCGATTGCCGCAACCCTTGCCGGTGGCGTGCTGGGCTTGGCCGCCGCCTATGCCCTGGCCTTCGCCGGCCTGTGGCCCGCGCCCGCTGCTCCGGCCACCGCCGCAGACCCGCGCATCGCCGGCCTCGCCAGTGCCGTACCCGAACTCGAAACGGTGACGCAGACAACGCAGTCCGAACTCGCCACCCTCAACCAGCGCATCGCCGCGCTGGAAGAAGCAGCTCCTGTGGCGACAGGCGAAACGGCAGCGCCGGTCGATCTGGGCCCGATCGAAAGCCAGGTGGCGAGCCTTTCCGAACGTATCGACACCCTCGCCGCGGCTCCAGCCGACAGCGCCGGTCTCGACACGCTGCGCAGCGATCTGACGTCCATCGGCACGCGCATCGACGAACTCGCCGCCCGCGTCGGCACGGCAGAAGCGGGCCTGCGCACCCTCGACACCAGCGTCAGCCAGACGAGTGCAGCGCTGGCCACCCAACCCAGCGATATCGGCGCCGTATTGCAGCTGCCGCTGATTCTCTCCGGCCTCGAAACCGCCTTCGGCACCGGCCGGCCCTATGCCACCGAACTCGCCGCCCTGCGCGCCGCCTCGCCCGAGGCAACGATCCCGACAGCCATCGCCAACAAGGCCGACAGCGGCCTCGCTCGCCCCGATGTCATCGCCAGCCGCTTTGCCGAAGTCCTGCCCGCCATGCTGGGCGGGAAGCCGGCCGATCCGCAGGCACAATGGCAGGATGGCGCGCTCGACTGGTTCCGCTCGGCCATCGCCCTGCGCCCCACTGGCGAAATCGCCGGCGATACGCCCGACGCCGTCATGTCGCGCCTCGAGGGCGCCGTGGCCCGCCGTGACTTTGCCGCCGCCGAAGTGCTGCTTGCCGACCTGCCCGAGCCCATGCTGGCGGCTGGTGGTGACGTGCCGACACTGATCGCCGAACAGGCCAGTGCCGCCCGCTTCCTCGACGACCTGCGCGCCAGCGCCCTTTCCGGCGGGGTAACGCCATGATCCGTCTCGCCTCCTGGATCATCGGCAGCCTCGTCATTACCGCGCTCGCCGCCTGGCTGATTTCCCTGCCGGGCACGCTGACGCTTGAAGTGGCCAACTACCGGATACAGCCGCGGCTCGGCGCCGCCATCTTCATGTTTCTGCTGATCGCCATCGTGGTGATCATAGTCTGGGCCATCATTCGCCGCATCATCACCGCACCGCGCAACATGGCGCGCCGCAGCCGCGAAAGGCGCAAGGAACAGGGCGTCGAAGCCCTGTCCGACGCCTTCGTCGCCCTGCAGGCCGGCGATCCCTCGCGTGCCCGAGCTCTGGCCCGGGAGGCCCAATCACGCCTGCCCGCCAATACGGCCGCCAAGCTGCTCGAAGCCCGCGCCGATCTGGCACTGGGCGACATGCCCGCCGCCCGCGAGCATTATCGCGCGCTGATCGCCGACGAAAAAACCGCGCTGGCCGCCCTCACCGGTCTTTACGACCAGGCGCGTGCCCAGCATCGTCCCGAGGCGGCACTGACCTTTGCCCGCAAGGCGCTCGCCTTGGCCCCATCCAGCAGCTGGGCTGCCGATGCCGTTTTCGACGACCTGGCCCGACGCGGCCAATGGGCCGAAGCTGTCGCCATGGTCAATGTCGAACAGGCCACCAGTCGCGAAGACCGCGCCCGCAAGCGCCGCCGCCAGGCCGTGATCGAAACCGCCCGCGCCCGTGAAGCCGAGACCGGCCATCCGCTGTCGGCGCTCGATCACGCGCTGACCGCTCTGAAACTGCTGCCCGACTTTGTGCCCGCCGCCCTGATCGCCGCGCGCATCCACATCAATCGCGGCGAGAGCCGCAAGGCCATGAGCCTGCTGCGCCGCATCTGGCGCGCCACCGGCCATCCCGATGTCGCAGCGCTCTATGCCCATGCCCAGCCTGGCGCCTCGGCCATGGAGCGGCTCAAGCGTCTTGGCGAGATCATCGAAACCCCGCCGCCGCATCGCGCCGCCGGCATGGCCCTCGCCCGTGCCGCCATCGATGCTTATGACTGGCCCCTGGCCCGCAAGGCACTGGCCCCCTTTGTCGAGGCCGACCTGAGCCAGGGTGTTGCCAGCCTCATGGCGGAAATCGAGGAAGGCCAGAGCGGCGACCAGGGCAAGGCCCGCGAATGGCTGAGCCGCGCCATGCGTGCGCCGCGCGATCCGGCCTGGACCGCCGATGGCATGGTCAGCGACGAGTGGGAGCCCGCTTCCCCGGTCACCGGACGGCTCGACGCCTTCGAATGGAAAGTGCCGGTCACGGTCACTCAGCGGCCGCCAGAAATGGCTGCACTGCCACAATTGCCGGTCGCTGCATCCTTGCCTCTTGCACCGGCCGCAAACCCAACGTAAAAGGCCAGCCGTTGCCGCATTAGCTCAGTTGGTAGAGCACATCATTCGTAATGATGGGGTCAGGTGTTCGAGTCACCTATGCGGCACCACTCAAACCCTTGAAATGGTTAAAGTTTAATCCTTCGCAGGATTTTGGGCTGGGTCGCCACTCGCGCTAAGGGCGCCACCCGGTCGCCATAGCATGTTTTGTTGCCATGCTCGGCACGCGAGCTAATCCTTTGATCTAAATGGCAAAATTGCAAGGATTACCCCGCTAATCCTTGCGGGGCTGCCTTCCCTTGCCTCAGATCAGATCAGCGTACGGTCGAAGCTCTGCAACGAGGCTGGGAAGCGATTGAGCCTCAAGGATGCCCAGGTAATCATCGGTGCTTTTTGGAGGGTTTTTGAGG
The DNA here is from genome assembly GCA_029202405.1 of Candidatus Devosia phytovorans. Lineage (NCBI taxonomy): Bacteria > Pseudomonadati > Pseudomonadota > Alphaproteobacteria > Hyphomicrobiales > Devosiaceae > Devosia > Candidatus Devosia phytovorans. The sequence continues at coordinate 3,907,655 of CP119312.1, read as the reverse complement.
CGCGCCCGGCATTGCTGTGCGGCGACGATCACAGCGGCGGGGTCCAGACTAAATTGCTGAAAAAGAAATTCGTCTGGATGCAAAACTTCGATTTCGTACTTGTCGAGCTCGACGGATGGGAAGTCGCGCAAGTTCATGGTGACTATGGCGTCGCTACCGCTGTGAATAGCCGCCGCCAAAACATGGCGACCATCCTCATCAGGCAATTGAAGCGATGAGATCAAAGCCTCATGCCCGCTCACCAAGCACCCTTCAACCGCGGCATTCATCATAGTCTTGGTACGAGTCAGCTGTTCGGCGGTGAGGTCTGGCCGGTTCTTGAGCAAGTTTCGGATCCACTCGTCGTGGATCAATTCCGACCAGCGAGCACGGAATATCCCGCTGGCCGAAAGCTCAAGGAGAAAGTCCCGGAGCGGAGCTGGGTAAAGGACGCAGGCGTCCAGAATAACTGTGTAACCAGCGATCCTAATAGCCCATTCCCAATTCCTGAGCTTCCTTGGCTAGGTCGTCCATCGCTTCGCGTCTGCGGACATTGGCTGCCTTTTGGTAAGCCTCTAGATCGCCAAACTTGATGCGTCGATGTGTTCCGACCTTATGGTGGTTCAGCCGCCCGTCTTCGATTAGCCGAATGACGTGAGGGCGCGACACATTCAAAAAATCGGCAGCTTGCTGAGTGGTAAGTTCAGCATGGAGCGGTATCAAAGTTACGGCGTTTCCTTGCGACATTTCTGTCAGAAGGTGAGTAAGCAATTTGGCGGCCGCGGTGGGCAACGTAAGTTCTTCACCATCGTCTAGGCGGACCCGAAGGGTGCCCTTCGGTCGTCGAGACAACGCGCGACTTGCTTCCGCTGCCTGCTCTGCCTCTTGCTCTGTTGGCACTACGGTGCCCGGGCGTTCGAGTAGCATGTCGGTTCTCCTGTCTCGTCTATATGTGCGTGTTCTCTCACAAACGCAATAAACGAAACGACTGAACGATTCTTTAAGTTGCGGTACCAGCTATGCACGCTACGCCGTCGCACGGGGCGCACGGTCAGCCATCTGAATTCATGTGGGTGTGCGGCACCACTCTTCTCAGACCATTTCCGGTTCCAGCTGACGCAGGCGATGCGCGATCCGTGCCGTTGGCATGATGATCTGGCCGGCCTGCGGCCGGTCGGAAAAGATCGCCGCGCGCTCTTCCGGCGTCGAATCAAAGAAGGGGAAGCGCGCGATGGTGCGCGGATACATGACCGGAATATGCGAGGCATAAAGGCAGACCGGGAAGGTCAGCTCGCCCCAATAGCCCTCGCCGGCCAACTGTTCGGAACCGAACACCCGGCGATAAAAGGCGGCATGTTCGGGCCGCACCGAGGAGATCGTATAGGTCACCTTGAAATGTTCCGACGCCATGACGGCGAGGCGCAGCGTCAGATAGGGCAATGCCGGAAAGGCCAAAGACGCATCGTGATCGGCGGTGAAGCGGCTTGGATCGACATAGGAGCCACCCTTGTCGACGATACCGCCCAGCACATCAGGCCAGATCGCAAGGCTCGGCGAGGTCCGATCGGCCTGGGACGCGATATGCAAGCGGATAGAGCTGACCAGCTGGTCGTCGATATAGACGCCAAAGGCATAGCAATTGGCCGCCTCGTCATAGCCATCGCGGGTGATTTCATCGGCATTGACCGGGATGAATTCTTCCCGGCGATAGGCCTCGTAGCGGAGGCGGTAGATCGGATCGAGCTGGTCTTCGACCGTCACCCGACGATAATGGACGCGATCGAGAATATCGATCAGACTAAGCGCAAACCGCGAGGTTGCGCCATTCGCCTGGGTTGCCGCACTCATCACAACTGTTCCCCTGATGCGGGAAGGACCTTAACGGTCTGTTAGTCATGAATGCATGCGAAAATATTTCGTTCCGCCGCAGAACCAATTGAGTTCACACGGTTTTTCACTGTGCGGGTCGAGTTTTGCGGGGAGTTAACCAAGCCGGCGTTTAGCGTGTATGTCGCTGGCGGCGGCGTTGAGCCGGCCGATCAGCGCCTGGATCTCGCTCTCAGGAACAGGCTTGCTGAAGTGATAGCCCTGAACCTGCTGGATCTCGACATTGCCGAGGATTGTCTGCAGCTGCGCTTCCGTTTCCACCCCCTCGGCGACGACGGTCAGATCAAGGTCGCGGCCAAGCCGCGCCACATTGGCCAGGAGGCGCAGCGAGCGCGCGTTCTGGGCGATATCGGCAAGGAAGGAGCGGTCGATCTTGAGCTTGCTCAACGGCAGCGAGTTCAGATAGCTCAGCGATGAATAGCCTGTCCCGAAGTCATCCAGGGCGATGGCAATGCCCTGCCGCGCGAAACGGGTCAGCATGCGCTGGGCGATCTCGTGTTCCTCGATGGCTGCCGTCTCGGTGACTTCGATTTCCAGCCGTTCCGGCACAAGACCCGAACTGGCCAGAGCCTCTTCGACCACGCGCTCGAGGTCGCCGACACGGAAGTCGCGCGCCGAGATATTGACGGCCACGCTGACATCGCCGGGCCACTGGCTGCACTGTTGCGTTGCCCGCTGCACCACCCAGGCAGTGATATCGGAGATCAGCCCCATTTCCTCGGCCAGCGGAATGAAGGTGGAAGGCGGAATGGCACCCAGTTCGGGATGGTCCCAGCGCGCCAGCGCCTCGCAGCTCACCACACGGCGCCGGTTGATATCCATGATGGGCTGGAAGGCCAGCTCCAGCGCGCCGGCCGCCACGGCCTCGCGCAGATCGGATTTGAGCCGCTGACGATAGTGGTAGTCGATATCCATCTGGCTGTGGAACAGCCGGCTGCGCGCCTTGCCGTCGCCCTTGGCCGAATAAAGTGCCAGATCGGCCTTGGTCATCAGGTCGTCAACGAGATCATCCGGATCTTCGCTGGTGGCAATACCCAGGCTCACCGTGGTCGAGAGGGTCAGCCCGTCGAGCAGGAATGGGCTGGCAAAGGCTTCGAGCAGGGTCTCGGCGTCTTCGCCCACGATCTGGTCATTGACCGCGGAGCGATAGATGACGAATTCATCGCCCGCCAGCCGCGCCAGCACAGCCGCCGCCGGCATCGCCCTGCGCAGCCGCTCGGAAACCTGGACAAGCAGCTCATCGCCCACCAGATGACCGAACGTGTCATTGACATGCTTGAAATCGTCGATGTCGATCAGCGTCAGCGCCACCATACGTTCGGGTGCATTGGCCTGGCGTCGTCCGGCAAGATCATCGCTGGCCAGCTCGCCGAAATAGGAGCGGTTGGGCAGGCCGGTCAGCGTATCGTGCCGCGCCATGAAGTTGATGCGCTCTTCGGCCGCCACGCGCTCGCTGATATCTTCGAACAGCAGCACGCAACGCTCGCGGCGCACGCTGATCGTGACCTCGAAATAGCGGCTCTCCGGCAGGCAGAGCAGCACCTTGCCACCCGAGCGCAGGGTGATGAGGTCGGCCAGCCGATCAAGTGCCGTACTGGGCAATACCTTGCTGTCGTTGAGATCGGTCAGCACTGCACTGAACGGGCGGCCAACCAGATCGGGCTGGCCCAAGGCGGAAAACAACCGCAAGGCTCGCGCATTGGCGACCGAAATCACACCACGATCGTCCAGCATGCAGAGGCCATGCTCGAGCGTTGTCATCGCCATGTCGAGCTCGGCCGCCAGCCTTGAGGCGTCCTCCCGGCCATGCACGGCCGCCAACAGTATCGCGCGAATATCGCCGGCCAGCTTTCGAAAGCTGGTCAACATGATCACCAGCAGACCGGCCAGCACATAGTGATAGATATCACCATGCATGGCATAGCCGATCGACAGCGGCACGATGACGCCCACCATCTGGATGGTGACGAGGCGATCGAGACCGAAATTGCGACCGCAAATGCCCACCATGACGGCAATGGAAATTGAGGCACTGGACAGCGAGGCAAAGGGATCCTGCACCACGGCCATGGAAACGAGGCACCACATGCCATAGACCAGCGACAACGCACCGCCGAAGACGACGGCTCGATTTTCCCAGTATTCGGCAGCCGCGGCATCTTCATTGCCGATAGCGGCGTGCTGGAAGGACCGCATGTCGAGATAGCGTATGGCGCCGATCAGCACGAAGGCGGCCGTCACAGCATAGAGCGCCAGGGAATTGGTCTTGTAGGCCGCCATGGCGGCCATCACGACGCTCGCGAAGGCGCCAGCCAGCATCGCCTTCCGGTCTCCATAGACCGAACGGATGATCGACACGTAGTCGAGAGCCGGCATTGTGTTTCGGGCCGAAGTGAGCACCATTTCCCCTTGTCCGGCTGCATAAAAGCCAGCAGGGATTAAGAACGCCTTTGCACAGGTTAAGCGCCAGTCGAGCTAGGGACTTTTCCCAATGGGAGAGTTAACGAGGTCCTAACAGGGTGCAGAGGTTGACGGCCGAAGTCTCGCTACCCCCACCCTGCGACCAAACCGCAGGCCACCGCGTTGAAAACGCATGGCAGAGGACATTGAGGAGGCTCCCATGGTTGAAAAATTCGACGGCGCACAGCGCAAGGCAGCGCTCGATACGCTCAAGGGCTGGACCTATGACGATGGTCAAGGGGCGATCAGCAAGACATTCAAGTTCAAGGATTTCTCTGAGGCCTTCGGCTTCATGGCCCGGGTGGCTCTTGCCGCCCAGCAGGCCGATCACCACCCGGACTGGTCCAACAGCTACAACTCTGTCGCCATCACGCTTTCGACCCACGACGCCGGCGGATTGAGCCAGAAGGACATCGACCTCGCCCAGGCCATCGACAAGCTGTCCTGACGCGGCTCAATGAAAATTCCGCCCACCCGGCAGCGCCGCATAGGCCCGCCGGCGGGCCATCTCGATCTCGCGGATCGCATTGCGATCGCGGCTCTGGCTGCCATGCGGCCCGGATTTCCCCTCGTCGGCCCGGGCGAGGACCCGGTCGCCAATTTCGGCGCCCTGGGCCAGGTCCAGCAGGTGGCTGGTCATATCGGTCAACTGCTCGGCGATGATGTGGATGACGAGGCCCTCGCGCTGCAGCTGTCCACGCACCGCCAGCATGCGGGAGCCGAGGACGGTCTTGCGATTGGCCTCGAAGACCTTGGGCCAGATCACCACATTGGCCACCCCGGTCTCGTCTTCGAGCGTGGCAAAGATCACCCCGCTTGCCGTGCCCGGGCGCTGTCTGACCAGCACCAGGCCCGCGACTTCGATGCGGCTGCCGGGCTTGACTGCCATGAGCTGAACCGCGCGCGTAATGCCGCGGGCCTCGAGCGTGGGCCGGATGAATTGCAGCGGATGACCCTTGAGCGAAAAGGACAGGGTCGAATAATCGTGGATGACCTCCTCACCCGGTAGCATCTTGGGCAGGCCAGCCTCGACATCGGCCTCTGTCTCGACCGTCCCGGCAGCCTCGAACAGCGGCAGGGTATCGGCCCCATGCGTCCCGATCAGCCCCTTGACCGCCCACAGCGCCTCACGCCGGGTCAGTCCCAGTGACGCAAAGGCATCGGCATGCGCCAGTTTTTCGAGGCTGGCGATCGGCAGTCGGGTGCGCAGCCAGAGATCACGGACGGAATCGTAACCATCGCCACGATGTTCCACGACGCGCTGCTGTGCATCCTTGCTCAAGCCGATGACGGCGCTGAGGCCGAGCAGGATCGACTTGCTGCTCCAGATGTCATCCTGCATGTCCTGATGTTGCGGCCAGACATGATCGCCCGCGCTGCGCGTGACTGCAGGATCGACCAGCGTGTGTTCGATCTGCGATTGGTTGATCTGCACCGCCTGCACCTCGACGCCATGTTCGATGGCGTCCCGGATGATCTGGCTGGGGGCATAAAAGCCCATGGGCTGCGAATTGAGCAAGGCACAGGCGAAAACGTCGGGGTAGTGGCACTTGAACCAGCAGGAGGCATAGACCAATAGGGCAAAGCTGGCGGCATGGCTTTCCGGAAAGCCATATTCGGCAAAGCCCTGGATCTGCGCGAAACAGTTTTTCGCAAAATCCGCAGGATAGCCATTGGCCGCCATGCCGGCCAGAAACTCCTCGCCAAACTGGGCGATCTGGCCCGTGCGGCGCCAGGCTGCCATGGCGCGGCGCAAACTATCGGCCTTGCCCGGTGAAAAGCCTGCCCCCACGATGGCGATCTGCATGGCCTGTTCCTGGAACAGGGGTATGCCCAGGGTTCGCTCCAGCACCTTTTCAAGCTTGGTATTGTAATAGACCGGCTGTTCCAGCCCCTGCCGGCGGCGCAGATAGGGATGGACCATATTGCCCTGAATGGGCCCCGGCCGGACGATCGCCACCTCGATGATGAGATCATAGAATTTATCCGGCTTTAGTCGCGGCAGCATGGTCATCTGCGCGCGACTTTCGATCTGGAACACGCCCAGCGTATCTGCCCGCTGGATCATGGCATAGACGCGCGCCTTCTTGCTCTGATCCTCGTCCGCTTCCTCGCTCAGCAGATCGACCAGGCCGACCTTGTGGCCATAATGCTCGTCCATCAGAGCGAAGGCGCGGCGCAGGCAGCTCAGCATGCCCAGCGCCAGCACATCGACTTTCAGAATGGCCAGGGCATCGATGTCGTCCTTGTTCCATTCGATGATCTGCCGGCTGTCCATCGCCGTCTTGCCGATGGGTACGAGGCTTTCCAGCGAATCCCGGGTGATGACGAAACCGCCCACATGCTGGCTGAGGTGCCGCGGAAAGCCGCGCAACACCTTGACCACTTCGAACATCTGCGCCAGCACGGGATCGTCCGGATTGAGGCCGATCATGCCCAGTTCGCCCAGGTCGAGCTTGTGCCCCCATCCCCAATGCAGCTGGTTGAGGGCAGCCACGGTGTCCTCGGACACGCCAAACACCTTGGCGGTTTCCCGGATCGCGCTCTTGGACCGGTAAGAGATGACATTGGCGGTCAGTCCCGTGCGCTTGCCACCATATTTGCTGTAGACATATTGCATCACCTCTTCGCGCCGCTCGTGCTCGAAGTCGACATCGATATCGGGTGGCTCGTCGCGCTCGGTCGAGATGAAGCGGCCAAACACCAGCGTGCTGGTTTCCGGATTGACTTCGGTGATTTCAAGGCAGAAGCAGACCGTCGAATTGGCCGCCGAACCACGCCCCTGACAGAGAATCTTGAGCGTGTATCGGGCGTGCTGCACGATATCATGCACGGTCAGGAAATAGGCGGCATAGCCCTTGTAGCCAATCAGGCAGAGCTCGGTCCAGATTGTCCGCTTGATACTGTCGGGCACCCCGTTCGGAAAGCGCCTGGCCGCACCAGCCCAGGCAAGACGCTCGAGGGTCTGCTGCGCGGTTTCGCCATTGCCGATCGTTTCTTCGGGATAGTTGTACTTGAGCTGATCGAGGGAAAACTCGATGCGATCGACAAAGCGCTGCGTTTCGGCAATGGCATGGGCATGCTCGCGGAACAGCCGCGCCATTTCCCGTGGCGGCTTGATGTGGCGTTCGGCATTGGCCGCCAGACGAAACCCGGCCTGCTCCAGGGTCAAATGTTCGCGAATGCAGGTCACGACATCATGCACCATGCGCCGGTCGGGTTCGTGGTAGCACGCATCATTGCTGGCCAGCATGCTCGCGCCATGACGGCGGGCCATCTCGTCGATCCGGTTGAGCCGGGCCCGATCCCCGCCATCGAACCGCAGGGCTCCTGCAACCCAGACATTGCCGGGCGACTGGCGGCTGAGCGTATCAAGCGTTCTCTCCGTCAGGCCCCAATCGCTCTCGTCGGGAACGAGAATGAACAATTGCCCCTGCGCATAGTTTTCAGGTGGTCCCTGCTCGATGGCGGACGGTTCACCGGAGCCGAAAAGATCGCTGAAATAGAGCATGGGCTTGCCCTTTTCGCCGCGCTGATTGCCGACGGTCAGCAGCTTGCACAGCCGTCCATAGGCCACGCGGTTGGTCGGATAGGCGACAATATCGGGTGCGCCGTCGGCAAAGCACAGACGGACACCGACCAGATAGCGAAAGTCCGGGAAGCGCTGCTTGTTCCGATCGCGCGCAATGACATAGCCGCGCACCACGCCGGCAAAGCTGTTGCGATCGGTGACCCCAAAGGCCGTAAGCCCCAGATGCATGGCAGCAGAGACCATCTCTTCCGGAGAGGATCCGCTGCGAAGAAAGGAAAAATTGGTGGTGGACACCAGCTCGGAATAAGGCCCCGAGGCGGCGGTCAGCGCCTTGTTGCGAACTCCAGGTTCAAGGGCAACGATCGCGCTCATGCGAAAAACCCGTGCAGATACCAGCTCGTCGCGCCATGGAGCCCTTGCCTGTAGAGCCAGAACCTCCGGCCTTCGCCATCTTCAGCAATGTAATAGTCGCGGGTCAGCGCCTCAGGGTCGAACCGGGGCAGCTTGGGAAGATAGGGCGGCGGCTCCGGTTTCTCGCCGGGCTCGGGCTTTTTGGGCACATAGGGTGCAACCAGTTCCAGCCTTTCTGCCCTTTGCCACCATTCTTCTCCAAGCCGCTCGGGACCCGAAGCCTTGATCAGGCGGTAGGCGACATGCCGCCAGATCATGGAAGCAGGCAGCCCATCGGGAACCTCCGCATTGATCGCCACAGGTTCGGGAACCGGCAGCAGCCGAAGCGGACGCGTCAGTTGCCCTTGTGGCTCCGCCTGCCTCAGACCTGCATAGGCCAAGGCAGGAACCAGACGTGCGGCCCGCTCGGGGATGTGGCTGGCCACGAACTGGGTTCGCAGCACCGCCATGGCACCCAGCCTGCTGCTGATCCGATCCTGCAGCTGGTCCAGGTCCTCGGTGCCGTCCTGGCTGGCAAAGGCGCCCATTTGCGATCCATCGAGCTGCCCAATCGAACTGGCCGCCAGCCGGATCATGTCTATGCCGAAACCGGGATCGTATTCGCCTTCGAGACGCTCCGAACGGTTGGAGAAAAGCTTGGAGACATGAGCAGGGTCGCGCGTCAGCCGCGCCGAATTGACCGACATTGCCATGACCTTGTGGTCGACCCGATAAAGGAACAGGTGAAATGTCTGTCCGCCCAGCCCGCCCGCCTCCAGCCGAAAACCAAGCTGAATGGCAAGGTCGTGGCAAGCCGCCAGCACATCATCCATCAACCCGATGGGATCGGCAAAGCGGCGCTCGACATAATGCTCCACCTGGGGAAGGCGTGGCGTCATCCGCTCTTCGAGATAGCCATAGGCCTGATCCAGCCTTTGCAGCAGCGTGATGCCGAAGCGGGCCTGCAAGGCCTTGCGATCTCGTGGACGAAGTTGTCCGATGGTCTTGAGCCCCATCTGGCCAAGACCGCTCAGCTGAGCATCGGTGAGCCGCAGTGCATTGACCGGCAAGGCATCGAGCAGGGCAAACAGATCACCCGCCTCGACCACCTGGCTTCGGGCAAAGTGACTGATTGCCCAGGCCGCACCAATGGTCGGCGCCACGGCGCCGGAGGTGGTATAGCCGAGGTTGCGCAGTCGGGTCAGCAACAGCTCCAGCATGCCGCGCTCGTCCCCGAAGAGGTGGGCGACGCCGGTAATGTCGATAACCAGGTCGCCAAAGGCACTGACATCGCTCATCACCGAGACGAGCGGGCTGGCATTGGAGTGCCAATCGGCAAAATCGGCAAAGATCGCTTCGAGAAGCGGTCGATTGATCTCCTGCGCCGTAAGCTGAGGCAGCATGGCCCGGGCATCGGCCAGGTTTTGTCCGATGCGCAGACCGGCCCTGCCCGCCGCGCTATCCATGGCTGCCAGGCGCAATCCACCCTTGATCCGCTCATAGAGCACCAGGGGCCCGGTCAGCTGGGGGTCACGCCGTTTCAGGCAATCTGTCGGCCATGTCGGCAAAAACAGCACCAGATAGCGGCGGCTCGAAAGCAATTCGGTTTGCATGTCGACGGGCAGCATCGAGCGTTGTGAATCCATCTTGCGTCCAGCCCAGAAGCCATTCGGTTTGCTGTTTGAGGAGATTTCCCTTCTCCAGTTGCAATCGCCAGCGCGGGGCGCCGGGAGCGAAAGGATCGAAGCGTTTCCTTGCACTGGACGTCGGCATCAGCCGCCATCGCAAATGCGCCGCGCTGGCTTCCCTGGTCGCTCCATAGCGCAACAGGAAGATCGAGCTGCCCGCACTGGCTGCCCGCATGCTCAGCCGTCGGCTTGCGGTAAAATCGAGAGCGTTGTGATGTCCGGCAATATCGGCCACGACGGCCGCCACGGCCTTGCAGGCCAGCGCCTCTTCTGCAGCCCAGAGCAGTTCGACTATATTGGTTGCCCGAACCAGGACCAGAGCAGCCGGATCAAACCCGAAGCTCCCCAATCCGGGGCCATAGGGCAGGCCCAGTTCCTGGCTTTCCCCAATCAGCTGCAAGTAAATGACCGCCGGACGCTGCGCGTTCAGCAGGCTACGGGACTGCGCCAGCGCAAACCCCAGCAAGGCGCCCGCATGGCGACGCTCATCGGTGAAGACCTCCTGCAGGAGTCCATTCGCCGGGAGAGGGAAGCCATCGACCTGATCGCGGACCATTGCCCGTGCCTCGGCCAGCGCCGGTTTGCGCTCGATATCGGCAATGGTGTCGCGCAGCGCGGCGATGCGCTGTTGGCGTTCGGGCGAGGTCATCGCGCCATTCCTTGTGAACAAAACAGGAACATCTAGACTCCGATTCCATTCAGAGTCGAGTCCTTTTCGTGGACCTTCAATCACATCCACTGTGGCGCTTCCGCATCAAGCGGCATCAAGAGCGTCTCACGAGACCGTCAGCCCATTGAGGAAATCTGGGGGACTGCTAACTCTTTTCCGCCTGCCTCCCGGCGCGCAACCCCCATCGCCGATCTGTTCTCCGAAGGAGGCTCACGCCATGTTCGAGGCCATCACAAAACTGTTCAATCGGCCTGAAACCGATCTGGACCGGAACGACCCCAAGCTTTCCGTTGCCGCTCTCCTCGTGCATCTCGCGGCCGTTGACGGGCAGATGAAGGATGCCGAGCGCGAGGCCATCAAGGGCGCCCTGCAGGATCATTATGACCTTGACGAGCAGACCGTGGAAAAACTGGTCCGCGAAGCCGCACTGCGCGACGCCGAGGCCGTGGATTTCTACCGGTTTACCGCCGCCCTGACCCGGCTGGAGATGGAAGACCGCATCGAGATCGTCCGCATGATGTGGATGGTCGTCTTCGCTGACAAGAAGAACCACGAGCTCGAAGACAATATGGTCTGGCGGATTGCCGAACTGATCGGTGTCTCGAGCCGCGATCGCACCATCCTGCGCAACCAGATCTCCAGGTCCCAGCCAGCGGCAGACTAGCTACCAGGCCGTGAACTTGCCGATGGTTTCGACCTCGTCTGTGCCGCAGTCGAAGTCGCCGGATTTGTCGGCGGCTTCCCGCGCCAGTTCATTGGCATCGGCATTGGCCAGCGCATCGACATAGGCAATGTGGCAGGTATTGCCCTCTACCAGCTGCGTCACCACCAGCACCTGCCCCTTGTCCTCGCCGGTTTCCGGATCGGCAGTGTGATAGCGCACGATCGTCGCGATCGGCATCCAGCGACCAAGGTCATTGGAAAGCCGCCATTCCATCTTCGGTCCGAGGTAGTTGAAGGGCGACAGCGTCTGCCCGCCACTTTCATTGGCATCGGGATCAAAGCCATATTCGAGCGAAAAGCGCAGGTCGCCCTCATTGACCTTGAGTGGATAGCCCTTGTAGCCGGGGCAAGCCCAGGTGGCGCCGAAATCATCGGCATCGAGCACCAGGCACTGGTCGAGGTCGAGGTCCGTATAGGAACTGTTGAATGCCGCCTGCGCCGGATTGGCCAGGCCCATCATGGCGGCGGTAGCGAACAGAAAGCGCTTCATCCTGGATCCTTCTCCCTTGCTGCCAGCAAACTGGCTTGCCTTTGCGGCCTGTTCTGGGCGAGAACGCAGACGACGTTGTCGCCTCCCCGATGAACGAGACCTGAGCACCATGAATATCGACGCCATCCCGACCGGCAAGAATCCGCCCGACGACCTCAATGTCATCATCGAAGTGCCGCTGGGCGGCGAGCCGATCAAATACGAGATCGACAAGGATTCCGGCGCCCTCTTTGTCGACCGCTTCCTCTATACGCCCATGCGCTATCCGGGCAATTACGGCTTCGTGCCGCATACCCTGTGCGGCGACGGCGACCCGCTCGACGTCATTGTCATGAATTCGCGGCCGCTTGTCCCCGGGGCGGTCGTCCGCTCGCGCCCGATCGGCGTGCTCTACATGGAAGACGATGGCGGCCAGGACGAAAAGATCATCGCCCTGCCGGTGTCCAAGCTCACCCGCATGTATGACAATATCCAGGATATCGGCGATTTTCCCGAAATCCAGCTCGAGCGCGTCAAGCACTTCTTCACCCACTACAAGGATCTCGAGCCGGGCAAATGGGCCAAGATCGACCGCATCGGCAACCTCGCCGACGCCAAGCAGGTGATCCTGGAATCCATCGAGCGCTTCAACGCGTCCAAGTAAGCCACAGGCTTGCCCCATGGCGGGTGCATGACGTTTATTCGTCACGCCCGCCCATGGATCTTCCAATGCGCTTTCTCCTCGCCAGTCTTGCTCTTGCCATGCTTGCCCTGCCCGCCTGGGCGCAGGACGTGCCGCAGGTCTTGGCGGATCGTCTCGAACGGGATGGGCAGGGCGTCGGCCTTGTCGCCACCGTGGTGGAAAACGGCATTCCGACCTTCACCAGCCTTGGCCCGCTCGCGGCTGGTGATAATCTAGAGATCGACGAAAACACCCTGTTCGAGATCGGCTCGCTGTCGAAGCTGTTCACCAACACCGTGCTGGCGACGCTGGTCGAAGACGGGACAATCGATCTCGATGCGCCGGCCGCGGCCTATCTGCCCGAGGGCATGACTTTGCCCGAGTTCGAGGGCCACAAGATCACCCTCCTTGACCTGGCGACCCACACGGCCGGCCTGCCGGCCATTCCGCCTGAGATGGCCTTTGCCGATCCCGCCAACCCCTATCAGCATTACACAGCCGAGCTGCTGGCGGCCTTTCTTGCCGCCTATCCCCTGCCTCGCGATCCCGGCGAAAAGTTTGAATATTCCAACATCGGCACCACGCTGATCGGCCAAGCCATCAGCCACGTCACCGGCCAGACTTACGAAGACCTTGTCCAGACCCGTATCCTCGCCCCCCTGGGCATGGAGGATACCATGCTGGTCGTATCAGGGGATAAGTCTGCACGATTTTCGACTGGCCACGATGCCGGTGGAACGCCGGTAAGCCATTGGGATTTTGACGTCTTCGCCCCCGCCGGTGGCTGGCGTTCGACAGCCGCTGACATGGCAAAATTCATCGCAGCTGCCAGCGGCCAGACCGCGAGCCCGCTGAGACCCGCTTTCGAGCTGATGCTGGAAGAAACCCGCCCGGGTGGCTCGCCCAATATGCGCATCGGCCTGGGCTGGATGATCCTCAACCGACCCCAAGGCGGCAGCACGATCTGGCACAATGGCCTGACCGGCGGCTTCGATGCCTTTGCCGGCTATGACCGCGACAATGGCCGCGCCGCCGTAGTGCTGGCCAATGCCGTGACGCAGACCGGCATTGAAGACATCGGTTTTCACCTCATCGATGCGACTTCGCCCCTGACCTCCCAGCCGCAGCAGCATGCCGAAATCGAGATCGATCCGGCGCTGCTCGACAATTATGTCGGCACCTATGAACTGGGCCCCGAATTCCAGATCGAAATCACCGCCGCCCATGGACGGCTGTACGTGCAGGCCAGCGGGCAGGACCGATTTCCGGCCTTTCCCGAGAGCGAAACCCGCTTCTTCCTCAAGGTTGTCGAAGCCCAGGTGAGCTTTGAGACCGGCGCGGACGGCAGGGCCACGGGCCTGGTGCTGCACCAGAACGGGCAAGATGTGCCGGGGCGGCGCCAATGAGCGGCCGCATCGTCATTCTCAACGGCGCCCCGCGATCGGGCAAAACCTCGATTGCCAAAGCCATGCAGACCGACCTGCCCGGCAGCTGGATCAATCTGGGCGTCGATGCCCAGAACGCCATTTTGCCGCAGCAGTTGCGGCCCGGGATAGGCTTGCGGCCGGGTGGCGAAAAGCCCGAACTGGAGGACGACGTCGTCCGGCTGTTCTTCGCGCTTTATGGCGCGATTGCCGCCCATGCCCGCGCCGGTTTCGATGTCGTGGCCGATGTCGGTCATCACGATCATTATTCGCGCCCGCTGGGCATATTGCCCCAATGCGCCCGGCTTCTGGATGGGCTCGATGCGTTGCTGGTCGGTGTGCATTGCCCGATCGAGACCATCATGGCGCGGCGCAATGCCGATCCGCAGGGGGGCCTCTATCTGGGTGGCGACCTGGTGCCGGCGCCGGTGCAGCGCTGGCAGGATGCGGTGCATGTGCCGGGGATCTATGACCTGAGTGTCGATACCGGCACGATGAGCCCGCAGGATTGCGTCGCGGCAATTGCCGTGGCACTGGCGGCGCCCAAGGGGGCTTTTGCCACCCTATCGACACGCTAGCGCCCCACCCCCATGCGCGCCAGCAGATGGTCGCGGCGAAAGAACTGGTGCCAGAGCGCGGCGCCGACATGCCCGATCAGCAGCGCGATCAGCACGCGCGAGAGGATGCCATGCACGGTCATCGGCGGCGCGAGGGAAAAATCGGGCAGCGGCAGCGGCGCACTGCCAAAAATCTGCAGGTTTGCACCCGTCAGCACCAGCGTGCCCAACCCGCTCGACACCATCACCAGGATGACGAGATATAGCCCGAAATGCACGGCATGGGCGGCCTGCTTCTGCAGGCGCGACATGCCCGGCACATCGCCCGGCCGCTTGTCGAAGGCAAGCCACCAGACGATGCGGAAGAGGGTCAGCACACCGACCAGCACGCCCATAATCGCATGAGCCCGTAACACCGTCAGCTGCTGGGCTTCACTGGCCGTGTTGGAAGCGACGAGGCCGCTGACCAGCATGCCGATAATAGCCAGCGCCGTCAGCCAATGAATGGCCACGGCGACGGCACCATAGCGTGTGTTGGAACTGCGTAAAGACATGACGAACTCCCTTGGCTTGATGGTTTTCCATGAATATACTTAGCACACTATATAATTACTAAGCATGCTATGTAAATGACCCTGCACCGCGAAACCTCTATCGGCTACCTGACCAATTGGGCCGCGCGCCTGCTGGTGCGCGAGCTCGACCGGCAACTGGCCCCGCTGGGCCTGACCCCCGCCCACATGCCCGTGCTGATGGCGCTGGAAGCCGGTGACATGACGCAAAAGGCCATCGCCCAACAGGCAGCAGTCGAACAGGCGACCATGACCGCGACGCTCAACCGCATGGAGCGCGATGGCCTGGTGATCCGGCGGCCG
Organism: Candidatus Devosia phytovorans; assembly: GCA_029202405.1. NCBI lineage: Bacteria > Pseudomonadati > Pseudomonadota > Alphaproteobacteria > Hyphomicrobiales > Devosiaceae > Devosia > Candidatus Devosia phytovorans. Next base: position 3,892,319 of record CP119312.1, on the reverse strand, counting down.
AACCCCCAGGACGGACGCTCCATGCTGGTGTCGCTGACGCCGCTGGCTCGGGGCAAGCTGCCGCAGGTGGCGCAGGCGGCCCAGACCATCAACGCCCTGGCCATGGAGACGCTGACCGAGGCGGAGCGCCTGCAATACCGCGCCCTGCTCGGCAAGGTCATCGCCACGCTCGAAGCCAGGGACACTGGCATCACCGGTTGACGAAGTCTGTACCTCGCCGGCTTTCCGGACGGATAACCGCGTCGCACTTATCCTGGAAACCCTTTGGGCGGCTCAGCGAGGGTAATGCGATTGCCTTCGGGATCGATGAGCTGGGCTACCACGCCCCAATCGCCGACCTGATCCGGCTCGGGCTCGATGCCTTCGGCCTTAAGCCGCGCCCGTTCCACCGCCATCACGGGCACAACAATGGTCATGCGCGCATGGCCGGCATCGTCCGGCGATTCCCAGAGCTGCACGCCCGCCGCTCCCATATTGCGCCACTGCGCCATGCCGGGAAACGGCTGGTCATCGGGCGCGCGGCCCATGAGCTTTGTGTAGAAGGCAAGGCCCGCCGCAAAATCGCGGACGGCGGCGCAGGCATAGATGCCCTGGACAGTGATCGGCATGGTCTTTTCCTCTTGGCTGGACAGAACAATGTCGCGCTGGCTTTGCCTGTTTCGACACAGCCTCCGATTTTTTTGCAGCAGCGAGCGCCGGATGGCTCGGAAGCCTCCGGTGAGGAGCAAGACGGCGGACCCCGAGACGGCTTTCGCCTCTGAGCAAGTTAAATAGTGAGACGAAAACCGTCCCGGAGTGCCGGTTTTTGGCTCAGCATCGGTTATCGCGGACTGTGATCCTTGCCACAGCCGGCCGATGCTCGGACCTGCACGCGCCAGCGAAAGCCGTGCCCGGCTCCCCCCGCCACTGTTCGCCTGCAGGCCGCCCGTGCGGGGAAGATGCGACAAGTATGCGCGTGGTTTTTGCAGACGGGGAAAACTATCTGCATGAAGATCGGTAAACCGCGACCATGCCAAAAAATATCTCGACGGTCTTGCGCTATATGAGCGCCAGGAAGTCCTTCACGCGCGTCATGAGCAAGGCGCTAGCCTCTGCGTCATAATCGGCCAGGCCATTATCGGTGAAAAGATGCCCGCTGCCGGGATAGAGGAAAAGCGCGCCATTCTCCGCCTCCGCCACCAGCCCCCGCGCCGCCTCGATATCGCCCGATGCGACGAATTCGGGATCGCCATCCATGGCGTGGATCTGCACCGACACATGACTTGGCCAGGTGGGTGAAAATTCGCTGATCGTGATCGCGCCATGAAGCAGAACGGCGCCCCGCACGTTTGCCCGAGTCTGCGCAATCGCCTGGGCCGGCAAGACGCCCAGCGACATGCCCATGGTGACGATCTCGCCGGAGATGCCGTTCGCGACCGCCGTGCCCCGCGCGATGATTTCGCTAAAGCCGATGGATTTCACATGGGCGAGGCCGGAGGGGATGGAGGCGAAGGTTTTGCCATCGAACAGGTCGGGTGTGTGGACCGTGTGGCCGTTAGCACTCAGCGCATGGGCAAAGGCGGTGACGCCGGGGGTGAGGCCCAGGACGTGGTGGAACATCAGGATAGTGGGCATTACCGTCTCCACAAACTCTGGTCCTGAGCTACCATCCACGGATGGCGGTCACACAAGTAAGCTGAACACAGTATGCATAAATGCATATTTGCGAATCGTATCAGTTAGTTAGCTATCAAAGCTTAAGCCCATGTTTTCCATTGACTTTTTTTGGCTGAAGCCTGAATATGTATTTAGGCAGTCATGCGCCGGATTAACCCAGAGCACTCGAAAGACTGCAGGTGCGAAAGCGCAATTATGGGCCGGGGGGCTGCCAACTCATTTCCATATTGCCAGCATTTTCATTTGCTGCGCATTGAGACCACAGTGATCGTGGCTCGGAACCAATTTAACGCCGTAGCTCAGATAGTTTTGGCCCTTGTGATATGTAATTGGCTTCAAGATTTCCGCATATCTTGGCTCACAATTCCCATATCTGTCCGGTTCGAAACCAGCAGCGAATGAAGAAGCCACGATATCGGCCAATTGAAGGCTGGCGCTCTTGTCATGGTCTTGCGCATCGACTGCATCAATATCCACAACCGGCCAATGAATGCGAATGTCTCCTGTTTGGTCAGTCTTGAGCTTCCGTAGATAGTCTCGAAAACTGTCATATTGCATTCCGCCTCGCCTAGAAAACGTTATGGCGACCCTCCCATCGCCCTCCGGCACCTCAGGCCTATAGTCGCGACATAGCCACGATATTCGCTCGATGAGATAACGCGTCATGTAGAAATACAGCTGATTTGTATCTGTGTATATTTCCGCCGGGATGGGCTCTTTTGCCGCAATAATGCTGATCGCACGAACGGGTTTTGCTGCTAACGTTTGAACTGCCGCAACTTTCTGACCATGGTTTAATTTCGCGAAGTGCAACTGACGAGACTGACGATCTGGCATGCGTTCATTTATCTCATCGCGCCATCTAACTGCAGACAATGAATGTTGTTGGCGAAAAAGACATGCTGAAATAACCAACCAACGAGAAGAACCACCTCGACCACCAACCTCTCGAAACGGCACCTTAAGGCCGTCATCGCCAGACTCGTCAATAAATGCAACGTAGCTGTGGGTCATCTCTTATATTTACTAGCGTCTTCGATTCGCAGAAAGGCCCGGGATTTCCCCGAGCCTTCTTCACTGCAGTCCAGACAATGTCCGGCCCTTACCCCAGATGCGCCAATACCGCTAACAACAACAGCGCCACGATATTGGTGATCTTGATCATCGGGTTCACCGCGGGACCTGCCGTGTCCTTGTAGGGGTCGCCGACGGTGTCGCCGGTGACCGAGGCCTTGTGGGCGTCGGACCCCTTGAGGTGTTTGACGCCATGGCTGTCGGTGAAACCGTCTTCAAAGCTCTTTTTGGCATTGTCCCAGGCGCCGCCGCCGGCGGTCATGGATATGGCGACGAAGAGCCCAGTGACGATGACGCCCATCAGCATGGCGCCGAGCGCCGAAAAGCCTGCCGCTGGGCCGGCGATCCAGTTGATCAGGAAGAAGACCACGATCGGTGACAGCACCGGCAGGAGCGATGGCACGATCATTTCGCGGATCGCGGCCTTGGTGAGCATATCGACGGCGCGGCCATAGTCGGGCTTGTCGGTGCCGGCCATGATGCCCGGCTTTTCCTTGAACTGGCGGCGCACTTCCACAACCACCGCCTGGGCGGCACGACCCACGGCGGTCATCGACATGCCGCCAAAGAGGAAGGGCAGGAGCCCGCCAAACAGCAGGCCGACGACGACATAGGGGTCGGCCAGCGAGAAGGTCAGTGCCTCGAGCCCATAGAAGAACGAGCCCTCCACCGCCTCGCGGGAGAAGTAGATCAGGTCCTGCGTATAGGCGGCGAACAGCACCAGCGCACCCAGACCCGCCGAGCCGATGGCATAGCCCTTGGTGACGGCCTTGGTGGTATTGCCAACGGCATCGAGCGCATCGGTATTGTGGCGCACTTCCTTGTCGAGCCCGGCCATTTCGGCGATGCCGCCCGCATTGTCGGTGACGGGACCAAACGCATCGAGCGCCACGACGATGCCGGCCAGGGCCAGCATGGTGGCGACGGCAAAGGCAATGCCAAACAGACCCGCCAGATTATAGGTGACGATGATGCCGGCAATGATCACCAGGGCCGGCAAGGCCGTGGATTCGAGCGAGACAGCGAGGCCCTGGATGACATTGGTGCCATGGCCGGTGACCGAAGCCTCGGCGATGGAATTGACCGGGCGGCGATTGGTGCCGGTGTAATATTCGGTGATGACGATGATGAGCCCCGTGATCACCAGGCCCGCCACGCCGCACCAGAACAGCGACATCGGCGTGAAGGTCTTGTCCGTGGCTTCGATCGCCACGTTGAGATCGCCGAACACCAGCCAGAGCACCGGCAGGAGCACGATCAGCGACAGCACGCCGGTGGCAATGATGCCCTTGTAGAGCGCGCCCATGATATTGTTGTCACTGCCGAGCTTGACGAAATAGGTGCCGATTATGGACGTCACCACGCAGGCGCCGCCGATCGCCAGCGGCAGCACCATGCCGATCAGCTTGAAGGCGTCGGGCAGGATGATGGCGGCCAGCACCATGGTGGCGACAATGGTCACCACATAGGTTTCGAACAGATCCGCCGCCATGCCGGCGCAGTCGCCGACATTGTCGCCCACATTGTCGGCAATGGTCGCGGGGTTGCGCGGATCGTCCTCCGGAATGCCGGCCTCGACCTTGCCCACCATGTCGCCGCCCACGTCGGCACCCTTGGTGAAAATGCCGCCGCCCAGACGGGCGAAGATGGAAATCAGCGAAGCGCCAAAGCTCAGCGCGACGAGAGCGTCGATCACCGTGCGGCTGGTCGGCTCGAAGCCGAGGAACTGCGTGAGAATGATGAAATAGAGGGTGACACCCAATAGGCCCAGCCCAGCCACCAGCATGCCAGTGACGGCGCCCGACTTGAAGGCGAGATCGAGACCCTTGGCCAATGACCCCACCGCGGCCTGCGCGACGCGGACATTGGCCCGCACCGAGACATTCATGCCGATGAAGCCGGCCGCGCCCGAGAGCACCGCGCCGAGCAGGAAGCCGACGGCGGCATAGACCCCGAGAAGGAAGAAGGCGGCGATCAGGATGACCACGCCGACAATACCGATGGTTGCATATTGACGCTTGAGATAGGCCGATGCGCCTTCCCGGACGGCTGCCGAGATTTCCTGCATGCGAGCCGAGCCGGCGTCGGCGGCGAGCAATTGTTGCGTCGTATAGACGCCATAGACGATGGACAGAGCGCCACACACGACGATCAGCCAGAGTGCCAAAGTCATAGATCAGTCCCTCTAATTTCCTCCGAGGGTCTCATCCGTGTGGGGCCGGTCCTCCAACCGACGCGACACGCCTCCTACGAGCCCCTTCCAGGGCAAGATTAGCGGGATTGGGCGCGTAAGCAATGGAAATTGCGCTATTTTGTCGCGGGCTCCCATTGCTGGATGGCAGGGGCCAGCGCAGCAGGGTCACCGGAAACGGCAATCGTCTTGAAGCGGCTTGTTTCGCCGCTGGTGAGCGCGAGCGCGGATTTGGGCAGGTCGAGCTGTTTGGCCAGCAGCGCAATCACCGCCGCATTGGCCTTGCCCTTGTCGGGCACGGCGGCGACGCGGATGCGCAGCGCGGCACTGCCGTCATCGCGGGTCTCGACGCCTTCGATAGCGTTATGGCCGGCATTGGGCGTGACGCGAAGAAAAAGGCTCAGCCCCGTAGGGCTGAGCCTGAACCACTTGGGCGCGTCCAAGGCCTAGAGGCCGGCACGAACCACGGCGGGATAGACATAATAGCCGATGATCTGCTGGATGAAGAAGATCAGGATGAAGGCGATGATCGGCGAGATATCCAGGCCCGAAAAATTCGGCATGAAGCGGCGGATCGGCCGCAGCACCGGCTCGGTCAGCTGGTTGAGCACGCGCCACAGGCCCTCGACGAAGGCATTGCGCGTGTTGATGATATTGAAGGAGATCAGCCAGCTCATGATGATCATGGCGATCAGCACCCAGCGATAGAGGTCGAGGATCAGCAGGATGATGTCGAGCACGGCGCGCATGGGCGTCTCCAGAAAAAGGTCGTGACCTATCTAATGACTAGCCGGCCTTGGGACAAGGGCGGCCCGAAAGGCAAGAGAGCTCCGCTCCGCGACTGCGAAACGGAGCTCCAATGATTTTACCATCCGGTACGCAGAACAACACTCTCCGGACATCACCCACATTGCAGGAAGCGTGCCAACTGCGAGGGGCCGGAAAACCGGGAGCGAAGATTAAGGCCCTCTGAACATTCGCGTTTTGCGAGGTTTTCACCCCTTGCAGAATGCGACGGCGTTGCGAAATGCGACTCTTCGAGCCGTCCCGCAGGCAAATCGCTCCGGTGGAGCGATTTGAGGCGAGAAGGCCATGAGGCCTATGGCTGAATGGCCTGCGCCTTGCTCGGCTTCCAGGTGGCGACCTTGAGCAGGTAGAGCACGACGACGAGGCCCAGCACGATATAGCTCAGCGGATCGAGCACCACCTCGATGGCCTCGTAATGCTCATGCAGGATGAAGCCGGCCATGGTGAGGAACGTGTTCCAGATCAGCGCGCCCGTCGTCGAGGCGAGGAGGAACACATGCAGCGGCATTTTCGACAGGCCCGCGGGGATGGAGATCAGCGTGCGGATCAGCGGGATCAGCCGGCCGAACAGCACGATGACCGGACCAAAGCGAGTGAACCATTTCACGGCAATGTCGATCTCGTCGGCATTGAAGGCCATGACGCGACCGAAGCGGTCGGCGAGATAGCGCACGCGCGTAAGGCCAAACAGCTTGCCGGCATAATACCAGGGCAGCATGCCCACCACCGCACCCACGGTCGCCGCCGCCAGCACGCCGAAGAGATTGAGATCGCCATTGGCCGCGGCAAAGCCGGCAAAGGGGATGATCAGCTCGCTGGGGATCGGTGGAAATATGGATTCGGCCAGCATGACGAGGAAAATCCCCAGATATCCGAGTTCGGAAATGGTCTGGATGATCCAGTCGGTCATGCGGCATTCTCCCTGTGTGTGGTTCGCACCATGGCGATCAAAGCCCAACAAAAAGTAAGGGCCCCGACGTTTCCGTGGGGCCCTCACATATTCATCAATTATGCCGACTTGGCGGCGCGGCTCATGCGCTTGCGATCATTGGGATCGAGCCAGATCTTGCGCAGGCGGATCGACTTGGGCGTGACCTCGACATATTCGTCTTCGGCGATATAGCCGAGCGACTGTTCCAGCGTCAGCTTCTTGGGCGTGGTCAGGCGCACCGCTTCGTCCTTGGAGGTCGTGCGGATATTGGTCAGCTGCTTGCCCTTGAGCGCGTTCACTTCGAGATCGTTCTCGCGGGAATGCTCGCCGATGATCATGCCTTCATAGATGTCGACGCCGGCCTCGATCATGATCGGGCCACGGTCTTCGAGGTTCCACAGAGCAAAGGCCACGGACTGGCCGGTGCCATTGGAGATCAGCACGCCCGTGCGACGACCCGGCAGGTCGCCCTTGAAGGGCACGAAGGAGTGGAACAGGCGGTTGAAGATGGCGGTGCCGCGGGTGTCGCTCAGCAGTTCGGGCTGGTAGCCGATCAGCGAACGGGTCGGAACCAGCAGCTTGATGCGGGTACGACCGACGCCCGAGGGGCGCATGTCGGTGAGGTCACCCTTGCGCTCTGTCAGCTTTTGCACGACCGAACCGGTATGCTCGTCATCGACGTCGATGATGACTTCCTCGACTGGCTCGAAGCGCTGGCCATTCTCTTCCTTGAACAGCACCTTCGGGCGACCGATGGTCAGCTCGAAGCCTTCGCGGCGCATGTTTTCGATCAGCACGGCCAGCTGCAATTCGCCGCGACCTGCCACGTCATAGGAGTCGTTGTCGTCGCCGGGCGTCACGCGGATGGCGACGTTGCCTTCGGCTTCGCGCATCAGGCGTTCACGGATGACGCGCGACTGCACCTTGTCGCCTTCGCGGCCGGCCAGCGGGCCGTCATTGATGCGGAAGGTGACCGACAGGGTCGGCGGATCGATCGGCTTGGCGGTGATCGGGGTGGTGACGGCAGGCACGCAGATCGTGTCGGCCACCGTCGAGGTCACGAGACCGGCAATGGCGACGATGTCGCCGGCTTCGCCGATATCGACCGGCGTACGCTCAAGGCCACGGAAAGCCAGGACCTTGGAAACGCGGCCCTTTTCGACTTCCTTGCCTTCACGGTTGAGCGTGTGGATGGGGTCGCCAGCCTTGACCGTGCCCGATGCGATACGGCCGGTTAGGATACGGCCGAGGAACGGGTTGCGCTCGATGGTGGTGACCAGCATGCGGAACGGGCCTTCCTCGACGGTGGGCTCGGGAACGTGAGCCACGACCTTGTCGAGCAGCGGCGCCAGGGTTTCCTTGGGGCCAGCCGGGTCTTCAGCCATCCAGCCCTGCTTGGCCGAACCGTAGAGAACCGGGAAATCGAGCTGTTCGGGTGTCGCGTCGAGCGCGATGAACAGATCGAAGATTTCTTCGAGCACTTCGAGGTGGCGCTCGTCGGACTTGTCGATCTTGTTGATGGCAACGATCGGGCGCAGGCCCTGTGCCAGCGCCTTGCCGAGCACGAACTTGGTCTGCGGCATCGGGCCTTCGGCCGCATCGACCAGGATCACCACGCCATCGACCATGGACAGGATGCGCTCGACTTCACCGCCGAAGTCGGCGTGGCCGGGGGTGTCGACGATATTGATGCGGGTTTCGTTCCACAGCAGCGACGTCACCTTGGCCAGAATGGTAATGCCACGCTCGCGTTCGATGTCATTGCTGTCCATGGCGCGTTCTTCGACGCGCTCGTTTTCGCGGAACGAACCGGACTGCTTGAGCAGGACGTCGATCAGCGTGGTCTTGCCGTGGTCAACGTGGGCGATGATGGCGATATTGCGCAAAGACATGTCGGTCAGCCTTGTTTGCATAATCCACAACACCGCCCCACGGGATCGTCTCGGGTGGGCTGTCTATCGGGATCAAGCTTTTATGGATTTGAGCCGGGGCGGATCAGACGCCGGCCAGTTGGCGGCTCCATACATGAGGATGGCCCCCGGCACAAGGCGAGCCAGCGCAAGGCGGGGTTGCAAGCACTCGTTTTACTTAAGAAGAGCGGTTGCAACCCAGCGAGCAGAGCGACTTATTTCAGCGTTTCGATGATCATCGGCTTGAGCATCAACCCTTCGATCTCGGTGAAGACCAGGTCTTCGCGGCCGAAATAATTCTTCTGGTTGATGAAGCTCCAGTCATTGCCGGCCAGGATATAGGTTTCCTTCTGGGCGAGCCCTTCCGGCGCGACATAGAGGAAATCGCCGGTGCGGGCTTCGAGCGGAAGATCACCGTCCTGGTTGACCCGACCGAGGATCTCCTCGAGCACTGCCGCATCGACTTCGGCCGTAACGATCTTGCCCTCGAAACGCAGCACGGAATTGTAATCGTAGAGGCTGATCTCGCCGGCCGGGAAGCCCGCGCCAAACGAGGTATGGCCGATAAAACCGATATCGGCGCCCGCCGCCTCGGCGATCTTGCCGGCGACATAGCGGCCGCTTTCGCCAAGCGTCATGGCCGACGCCATGCTGCCGACGCTGGCGCGCTCGTCATCGGTCAGGTGTTCTGCCATGGCGGCAGCAACCAGCTCGGCCAGTTCAGCATCGCCTTCGGCGTCGCGGGCAATCTCGGCCTGAACGACCTTGGGCGCAGCGCCGGCGACCAGATCGACAATGGTCATGACGCTCGACCACGAACCGGTATGCACATAGGCAACGCCCGCATCTTCGTGCCCAAGGCGCAGATGATCGTGGCCGCCCACCAGCAGCGTGCCGACCGGCAGCAACGGCAGGATGTCGCGGTCGGCGACAACGCCGGCATGGCTGAGCACGATCTTGATATCGTCATGCGCCAGCATTTCGGGCAGATTTTCCGCAGCCCATGCGGCGGGCGCCGGAATGGTCATCATCTCGCGGGTCGGCTTGGGATAGGTATTGATCGCATCGGTGGCGATGCCCACGACCTGCACCTGGCTGTCGCCGACGCTGACCATGACTTCAGCCGGCGCATAGGCCTCGCCGGTGCGGCTGTCCACGATGGTGCTGACCACGAAAATTCCCAGCTCTTCGGCTTGGGCGACGAAATTGGCCAGGTCGTTGTCAAAGTCCGGCTCGTGATTGCCGATATTGATGACCACAGGGGCTAGCGACACGAGTCTTTCAAGAAACGCCCAGTCGACCGAACCGCCCGACCGCATCGCAACCACATTGCCCAACTCGAACACATCGCCATTGATGACGATGAGGTTGGCGCCATTGCCAACCTGGCTGGCGACGGCCGACAGCAGCTGCGGCAAGCGCTCATAGGCCGAATGCAGATCGCTGAGGACCAGGGCACGGACGCCGCTGTTCTGTGCGAACGCGGGCACCTGCGCCAACGGGACGAGCGCGGTGGCACCCATCAGCTGCAGCAGGTGGCGGCGAGAAAGCTTGGCAATGGTCATGAGGGGCAAGGTCCAAAAAGGTGACGCAATGGCATGGCTCTATTCTGGCACGGCTACGGTTCTATGACAGCGGCGAGCAATGAAAAAGGCGGCAACCCTTTCGGATTGCCGCCTTCCTGGATCGCTTCGCTGCGTTTGACTACGGTAGCGCCGCGATCCCCGTCAGTGTCGTCCATGGAGTGGCGAGTGCCCCCATCTCCCCGACCTCCACCGACGGATTCTAGAAGTGGTAACTGGCGCCCACGGTCGCCTTGGTGCCGATGAGGAAGTCGTCCTCGTCGTAAAAACCGATACCCGTCACCTGGCCTCGCAGCGAGACGCTGTCGGTCACGGCAAATTCCACGCCGCCACCGAGCTGATAGGTGCCGATCGTATCGCTATCGGCATTGACCTCGAAGCCTGTGCCGGCGAGCGCATAGATCAGCACCTGGTCACTGACCAGCGCACCTAGACGGGCGTTTGCATAGAAGGCACCGAAATCGCTGATATCGCCAAACAGCCAGTCGGCCGAGGCTTCGAGACCAACCAGGATTGGATCGGCCACCACAAAGTTTACGCCGGCATGTAGGCCGACGACGCCATAGGATGGGTCCTCGTAAAACTGACCACCGCCCTGCACACCGGCATAAAGACCGTCCCAGGAAAAACCGGCCTGCTCCATGATGGGCTGCGGCGTGGTGGGGATAATGAGATCGGCAGCCTGCACAGCGGCGCCAGACGAGAGCAGAGTGGCCACAACGGCCAACGAACGAAGAAGCATCGGACAAAACCAGGGTCGATATCAATTGCCCAAATTCTGCCATCATTCAAAACGTCAGGCAAGCGTGCCGCCAGCCAAATCCCGCCGGCGGCACCAATCATGATGAAATGGCAAGGCTCTGTGGCGCCTGCGCCACGAAAGCATGCCTATTTCACCGACCGCGGCAGCTCTCCCGATTGCCAGAGCCCGAGGCCAAAGCCATCCGGATCCAGAAAGTCGGCACTCCAGCCGCCCGGCGCTTCGCTGACCGGGGTGACAATGGTGACGCCCTGCTCGGCAAGCGCAGCGACAATGTCGTCGATGCCGCCATCCTCCACCGTAAAGATCAAAGCTGGACTATTGCCCCGAACGGCCTCCATCTCAAAGAAGATGACTTCAAGCCCGCCTGCCAGCGTGCCCTGCAGCCAGAAGGGTGCGGCTCCTTCCATTCGGACCAGATCGAGGCCCATGGTTTGATTGTAGAATTTCTCGGTGCGGGCAATGTCGCTGACATAGTAGACGACACTGGCACTCTTGGGTTTGAAACTCACGATAGATCCTTCTTCTTGCTGTCTTGCACGCCCTGTTGCCGCGGATCTGGTTTTTGTGAGCGACGCAGCACGAAAAGATGTCCATCTGGATCGTGGCTGGCCAGCACGCCGCCATCGCGCAGCAGCGCCGGCAGAAGCGCGTCGCGAATCCGGCCATAGGCGAGGTCGAGGCTGAGCCCCGGCAGGTCGTCCGGCGTGACGAGGCCCGTCTTGACCAGATGGCGCTTGAGCGCGACCACACGTTGACGCAGAGCCGTATCGGAGAGATCGAGCAGCCAGGCGATCTCGCGCCGGTTGTGGCCGGAGAGCGTTAACGCCGCGAGAGCCTTGAGCGACGGCGGCAGCGTTTTGAGGACAGCCGTCACATCCTGAACTTGCGCTTCAGCCGGCCTGATCGTTTCGTCGACCCAGCGTGTTTCGCGCCTCTTGCGCCGCATCGCGGTCCGCGCCGCCATACGGGCCTGATTGCGCACCACGCCGGTCAGCCAGCGGCCAGTTTCCGGTGCATCGAAATCGGTTCGCCCGGCCAGCACTGCAGCCAGCATTGCCTCCTGCACCAGATCATCGGCACCATGGGCGTCGCGGCTCTCACGTCTGGCAGTTGCCTGCAATTGGGCATAAAGATTTTGGCGCATGCGACAAATCTGGCAAAGCCCGGATCACTTGGCAATCCGCCCTCTCGCCGTCATTTCGCCACGGAGCCGTCACATTTGGTCATGCCCCCTTGCCGTAACAAGGGGTACGCATTGTCGCCCGGAGGAATAGACAACTTTTGTCAACTGGACGGCGAGTGTCGCTATCACTCTCCGAACCTCCGCCGGAGCGCAGCACCGGCGCCTTTTCGAAGAGCAGTAGCGACGTCAGGCGTCCGCTCCCATCGAGCTAAATCCAAGACTGGAACTTATTATGTCAGCAGACGCAGGCCCGCGCTCCGCGGGACCGTCAGCCTGGGTGCTTCGCATCCTCGGCATCGTTTTGGCCATTATCGGCCTCCCCCTTCTCGTGCTGGGCGGCCAGCTCATCACGCTCGGCGGTTCGTGGTACTATGGCCTTGCCGGTCTGGTGCTGATCGCTGCGGGCATTTTTACCTTCCGCCGCAGCCTTGTCGGCTTCTGGCTCTTCGCCGCACTCTTTGTCGCCACCATCGCTTGGTCGCTGATCGAGTCCGGCTTTGCCTTCTGGCCGCTGGTGCCGCGCCTTGGCGGTCCGCTGGTCATCGCGCTGATCATCGCGCTCTGCCTGCCGCTTTTCCCCGCTTGGCGTGCCGGCAAGGCCCTGCCCTTTGGCCTCGCGGCCATCATCGTTCTGGTCCTCGCGGGCGCTGGCTATACCGCCTTCCAGCCGCAGGGCGTCATTCGCAATGACATCGCAGCGACGCCGGGCCAGGCCGTTGCCGACAACAATGGCAATTGGGCGGCATATGGCGCCACCCCCTCGGGCACGCGCTTCTCCCCTGCCGACCAGATCAACACCGAAAACGTGCAGAACCTTGAGGTCGCCTGGACCTATCAATATGGCGAAGAGCGCGTTGCCGGTCAGGAAGACCAGATCACCCCGATCCTGATCAACGACACCGCCTATATCTGCACGCCTGAAAGCAATGTGCATGCCATCGACGTCAACACCGGCGAGGCCCGCTGGGTGTTCGACTCCGAGACGGACAATTCCGCTTTCGCCCGCTGCCGCGGCGTCAGCTACTATGAATATGAAGCGCCCGAAGTCGAGCCGGCCGCAGCCGTGGTCACCACTCCGGCGACCGATGCAACCGCCCCGGCAGCACCGGCCACCCCAGTGGCTCCCGCAGCTCCCGTGGTTGCCGAAGCCCCCGCCATCTGCGGCACCGGCCGTATCGTACTGACCACCAGCGATGCCCGCATGATCGAACTCGATGCCACCACCGGTGAACTCTGCGCCGATTTCGGCACCGGCGGCATTGTCGATCTCAAGGCCGGCATGGGCGACGATGCCCTGCCCAACTATATCCTCACCTCCGCGCCCACCGTTGCCCGCAATCGCGTCGTCGTTGGCGGCTTCGTGCTCGACAATATCTCGACCGGCGAGCCCTCGGGCGTGGTCCGTGCCTTCGACGCCCGCTCGGGCGAACTGCTCTGGGCCTGGAATGCCGATCGTCCCGAAGGCGGCCTGCCCGCCGAAGGCGAGCTCTATACCCGCGGCACGCCCAATGTCTGGTCGACCCCGGCCTATGACGATGCACTGGGCCTGGTCTACCTGCCCACCGGCAATGCCACGCCCGACTTCTGGGCCGCACACCGCACCGAAGACATGCTGCGCGTCAGCGCCTCGGTGGTTGCCGTCGACATCGAGACCGGCGCCGAGCGCTGGGTTTTCCAGACCACGCACCATGACGTCTGGGACTATGACGTCGCCAGCCAGCCGGCACTCTATGACGTGCCAGATGGCAATGGCGGCACCATTCCGGCGCTGATCCAGATCACCAAGCGTGGCCAGATCTTCATGCTGGACCGCCGCACCGGCGAGCCGATCGCCGAAGTGGAAGAGCGTGCCGTGCCGCAGGACGTCCAGGAAGGCGACCTGCCGCTTTCCCCGACCCAGCCCTATTCGGTTGGCATGCCGGCCATCGGCGTCGAGCCGCTGACCGAAGCCCGCATGTGGGGCGCCACGCTCTACGACCAGCTGCTCTGCCGCATCGAGTTCAAGAAGCTCCGTTACGAGGGTGACTTCACCCCGCCCACCACGGAACGCATGATCCAGTGGCCCGGCTATTACGGTGGCTTCAACTGGGGCAGCGCTGCGCTCAACGAAGAGACCGGCATGCTGGTGCTCAACGACATGCGCATCGCCCAGTATGTCGAACTGGTGCCGCGTGACGACTATGACAGCCAGGCCACCTCGGGTGCCGACATGCATGCCGGCCTGTCGCCCCAGACCGGCACGCCCTTTGCAGCGCTCAAGGACAATTTCTTCTCTGCCCTTGGCGTCCCCTGCCAGGAGCCGCCCTATGGCACGATGACCGGTATCGACCTTGCTTCGCGCACCGTCGCCTGGCAGGTGCCCATGGGCACGCTGGAAGAAACCGGTCCGCTCGGCATCAAGACCGGTCTGCAGATCCCGATCGGCATGCCCACCATCGGTGGTGCCTCGACCACGTCGGGTGGCCTGGTGTTCTACGCCGCCACGCAGGACTATTACCTGCGTGCCATGGACGTGACGACGGGCGAGGAACTGTGGAAGGGCAAGCTGCCGGTTGGCAGCCAGTCCACCCCCTCGACCTATGTCTCGCCCTCTTCGGGCAAGCAGTTCGTCGTCCTGACCGCTGGCGGCGCCCGCCAGCAGAACATCCGTGGCGACTATGTCGTCGCCTTCGCGCTGCCGGACGACGCAGCTGCCAACTAGGCGCTGAACAGTCAGCAAAGGAAAAGGCCCCGGCAGCAATGCCGGGGCCTTTTCTATTGAAAGGAAGAAAGGGTCAGGATGCCTTCTTGCCGTCGACCTGTTGCTTGACCTGCTCGGAATGCAGCAGGTTGTTCAGTGCGGCCAGCGGCAGTGGCGGGGAGAACAGGAAGCCCTGCACTTCCGAAGCGCCATGCGCCCGCACCATTTCGAGCTGTTCCTCGGTCTCGACGCCTTCGGCCGTAGTGGTCATGCCCAGCGACTGGCCCAGCCCGATCACCGCCTTGATGATGGCCTGGCTATCCTGGCGGGTAGTGATGTCCGCCATGAAGCTTCGGTCGATCTTGATCTTGTCGAAGGGGAAGCTGCGCAGATAGCTCAGCGATGAGTAGCCCGTGCCGAAATCGTCCATCGAGATGCGCACACCCATGGCGCGCAGGTCATGCAGCACCTTGAGATTGGTGTCATTCTCGGCCAGCAGCAGGCTTTCAGTGATCTCGAGCTCGAGCCGTGTCGCCGGGAGCTTGGAGTCGCTCAGCGCCGATTTGACCACCGAGACCAGCTCGCGGCTCTTGAACTGCACCGGCGACAGGTTGACCGCGATCCGCACGTCGCTCGGCCAGTTCACTGCCGTCCGGCAGGCCTCGCGCAGGACCCATTCGCCGATGGCCACGATCAACCCGGTTTCCTCAGCAATGGGGATGAACTCGACCGGCGAAATGGTGCGACCCTCATGGTCCCAGCGCAGCAATGCCTCGACACAGGTGATGCGGTTTTCGTCCATGCCCAGCAGTGGCTGGAACACCAGCCGCAATTCCTCGCGCTGCAGGGCCAGACGCAGCCCGGCCTCGATGGAGCGGCGCTGCTGCAACTCGGCATCCATGCCCGTTTCAAAGAAATGATAGGTTGAGCGACCCTCACTCTTGGCGCGATAGAGCGCCAGATCGGCATTCTTGACCAGCGTGTCGGTCTTGACCCCATCGCCCGGCCCCACGGCAATGCCGACGCTGACGCCGATTTCGATCTGCTGTCCGTTGATATGCATCGGCGCGCCGATCGCCTTGATGATGCGGTCGGCCACTCTGGCGGCGGCATCCGCGCCTTCGATCGGCCGCATCAGCAAGGCAAACTCATCGCCGCCCAGCCGCGCCAGCACGTCGGTTTCCCGCGTCGTGCCCCACAGTCGCGCCGAGGCCTGCTTGATCACCTCGTCGCCCACAGCATGCCCCAGCGTGTCGTTGACCGCCTTGAAGTGGTCGAGGTCGATATAGAGCACAGCGGCCTTTTCGCCGCGCGCCAGCCCCGACTCGGTCTTGGCCATCTGCTCGAGAAACTCGATGCGATTGGGCAGGTCGGTCAGCGCATCGTGCCGCGCCAGGTGACGGATGCGCGCCTCGTTCTGCTTCTGCTCGGTAATATCCTCATGGGTCGACACCCAGCCGCCATCCTTCATCGGATGGTGCTGCATCATGATGGTGCGGCCGTTGAGTTCGTGGATGTTCTTGCCGAATTCCCGCCGCGCGATCACCTCGTGCCGCCAGGCAATATATTCGGCCCGCGTTCCGCCCGTTTCCATACCCTGGTCGAACAGGTGGCTGAGAATCTCGTCGAGCTGCGTCCCGGGTTTGACCAGATTTTGCGGCAGGCTGTAGATGCGCGCATAGGGCTCGTTGCAGATGACCAGACGCCCACGGGCGTCCATCATGCACAGACCCTGGGAAATATTGTTCACTGCAGCATCGAGCCGGATATTCTGCCGCTCGAGTTCGAGCTTGCGCTTCTGCGCAATTTCCGTACGGGCGATTTCATCGGTAATGTCTTCGTGGGTGACTACCCAGCCGAGCGCTTCCGAATAGACATGCGCCGTCTCGATCGTCCGCCCGCCACGCACCTGCTCATGGCTCTTGTGTCGCATGCCGCTGCGATTGGCCAGAAGCTCCTCGGTATAGCTTTCGTAGAAATCATGCGCGCTCTGGCCGGGATGGTTGCCTAGCTGTCCGGCCAGTTGCACCACATCCTCAAGGCTCATGCCGCGCGTAATCGCATCTGCGGAAAAGCCATAGATGTCGCGGTAATGCTTGTTCCACATGACGAGGCGAAACTGGGGTGACCAGACGCAAAAGCCATAGGGAATATTTTCAAGTGCCGCGTCGAGCAGCAAAGCCTCGGCCTTTTCGCCCAAGCTGCCAGCAGCCTTTGCTCGCACCCGTCGATACCCCTGTATACATGCTTCTGCATGACGCCTGCAGTGAGGCTAGAGCCTTCTTATTAATGAGCAATTAAGTTCGGAAAGAGAACCTAATTGAGGGTTTTGAAATGCTGCGGCCCGGACCATCCCCGCAGGGACGATCCGGGCCAGCATGCTTGACGACTTCTTGTCGTTAGCCGTTTGCCTTTTGATTGCGCGCCGCCCAGGTCTTGAGACGCAGGCCATTGAGCCGGATAAAGCCCTCGGCATCCTTGTGGTCATAGGCCACAGCACCCTCTTCGAAGGTCACCAGATCCATCGAGTAGAGCGAATGCGGCGAAGTACGCGCGATGACCGTGGCCGAACCCTTGTAGAGCTTCACGGTGACCTCGCCGGTGACATAGGTCTGGCTCTTGTCGATCAGCGCCTGCAACATTTCGCGTTCTGGCGAGAACCAGAACCCGTTGTAGATCAGCTCGGCATATTTAGGCATCAGCTCATCCTTGAGGTGAGCTTCGCCGCGATCGAGCGTGATTGATTCGATGCCACGATGCGCCACGAGCAGGATCGAGCCGCCGGGGGTTTCGTAGAGACCGCGCGACTTCATGCCGACGAAACGGTTTTCGACGAGATCGAGACGACCCACGCCATGCTTGCCACCCAACTCGTTGAGCTTGGTCAGCAGTTCGGCCGGGCTGAGCTTTTCGCCATTGATCGAGACCGGATCGCCCTGTTCATAGCCAATGGTGATGATCTCGGGAGTATCGGGCGCCTTTTCCGGATCAACGGTGCGCTGGGCGACATAGTCGGGCGCCGGCACGGCCGGGTCTTCCAGCACCATGCCCTCGGAGGACGTGTGCAGCAGATTGGCATCGACCGAGAAGGGCGCTTCGCCGCGCTTGTCCTTGGCGATCGGGATCTGGTTGCGCTCGGCATAGTCGAGCAGCTGGGTGCGCGAGCGCAGGTCCCATTCACGCCAGGGTGCGATGACCTTGATCGACGGATCGAGCGCATTGGCGGTCAGCTCGAAGCGGACCTGGTCATTGCCCTTGCCAGTCGCGCCATGGGAGATGGCATCGGCGCCCACTTCCTGGGCGATTTCAACGAGACGCTTGGAAATCAGCGGACGGGCAATGGACGTGCCCAGCAGATACTGGCCCTCATAGACCGTATTGGCGCGGAACATCGGGAAGACGAAGTCGCGAACGAATTCCTCGCGCAGGTCCTCGATGCGGATATCCTTGATGCCGAACATTTCGGCCTTCTTGCGCGCCGGCTCCAGTTCCTCACCCTGGCCCAGGTCGGCGGTAAAGGTCACCACTTCGCAATTATAGGTTTCCTGCAGCCATTTGAGGATGATGGAGGTGTCGAGGCCGCCCGAATAGGCCAGCACGACCTTCTTGATGTCTTTCGCCATTGCGAATGCTCCGAGGTGAGATGGAACCATAATAGAGCAATTGCATCGCAATGAACTTGCGAATGGATCAATTTTGGCAGAGAAAATGGCATAACGTGCCAATAATTTGGAACAGGGCGACTTCAAATGCCAGAAATGCTCGATGCGATTGACCGGCGTATCCTGAAGGCGCTGCAGCGCAATGGCCGCATGTCCAACGTCGAATTGGCCAATGAGGTGGGCCTGTCACCCTCGCCCTGTCTGCGTCGGGTCAAGCTGCTCGAAGAACAGGGCGTCATTGATCAATATGTCGCCGTGCTCAACGGCCACCGCCTTGGATTGAGCCTGACCGTCTTTGCCCGCATCTGGTTCAAGACCCAGGATGCCGAGACCACCAACCAGTTCGCCGAGACGGTGCGGAAATTCCCAGAAGTGGCCGAATGCTATCTCACCACCGGGGAATGCGATGCCATCATGCGGATCGTCACCACGGACCTGCACGCCTATTGGCGCTTTCAGTCCGACTACCTGATGCGCATCCCCAGCGTTCAAAGCGTCAAGACCGACGTGCCGATGGAAACCATCAAGCGTAGCTTCGAACTGCCGTTGTAGACTGGCAAGCTGCCATGCGACGCGCTAATGCTGGATGATCTCAAGCAGCGGAACCAGCATGCCCGCCTTCATCCCCGATCCTTCCGTCATCCTTGCCTTTGCCATCGCGACAGTGGTGCTGGCCATCACCCCCGGCCCCGACATGGCCTTGCAGCTGAGCCGCGCCATCAATTATGGCCGCGCCCATGGCATTGCGGCCATGGCGGGCGCCATGGCCGGCATCCTGGTGCATACGACGCTGGTGGCGCTGGGCATTTCCGTGCTGATCATCGCCGCGCCGCCGCTGTTTCTGGCGCTCAAGATCGTCGGCGCGCTCTATCTGCTCTGGCTCGCCTATCAGGCGATCGTGCATGGCGGTGGCTTGCGCATCGCCGAAGCGGCCAAGAAACCGCCCGCGGTACAACAGAGTTTCATGACCGGCATCGGCATCAACTTGCTCAATCCCAAGGTGGTGCTGTTTTTCGTGACCTTCCTGCCGCAATTCGTTGATGCGCATGACCCGGCGGCAACGGGCAAGCTGTTCTTCCTCGGCTTTGAATTTGTCGCCCTCTCCATTCCGCTCGGCGTGGCCACCGTACTGGCCGCCGACTGGCTCGCTGCAGCCTTCAAGAAGAGCAAATGGGTCGAGCGCGCGCTCAACTGGAGCTTTGCCGCCATTTTCACAGCCTTCGCCGCGACCATCCTGACGGCGCAGGTGCGGCACTCATAAGGCCGAAATGTCGCAGGAACGATCGGAAGAATCGTTCGTTGTCAGAAGCTTAATAGGGGGCTCTCATGGACGTTCTGCGCATCATTCTGTCTGTCATCATCCCGCCGGTCGGCGTCTTCCTGCAGGTCGGCCTTGGCCTGCACTTCTGGCTCAATATCCTTCTCACGATCCTTGGCTATTTCCCGGGCCTGATCCACGCTATCTGGGTCATTCTGCGGAAGTAGACGCAGGATTGATGGCGCCGAGGCCCAAAACTATCTCAGCCGGGCCAGCGAAAATGTTGCAGTGCCCAGATGGTCGAATGCGCTGTCCGCGCTGATCAGCGTCAGACCCTCGGTTATGGCTGTGGCACCGATTAATCGGTCGAACGGATCGCGGTGGGGCCAGTCCAACACTGCTGCAGTAGAGCTGATCGCCGAAGAGACGGGGATCAGCTCCACGCTCTGCTCATCTGCCAAATTGATCAACTGATTGACATAGGGAGCCATTTCTTCCCACTTGCCAAGTCGCACCTTCTGGCCAATCTCGAACAGCGAAATGGTGCTCACACATATTCGGGACGTGGATTCCATGGCGCTGATCGCAGCTTGTGAAAGACGCGCCGGACTGACGAGAGACCAAGCCCAAATATGCGTATCGAGCAGGACACCGCTCAAGACCCGCCTTCCCAAAGCGCCAGATCTTTCTCGCTCATGGGCTCGAAGAAATCGGGTACGGTGCCGACCTTACCTTCGAGAAGACCGAGCTTGAACTTCTGCTTTGCCGAGATCGGAACGATCTTTACGGCTGTCAGATTATCCTTATCGATAACCACTTCCTCGCCAGCAAGCGCGGCGTCTATCAATTCGGACAGCTTCGATTCAGCGATGCGCAAGGAAACTTTCATGGCGCCTCCATGGGTCAAAGATAATGCATCGGCAGGCCCGGCGCCAGTTGCGGCTATTCCCGTGATCGCCGCATCTCGCGCCGCTGCCGCGTCAACCGCGTGGGCGCATGAAACGCCGGCGGTTTGCCCCGCACCCATTGAATAAACGCCGCCAGTTCCGGATCGCTTTTGAGGCTTGCGACATCAGCGAGCTGCGCGGCGATCTCGGTCTCTGAAAACCGTGCATGGATGGCGCTGTGGCAAATCTGGTGCAGCCGCACCGTGCCCAGATGCGTGCCGCCCTTGAGCCGGGGCGTCAGGTGGTGGCGACTGGATTTGGCTTCTGGCGGAATGATCCGTTCGCACAGCGGGCAGATATCTGGCGCACGGCGGGCGGCGGCACTTTCGATGGCCGCAATGGCTGCCTCGATGCGTCGTGCGCTTGGTCGCATCACACCCCGGCCAATGCGTCCCGGTCTTTTTTGGAAAGCCGTTCGCTCTCACTCTTGAGCTGGCCGCAGGCGGCAAAGATATCGCGGCCCCGCGGTGTGCGCACCGGGCTGGCATAGCCGGCCTTGTTGACGATATCGGCGAAACGCTCGATGCGCGACGACGGCGAGGTGCCGTAATTGCTGCCTGGCCAAGGATTGAACGGGATGAGGTTGATCTTGGCCGGAATGCCGGCCAGCAGCCGCACCAGTTCGCGCGCTTCGGCATCGCTGTCGTTGATTCCATCGAGCATCACATATTCGAAGGTGATGCGACGGGCATTGGAAAGGCCGGGATAATTTCGGCAGGCTTCGAGCAGTTCTTCGAGCGGCCACTTCTTGTTGATCGGCACCAGCACGTCGCGCAGGTCATTGTTGGTGGCATGCAGCGAAATGGCCAGCATGACGTCGATTTCGCGGCCGGTCGGCTCGATGAAGGGCACGACGCCCGAGGTCGAGAGGGTGATGCGGCGCTTGCTGAGGCTCATGCCGTCACCGGCCGAGGCAATGAGCAGGGCCTGCTTGACGCTCTCGTAATTGTAGAGCGGCTCGCCCATGCCCATCATCACGATATTGGTAATGGCGCGGGTGTCGCCCGAGGGCACGAGGCCGCCGTCATCGGGACGCGAACCACCCGGGAAGTCGCCGAGGCGCTCGCGCGCCATCAACACCTGGCCGAGGATTTCGCCAGCCGTCAGGTTGCGCACCAGCTTCTGCGTGCCCGTGTGGCAGAAGGAACAAGTCAGGGTGCAGCCGACCTGGGACGACACGCAAAGCGTGCCGCGATCCTGTTCCGGGATATAGACGGTTTCCACTTCCACCGGCGGATAGTTCGGATTGGCCGGATCGCGGAAACGGAACAGCCACTTGCGCGTACCGTCGCTGGAAACCTGTTCGGAAACAATCTCGGGCCGGTCGAGGATGAAGGTGTCGCTGAGCTTCTGACGAACGGGCTTGGCCACATTGGTCATCTTGTCGAAATCGGTGGTGCCGTTGACATAGAGCCAGTTCCACAGCTGGCTGGCGCGCATGCGCGCTTCCTTGTCCGAGGCAATGCCGGCCGTGGTCAGCGCCTCGGCGAGCTGCGGCTTGGAAAGACCGATCAGCGACGGCCGACTGCTGGCGGCGGGCCGCAGCGCGGTCGAATGGTCAAGGTTCAGCGCAATGCTCATGGGCGTGGCTACAAAGTCCGGAAAATGCGGGATTGGCGCGGCCAATAGCATATAGGCGCAGGCGAAGCAAAGTCACGCAAAGGCGAGGCAGCTATTCGCCTGCCGGAGGATGCGAAACAGAATTGTCCTTGCGGGCGATCCACAGTGCGCCACCAGCGGCGAGCAAGCACCCCGCAACGGCCAGCGCAACCGCGAGTATGAGATCGAGTTCGGTCATTCTTCCAGACCTCCGAGAACGTTTCTCGCAGCCCAATGTAGGGCCAGGCTGACCACACTACAACCAACCATGACAAGGACGGATGCCAATGTGACCGACAGGGCCTGTGCAAAGGCCACCACCTGTGCAAACACACCGATGCCGACAAGCGCCAGCGCGACGCCATTGACATAAGTCGCTGTCAACTTCCGCTGCTCGTTGCGAACCAGCTTGTTGCTCAAGTCACGCCCCCGCGTTCACGGGGAGTGTCACGCAAACGCGCCCTTCGAGCAAGCCGTCTAGTCTCTAGCGATAGGCGTCCTTGTCGAAGTCATCAGCTCCGCGCTTGCGCTTGATGTTGTTGGCCATGCCAACGGCCAGCACTGCGCCAAGGATCACGACGACAAAGAGGACGATGTAGAGCCAATCCGCGCCTAGCACTCGGCCCCGATCGACTGCTGGGCGGCGGTGGCGCCGGAGAGCGAGTAGTTTTCCGTCACGCGGATGCCGCCCGAAGTCGTGCCTTCGACCACCATGGACGAGCCGGCACGGATGGCACTGGCAAGGGCTTCGCTCTGGCTGGTGTCGTCTAGCCAGGCGGCGTCGTTCTGGGTGAAGAGGTTGAAGGTCTGCCCACCCACGGCAATGGTCGCCATGCTGTCGGGCTGGAAGGCGAAGCCGGCGACGAGGTTGAACTCGTTGGCGACATTCTCGGCCGGGCGGTTGGTGATGTAGATGTAGGCCTGGGTATAGCCATCGGGCGTTGGCGTTACCGTATCGGGCTTGACCATGGCAAAGCACACGGTGGCGCCGGCATCGTCGGCAGCATAGCTGGTCCAGGACCGGTGCTCGCCCAGGATCCGCACCTGCTGGGCGCTGGCGCTGGCAGTAAGGGCGAGGCTGGCAGCAAGAGCGAGCGCCACGGCGGACTTGGACATCAGGACCTCATAGGGCAGAAAAAGGCGAAGGGCTCGCAGAGCCCTCCACCCGGATAGGACGGATTGCCGTCGGCCGGCAACCCGCAATTGCAATTACTGGCAGGCCGTATCGATGGCATTCATGGCGGCTGTGGCGCCTGACAGCGAGTAAGTGTCGCTCGTGTTGGTACCGCGCTGGCTGGTGCCCTTGATCACAAGATTGCTGCCGGCCTTGAAGGCGGAAACGAAACCGCTCTCGTCGCCGGTCGAGGCGAGCCAGGCAGCGGTGCCTTCGGTGACCATGGGATAGGCCTTGCCATCCACCGTGGCGCTGGCATTGGCATTGCTCGTGTTGAACGGATATCCAATGATCGTCTGCACTTCATTCTTGGTACCCATCCCCTTGCGGTGGATGATCATGAAGTGGATCGGATCGCGGTTCGCGCCAGAGGGTTCGGAAGAGCCCGGTGTCGCCGAGACATAGCAGATGACGCCCGAAGCGTCGGTCGCCTGCCAGGCTGTCCATGCGTTGAAAGTTCCCAGCTCTGTCGCCTGCTGCGCCTGGGCAGCGGGGGCCAGAGCCATGATCGCGCCGACCGCGAGCCCGAGTACAAGGCCACCGGTTTTCGTCGTCATCGCCAAATCGTCCTCATTTTTAAGTCCCATCCTGGGAGAGCGCCCGCGCATCCTGCTCCAACATGGTTACCAAGGTGTCAAATGCCGCCACATCCAACCGCATTTGCATCAAGTGCGAGTCAATCGCGGCGGCATTTTGGCAGGCGCCTGCATACCCGAACCGGTTTGCGCCGTCAGAGTTAACAATCGGCTAACACTTGCGTGACCGTGATCAATCAGCCTGCGTGTTGGGGACTACGCCGCCAACGGGTAGCTTTGCTCAACCACATAAGGACCGCCACCCACCGAATCCTTGCTGGAAAACAGCACAAAGCGCCCGATTGGAAAGCTCAGCGGCTCGAAACGCCCTGACTCGGCGAGGAACTGCGCCAGCTCGAAGGCGCCGGTATTGCGCAGGCGGGCCAGCGAGACATGCGGGACGAATTTTCGGCCCTCGGGCGGCAGGCCCGCGCGTTGCAACACCCGCTCATGCGCCGATTGCAGCCGGTTGAGCTGCTCGCTGGGCTCGACGCCGGCAAACAGGGCCCGCGGCTTGTCACCGCCAAAACTGCCCAGATGTGTCAACCTGACCGAGAAGGACAGCGAATGACTGAGCCGGTCGAGGCTGTCGGCCACTTCATTGGCGGTCTGGTGATCGACGTCACCGATGAAACGCAGGGTAATGTGGTAGTTTTCCGGGTCGATCCAGCGCGCACCAGTCAAACCGCCGCGCTTGAGGGACAGCGCAAATCCAACATCGGCCGGAATTTCGAGGCCGGTAAAGAGCCGGGGCATGGGGCCCTCCTCTTGAAGTGGATTGCAACGCGATTCGCGCTTCGACCCTAACATAACGCCATTGTGCGACCAGCCCATTCGTCGCACCCCGCCATCACGACTTGTAAACGCCTGAACCTGCATCCATATTGTTTCATCAAGTGGCGAGAAATGCCCACCGGCGGTAAAAGAGACCGCTTTTCAATTGGGAAAGGAAACCGACTATGGCTGAATATGACCGTCAGACCCTCGGAGCGCGGGCCGGCTCGGCCTTGGCCATCGACGAGGGCCTTCGCAGCTACATGCTGCGCGTCTACAATTACATGGGCATTGGCCTGGTGGTAACGGGCCTGGTGGCCTGGTTTGCCGCAGCCGCTGCCGTGACCACCGATCCGAACGCAGCCGTTGGCGCACTTGAAAACGGTACGCTGGTAACCCAATGGGGCGCCTTGCTGTTCACCAGCCCCCTCGCCTGGGTGCTGATGCTGTCGCCGCTGGCCTTCGTGCTGGTGCTCAGCTTTGGCATCAACAAGCTCTCGACCGGCGCCGCACAGGCCGTGTTCTGGGCCTTTGCTGCCGTAATGGGTCTGTCCCTCTCGTCGATCTTCCTCGTCTATACCGACGCCTCGATCGCCAAGGTCTTCTTCATCACTGCCGCTACCTTCGGCGCGATGAGCCTTTGGGGTTACACCACCAAGCGTGACCTGACCGGCATGGGCAACTTCCTGATGATGGGCCTGATCGGCCTGATCATCGCCTCGGTGATCAACATCTTCTTCTACAACGGCATGCTCGAGTTCATCATCTCGATCGTTGGTGTGCTGATCTTCACCGGCCTCACCGCCTATGACACCCAGAAGATCAAGGAAAGCTATTCGGAGTCGCTCGGCGCCGACGTGCTGACCAAGCAGGCCATCATGGGCGCGCTGAACCTCTACCTCGACTTCATCAACCTGTTCATGATGCTGCTCCGCCTGCTGGGCAACCGCGAGTAAGCACTGGAACGCTTGATCCTCTGATCAAGCAATTTGGTTGGACGGACATCGGGACCGCATCCTAAACAGGGTGCGGTCCTTTTCTTTGCCTGGATGAGCAGCCGTGTCCGACTTTTTGCTTCGCCCTTTCCGCTGGTCCGACGTGCCGGCGATCACCGCCATCTACAAGCACTATGTGGAACAGACGGCGATCACCTTCGATACCGAAGTGCCGGGCGAGGCCGCCATGGCGGAAAAATTCGCCGCCCTCGTCAAGCTCGGCCATCCGCTGATCGTGGCGGAAGTCGACGGCGCCGTGGTCGGCTATGCCTATGCGAGCTTCTACCGCCCCCGCGCCGCCTATCGATTCACCTGCGAGGATTCGATCTACCTGCATCCCGACGCGAAGGGAAAAGGCATCGGCAAGGCGCTGCTGACCGAGCTTCTGGCGCAATGCAAAAGCTTCGGCTTCAAGCAGGTTATCGCCGTGATCACCGCTGACACCGCCAATTCCATCGCCATCCACGAAAAGTTCGGCTTCCGCCATGTCGGCCGCTATGACGCCGTGGGTTACAAGTTCGACCGCTGGCACGACATAGTGCACCTGCAACTGGCTCTCTAGAAGCGCTTGGTCATGGGCTGACCAGTTGCCGGATCGAATGGACCGGCATCCTGCGAGCGGATGGCGTGGTAGAAGCGCAGAGCTGTTGCCGAACTGTGCAGCCGACCCGTTGTCACCCCCGCAGCAACACGCATCTCTTCCAGCGTGACCATCAGCGCCTTGCTGACGCCGCGGAAGCGGAAGTCGGGATGCACATAGTTGAGGGTGACCGTGTCCCCCTGGATACCGCCAAGTCCGGCTATCGTGCCGTCGATCTCGGCCACAACAAGCCTGATGTCAGGCTTTTCAAGCAAGCGCGTGAACTTGTCGTTCGGCCCGACCCAATCGGCGATTGCAGCGGGATCGCCGGCATGGTCGGCTCTGCAGAGATCGCGAATGCTCGCCCGGCGCAACTCGGCCATGGTCGCTGCATCCTCGGACAGGGCGGCGCGGATGATGATTGTTGAACCCCTGCTTGTCCGCACAAGAACTGTCCAGGCGCGATAGGGAAGCCGCTAGCCCACCACCGCCAGCTGCGGATCGAGCACGCGCAGTACCTGTGCCAGATCGTGGCCCCGCTTGAGGATGCGGCCCTGCTGGTTGGTCACTGCATATTGGCCCTGGCGGTTGCGCAGGCGCGGTGTCTTTTCAATAATGTAGAGCGGGCGCTCCGAGACGCGAGCATAGATGGAAAACACAGCCCGCTCGCGCAGGAAATCCATTGCATAGTCGCGCCATTCGCCCTGCCCGACCTTGCGACCGTAGACATTGAGGATGAGCGCCAGCTCCTTGCGGTCGAAGGCAACCACACCCGGCACTTTCGATGGCGCTTGGCTCACGGCAACCTCGCCGGCATGGACCAGCGACAGGTTGGACGTCTTGTCGTTCGGCGTGCGGCCCTGCAAGTGCGGCTTAACTCCGGTGTCAAAACACTGTCATGATGACAGCTTTGACCGTCTTTGCAAGACCGGCAAATTCCCCAATTTGGTCACACTTTGTCCCCGAACACGCCAGATTGGCTCGGCAATATTCAACCATTGCCTCCAGTGACTGGCACCCGGGCCGACCGAGCCCCCAAACCCAGAAGCCCGGGTGTCAGCCATTTCTAATTGAGTTGACCAGTCTAAGCTTCCCGTCCTTGCCCCCAAGGACGGGATTTTTTGTGCCTAGTTCTCGAGCGTGGCGGCACCGAGGATCGGACCGGGCAGGCCATTGCTTTCCTGCTGCACGATGACCGCAATGCCCGTGTCGGGCTCGGCAAGTCCCTCCGGCACTGGCAGCTTGAGCACGGCGCCATCGGCGCCTTCCCACATGCCCAGTGCCTGACGGCCGGTGACGACCTGGGTATAGACCATGGCCTTCCCGGCATTTTCGCCCTTGTCGACCGACACATCGGCGCGATCGAGATAGGTCACAAGCCAGACCACGGCATTGTCGAGATCGGCATTGGCGGGAATGGTAATCTTGAGCATGTCTCCCGCATGGGTGATATCGACCGGCAACGGCAGGCTCGCCCCGTCCAATGCGCCATGCACCTCGTTGCGCCGGGACCCGACGACGCCCTGCGCGCCATTGACCACCATTTGCGGCGTATAGATGCGGGACGATCCCCAGCTCTTGGCATAGGCCCGCTGGCGATCCGAATAGGCTTCCTGGCCGAAAGTGTCTTCCCAGCCGGCATAGTCCCAATAATCGACGTGATAGGCCAGGGCGACCACATCCTGGTCTTCGGCCAGGCTGGTCAGCAGCGCATCGGCCGGCGGACATTGAGCACAGCCTTGGCTGGTGAACAGCTCGACCACTGCCCTAGGGCGCGCCACGCCATTGTCGGCATTGGCCGGCAGGCAGAGCCCAGCAAGGGTGAGAAGGCCCAGGGTGGCGGCAATGAAGGGTTTGATAGTCATGGGCAAACTTGTAAGCCGGGCTTACATCCACCCGCCAGTCAAAAGAGGGTGACGATGGCAAACTTTGTCTGCGCTGCGACCCGATTGCCGCAGGCCTGGTCAGGATGCAAAAACAAAAATGGCGGCTCAATGGCCGCCATTTTCACGGACGATCACACCTGAACTAGGCCGCGACGAGACTACGCAGCACATAGTGCAGGATGCCACCATGCTTGAAATAGTCGAGCTCATTGGCGGTATCGATCCGGCATAGCGTTTCGATAGTGAACGCTTCGCCATTGGCGCGGGTGATCTTCACATTGACCCTGGCCCTTGGCGTAATCTCGGTCACGCCCTCGATATCGACAGTCTCGCTGCCATCGAGGCCAAGGCTCTGCCAGCTCTCTCCATCCTTGAACTGCAGCGGCACGACGCCCATGCCGACCAGGTTCGAGCGGTGGATACGCTCGAAGCTCTGGGCGATCACGGCACGCACGCCGAGCAGGTTGGTACCCTTGGCCGCCCAGTCGCGGGACGAGCCCGTGCCATATTCCTTGCCGGCAAAGATCACCAGCGGCGTGCCTTCGGCCTGATAGGCCATGGCGGCATCATAGATCGCCATCTGCGAGCCATCCGGACCCTTGGTGTAGCCGCCTTCGACGCCGGTGAGCATCTGGTTCTTGATGCGGATATTGGCAAAGGTGCCGCGCATCATCACCTCGTGATTGCCGCGACGGGCGCCGTATGAGTTGAAGTCGCGCGGCGCGACCTGCCGCTCCTCGAGATATTTGCCCGCCGGTGTGGAAGCCTTGAACGAACCGGCGGGCGAGATGTGGTCGGTAGTGATGGAATCAAGGAACAGCGCCAGGACCTTCGCCGAGGCGATATTGGTCACCGGCTTGGGCTCCATCGACATGCCCTCGAAATAGGGTGGGTTCTGCACATAGGTCGAGCTGGAATTCCAGCCATAGGTCTGGCCACCCTCGATGGTGATCCCCTGCCAGTGCTTGTCGCCCTTGAACACATCCGAATAGCGCGCGCGGAACATCTCGGCATTGACGTGCTTGCGAACGATCTCGGCAATCTCGAGATTGGAAGGCCAGATATCTTTGAGATAAACCGGCTGGCCATTGCTGCCCGTGCCGAGCGGCTGGGTGGCGATATCGACATTGAGCGTGCCGGCAATGGCATAGGCGACAACCAGTGGCGGCGAGGCCAGGTAATTGGCGCGCACGTCGGGATTGACGCGCCCCTCGAAATTGCGATTGCCCGACAACACCGATGCCGCCACCAGCTTGTTCTCGTTGATCGTATCGGAAATGGCCTGCGGCAGCGGACCCGAATTGCCAATACAGGTCGTGCAGCCATAGCCAACGAGGTTGAAGCCAAGCGCATCGAGATCGTCTTGCAGGCCCGCGGCCGTCAGATAGTCGGTGACGACCTGGCTGCCGGGGGCCAGCGACGTCTTGACCCAGGGTTTTGAATTGAGCCCCAGTGCCCGCGCCTTGCGTGCCACGAGGCCCGCCGCCACCAGTACCGAAGGATTGGACGTATTGGTGCAGGAGGTAATAGCCGCGATCACCACCGAGCCATCCGAGATATGGTAGTCCGTGCCCTTGACCGAAAAGGCGGCTTCCTCGGGAATGTCATGCACGCCACTGGCACCCTCGTCGACGAAGCGGCTCTCCTGCTTGTCATCGGGCAGTTTCGTCCGCTCGATGCGGCCACCGGAGAGTTCCGGCAAGGCCGCGGCAAAGGCCGATGTCACATCCTTGAGCGCGACACGGTCCTGCGGGCGCTTCGGCCCCGACAGCGAGGGCACGACCGTGGAAAGATCCAGCTCCAACGTCGCGGTGAAGACCGGGTCCGGCGACGTGGTTTCGCGGAACATGCCCTGCGCTTTGGAGTAAGCCTCGACCAGCGCGACACGATCAGCGTCGCGGCCAGAGGTTGTGAGGAACTTCAGCGTATCGGCGTCGACCGGGAAATAGCCGCAGGTGGCGCCATACTCGGGCGCCATATTGGCAATGGTCGCCTGGTCTTCGAGGCTAAGATAATCGAGGCCGGGGCCGTAGAATTCGACGAACTTGCCCACCACGCCCTTTTTGCGCAGCATTTCGGTGACCGTCAGCACCAGGTCGGTGGCCGTGATGCCCTCGTTGATCTTGCCATTGAGCTTGAAGCCGACGACTTCGGGGATGAGCATGGTGACGGGCTGGCCCAGCATCGCCGCCTCGGCCTCGATGCCACCGACGCCCCAGCCGAGCACCGCCATGCCGTTGACCATGGTGGTATGCGAGTCGGTGCCGACCAATGTATCGGGATAGGCGACCACTTCGCCATTTTCTTCGCGCGTCCAGACGGTCTGGGCGAGATATTCGAGGTTCACCTGGTGGCAGATGCCGGTGCCAGGGGGCACAACGCGGAAATTGTCGAAGGCAGACTGGCCCCAGCGCAGGAATTCATAGCGCTCGCCATTGCGCTCATATTCGAGCTCGACATTCTGATTGAACGCCAGGGGCGTACCGAAACTGTCGACCATCACCGAGTGATCGATGACGAGGTCAACCGGCACCAGCGGATTGATCTTTTGCGGATCAGCGCCAAGCTTGGCCGTGGCATCGCGCATGGCGGCGAGATCCACCACCGCAGGCACGCCGGTGAAATCCTGCATGAGCACGCGGGCTGGACGATAGGAGATTTCGTGTTCGGAGGTACGGGTCACGAGCCAGGTCGCTACCGCCTCGATATCGGCCTTGGTGACGGTGCGATTGTCTTCAAAACGCAGAAGATTTTCCAGCACGACCTTCATCGAGGACGGGAGGGCCGACACGCCCTTGAGGCCGTTCTTTTCGGCCTCGGCAATGGAATAATAGGTATAGCTCTTGCTGCCGACCGTGAGAGTGGATTTGGACTTGAAGCTGTCTACCGACGTCATCGTCTCCGCCTTTGCTTGCGGCAGGCACATCAACCCTGTGGCAAAAAGCCCGAAGGCCGCTCAACTGCGCTGCCTATGCTGGAATGACTCCAAACTATAGAGAGATATAGAGAATGCGCATTGGGCTTGCCAGCCCGACACCGCCTTCACTAGGAGATGGGGTCATGTCCGAACAGCATCGCTTTGCACCGCTGACCCTGCGCCTGACAGGACTGTCCTGCGGTCGCGGTGGCATGCCCCTCTGTTCCGATCTGACCTTTGCTGCAACGCCCGGCCACTGCCTTTTGTTGCGCGGCCCCAATGGCACCGGCAAGACGACGCTGCTGATGACCCTGGCCGGCATCCTGACGCCCATGGCCGGCGACTACGCCTTCGAGGGGGTCGGGGAGGACGAGAAGCTCTTGCACTATTGCGGCCACCGCAATGCCATCAAGCCACGGCTCTCCGTCATGGAAAACCTGGGATTTTGGGCCGAAATCAACGGACCGACCGGCATGGCGCCGCAGACGGCGCTCGACGAGGTCGGCCTCGGCCATTTGAGCGATCTCGATGCCGGCTACCTTTCTGCCGGTCAGTCGCGCCGTCTTGCTCTGGCGCGGCTCCTGGTGACCTTCCGCCCGCTCTGGCTGCTCGACGAACCCACCGCGGCGCTCGACATGGAAGGCCACGACCTAGTGACCCGACTGATCGACCGCCATCTCGACCAAGGCGGCCTTGTCCTCGCCGCAACGCATGACCCTATCACCCTGCCCGACCCCGCGCGCATGGAAACCCTGGTGCTGGGGATGCGCCAGTGAAAGCTTTCCGCGCCATGCTGGTTCGCGAGCTGCGCCTGACGCTGCGCGGCGGCGGCGACGTGCTGACGCTGGTGCTGTTCTTCGTCATCGTCGGCGCCATCGTGCCCTTTGCCGTCGGTCCGGACAAGGAACTGCTGTCGAGTATCGCCCCCGGCATGGTCTGGGTTGCCGCCTTTCTGGCCATGCTGCTCGGCCTCGACAAGCTGTTCCGCCCCGACCACGAAGACGGTTCGCTGATCCTGCTGCGTCAGGCCGACCTGTCGCTGGGGGCCATCGTCGTGGCGAAACTCATCGTCCACTGGCTGGTTTCGGCCCTGCCGCTGGTCGTCGCCAGCCCGATCCTCGGCATGTTCCTGGCCATGGACATGGAAACCTTCTGGCGAACCTTTCTGTCATTGCTGGTCGGCACACCGGCGCTGGCCGCCTTTGGCATGGTCGGCGCGGCCGTGACCGTTGCCATCCGTCGCGGCGGGCTGATCGCGCCGATCATCATCGCGCCGCTGTCCATTCCCGTGCTGATCTTCGGCACAGGTTCCGTCACCGCCACCCAGTCCAATGCGGCCATGCTGTTTCTTGCGGCATTGAGCCTCATGGCCCTGGTGCTGGCGCCCGTTGCCGCCGTGTTTGCAATAAGTTCAGCGGAAGATTAGAGCCAGATCTCATGAGCCTCGATAACGCGCCAAAACTGAGCTGGTGGAACCGGATCGCCAATCCGGGCCAGTTCGTCGTCATGACGAAACCCTTCCTCTGGCCGCTGACGATTCTGACCGCCGCGCTCTTCGTCATCGGCCTCTACTATGCCTTCTACGCCTCCCCGGCTGACTACCAGATGGGCGACACCGTGCGCATCATGTATGCCCATGTGCCCAATGCCTGGTTGAGCCAGTTCGTCTATGCCACCATGTCCATCTCGGCCATCGGCACCCTGGTCTGGCGCCACCCCATGGCCGACGTCTCGATGAAAGCCGCAGCCCCGCTCGGCGCGCTGTTCACCGCCCTCGCTCTTTTCACCGGCGCCCTCTGGGGTCGCCCGACCTGGGGCACCTTCTGGGAATGGGACGGCCGCATGACCTCCACCCTCGTTCTGCTCTTCATCTACCTGGGCCTGATCGCCCTCTGGCGTGCCTTTGACGACCAGCTGCGCGCCGCCCGCGTCATCGCCGTCTTTACCCTCGTGGGCGCCATCAACATCCCGATCATCAAATTCTCGGTCGACTGGTGGAGCACGCTGCACCAGCCTGCCAGCGTCTTCCGCCCCGATGGCCCGACCATGCCCGGTTCCATCCTGACGCCGCTGTTCGCGATGTTCTTCGCCTTCACGTTTCTTTTTATCACGCTGCAGCTCAAGGCCATGCACACCGAGGTCAAGCGCCGCCGCGTGGCGGGCCTGCAGCGTCGCCTGGCGCAGGGAGACCGGACATGATTGATCTTGGCCAGCATGCCGCCTTCATCCTCTGGGCCTACCTCGGCGTGGCCATCGCTGTGGCAGCCCTGATCGCCTGGACGCTTTTTGACGCCCATCAGGTCAGCCGCAAGCTGGCAGCCCTCGAAGCGCGCAAACCGCGCCGGTCCGCCTGATCATGCGCTATGTGCTTTTTGCCCTGCCACTGATCCTGCTCGTCGCGCTGGTTGGCGTCTTTGCCATGTCGATGAACCGGGACCCAAACCTCGTCCGCTCGGTTTTGATCGACAAACCAGCGCCTGCCTTCAATATGGCCGAAGTCCCCGAGCTCGGCGTTCCGGGCTTCGATACGGCAGCGCTCGAGGGCGATGTCACCGTGGTCAATGTCTTTGCCTCCTGGTGCATTCCTTGCCGCGACGAGCATCCGCTGCTGGTTGCGCTGAAAGACGTGAGCGGCGTGCGGCTCTTCGGCATCAACCAGGCCGATGCGCCGGAAAACGCACGCGCCTTCCTTGCCGAACTGGGCAATCCCTACGATGCCGTCGGCATGGACCGCGACCGCCGCGTCTCGATCGACTGGGGCGTCTATGGTGTGCCCGAAACTTTCGTGGTCGATGCCGAGGGGACGATCACTTTCAAGCATGTCGGCCCGCTTGATGCCGAAGCGATTGAGACCGAGCTCCTGCCCGCCATCGAAGCCGCGAGGCACTGACCCCTTCGGAGCAAAAATTGTTCAGCTAGCGTTCAGACGGACTTTGGCAAGAAGTCGCCATAGTGTTCGAGTAGTGACGAAACATGCTGCAGCTCCTGACCAGATTCATGCGTGACGAAGCCGGGATTACCTCGGTTGAATATGCCCTGATCGCCGCCATCGTCACCGTGGTCATGACCGTCGCCGCCTCGGCCGCCGGCTTCAGTCTGGCAGACATCACCGGCTGATTTGACTTGGTCGTCGGCCGATGAGAGCATCGGCCAATGTCCCGCACCGACACCGCCTCCCGCCTGATCAAGGCGTCGCCCTCCGAAGTTTACGCCGCCCTGACCTCGGCCGACGCGCTGGTGCAATGGATGCCGCCCAAGGGCATGACCGGCGAAATGCAGGCCTTCGACCCTCGTCCGGGCGGGCAATATCGCATGGTGCTGCGCTATGACGACAAGAATTACATCGGAAAGAGCGGCGGCAACGAGGATATTGCCGAGGCGCGGTTCATCGAACTCGTGCCTGACGAACGCGTCGTGCAGACGGTTGACTTCGTCAGCGATGATCCGAAATTCTCCGGCACCATGACAATGTCAACGCTGCTCACTTCGACGAACGGCGAAACCGAAGTGCGGTTCGTGGCGGAAAATGTTCCGGAAGGCATCAGCGCCGAGGACCACGCCGAAGGCATGAACTCGTCGCTGGAAAACCTGGCGGGGTTCGTCGAGCGCTAGTTCGCGAGTTGTGCTGGTCCCTGGCCGTGGATGTGCTATTTTCCGCAAAAGGAGATCAGCATGGTTGAACTCACCATCAAGGTTCCTGACGATACGAAGGCATGGCTTGAGTCCAAGGTCGAGGGCGGCCCTTTCGATTCGATCGACCACGCCATGCGCTATGCCTTGCGTGAGCAACGTGAGCGCGACGAACCGGGCTTTGTCTATTCCGAGCAGGATATCGAAGACATGCTTAATGAGGCCAGTGCGAGTGGCTCTGTCGCCATGCCGTCAGTTGAAGAGATTATGGATGAGGCCATGCGCCAGGACGACGAGCCAAAACAGTCTTGAGTGGCGTCCGGCTATCGCCCCAGGCCCAAAAGGATTTGGTCCGGATCGCTAGGTACAGCCGTAAAAAGTTCGGCGCCAGGACGGCTCAAGCCTATATTCAGGGTATTCACGATGTCCTGGCGGTATTGATGGCGAATCCGGGTCTCGGTGTCGAAGTGAAATCGAGGCGGCAGAACAGGCACCGCCACCCCCATCGGCAACATGTCGTCTTTTACGAGATTGAACCTGCCGGCATTCTTGTCCTGCGCATCTACCCGATGCCCCGCCTGCTCAAGGCGAACGCACTGCCAGACTAAAAATCGCTCGTCAGGCCCTTGATCTCCCAATCGCCATAGCGGCTGGGCTCCAGCCCGCCGCGGCCGCCTTCTTCCTTGAGGGCGAAGGCGGTCTTGCCGTCGATGGCGGCACGCCGCGCCTCGGCTTCGGCCAGGGCACGTTTGGCGATATCGCTCAGAGGTGGGCGGGGAAGCTCTTCGGTGTTGTCGTCGTTGCTCATGGCCTGATCCATTACGATTTGCTCATGCCGCTTGCATGGAACCCTCGGGCACACAACATAATTGCTCAACCACACGAACCCAAGGGCTCATGATGTTCAACGCTTTACGCACCACCGTTCTTCTTGCCGGCCTGACCGCGCTGTTCATGGTCGTGGGCTATTTCATCGGCGGAACCGGCGGCATGATGATCGCCTTCGGCTTTGCGCTGCTGACCAATCTGTTCGGCTACTGGAATTCCGACAAGATGGTGCTGCGCATGCAAAATGCCGTGCCTGTCGAGCGGAGTCGCGTGCCTGAGCTCTATGACATGGTCGATATCCTGTCGCGCAAGGCCGGAATTCCGACCCCGGCGGTTTATGTCATCAACACCGACCAGCCCAATGCTTTTGCCACCGGCCGCAACCCCCAGAACGCCGCAGTCGCCGTGTCGACCGGGCTGCTGAAGCATCTCGAAACGCGCGAAGTTGCCGCCGTGGTGGCCCATGAGCTGGCCCATATCCGCAGCCGCGATACCTTGACCATGACCATTACCGCCACCTTTGCCGGTGCCATCTCGGCCCTGGCACAATTCGGCCTGTTCTTTGGCGGTGGCAACAATCGTGACAATCCGCTGGGCGGCATCGGCGCCCTGCTGATGGTTTTCCTCGCCCCAGTGGCCGCCATGATGGTGCAGATGGCGGTGAGCCGTACGCGCGAATATGAGGCCGACAAGGACGGCGCCGAGATCTCCGGCGACCCCATGGCCCTGGCTTCGGCGCTGCAAAAAATTGCATCCCTGGCCGGTCGCCAAGTCAATGTCGCAGCCGAGCGCAACCCGGCCATGGCGCATATGTACATCATCAATCCGCTGAACGGATCCCGGATGGATAACCTGTTTTCCACCCATCCCGACACCGGCAACCGCATTGAACAGCTGCGCAAGCTTGCGGCGACGATGCAGGTGAAGGATAAGGGCGCAAGGCCTCAGCCTCGCCCGCAGCCGGTTTCGACCGGTCGCACCAATGGCGGTGGCTGGCGCGTGCCGAGTGCCGGACGAACCGGTGATGACGGCGACAATCGCGGTCCCTGGGGATAGAATCAAGCGTGGCGCATAACAAACCTGATCCGGCGGGGCTCAAGCTCCGCCTCGTTGCTGCACAGCGGCTCAAGGACGTCCTGGCGGGCGACAATTTCGTGCCGCTCAATGCCAAGGACCTGGCCGATGGGCGTGACCGCGCCCTGGCCAACCGGCTGATCACCACCGCCCTGCGCCGTCAGGGCCAGCTCAATTTCATCATTCATGCCCTGCTCGAAAAGGGCATGCCCGGCAAATCCGGCACGTTCGAAGCCGTGCTGCGCCTGAGCCTGGCGCAACTGGTCTTCCTCCCCGATCTTGGCGCCCACAGCGCACTCTTTCTTGCCGTCGAAGCCGTCAAGCGCGATCCCAAGGCGCGGCATCTTTCCGGCCTGATCAACGCCGTGTTGCGCTCCGCCCAGGCCAATTCGGCCAAGTTCGGCATGCTCGACGACGACTTGCTCATTCCCGAAACCTTTGGCGACACCTGGCTCCAGGCCTATGGCGAGGAGGGTATCGACGGCTTTTCGACCGCGCTGCTGGCCGGCGCGCCGCTCGATCTGACGCTCAAGCATGACGATGCCGAACTGATCGAAGCGCTCGGAGCAGAAAAGCTGATCGGCGACACGGTGCGCATCGACCAGCGTGATCGTCCGGTTGAAGCCCTGCCCGGTTATGACGATGGCAAGTGGTGGGTGCAGGACGCTGCTTCCGCCATCCCCGCCCGCCTGCTCGGCGCCAAAGCTGGCGGTCGCGTGCTCGATCTTTGTGCCGCCCCGGGTGGCAAGACCGCCCAGTTGATCAAATCTGGCTATGCAGTGACGGCGCTCGATAGCGATGCGACGCGTATGGAACGGCTCAAGGACAACCTCAAGCGCCTCGACTATTCCGCCGAGATCATTGTCGGCGATGCCGGCACTTTCGCTCCCAATTCGCCCTATGACGGCGTGCTGCTCGACGCGCCCTGCTCGGCCACCGGCACTTTCCGCCGCCATCCCGAAGTGATCTGGCACCGCTCGGTCAATGACGTGGCCGGCCGCGTGCGGCTGCAAAAGGCACTGCTGACCAATGCCTTCCGATGCCTCGATGCCGGCGGCGCGCTGATCTACTGCGTCTGTTCGCTCGAGCCGGCCGAAGGCGAAGAGCAGGTGGACTGGGCACTTGATTCGCTGCCCGGGCTGGAACTCTGGCCAGTTACGCACGAAGAGTTGCCAGGTCTCGAACAGGCCGTGACGGCAAAAGGACTTGTGCGTACCCATCCGGGCATGGCCCCGAACGGACACGAAGGTGGTATGGATGGGTTCTTCGTGGCCCGATTCCGCCGCCGCGCATGACCGCAACGCCCGATGACCGGGCCCATGAGGTGCCCGTGACGGCAAGAGACAAGGCAAAGCTGGCCAGTCCCGCTCGGCGGGTGCGCTGATGGCGCCCTCTCTGCCGCATGGCCTGCGCAAGCTTGCGCTGGGCATTGCCGATTCGGCCGTCACCATGCCGGTCATGCGCTGGACCTGGCGCGGCCTCGCCGACGACGCCTTTGGCGGCGAATTGCCCGAATTGCGTCCTGCCGACCGCGAAACCGTGCGCGACATGATGAGCGGGCGCTATCTGCTGGCCTCCAAG
Organism: Candidatus Devosia phytovorans; assembly: GCA_029202405.1. NCBI lineage: Bacteria > Pseudomonadati > Pseudomonadota > Alphaproteobacteria > Hyphomicrobiales > Devosiaceae > Devosia > Candidatus Devosia phytovorans. The sequence goes on along the minus strand of CP119312.1, from coordinate 3,854,061 downwards.
CTGATCGAAACGGACGGCGCCTCGCCCTTTGCCATGCAGGTCGATCATGTCGACTGGTGGCTGAACCTGCATGGCTTTTCCTGGCTGCGCCATTTCCGGGACGTCCGCGACCCCGGCGAACGCCTGTTCGCGCGCATGCTGGTGCTCGACTGGATCGGCCATGAGGCGCAGTTCCAGCATGACACCTGGGCCCCGGCACTGACCGCGCAGCGTATCCTCAACTGGCTCCGCCATCTGCCCCTGCTGCTCGACGGCGCCAATCCGGCCGAAACCCGCACCATCCAGCGCGTGCTCGGCGCCCAGATCCAGAGTCTGAAAGTCCGCGCGCCGCTGACCAGTGACCGGGCGGAGGCACTCTTTGCCCATATCGCCCTGCTGGCCGCCGAATATTGCGAGCAGAATGACAAGACAGACGTTCCAACGCGCGTCGAAAGGCTCAATGTCGAACTGGCCGACCAGCTCGACAGCGACGGCATGCACCTGTCCCGCAATCCACGCCTGCAATTGCAGCTGCTGGTCGAACTGGTGAGCATTCGGCCCATCGCCGCCTCGGTCAAATCGGAGGCCGGCAATGAGCTGGTCGCCCAGATCGACCGCATGCATGAAAGCCTCGATGCCCTGACGCTCTCGAGCGGCGAACCGGTCTATTTCAATGGCTGCGGCCACCTGCCCCATGACGTGCTGATCGCCATTCAGGCCAATGGCCCGACCCGCAAGCATCGCTCCATGCTGCTCGGCGGCTATGGCATCCTGCGGGACGGCAATGCGGTGGTGATTGCCGATTCCGGCCTCGCGCCACCGCCGGGCCTGAACAGCGATCTCCACTCCAGCGCCCTGGCCTTCGAATTTTCCCATGGCACCGAGCTGATCCTGGGCTCCTGCGGCCCGGCCCCGTCGGACCTGCCGCAGAGCAAGGCTTTGTTTCGCCAGGGCGTGGCCCACTCGGCGCCGACCATTGACGCCGAAGATGTACCCCCTCAGCGCAAGCCTGACCTGGTGCTCGAAAGCGCGGACAATCTTCTGGCGCTGACCACCACCGGCTATGCCCGGCGCTTCGGCGTCGAAATCGAGCGGCGCATCACCCTGCTTTCCGGCGGCACCACGCTGGTCGGCCAGGACCACCTGATCGCTTCGGGCAACAATCCATCGGGCCTGCTCGCCCTGCGTTTTCACCTGGCGCCCGGCGTCATGGTGCGGCGCAATCCTGGCGAGGGCATTGTCCGGCTTGTCCTGCCCAATGACGCCGTCTGGAGTTTTCTCTGGGAAGGGGCCGAACTGCGCGAAGAGGAAAGCGTGCGCCAGTCGGCCTATGTCGGCTTTCACAAGACGCGGCAGCTGGTCCTTGAGGTTGACGTTGCGGCCGACGCCGAAGTTGCCTGGATCTTCACGCTCGAACAGGGCTGAGGCGTCCCTAAAGAGGGTGGCCCTGCAGGAGGGTTCGTGATAGCGAACCGGACAAAATCCACATCACGGGCGAGACATATCTCATGAGCAAGACGGTCAGGGTCGGGCGGGCGCTGCTTTCGGTATTCGACAAATCCGGCATGGCCGACTTTGCCGGGGGGCTCAGCGCGGCAGGCGTGGAGCTGGTGTCGACCGGCGGCACGCACAAGCTGATCAGCGATGCCGGGCTTCCCGTCCGCGAGATCGCCGACCTCACCGGCTTCCCCGAAATGATGGACGGCCGCGTCAAGACCCTCCACCCCAAGGTGCACGGCGGCCTGCTCTCGGTGCGCGACAACCCCGCCCATGCCGCCTCGATGGACGAGCACGAGATCGGCGCCATCGACCTCGTGGCGGTCAATCTCTATCCCTTCGAAAAGACCGTCGCCTCAGGCGCCTCCTATGATGAGATCATCGAAAATATCGATATCGGCGGCCCGGCCATGGTGCGCTCCGCCGCCAAGAACCACGCCTATGTGACGGTGGTCGTCGACCCCGCCGACTATCCGGAAATCCTCGCCTCCATCACCCAGACCGGCGGCGTGCCCTTCGAGCTGCGCCAGAAGCTGGCGGCCAAGGCCTATGCCCGGACGGCCGCCTATGACAGCGCCATTTCTGCCTGGTTCGCCAAGGCGATCGACTATCCTGAAATTCCCTATCGCAGCTTTGCCGGCTCCCTGCGCGAAGTCATGCGTTATGGCGAAAACCCGCATCAGTGGGCTGGCTTCTATGCCAATGGGGACAGCCGTCCGGGCGTCGCCACCGCCACCCAGGTGCAGGGCAAGACGCTGAGCTACAACAATATCAACGATACCGACGCCGCCTTCGAACTGGTCAGCGAGTTTGATCCCAAGGAAGTCGCTGCCGTCGCCATCATCAAGCACGCCAATCCCTGTGGCGTTGCAGTGGCCGGTGACCTTTTCACGGCCTATAGACAAGCTCTGCGCACCGATCCGGTCTCGGCCTTTGGCGGCATTGTCGCCACCAATCGCGAGATCGACGCGGCGACCGCGACCGAAATCGTCAAGGTCTTCACCGAAGTGATCGTCGCGCCTTCCGCCACCCAGGAAGCCCAGGACATCATCGCCGCCAAGAAGAATCTGCGTCTGCTGCTGACCGGTGGCCTCGCCGATGCCAAGGCCGATGGCCTCGTCGTCAAGTCTGTGGCCGGTGGCCTGCTCGTCCAGAGCCGCGACAATCGCAATGTCGACGATTGCGAGCTCAAGGTGGTGACCAAACGGCAGCCGACCGATGCCGAAATGGCCGACCTGCGCCTCGCCGCCAAGGTGGCCAAGCATGTGAAATCCAACGCGATTGTCTACGTCAGGGATGGCGCCACCGCCGGCATTGGCGCCGGCCAGATGAGCCGCGTCGATTCCGCTCTGACAGGCCACCGCAAGTCGATCGATGCCGCCCGGGCGGCCGGTATCGAGGGTGCCCTGAGCCAGGGTTCCGTCGTTGCGTCTGACGCCTTCTTCCCCTTTGCCGATGGTCTTGAGGCCCTGGTCGCCGCTGGCGCTACTGCGGTTATCCAGCCGGGCGGCTCGATGCGCGACGATGAGGTCATCGCCGCCGCCGACGCTGCGGGCATCGCCATGGTGATGACGGGCATGCGCCATTTCCGGCACTAAACTGCCGCACGACCTTACGAAAGCGTAATTTCGGAAAGGTCCGGCGGTAAGACCTTCTTGAGATTGCCATGGCAGATTGCGGGATCGTGGACGTCAGCCACGATTCCGAGGCCCCATGCGGATCAAGATACCTTCCGACCTGTCCGCTCTGCTGTCTGCCGGCCTTTGGCGGTCGGTGGCGTCGCTTGGCATCAAGGTTGCCACCGCCGGCCTGACCTACCTGACCTATGTGGTGCTCTCGCGCACCATGACCCCCGACGAATATGGCCATTTCGCCTTTGGCCTGGCGCTGGCGACCGTGCTCGCCATTGCGGCGGGCCTCGGCCAGCCCATGGCCATCCTGCGGCTCTGGTCGCAGGAAACCGTGAGTGGCCGCCACGAGGCTGCGGTCGACGCGGTGCGCGCCGGCTCCAGCCTTACCATCGGTTCGGGCCTTGTCCTTTCTGCCCTGCTCTGCGCACTGACCTTCGTCGTCTGGCAGGTCTATCCGCCCGCCGATACGCCCAACCATTTCTACGGCGCCGCCTTTCTCATCCTGCCCATGGCCATGGCCGAGTATAATTCCTCGGTGCTGCGCGCCCAGGGATCGCTCTGGACGGCCCTGGTGCCGCGCGACATCTTCTGGCGCCTCGCCCTGCCTGGCGTCGTGCTGGGCCTGTTCGGTCTGGGTCTCGTGCTGAGCGGGCCCGAGGCGCTGGTGCTGTCGGCAACGCTGCTGTCACTCATGCTGGCCGCCCAGTTCTGGCGCGCCGAGACCGGCAAATATGTGCTGATGCCAGCGCTGGGCGCCGTGCGCCGCTACTGGCAGCAATGGGGTGGCATTTCCCGCTGGCTGATGCTGGGCGCGCTGATCGAGACGGCCGCGCTCAATGCCGATGTGATACTGGTCGGCTTGATGCTCGACCTCGAAAGCTCGGGTGTCTATTTCAACGCCTTCCGCACCGCCGGGCTGATGACGCTCTTCACCTTCGCCATCGAACTGGTGATCGCGCCCATGGTGGCGCAGCACTTCCATGCCGGTGAAATGCGCCAGGCCCAGGCGATCACCGCATTGGCCTCTGTGGCCGGTTTCGTCTTCTCGCTCGGCATCTTCGCCATCTTCGCCGGCTGGGGCGGCTTCGTGCTGTCGCTGTTTGGCGACTATTATGCCGAGGGCACGACCGTGCTCATCCTCCTGGCGCTCGGCCTGCTGTTCGACGCCGCGACCGGTCCATCCAAGATCGTGATGATGATGACGGGCCACGAGCGCGCCTATGTTGCCATCTTCGGCACCATCATGGGCGCTGGCCTGCTGGTTCAACTCCTCGTCATCCCCACCTATGGCATTGTCGGCGCGGCCTGGGCCAATATGGGTGCCCGGATCGTGGCGCAGATCGCCATCGCCTTCTGGTGCCGGACCCGCATTGGCCTCGACACCAGCCTGCTCGGGGTCTTCGCCATCCGTAGCACCGGCCCGCGCTGACCGTACCCAGCGTTACGGTTCTGCTTGACCACGCGACCCGTCCTGCCTTAGAACCAATCCAAACTTTCCCCTCCGGAATACCGCTATGACCAAGGCTCGCACGCTTTACGACAAGATCTGGGACGACCATCTGGTACAGAACAACGAGGATGGAACCTCGCTGCTCTATATCGACCGTCACCTTGTCCATGAAGTGACGAGCCCGCAGGCTTTCGAGGGCCTGCGCATGAACAATCGTAAGGTGCGCCACCCCGAGCGCACGCTGGCCGTTGTCGACCACAATGTGCCCACCACCGACCGCTCGCTGCCCAACCCTGATCCGGACAGCGCCATCCAGATCGAAACCCTGGCCGAAAACACCCGTGATTTCGGCATCGAATATTACGACCCCTTCGATCGTCGCCAGGGCGTCGTGCATATCGTCGGCCCCGAGCAGGGTTTCACCCTGCCCGGGATGACCATCGTCTGCGGTGACTCGCACACCTCCACCCACGGCGCCTTTGGCGCTCTGGCGCACGGCATCGGTACGTCCGAAGTGGAACACGTTCTGGCCACTCAGACGCTGATCCAGCAGAAGGCCAAGAACATGCTGGTGCGTGTTGATGGCCAGCTGCCTCCGGGCGTCACCGCCAAGGACATCATCCTCGCCATCATTGGCGAGATCGGCACGGCCGGTGGCAATGGCCATGTCATCGAGTTCGCCGGCGAAGCCATTCGCTCGCTGTCTATGGAAGGCCGCATGACGGTCTGCAACATGACCATCGAAGGCGGTGCCCGCGCTGGCCTGATCGCTCCCGACCAAACAACCTTTGACTACGTCAAGGACCGCCCGCGTGCGCCCAAGGGCGAAGCCTTCGATATGGCTGTCGACTATTGGAAGACGCTCTTTACCGACGAAGGCGCCCATTACGACAAGGTCGTCATCCTGGACGCCGCCAAGCTGCCCCCGATCGTCTCCTGGGGCTCTTCGCCCGAAGACGTCATCTCGGTGCAGGGTGCTGTTCCCAACCCCGATGACATTGCCGACGAGAACAAGCGCGCCTCCAAGTGGCGGGCGCTGGACTACATGGGCCTCAAGCCCGGCACACCGATCACCGACATCAAGATCGATCGCGTCTTCGTCGGCTCCTGCACCAATGGCCGTATCGAGGATCTGCGTGCCGCTGCCGCCGTCATCGGCGACCGTAAGGTGGCTTCGCATGTGTCGGCCATGATCGTTCCGGGGTCGGGCTTGGTGAAGGAGCAGGCCGAAGCCGAAGGTCTCGACGTCATCTTCAAGAATGCCGGCTTTGAATGGCGTGAGCCAGGTTGCTCCATGTGCCTTGCGATGAACCCCGACAAGCTCAAGCCCGAAGAACGTTGCGCCTCGACCTCAAACCGCAACTTTGAAGGCCGCCAAGGCTTCAAGGGACGCACACATCTGGTCTCCCCCGCCATGGCCGCTGCGGCCGCCATTGCCGGCCACTTCGTCGACATCCGCGAGTGGCGGTAAGCCCACTGGATTGGGGGGCGCGCTTCGCGCCCACCCTTGACGATATCGAGGCTCTGGCGAGCGATGCGCTCGCCAACCTCCCCGAGCCGTTCAAGTCACTGGCTTCTGACGTAACCTGCACGGTCGCCGAATTTGCCGAGGACGATATTCTCGAGCACTTCGGCATGGAAAGCCCCTTTGAACTCATGGGCTTGTTCACAGGCGTCGGCCTGACCGAAGACGGCGCCACGCCGCAGACCGGGCAAATGCCCAATACTGTCTTTCTATACCGACGCGCCATCCTCGATTACTGGGCAGAGCATGATTACAATTCGCTTGGAGAAGTAGTCACCCATGTATTGGTGCATGAACTTGGTCATCATTTCGGTTTTTCCGATGATGACATGGAAGCAATCGAAGCATCCGCCGACCGGGACTAGTCTCTGGATTCGCTGCGAATTGTCGCAAATGCCAGCAACTTAGCGCCTGCCTGTTAAGGTAAACGGGCAGTAAAGTTTTGCATTACGACAATTATGGTCTTTATTCCGGCTCAAGTTCAACCGTTGACCGCGCAGGAGACATTCCTCACTCGGCCACGCTAACCAAAGGAGTGCGGAGATGACTGTGCGAAATAGCAAAACAGCCCTCAAGATCGTCCAGCCAGAACTCGAACAGATGGAAGCCGTGCTTCAGGAAGCCGCAAAGCAGTCCGCACCCATGGTACAACGTCTTGCCAGCCACCGCGATCGTATCGACCAGGCCATCAAGGAACTGGAGAGCGAACGCTTCGAACTGATCTCGCGCCGCGACATGTTCCGTCGGCAGGCCGAAGCCGTCGAGCAGGGGCTCTCCATGCATATCGACGACATCGAAGCCACCATGCGCCTCTATGAGGGCGGTCTGCAGTCGCTGACCACCACGCAGGACTGATTTCTGACGGTCATTTCGTCAGGCGGGGCTGACCATCAGCTCCGCTCGACGAATTCGAATTCGGCTTCATTGCCGCCTGCAGGATCGTCGGACACACGAATGGCCAGCTTGCCTTCGTCCAATGCCGCGAACCATTCCTCCCAGCTCACCAGATGAAACCCGCCGATCCGGTCTGGCCCTTCATTGCCGTCGGTATTGATGGCGTGCTGGCCAAAGGTCAGCTGCAGCAAGGTGCGCATGCCCGTGCCATCGGGCGTATCCATCAGCATCGGATTGCCACCGCGGGCCTCGGCCCACTGCCGGATGTCTTCGCGCGAGGTGAGTGTCTTGGCCATTCTGGTCTCCTTGGAACTGCTGGGACAATAGCGGGAACCCAAGTCTGGTTCCTTGACCCACAGCAAGCCACAATTCCCAAGCCACAATTGGCCTGCTATGAGCGACGTCACAGCGTTTTCGGAAGAACTGGGTACCAGTCTTTCCCCGGAAGCGCGCAAGACAAAAGAGCGACTATGAGCAATACGTCCAACCGCGTCCTCCTTGGCCAGATCGGCGCCGCCCATGGCATCAAGGGCCATGTGCGCATTGCCGCACACACTCAGGATCCGCTGGCCATCGGCAGCTATGGTCCGCTCGAGACCGATCGTCCGGGCCTGACCGTGACGCTGAGCAAGCTGCGCCTGCACAAGACCGTGGTTGTGGCCCAGATCAAGGGCATTTCCGACCGCAACGAGGCCGAGGCGCTCAATGGCGTCAACCTCTTCGTAGACCGCAGCAAGCTGCCCGAGGTCGAAGACGAGGACGATTTCTACCACGCCGACCTCATCGGCCTTGAAGCCCGGCTCGACACCGGCGTGGTGATCGGCAAGGTTTCCGCCATGCCCAATTTCGGCGCTGGCGACCTGCTCGAAGTGCGCGATCCCAATAGCGGCGACACCTATCTCTACCCCTTCACCAAGGCCGTGGTGCCGCAGGTCAATATTGCCGAGGGATACCTCACCATCGTTGTGCCGCTCGACGCCGAAGAGGGCGAGGAAGAGCCCGATTGAGCTTTTCCGCCGAGATCATAACCCTCTTTCCCGAACTCTTTCCTGGCCCCCTGGGCGCTTCGGTACTCGGACGGGGGCTCAATGATGGCCTCTGGTCTCTTCATGCCACGCAACTGCGCGACTTCGCAGAAGACCGCCACCGCACAGTCGATGACAGTCCCTCGGGTGGCGGCGCCGGCATGGTGCTCAAGCCCGATATTCTGGCCAAGGCCATCGACACCCTGGCGCCAGAGAGTGATCCTCGCCCGCGCATCCTGATGTCACCGCGGGGCAAGCCGCTGACCCAGGCACGCGCCCGCGAACTGGCACTGGGACCCGGCGCCGTCATCGTCTGCGGTCGGTTCGAGGGCATCGACCAGCGCGTCATAGATGCCCGCCAGCTGGAAGAGATTTCCATTGGCGACTATGTGCTGGCCGGCGGCGAAGTTGCCGCCATGGTGCTGCTGGAGGCCGTTGTGCGGCTCATCCCGGGCGTCTTGGGCAAGGCCGAGAGCCATGCCGATGAAAGCTTTGAGAACGACCAGCTCGAATATCCGCAATACACCCGGCCTCAGAGCTTTGAAGGCGTCGATATTCCGGCGGTACTGACCTCGGGCGACCATGGCAAGATCGCCAGGTGGCGGGCCGAGCAAAGCCTTGAGTTGACCCGCGCGCGCCGGCCGGATCTCCTGACGACCAAAACGTCATAAATCCGGCGGCAATACTGGACTCTGCGGCAAAAATCCCCTATGGAGCCGCCACTACCGCGTGTCGGGCTAATCGGACCTGAACCGCACCAACAAAAAGACTGCCAACCTCCGTTATAACCAAGACCGGGCGATCGCGCCTCAAAACGCGAATAAACGCTCCTTTGAAAAGATCGAGACGGATCATGAATATCATTCAGCAGCTCAACGCTGAGCATGTTGCAGAACTGGCCGCCAAGCGCGAGCTTCCCGACTTCACCCATGGCGATACCGTCAAGGTTTGGGTGAAGATTACCGAAGGTGCCAAGGAACGCCTGCAGGCCTATGAAGGCGTTGTGATCGCCCTCAATGGCGGCGGCATCACCGCTTCCTTCACCGTGCGCAAGATTTCCTATGGCGAAGGCGTGGAACGCGTGTTCCCGCTCTACTCCCCCAACGTTGCTTCGGTCGAAGTCCTGAAGCGCGGCAAGGTGCGTCGCGCCAAGCTTTACTACCTGCGTGATCGTCGCGGTAAATCGGCTCGTATTTTCGAATCGACCAATTCGCGCACCAAGAAGATCGAAGCTGGCGAACGCACCGCAGCCCAGGCTGCCCGCGAGGCTCGCGAAGCCGAAAAGATTGCAGCCGCAGAGGCATTTGCCGCTGAACAGGCCGCCAAGGACGCAGAAGCCGCAGCCGCTGCCAAAGCAGCCGAAGCTGAGGCCGCTGCCGCCGAAGAAGCACCCAAGGCCGAATAAGCCCTGGTGCATCAGTGAATTGAAGAACCCGGTCGCAAGGCCGGGTTTTTTGTTGGCTTGATTCACGTGAAACGCGTTAACAACCCCCGCCTGGGGTTAGCAGACTGTTAGCATCGAGACCTGTCAGAACCGGCTTGTCGTGACTCCCATGCTTGGCCATAAGAGACCGTCACGAAAAACCCGAGTCCGCCATGCCCGTTTCGATCGTCACCTGGAACATCAACTCCATCCGCCTGCGCCTGCCCATGGTGATGGACTTCATCGCCAAGCATGCGCCCGATGTGATCATGTTCCAGGAGATCAAATGCACGGATGACCAGTTTCCGCGCAATGCCTTCGTCGAGGCCGGCTATCCGCATATGGCCGTGCATGGTCAGAAGGGCTACCACGGCGTCGCCATCGTCTCGAAGTTTCCGCTGACCGATGTATCGAGCAAGGTCTTCTTCGACATTCCCGAATCACGGCACGTCTCGGCACTGACCGATTTCGGCCATGGCCCTGTGACGCTACACGATTTCTATATCCCGGCCGGCGGCGACGAGCCCGATCCCGAGATCAATCCGAAGTTCAAGCACAAGCTGGGGTTCCTGAGCGAGTTGACCACCTGGTTCAACGAACCCATTTTCCAGCGCGGGCATCTGATTGCCGGCGATTTCAACATCGCCCCGCATGAGAACGACGTCTGGGGCCACAAGCAACTGCTCAAGATCGTCAGCCACACCCCCGTGGAAACCGAAGCGCTCGATGCCATCCTCAATGGCGGCCACGGCTGGGTGGATCTGGTGCGCAAGCACGTACCACACACTGAAAAGCTTTATTCCTGGTGGAGCTATCGCAGCGCCAACTGGGAGCTGGCCAACAAGGGCCGCCGGCTCGACCATATCTGGGCCACCGCCGATGTCGCCGAGCACTGCATTGGCACCGACATCATCAAGGCCTATCGCGGCTACACGCCCCAGCCCAGCGACCACGTGCCGGTCATTGCGACCTTCGTGGGCGTCTAGTCCAGCCCCTCGTCGCTGCCATTGAGCGCATGCTCCTCCCATTCGCTCTCGGGAATGGCGTCGCCAACAGTGAAATCGAAGGCGCTGACCCCGCGCGCATCGGCAGCGGCTGTGCAATGATACTGCAGGTGAAACCATTGCCCTGCGCTGCGGAAGGCACCGCCGCTGGCCGTAAGCCTGTTGCCGGCAAGGACCAGGTCGCCATAGGCATAGCCCACGACGGCATCGGGCAGTTTGCTCGCATCCGCCACGCGCAATTGTTCCAGTGCCTCCATATTGCAGATCTGGATCACCTGTTCGTCGCCAGCGAGCAGGAGCATGGTTTCGGCAATGTCGCGGTTGGCCGGGTCATCGAGAATACCGGAGGCGAAAAAAGTCGTTGCATGCACCGCCTGCGGGCCCGAAGGAGCTTGATCTGGCGGCGCTGGCGCAACCGCTCGCATCGAACTGGCCGGCAATGACCGATTTGCCGGCACCGGCGTCTCCGGGGCTGACGGCGGCCGGATCAGAGCCGCGAAAGCGCTCTCACTGAAGATATCGACCGCGATCGAGCTATCAGGCGGCTCCGGCAGCGAGCGAGGCATGCCGAGCCACAACAGCAGGGCAAAGGCACCCGCATGCAGTGCCACCGAGGCAGGCAAGGCGCAGTGGTGATCGCTGAACCGGAAAGAGTGAAACATCGTGCCAACGCCCAAGGCATTCACGAAGAGGCCTCATCCCAAGGGTTTGCGGCCCTTTTGCGTTCAGCCGCCATCGCCCTTCATGCGCTGGCGCACCGGCTCCAGCGCGCCCAGGTAGTTGCCCAGCTCGCGCTCGACGCGGGCGACGGCGCGTTGCGCCAGATCGGGCGACTGCTGCAACAGCTTGAGGAAGGCCACGCGCGGCACGAACAGCGCCTCGCAATCGGTAACGGCGGTGATGGTGACAGGGCGGGGTTTTGAGAGGATCAGCGCCATGGCTGACACCACGCTCCCCGGCTCGGAAATCGCATAGGGCTTGCCGCCGCCATCGGGCTTGGCGCGCAGGGTGCCGGAGATCAAAACGAACGCCCCCATCGGCACTTCGCCAGACGTATAGAGTGCCGCATCGGCATCGAAATGGCGCAAGTCTCCGGCAAAGGCCAGCATGCGCCTCTGCTCGTCATCGCAGATATCGAAGAATTCGGCCTGAGCCAGTGCCTCGGCCGCATCGTCCCTGATCATATGCCCAATCCGGATGCGCCTCTGGGCCGCTTTTAACGCGGCCAAGCCCCGCCGAAGCGGGGCTCCCACATCCTATAGGGCATTTTTATGCGCGTTGTAGCCGATTTCGTCTTGGTCCACTGATTAGGGAACCAGACGGTACCCACCCTCTTCCGTCACCAGCAGGCGCGCATTGGAGGGGTCGCGTTCGATCTTCTGGCGCAGGCGATAGATATGGGTCTCCAGCGTATGCGTGGTGACCCGGTTATTATAGCCCCAGACTTCCTTGAGCAGGATATCGCGCGTGATGGTCTTGGGACCCTGGCGATAAAGGAATTTCAGGATGGAGGTTTCCTTGTCCGTCAGGCGAACCTTGTTGCCGTCATTGGCCTCAAGGACCTTGGCTGACGGCTGGAAACTGTAGGGCCCGATGGTAAAGACCACGTCCTCGCTCTGGTCATGCTGGCGCAGCGCCGCATTGATACGCGCCATCAGCACGGGAAAGCGGAAGGGCTTGGTCAGATAGTCATTGGCGCCTGATTCCAGGCCCTTGATCTGGTCGGCATCGCTGTCGTGCCCGGTCAGCATCAGTATCGGGCTCTTGTAGCCCTCGCTGCGCAGCACCTTGACCGCCTCGCGGCCATCCATGTCGGGCAGGCCGACATCGAGGATCATCAGGTCAACATTATTGTCGCGCGTCGCCTTGAGCGCGTCATTGGCGGTTCCGGCCTGGATGATGTCGAATTCCGGAAGCGTTTCGAGCTGTTCCACCAGGGTCTGGCGCAGGTCTGCGTCGTCGTCCACCAAGAGGATGCGTCGCTTGTTCATTGTTATCTCCGGTTTTTTCGCGTCACAGGAGTCATGGGTCACACTATTGCGACCGGTTTTGGACCAGCCAATCACAAGCATGTGAGTCTCAGGAGCAACGAGGGACGGGGGTGGGAAGTTGCAGCCCCCGGCCCCGCCTCAGGAAAATACCCAACTGCGCATAACTATTTAGGTGCGGAGCGATGGCCAAACAATGCTGAGCCGACACGAACATCGGTGGCGCCCATGGCGATGGCCACCTCGAAATCGCCGCTCATGCCCATGGACAATCTCTCCACCCCTGCCGCCCGGCCCAGCGCATTGAGCTGGGCAAAATAGGGCCCCGGCGGCACGCCATCGGGCGGAATGCACATCAGGCCCACAATATTGAGGCCATGCACATCGCGGCAGCGGGCGACGAAAGCCACCGCCTCGGCAGGTGCGATACCGGCCTTCTGTTCCTCGAGCCCGATATTGACTTGGACGTAACATGTCAGCATGCGCGACGACTTCTGCATTTCTGTTGCCAGCATCGCCGCAAGCTTTTCCCGATCGACGGTTTCGATGACGTCAAACAGCGCCACGGCCTCGGGAACCTTGTTGGTCTGCAACTGTCCGATCAGATGCAGTTCGAGATCAGGATAGGCCTCGCGCAGCGCCGGCCACTTGCCCTGGGCCTCCTGCACCCGGTTTTCTCCGAACACGCGCTGGCCTGCCGTGAGGAAGGGCTTGATCGCCTCGGCATCGAAAGTCTTCGAGACGGCGACCAGATTGACCACCTCCGGCGGCGCGCCGAAACGGGCCTGCGCCGTGTGGATGCGGTCACGGATCGTGGCGAGATTGCTGGCAGCGTCGGCGGTATCCATGCTTTCGCCCTGTTCCTGTTGACCTTGGGGGGAATTTCTGGTGATGGTCCGGGTAACCAAAATCCCCCATAAACGCAAGCAGTGCGCCCATTTTGCGCAGCTCGCGGCACAAGCCTTAAGGACGAGATAAGTGAGCGGCGAACGCTACAATCCGCGCGAGATGGAACCCAAATGGCAGAAGGTCTGGGACGACAACCAGAGCTTCGTCACATCCAATGACGACACGCGCGAGCCCTATTACGTCCTCGAGATGTTCCCCTATCCATCGGGCCGCATCCACATGGGCCATGTGCGCAACTATTCCATGGGCGACGTGGTGGCGCGCTATCACCGCGCCCGCGGCAAGAATGTGCTGCACCCCATGGGCTGGGACGCCTTCGGCCTGCCGGCCGAGAACGCTGCCATCGAGCGCAAGACCCATCCCGGCACCTGGACACGCCAGAACATCGCCGCGATGAAGGCCCAGCTCAAGTCCATGGGCCTGGCCATCGACTGGACCCGCGAAATTGCCACTTGCGAGCCGGAATATTACCAGCACCAGCAGGCCATGTTCATCGACATGATGGCAGCGGGCCTGGTGACCCGCAAGCAGAGCAAGGTCAACTGGGACCCGGTCGACATGACCGTCCTGGCCAATGAGCAGGTCATCGACGGCCGCGGCTGGCGCTCCGGCGCCGTGGTGGAACAGCGCGAGCTCACCCAGTGGTTCTTCAAGATTTCCGACATGGCCGAAGACCTGCTGGCCGGCCTCGACACCCTGACCGAATGGCCGGAAAAAGTGCGCATCATGCAGCGCAACTGGATCGGCAAGAGCCAAGGCCTGGCCTTCAATTTCGGCGTCAAGGGCGCGCCACAGGGTTTTGACACCCTGCCCGTTTATACCACTCGCCCCGACACCATGCGCGGCCCGACCTTTGCCGCCATCGCCGCCGACCATCCGCTGGCCAAGGCCCTCGCTGAATCCAATGCTGAGATCGCTGCCTTCAACAGGCTGTGCCAGCAGAGCGGCACCTCGGCCGAAGCGCTGGAAACCGCGGAGAAGCTGGGCTTTGATACGGGTTTGACGGTCACCCATCCGGCCGACCCGACTTGGGAACTGCCGCTTTACATCGCCAATTTTGTGCTGATGGACTATGGCACCGGCGCCATCATCGGCTGCCCGGCGCATGACCAGCGCGACCTTGACTTCGCCCGCAAATACGGCCTGCCCGTCATCGATGTCTATCAGCCGCTCGAAAGCGACGCCCCTGTCGGCAACGAGGCCTATAGCCCGCTCAAGACCCAGAAGGTGCGCTACGTGCAGTGGTTCGGCGAGACCGGCGCGGAATTGACCGTACACGAAGCCATGGACCAGACGCTGGCTCTCTTCGAGGCCAATGGCTGGGGCACCGCCCAGACGCAGTATCGCCTGCGCGACTGGGGCGTGTCGCGCCAGCGCTATTGGGGCTGCCCCATTCCGGTGATCCATTGCGAGGTCTGTGGCACCCTGCCCGTGCCCAAGAAGGACCTGCCGGTCGTGCTGCCCGAGGATGTGACCTTCGACAAGCCCGGCAATGCGCTGGACCATCATCCGACCTGGAAGCATGTCCACTGCCCGCAATGCGGCGGCGCGGCCCGTCGCGAGACGGACACGATGGACACCTTCGTCGATTCCAGCTGGTACTACACCCGCTTCACCGCGCCCCATGCCGAAACGCCGACCATTCCGGCCGTGGCCAATCGCTGGCTGCCGGTGGACCAGTATATCGGCGGCGTGGAACACGCGATCCTGCACCTGCTCTATTCGCGCTATTTCACTCGCGCCATGAAGGCCACCGGCCATGTCTCCCATGACGAGCCCTTCAAGGGCCTGTTTACCCAAGGCATGGTGACCCACGAGACCTATAAGTCGCCCGCTGGCGACTGGGTGGCGCCGGCCGACATCCTGATCGAGGCCGAAGGCGACAATCGCAGCGCAAAGCATCTGACATCGGGCGAGGCGATCACCATCGGCTCGATCGAAAAGATGAGCAAATCCAAGAAGAACGTCGTCGACCCCGACGAGATCGTCGCCACCTATGGCGCTGACACGGCCCGCTGGTTCATGCTTTCGGATTCGCCCCCGGAACGCGACGTGCAATGGACCGAGGCGGGCGTTGAAGGCGCCAGCCGCTTCCAGCAGCGCGTCTGGCGCCTGGTGGGCGAAACAATGGAGTTGGCGAAACAGTCGTCAGACATTGTTGCCGATTCAGATGACGCTGAAGCCAAGGCGCTTCGGAAAATCGTGCATCGCGCCGTGCATAATGTCGGTGGCGATATCGAAGGCCTGCGCTTCAACCGCGCCGTAGCCCAGATCTATGAGCTGACCAATGCGCTGGTGCGTTCGGCTGGTATTGCGGGCGAAGCTCCCGCTGCCCGCCTTGGCGCCCTCAGCGAGGGCGTGGAGCGGCTGATCCAGCTGATCGCTCCGATGATGCCCCATCTGGCTGAAAGCTGCTGGGAACTGCTTGGCAAGACCGGGCTTGTCGCTGACGCCAGCTGGCCCGAGGTTGATCCGGCGCTGCTGGTCGATGACGAGGTCACCATGCCGATCCAGATCAACGGCAAGCGCCGCGGCGAGATCACCGTTGCCAAGGGCAAGCCGGCGGCCGAAGTCGAGGCGCTGGTCTTGTCATTGGACGAGATTGTTCGCATTCTGGATGGCAAGGCCCCCAAGAAAATCGTCGTGGTGCCAGACAGGATCGTCAATGTCGTTGTCTAACACCCTTCGGGTGCTTGGTTTTTCTGCTGTTGTGCTGGCTTCGGGCGCTTTTCTCGGCGCCTGCAGCTTCCAGCCGGTCTATAGCGGCGTGGTCGCCAATCAGCCCATGCTGAACCTGGCCTATGCCAAGCCGGCGAGCCGGCTGGAGCAGGTGGTCTACCAGGAGTTCAGCCTGCGGCTGGGCGCCTCAGACGCCCCCACGGCACCCCTTGCACAGGTGGCGATCGCCCTTGGCTCGGGCGGCATGGCCCCCATGACCGACACCGTCAGCGGCGTGGAACAGGCGCGCGTTGAGGTCACGGCCACGCTGACCCTCACCCGGCGTGACGGCAGCACTGACAAGCCACTGGTCATCTCGCGGCGCGCCACGGCGCAATACACGACCAATGATCAGGTCTTCGCCAATAGCACTGCCGCAACCGAAGCTCAGGAACGCGCAGCCAAGGCTGCCGCCGAATCTCTGCGACTGGCCCTGCTCGCGGCCCTCAGCCGGGGATGACCGCGCTCAAGGCCCATGAGGTCGCGCGTTTCCTGGCGCGGCCCGATATTTCCGAGGGCATTTTCCTCGCCTATGGACCCGATGCTGGACTGGTGCGCGAAACGGCGCAGCGCCTGATCCGCAATCTCAGCGGTGACGATCCAGAATCCGCGTCCATCGTCACCCTGGATGGCGCCGAGGTGGACGCAGATCCCTCCATTCTTGCCGTCGAAGCCAAGACCATTTCGCTGTTTGGCGGCAAGCGCATCGTCCGCGTGCGCGGCGCTGGCAAAAGCCTCGTCATGACGCTGACGGAACTGCGCGACGATCCCGGTGGCGCCGCCATCGTGCTGGAGGCGGGTAATCTTACCCCCAAGGATGCCCTGCGGGCCTTGGTGGAGGCGGCAAAGCTCGGCCGGGCCCTACCCTGCTACCCCGACAGCGACGAGACGCTGCAGGCCCTGTTTCGCGAGACGTTCAATCAGGCTGGCATTCGTGTCGACCAGGATGTCATCGCCACCTTGCGCGAGATCCTGGGCAATGACCGCGAGATTACCCGCCGCGAACTGGAAAAACTGGTGCTCTATGCGGCGAAAAGCAAAAATCTGACGCTCGAAGATGTGCTGCTGCTCTGTGCTGACAATGGCATGCTGGTGATCGACGCCATTCTCGACGCCACGGGCGGCGGGCATGCCGAAAAGCTGGAACTGGCGCTTAACCGTGCCCTGTCATCTGCCGTCGATCCACAGCGCCTGCTGGCCATGGCCACCATCCACTTTGCCAACCTGCGCCGCTGGCGCACTGAGGTCGATGCCGGAAAGTCGCCACGCATGGTGCTCGATGGCCTGCGCCCGAAGCCGCATTTTTCCCGCGCCGGTGCGTTGGAACAGCAATTGCGACTGTGGAGCGATGCCTCGCTGGCCATGGCCTGCGAGCGCATTCTGCAAGCCACCAATGACAGCCGCCGCCGCCCTGCCCTGGCGGAGCCTGTGCTAAGGCGGGTTCTCCTTGCCATCTGCATGATGGCCGCATCGCACTAACGAAAAGCGGGATGTTTCACATGAAACATCCCGTCTGAATCAATCTTTTCAGTGACTTAGCTTTAGTTGCTGCCTGTCAGGCGCACGCAAAGCCCGTCAAGCTGCTCCAGCGTCTTGTAGCGGATTTCGAGTTTTCCGCCGCGCTCGCTATGCGCCAGCGAGACCGAAAGCCCCAAGGCATCCGACAGGCGGCGCTCCAGCGCCACCGTGTCCGAGTCGCGCTCTGCGGGGGACACCGTTACCTTTTTCGGCGGGATGTCGCGCTGCTGGCTCAGGGCTTCCGCCTCACGCACCGACAGGCCGCCCGCGACGATCTGCTGCGCCAGCCTGCCCGGATCCTCCACGGTGATCAGCGTACGGGCATGACCGGCGGTCAGCGAGCCGCTGGCAACCATGGAGCGAACGTCCTCGGGGAGTTTCAGCAGGCGGAGCGTATTGGCCACATGCGACCGGCTCTTGCCGATGACCTGGGCCAGGTCCTGCTGGGTATAGTCAAACTGCTCGATCAGCTGGCCATAGCCCATGGCCTCTTCCAGCGGATTGAGATCGGCACGCTGCACGTTTTCGATGATCGCGAGTTCGAGCGCTTCCTTGTCATCCACGTCGCGGATGATGACGGGCACTTCATGCAGGCCGGCACGCTGCGACGCGCGCCAGCGGCGCTCACCGGCGATCAGCTCGAAAATATTGGGGTCATCGCTCGGCCGCACCAGTAGGGGCGACATGACGCCCTTTTCGCGGATGGAATTGGTCAGGTCTTCCAGCTGATCCTCATCGAAACTGCGACGGGGATTGGCGCGGTTGGCGATGATGAAGTCGACCGGCAGCTTCTTGACGCCACCCGATTCGGTGACCCTTGCGCCCTCGACGGTCGCCATATCGCCGATCAGTGCCGCGAGCCCGCGACCAAGACGTGTTGGTTTGTCACTCATTTCGGGCTCTTTCTCTTAAGCCGCAGCATTGAGCTGCCGCTCGCGGCGGATCACTTCGGTGGCGAGGCGCAGATAGGCCTGGCTGCCGGCACATTTAAGGTCATAGAGCAGCGCCGGCTTGCCATAGGACGGCGCCTCGCTGAGCCGCACATTGCGCGGAATGACCGTTTCATAGACTAGCGAGCCCATTTCCGAGCGCACATCGGCGAGAACCTGTTCGGAAAGGTTATTCCGCTTGTCGAACATGGTCATCACCACGCCCTGGATCGACAGCCGCGGATTAAGCGTTGAACGGATCTGCTCGATGGTCTGCAGCAGCTGGGAGAGACCTTCTAGCGCAAAGAACTCGCATTGCAACGGCACCAGCACCGCATCGGCGGCAACCAGCGAATTGATCGTGAGCAGGTTCAGCGACGGCGGGCAGTCGATGAGGATATAGCTAACCGGCTTTTCATTGATCGTGAGCTCACCGAGCTGCTTGAAAGCATTGCGCAGCTTGAAAGCGCGATCGGCCTGGCCGGCAATGGTCAGCTCAACACCCAAGAGATCCATGGTGGACGGAACGATGGCCACATTGGGTACGGTCGTCATGATGGCCGATTCAGCCACTGAGGCTTCACCCACCAGCAGGTCATAGGAAGAAACTTCGCGATCGGTGCGCGAAATGCCGAGACCCGTCGAGGCATTGCCCTGCGGATCGAGATCGACAATGAGAACGCGCTCGCCGATGGCCGCGAGGGCCGTGGCGAGATTGATGGCAGTCGTGGTCTTGCCCACGCCACCCTTTTGGTTGGCCAGTGTCAGGATACGGGGCGCCACCATCGGGCCTCCAGCTTGTTCGCCGCTAACTAACTGATTTACCACGCAAATGTTCGAGCGTGAGCAGGACACCGCTAGGATCAGTGTCACTAGGCGTTATTAGCACGTCGTAGTCCCAACGCGTAGCGCTTTCCGCCAGTTCTTCAACATGTTCCCGGCCTTTATGCAGAATGGCGCGAGTTTGCGGCGCCCAGAAGGGCGCAATCCAGCTACACAATGGCGGGAGCGCGGCCAGTGCGCGGGAGGTGATGACATCGGGCGGCAGTGTTTCACGTGAATCAATCTGGTCACTGCGGCGACCTTCTACCGTCACCAGAAGTTTGAGCTCACGGGCTACTGTGCGCAGAAAGCTGACCTTGCGGCCATTGGGTTCAATCAGCGTGAAGTTATGTGGCGTTCCCTTGAGCGCTATCGCCAGGGGGAGAGCGGGCAAGCCTCCACCACTGCCAAAGTCGAGAAATACGCAATCCGACGGCTTGAGCAGCGGCAGAACTTGGAGGCTATCGGCAAAGTGGCGAGACCAGACTTCATCCAGTGTTTCACGTGAAACAAGATTCTGCACCGCCTGCCACTTGCGTAACAGTTGAGCATAGGATTCCAGATCTGCGCCAACCTGATCAAGTGGCCGGCTGAAAAACTGCTGATAGGGCGCGATGGCCGAGTAGTCCGCCATTACGAGGCTTTCTGAAAGGTTCCACGCCGGAGGACCGCCAGCAGCAAGGTCACCGCAGCCGGCGTCATGCCATCCATGGCCTGTGCTTGGGCAATGGTCTGTGGCCGAAACTGGACCAACTTGTGCCGCAGCTCCATGGAGAGACCGGGGATGGCGGCGTAGTCGAGATCATCCGGAATGGGCTTCTGCTCATCGCGGCGCACGGCCTCGATGTCATTGCGCTGGCGATCGAGATAGACGGCATATTGCGCATCGACCACGAGCTGTTCGAGCACAGGCTGCGGTATCTCAGCGATTTCGGGCCACAAACGGCTGACATCGGCGGGATTCACGTCTGGATAGGACAGAAGATCGAAGGCGGAGCGGGCCTTGCCGTCTTCGTTGACAGCAATACCGACCTTACGGGCGGCACTGGGGGACGTGGTGAGACTGGAAAGCAGCACGCGGCCAGACGCCAAAGCCTCGGCCTTGCGGCTGAACAGATCACGGCGCGCTTCGCCAACCAGCCCCTTATCCATCCCGAGCGGCGTCAGCCGCTGATCGGCATTGTCGGCGCGCAGATGCAGGCGGAACTCGGCGCGGGAGGTGAACATGCGATAGGGCTCGGACACGCCGCGCGTTACCAGATCGTCAACCATCACCCCAAGATAGCTCTCGGTGCGCGAAAGGGTCATCGGCTCCTGGCCCGAGGCGGCCAAGGCGGCATTGGCGCCAGCGAGCAGACCTTGGGCGCCAGCCTCCTCATAACCAGTCGTACCGTTGATCTGACCGGCCAGATAAAGACCCGGCTGCCGCTTGACCTCCAGCGTGGCCCGCAGTTCGCGCGGATCGACATAGTCATATTCGATGGCATAGCCCGGCCGGATAATCTTTACATTCTCCAACCCCGGCATGGAGCGCAAAAAGGTTTCCTGCACATCGGCAGGCAGCGAGGTCGAGAGTCCATTGGGATAGACCGTCTGGTCATCCAGTCCTTCGGGCTCCAAGAAAATCTGATGACTATCCCGATCTGCGAAGCGAACCACCTTGTCTTCTATAGATGGGCAATAGCGGGGGCCGCGGCTCTGGATACGGCCGGAATACATGGCCGAACGGTGGAGGTTGTCCGAAATGATCCTGTGCGTTTCGGCCGTCGTACGGGTGATATGGCAGGACACCTGGCGCGTGGTGATGGCAGTCGTCAACGCCGAAAAGGCTTCGGGCGGGTTATCGCCCGGCTGCGCCTCGAGCACCGAGTAATCGATGCTGGTCGCGTCGAGGCGGGCCGGTGTGCCGGTCTTGAGGCGGCCCAGCTGAAGACCGAGATTTTCCAGGCGGGTGGAGAGACCCAGCACGGGCTTTTCGCCGACACGACCCGCCGGCACGGTTTCTTCGCCGCGATGGATCAGACCACGCAGGAAGGTGCCGGTGGTTAGAACCACAGCCTTGGTACCGATGCGCCGGCCATCGAGCAAAACGACGCCAGAGACCACGCCGTCTGTCACCTCGACATCATCGACTTCCCCTTCGATGACGGTGAGATTGGGCTGCGCCAGAATGGCCGCCTGCATGGCTTCGCGATAGAGCTTGCGGTCGGCTTGCGCGCGGGGTCCGCGCACAGCCGGACCCTTGCGGCGGTTGAGGACCCGGAACTGGATGCCCGCCTGATCGGCGACGCGGCCCATGAGGCCATCAAGCGCATCGATCTCGCGGACGAGGTGGCCCTTGCCCAAACCACCGATCGCGGGATTGCAGCTCATCTCGCCAATGGTGGCGAAGCGATGCGTGATCAGAGCCGTGGGAACGCCGAGGCGTGCCGAAGCCGCGGCGGCTTCCGAGCCCGCGTGTCCACCCCCGACGATGATGACGGCATAATCAGTCATGGCGAATTTCTCCAGACCGGCTCAATAGGCCAATGTTTCACGTGAATCAATTCATGCTCTTTTGGCGAAGCGTTTCACGTGAATCATTTGCCGATGCAGAAGCTGGCGAACAGCCGATCCAATACGCGCTCCGAGTCGAGGCGCCCGACCAGGCGTTCCAATGACTGCGAGGCGATACGGAGACTCTCGGCAGCCAGTTCCGGCATGGCGAGTTGGCGGGCTGAACGGTCAAGTGCCTCGAGCGCATCAATAAGCGCGATGCGGTCACGCTCACGGCTGAGGAGGCTAGGTTCACCCTTGGTGAGCTCGTCGCCAAAGGCCTGGATCACCTCCAGAAGTTGATCGAGCCCCTGCCCTGTCTTGACCGAAATCCTGATTTCGGCGTCGACATCGCCATCCATGTCATTCTTGGTGCCAACGATGACAGCGCCGTTAGGGGGTGTCATATCGTCGGGGACATTGGGCGCCACCAGCCAAAGCACGATGTCGGCCTGCTCAATAGCCAGCTTGGCCCGGCGGACGCCTTCGGCCTCCGCCTTGCTTTCGGTATCGCGCAGCCCGGCAAGGTCGAGAAGGATGTAGAGCTGGCCTCCAATATCGAGCGGCACCTCACGGACGTCACGGGTGGTACCAGCCTCGTCGGTAACAATAGCGATATCGGATCTGGCCAAGGCGTTCAGCAGGCTGGACTTGCCAGCATTTGGCGCGCCGGCAAGGGCTACGCGTATCCCTTCGCGAATGATGCGGCCGTGCTCGAAGGAGTTCAGCGCAATCGCCATGTCGGCGCGCAAAGTCTCGATATCGGCACCAAATTGCGCCGGCAGCGCTTCGTCCACGTCGCCTTCATCGGAAAAATCGAGGCGCGCTTCGATCTCCGCACGCAGATCGAGCAAAGCGTCGCGCCAGACATCGATGCGTTGGGTAAGACCACCCTCGAAGCGGGCGAGCGCCTGGCGGCGCTGGTTTTCGGTTTCGGCTTCCAGCAGGTCGCCAAGCCCCTCGATCTCAACCAGGTCCAGCTTGCCATTCTCGAAAGCACGGCGGGTGAATTCACCGGCCTCGGCCAGGCGCGCGCCGTTTGAAACAAGGAGGTTGAGGATAGCGCGGACGCCGGCCGGGGAGCCATGGACCTGAAGTTCGGCGCAGTCTTCTCCGGTGAAGCTGTGTGGAGCTGGAAACCACGCGACGAGGCCGCGGTCCAGCAGACTGTCCTGGCCAATAGGCCGAAGGGTCAGCTTACGCGGGTCTGGCAGATTACCGCTGACGTGGCGCAGCAATTGTGAGGTCATTGGACCGGACAGACGAATGACGGCCACGCCGGATGGCAGTGCACCAGAGGACAGGGCAACGATCGTGTCAGTCATTCAGGTCATTCCGCAAAAACAAAGAGCGACATGCCTTTCAGCATGCCGCTCTTCAATAGCATCACACGACGTGTGTCAGGTGTTCATCGAGTCGAAGAAATCCGAATTGGTCTTGGTCTGGCGGACCTTGTCGACCAGGAATTCCATCGCGTCGATCGTGCCCATCGGGTTGAGAATGCGACGCAGGACATACATCTTCTTGAGAATGTCGCCTTCGACCAGCAGCTCTTCCTTGCGGGTACCGGACTTGGTGATGTCCAGCGCCGGGAAGATGCGCTTGTCTGCGACCTTGCGGTCGAGAATGATTTCCGAGTTGCCGGTGCCCTTGAACTCTTCAAAGATCACTTCATCCATGCGCGAGCCGGTATCAATCAGCGCCGTGGAAATGATGGTCAGCGAACCGCCATCCTCGATATTGCGGGCGGCGCCGAAGAAGCGCTTGGGGCGCTGCAGGGCGTTGGCGTCCACACCGCCGGTCAGAACCTTGCCGGAGCTTGGAACAACAGTGTTATAGGCGCGGCCGAGGCGGGTGATGGAATCGAGCAGGATGACCACGTCGCGCTTATGCTCGACGAGACGCTTGGCCTTTTCGATAACCATTTCGGCAACCTGGACGTGGCGCGACGCCGGCTCGTCAAAGGTCGAGGAAATGACTTCGCCGCGCACCGAGCGCTGCATGTCGGTCACTTCTTCCGGGCGCTCGTCGATCAGCAGCACGATGAGATAGCATTCGGGGTGATTGGTGGCGATCGACTGTGCAATATTTTGCAACAATACGGTCTTACCGGTACGCGGCGGCGCAACGATCAGCGCGCGCTGGCCCTTGCCGAGCGGCGCGACCAGATCGAGCAGACGGGCCGAGCGATCCTTGATGGTCGGATCGGGCAGCTCCATGCGGAGCCGTTCTTCGGGGTAAAGCGGGGTCAGGTTATCGAAGTTGACCTTGTGGCGGACTGCCTCGGGATCTTCGAAATTGATGGTGTTGACCTTGAGCAGCGCGAAATAGCGCTCGCCATCCTTGGGAGACCGGATCTGGCCTTCGACCGTATCGCCGGTCCGAAGACCGAAGCGGCGAATCTGGGATGGGCTGACATAGATATCGTCAGGACCGGGGAGATAGTTTGCGTCGGGGGAACGCAGGAAACCGAAACCGTCGGGAAGGACTTCAACGACGCCTTCGCCGGTGATGTCGACTTCCTGGGCGGCGAGCTCCTTGAGGATGGCAAACATCAATTCCTGTTTGCGCATGGTCGAGGCGTTCTCGACCTCGTGTTCTTCAGCGAACACCAGGAGTTCGGCCGGGGATTTGGCCTTGAGCTCGCTGAGCTTCATATTCTGCATGTAGCGGGAGACCCTATTGGGAAACTGAAAATCGTCTTTGAGGCGATAGTATTTGGGAGGGGTAGGCACCGCGCAGCGACCCGGGCGGGTCAGCTATGATTTGGGATGCTTTCACTGCCATGTAACGCGATCTGGCGCAGGATTCAAGGCTTGGATGCAAGCCGCGACGCAAAATCGCAGATCGGCAGCGACGCGGCCATTCGGATTCACGTGAAACTTCGACGCATTTTTGCGAGGCACGAGGGCCATGTGAGTCCCGCTCACATGGCTCTTGATAATCTCAGAACGGCTTTACGACGACCAAAATGACAATGCCGATCATCAACACGGTCGGCACCTCGTTGAGGATACGGAAGAATTTCTGCGGCTTGGTATTCTTGTCCTGGGCGAAGAGCCGAACATATTTCGCCAACACGCCATGCACGCCGCTCAGCAGCAGCACAAGGAAGAGCTTGGCATGCAACCAGCCGTCCGACATGCTCACCCAGCCGCCAAAAATCATCCAGAGCCCGAAGACCCAGGTGGCAATCATGGCCGGATTGATAATGCCGCGCAGCAGGCGGCGTTCCATGACCTTGAAGGTCTCGGACTTGTCCGAACCGACCTCAGCAACCGCGTGATAGACGAACAGACGCGGCAGATAGAGCATGCCGGCCATCCAGGCGATGACCGAGATCACATGCAGGGCTTTGACCCATTCCATAATTGTTCAACTCCTCAACAGCTGAAAATCTTGACTAGCCCTTGACCCTTCGGACGAGCTGCTCGACATGGGCGATCGGCGTTTCCGGCACGATGCCGTGGCCGAGATTGAAAATATGCGGCCGGTCGGCAAAGGCTTGCACGATCGCATCGACGCGTTCATCGAGCTGGGCGCCGCCGGCAACGAGACGCAACGGATCGAGATTACCCTGGACCGGCAGATCCTTCGGCAGGTGTTTCGCGGCAAAATCGAGCGGCGTCGCATAGTCCAGCCCCAGAGCATTGACCCCGGTCTGGGCGGCATAGCGGGCAAGATTGCCAGCCGCGCCACGCGGAAAACCGATGATGGGCGCATTGGGCACCCGTACCCGCACACCTTCGACGATCCGCCGGTTGGGCTCGATGACACAGGTCAGGAAATTCGCATCATCGAGATTGAGCGCCCAGCTTTCGAAAAGCTGCACCACATCGGCGCCGGCCTGCAGCTGCGCGACGAGGTAATTGATGCTGGTGTCGACGAGGACATCGATCAGCGCCGCAAAGGCTTCCGGGTGCCGCAGGGCAAACAAACGCGCAGCGGCCTGATCGGGCGAGCCACGACCGCCGATCATATAGGTCGCCACGGTCCAGGGAGAGCCACAGAAGCCGATCAGCGTCTTCTCAGGGGCAAGGGCCGCCCTCAACCGACGCACCGTCTCAAGGACGGGCGCAAGATGGTTCAGCGGATCCTTATCCTTCCCAAGCCCTGCGATGCTTTCCACGCTCACCGGCTCGAGGACTGGTCCTTCACCGGCTTCAAAGCGCACTGACTGTCCCAAGGCATCGGGCACGACGAGAATATCGGAAAAGAGGATTGCCGCATCGAGATCGAACCGACGCAGCGGCTGAAGCGTTACTTCCGTCGCGAGATCAGGCGAATAGCAGAGCTCGAGGAAATTCTTGGTCTCGGCCCGGACGGCACGATATTCGGGCAGATAGCGACCGGCCTGCCGCATGATCCAGAGCGCGGGGCGAGATTGCTTCTCGCCTCTGACGGTTGCCAGCAAAGGCTTATGGGTCATTCACCCCTTCCCTTCAAAACCCCTAAAGAGTCTTTCTTACTTCGTATCTGTATTATCATGGCGGTGTTTTGAGCCAATTCATCGCCGTCCACAATCGCCCTCGTGGCGGCACAAGCGCGCAGCACGAATGGTTAACCCGGTGTTAATTCTAGACTCGGCGCCTCTTGGTTAACGGATGGTTTACACTTCTTAACGAAAGCTTAACGAGGCGACTCCGGAGTCAACGATTCGAATCCGGCTGTGCAAAATCGCTTGGCAGAGGTTCTTTGACCGAGCGAGGTTATCCCCAGAGCTATCCCAAGCCCCCGTCTCCTGCCCACCGGAGTCGAGCTGTTAATGTTTTGGTAACCAATGTGGACAAATCCGGCCCAGACCAAAAGTCATGAGTCATTGTCACAGATCTGGCTTGAGCTGTGGATGACAGTGTGGAAAACATGAGCCCATGCTGATCCTTGCCAGCCAGAGCGAAACCCGCAAAGCCCTGCTGCAGCAGGCCGGACTGGTGTTTACCAGCCAGGCAGCCAGCATTGACGAGCGAGGTCTCGAACAGGCCGCGATCGAGGCTGGCGGTGACGGGCGCGATGTGGCGCTGCTGCTGGCCCAGCGCAAGGCAGCGGCTGTTGCCGTTAACAATCCAGGGGCGATCGTGATCGGCGCCGACCAGACGCTGAGTCTGGGCACCGAGCTTTTGCACAAGCCGGTGGATCGCGCCGCCGCCGTGGCTCAACTCGACCACCTGCGCGGCAAGACCCATCGCCTCCATGCCGCGGTTGCCGTGGTCAAGCACGACCAGCTGCTCTGGTCCGATATCCAGACCGCCGAACTGACCATGCGCGAGTTTACCCCCGAAGAACGCGACGATGTCCTGGCGCGCGAAGGCGATGCGGTGCTGTCCTCGGTTGGCTCCTATCGGCTCGAAGGGCCCAGCATTCGCCTGTTCGAAACCGTCACTGGCGACTATTTCACCATTCTGGGCCTGCCACTGCTGCCGCTTCTGGCCGGCCTGCGCACCCACGCCCCCGAGACCCTTTCGTGACCATCAAAGCCTTCGTCATCGGCCATCCGATCAAACACTCGCGCTCGCCCCTCATCCATGGCACCTGGCTTGAGGAGCATGGCATTGACGGCACCTACGAGGCGATCGACGTGGCGCCCGATGCCTTGCCCGCCTTCTTCGAGCGGCTGCGCGCGGGGGAATTTGCCGGCGGCAATGTCACCATTCCGCACAAGGAAGCCGTCTTTGCGCTCTGCGATGAGGTCGACCCGCTGGCCCGCACCATTGGCGCGGTCAACACGCTGGTGGTGGAGGACGGCAAGGTTTTTGGGAGCAATACCGATTACCTGGGCTTTCTCGGCAATCTCGATGCCGGGGCGCCGGGCTGGTCCGATACCGTCGAGGAAGCCATAGTGATCGGCGCCGGTGGTGCGGCACGAGCCGTGCTGGTGGCGCTGCGCCATCGTGGGCTCGGTCGCATTCACCTGCTCAACCGTACTGTCGCCAATGCGGAAACGCTGGCTGCAGCGATCGGCGGGCCCATTCTGGCGCATGGGCTCGATGAATGGGACGACAATGCCCCCAACGCCGGGATCGTGATCAACACCAGTTCCATCGGCATGCATGGCACGAGCATGGATTTCGATCTGGCCTTGCTGCCGAAGTCCGCGCTGGTGACCGATATCGTCTATACGCCGCTGGTGACGCCGCTTTTGGCCGATGCGGTAACGCATGGGCTCAAGACGGTCGATGGCCTGGGCATGCTGCTGCACCAGGCCGTGCCGGGTTTTGAGGCCTGGTTCGGCAAGCGCCCGGCGGTGACAGCCGAGCTGCGTCGGCGTGTCGAAGCAACCCTGGATCGCTGACATGTGGCGGATTGGGGTGACAGGCTCGATAGCCACCGGCAAATCCACGGTGCTGAAGGCCTTTGCCGATCTCGATGTGCTAGTGTTTTCCGCCGACCAGGCCGTAGCCGAGCTCTATGAAGGCGAAGCTATCGCGCCAGTGGAAGGCGAATTTCCAGGGGTGACGCGCGACGGCAGGATCGATCGGGCGCTGTTGAGCCAGAAACTGGCGGCCGATCCCACCGGCTTCGGCCGGTTGGAAGCTCTGGTGCATCCGCTGGTGCGCGGAAGGATCAAAAGTTTCATGGACCACGCCGAGGCTGCGGGCGAAGCGCTGGCCGTGGTGGAAGTGCCGCTGCTCTTTGAAAGCGGCTATGACTATGGCTTTGACGCCGTTGCCGTGACCTGGGTCGATCCGGCCATTCAGCGCCAGCGCGCGCTGGCCCGACCGGGAATGAGCGGGGAAAAGCTCGACACCATTCTTGCCCGCCAGCTGCCGCAGGACGAAAAGAAGGCGCGGGCCACATATCTTTTCGATACCGGCATGCCCGTCGAACAGACCGTGGAAATGGTCGCGGCCCTGGTCGCTGCCATCCGAGCCAGAGAGGCCAGAAAATGAACCGGGAGATCGTGCTTGATACCGAAACCACCGGCCTCTCGCCCCAGCAGGGCGATCGCCTCGTGGAAATCGGCTGCGTCGAGCTGATCAATCACATTCCCTCGGGCCGGCACTACCACGTCTATATCAATCCCCAGCGCAACATGCCCGAAGAAGCCTTCCGGGTGCATGGGTTGAGCGAGGAATTTTTGAGCGACAAGCCGCTGTTCGGCGCTGTCGCCAATGATTTCCGTGAATTCATCGGCGATGCCACTCTGGTTATCCACAATGCCCCCTTCGACATGGGCTTCCTCAATACCGAGCTGGAAAAGACCGGACAGGGTCGGCTGACCAACAAGGTCATCGATACAGTGATGGTCGCGCGCGAAAAGCATCCGGGCGCCCGCGTCAGCCTTGATGCCCTCTGCAAGCACTATGGCATCGACAATTCCCGCCGCACGCTGCATGGCGCTTTGCTCGACAGCGAGATCCTCGCCGAGGTTTACCTCGAACTCATCGGCGGCAAGCAGGTGAGCCTGGCGCTGATTGCCGAAACGCAAGGATCGACCAGCAGCGGTGAAATCACCCGCATTGCCGTGGCGCCGCGCCCCACACCCCTGCCCTCCCGCGTGTCCGACACGGAGGCCGCTGCCCATGCGGTGCTGCTCGACAAGATGGGTGGCGAGGCGATCTGGGCCCAGTATGCCGAGGCGACGCAAGCCGCAGAATGAAAAAAGCCCCGGTATGCCGAGGCTTTTCAATTCACATTGCGAAAAGATCAGTTCAGCTTTTCGGCTTCCGGAGCGGGCGCAGTGGCCTGCTGCTGGGCGGCGAGCTTCTGCAGGTTCTGGCGATAGATGGCGGCAAAATCCACCGGCTCCATCATCAGCGGCGGGAAACCGCCCTGCTGGGTGACGCTGGCCAGCACCTGGCGGGCAAACGGGAAGATCAGGCGCGGGCATTCGATCATCAGCAACTGGCTGAGCTGAACTTCCGGCACATTCTTGACGCGGAACACGCCGCCATAGACCAGTTCCACGTTGAACAGGACTGTGGCTTCGCGGTTGGCCTTGGCATTGAGGGTCAGTTCGACGGCATAGAGGTCATCGGCCTGCTTCTTGACGCCGACTGAGATCGAAACGTTGAAGGCCGGATTGCCGCCACCGGCCAGGATCGAACCGGGCGCGCCCGGATTCTCGAAGGAGAGATCGCGGATATACTGGCCCACCAGGTTCATCGACGGTGGGGTGACGGGGGCAGCGCCGCCCTGGGTTTCGTCAGCCATGAGCATAAGTCCTCAAAGGAAAATTCTGGGTGGCTGGCTAGCATCTTTGGGCCACAGCGACAAGCGCGCCGGGCCGCCCTTTGCCGGGTCAGCGCGGACGATAGTCGTCATCGTCGAGATCGATCGTGCCATTGATCTGGCCGGGCGCCGAATCCTGCCGGCGATAGGTGGTCGTCGTATTGACCACCCGCACCCGCGACGCGAGGCCGGCATATATCCAGCTCCGCACCCATGGCAGCAGCAGGGCCAGCGCAAAAATATCGCTGAGGAATCCCGGCAGCATCAGGAACAATGCCGCTACCCCGATCATCATCGCATCGGCGATGGACCGCGCCGGCATCTGCCCGGCATTGACGTTGTTGCGCAACTGCCCGATCACCGACAGACCCTGCTGACGCAGCAGCAGGCCGCCGAGCAGCGCCGCGCCGATGATCAGTGCCAAAGTGGGAAAAAGCCCGATACTCTGGCCCACCTTGATGAAAATGGCGATCTCGATAAGCGGCAAGACGATCAGGCCGAGAGCGAAAAATCGGGCCATGGTCGGGGCTTCCTTCTGATGCAACTATGACAAAACGCCTCTCGCCCCATCGTGAACTGGTTTTGAGGTGAGGCTTTGCTTATATATAGGCCAAACAAGGCGCTCAACGAGCGTCGCCGCGTCGTTTTATCAGGCGCTCACGCCAAGGTGCATTGTTCAATGGATGAATTTTTCGACCTTCCCACCCTCATCGTGATCGGTGTTGCAGTCTTTGTGCTGTTCCGCCTGCGCTCAGTCCTCGGCACGCGGACCGGCAATGAGCGCCCGCCCGTCGAGCGCCGCAAGCCCACCGAGACCACGAGCGAGGATACGGTCGTGCCGATGCGCCCGCGCCCCGCGCAGGCGGCCGATGGCGACGACGAATATCGCGCGCGCAAGGTCGAGGCCGAGATCGAACAGTTCTCGCGCGGCAATCCCGAACTGGCGACCGGCCTCAAGGATGTGGTTGCGGCCGACGATACCTTCACCCCGAAAAGCTTCCTCGAGGGCGCCAAGCAGGCCTATGAGATGATCGTCACGGCCTTCGCGGCCGGCGATCGCGCCACCCTCAAGAACCTGCTCGAAAAGGATGTCTTCGAAGGCTTCCAGTTGGCCATCGCCGAGCGCGAAAAGGCCGCCCAGACAGTGGACTTCACCTTCGTCGGCCTGCCCAAGGTGGAAATTTCCGACGCCGAATATGACAAGAAGAACGTGCTGCTGACCATCCGCTTCCATGCCGAAGTGGTCTCGGCCACGCGCGACAAGGAGGGCACGATGGTGGAAGGCAATGCCGACCAGGTGCAGACCATTGCTGATGAATGGACTTTTGCCCGCAATCCCAAGTCGCGCGATCCCAATTGGAAGGTCGTGACCACTAGCCAGCTCGACTGATTTCAACTCCAGGTCGGCGACACTCCGTTTCATGTCCAAGCGTGACCCCAAACGCCTGCCGCACGACTTCCACCTGTGGACCACCGTCGCCGCGACGGTGGATCCCTTGCGGCGCAAGGGGCTGCTGAAATTCGGCAGCCTACCTCTGCCCATCCCGGCCGAGGAACCGCCACCGGCGCCGGTGACCAAGGCGCCGCCGAAGCGCAAGGCACCGCAAAAGCCGTTCCTGCCGCCTTATCAGGCGCCCATACCCTCGGCCAACCTGCCCGAAAAGGCCGTCGATCCCGGCATTCACCGCAAGGTCAGCCGCGGCCGCATCGAGATCGATGGCCGCATCGACCTGCATGGCATGACGCAGAACGAGGCGCGCGGCGCCTTGCATCGCTTCATCCATGCGCGCTTTTCCCGCGGCGACCGCACGGTGCTGGTTATCACCGGCAAAGGCATCAAGACCGACAATGACTATATCGCCGCCATGACCGAGCGCGGCGTGCTGCGAACCATGCTGCCGATCTGGCTGAGCGAACCAAGCCTGTCCGCGATGATTTCCGGCTGGAGCGTCGCGGCACGCGGTCATGGTGGCGAGGGGGCGTGGTATGTACGCCTGCGCCGCGCATGACCCCGCTTGGCGCCAGAATCCGAGAGATGCGCGAGGCGCGCGGCATTTCGCTCAAGGACATGGCGGCGGCGTTGAACGTCTCGAGCGCCTATCTCTCGGCGCTGGAACACGGCAAGCGCGGCACGCCCACCGGCTTCCTGCTGCACCGTATCATCGCCTATTTCAACGTTATCTGGGATGAGGCCGAGGAATTGCAGCGCCTCGCCGAAATGAGCGATCCCAAGGTCACCATCGACACCGGTGGGCTACTGCCCGAAGCGACCGAACTGACCAACCGACTGCGGGATGACATCGGCAAGCTCGATGCTGAGGACCTGCGATTTTTGCGCGATGAACTGGTGAAGCGAAGCGGGAAGCGGCGGTAGCTTCTTTCTTACCTTCGCCCCTTGAGGGAGAAGGTGGCTCGGCGAAGCCGAGACGGATGAGGGGTCCTCCGTCGTCCGTAAGCCGCAAAGCATAGGATAGCGCAGAACCCCTCACCCTGCTTTTCCTCTGAACGAGGAAAAGCTGTCCCTCTCCCTCAAGGGGAGAGGGTTAGAAGACTACAAAACGAACTTGCTCAGATCCTGATCCTTGCTCAGCTCGCCCACCTTTTCGGCCACGAAAGCCGCATCGATCTTGATCGTCTGGCCCTGCTTGTCGGGGGCTTCGAAGCTGATGTCTTCGACCAGCCGCTCCATCACCGTCTGCAGGCGGCGGGCACCGATGTTTTCCACCGAGTCATTGACCCGAACGGCCGCGTCGGCAATCGCCTCGATGGCGTCTTGGGTGAAGTCCAGGGTGACGCCTTCCGTCTGCATCAACGCCACATATTGCTTGATGAGGCTCGCATCAGTGTCGTTGAGGATGCGGATGAAATCCTCACGCGTCAGGGCCTTGAGTTCCACACGGATCGGCAGGCGACCCTGCAGTTCGGGCAGCAGGTCACTGGGCTTGGAAACATGGAAGGCGCCCGAGGCAATGAACAGGATATGGTCGGTCTTGACTGGACCATATTTCGTGGACACCGTCGTGCCCTCGATCAGCGGCAGCAGGTCCCGCTGCACGCCTTCGCGCGATGGACCGCCCTGTGCTCCGCCTTCGCGATGGGCCACCTTGTCGATCTCGTCGATGAAGACGATGCCGTGGTTTTCCACCAGCTCGATGGCCTCGTGCTTGAGCGCTTCCTGGTCGAGCAGCTTGTCGGCCTCTTCGGCGATCAGCGGCTCATAGGCATCCTTGACCTTGATCTTGCGCTTGACGCCCCGTCCGCCCATGGCCGATTTGAACATGTCACTAAGGTTGATCATGCCGACGCCGCCATTGGGCATGCCGGGGATTTCAAAGCCCCCGGTATTGGGCGCCGGCTGCATTTCGAGCTCGATCTCATTGTCATCGATCTCGTTGTTGCGCAGCTTTTTGCGGAAGCTATCGCGCGTCGACGGTGTGGCGGAGGTCCCGACCAGTGCGTCGAGCACGCGGTTTTCCGCATTGGCATGGGCCTGTGCCTGCACATCGGCGCGGCGCTTGTCACGCAGCACGGCAATGCCGGCTTCCACCAGATCGCGGATGATCTGCTCCACGTCGCGGCCGACATAGCCGACCTCGGTGAACTTCGTCGCCTCGACCTTGATGAAAGGGGCCTGAGCCAGGCGCGCCAGACGGCGGGAAATCTCGGTCTTGCCGACGCCGGTCGGCCCGATCATCAGGATATTCTTCGGGGTCACCTCGCGGCGCAGCTCGGGGCTGAGTTGCTGCCGGCGCCAGCGATTGCGCAGGGCCACGGCTACGGCGCGCTTGGCGTCATTCTGGCCGACGATATTGCGATCGAGTTCGGAAACGATCTCGCGCGGGGAAAAATTGGTTTCAGTCATTTCTGGTCTCCAGGTGCCTTGTCCAGGAAGCGCACCATCAGGTGTTCGTCGACATAGCGACCGTTCACGAAGAGATAGCGGGGTTCGGTGCCATAGGTGGCAAAACCCAGCTTCTGATAAAGGCGGAGGGCCGGTTCATTCTCGGTCCAGACGCCCAGATGGATTTGCAGCATGCCCCATTCGCGGGCGTTTTCGATCGCCGTCTCGATCAATCTCCGGGCCATGCCGGTGCCGCGCAGGGCGGGTCGTGCATAGACCTGGATCAGCCAGCCGCGGTGCTGCTCCTTGGGATTGTCACTGCGGCTGAGACCGACGATGGCGTCGATCGCGTGATCAGGGCCCATGGCCGCAAAGACTGCGAGGCTATCGAGCATCTTGCCGACATCGTCGTTGCTGCGGGCAGCAAAGCGATCCGGCGTTTCGACAAAGGCTTCGGGATGATCCCGCAAGGCCTCCGCGCGGATGGCGCGATAGGCAATGAGATCAGCCGAGGTCAGCCTGCGAATGGTATGGTTCACGCGTCGAGCTCGATGGTCTCGACCGTCACATTGCCATTGGTATAGACGCAGATCTCTTCTGCGATCTTCATGGCACGGCGGGCGATATCCTCCGCATCAAGCTCGGTGGCCTGGTGCAGCGCCAGCGCCGCCGAATGCGCGTAATTGCCACCCGAGCCGATGGCGATGACGCCATGGTCCGGCGTCAGCACGTCGCCATTGCCGGTCAGCACCAGCGTGTCCTTCTTGTCGGCCACGATCATCATCGCCTCAAGCTTGCGCAGGTAGCGATCGGTGCGCCAGTCCTTGGCCAGCTCGACGGCGGCGCGCATCAGCTGGTCGGGATATTGTTCAAGCTTGGCTTCGAGCCGTTCGAACAGCGTGAAGGCATCGGCGGTCGAACCGGCGAAACCGCCGATCACCTTGCCACCGGCCAGGCGCCGGACTTTCTTGGCGCCGTGCTTCATCACGGTGGGGCCCATGGAGACCTGGCCATCGCCAGCCACCACGACCTTGTTGCCCTTGCGCACGGAAACGATCGTCGTCCCGTGCCAGCCGGGGGAATTGTTGTCACTCATTTGGGGAGATACTCCGAACTGTTGAGTGATATTTAGGTCTCGTGGCCACGATTGCAACGCCTTGTCCAAGCGCGCCATTGTTGCAGCAGACGGAGGAGAACCTCATGGCCAGAGCATCCCGTATCATGCCCATGCTGTCTGTCGCCGATATGGCCGCCGCGCGGCGCTTCTACGAGATGGTGCTGGGCGGCAGTCTAGTCTATCAATTTCCTGAAACGGGCGAACCGGTCTTCCTGACGCTCAGATTCGGCGAGACCGAGCTTGGTCTGGGTGTATTGAGCGACAAGGGCCTGCATCGAAGGGCCCTGCGGCCGGCAACGGGACATCGGATAGAGCTCTGCATCAATGTCGATGATGTTGACGCGGCCCTTGAGGCGCTGGCTGCGCCCGTGGTGATGGCTCCGGTCGATCAGCCCTGGGGCGAACGGGCCGCCTATGTGGAAGACCCGGATGGCAATCTGGTGATGTTGGTGTCCCCGGTCTGACTGCAAACGCAATCTTTATGCCTTCGCGCATATCTGCTAGGAGCCGCCGAGTTCCGGAGAAGCGCCATGCGTATTGCGACAATCGCCCGTCAGACCAACGAGACCGAGATTGCTGTCTCGATCAATCTCGATGGCACCGGTGCGCATGCCATGAAGACCGGCGTTGGCTTTTTCGACCACATGCTGGACCAGCTCTCGCGCCATTCGCTGATCGACATGGACGTAGCCTGCAAGGGCGACCTGCACATCGATTTCCATCACACGGTGGAGGATGTCGGCATTGCCTTGGGCCAGGCTCTGAAAGAGGCTCTGGGCGACAAGCGCGGCATTCGCCGCTATGCCTCCTATGACCTGCCAATGGACGGCACGCTGACCCGCGCGGCGCTCGACGTCTCCGGCCGCGCCTTCCTCGTTTTCAAGGCCGAGTTCAGTCAGAACAAGATCGGCGACATCGACACCGAACTGTTCCGCGAGTTCTTCCAGGCGCTGGCCATCAATGCCGGCATCACGCTGCATATCGAAAACTTCTATTTCGACAACAACCATCATCTCGCCGAGTCCATGTTCAAGGCCGTAGCCCGCGCCCTGCGCGAGGCAGTGGAAATCGATCCGCGGGCCAGCGACCGCGTGCCCAGCACCAAGGGCACGCTCTAGCGAGCCGGCTGGAAGGGGCATCGTCCCTTCCACCCACGTCAAAATTCCTCTAAGTGCTGCCGCAACCGGTATGGAAGCGCCATGACCCTTTATGCCATCTATGACCCCCAGCCGGGTCGGCCTGAATTGCCCGCCGCGATCCCGGAGCGTTTTTCCTGGTTCGCCGCCCTGCTCCCGCCCGCCTTCCTTCTGCGCCACGGTCTCTGGCTCGAAACGCTCGCCTGGGCCATCAAGCTTGTCGTGCTTGTGCTGCTCTCGGCCGTCATCGGCGGCGACGCCGTTTTTGCACTCTATGTCCTCGCGGCCCTCTGGCTCGGTCTTGCCGCATCCGGCCTGCGCCGCCATGGCCTCGCCTGGCGCGGCTGGAGCTTTCGCGACAACCGCGTGGCACTGAGCGACGACATGGCACGACTGGAGGCCATCCGATGAGCCTGGTAACGATCATCGACTACGGCGCCGGCAATCTGCACTCGGCCGCCAAGGCTTTTGAGCGCATGGCGACGCCGCTTGGCATTGCCGTGGAAGTCACCGCCGACCCCGACCGCGTGCGCCAGGCCGATCGCATCATGCTGCCCGGCGTCGGCGCCTTCGCCGATTGCAAGGCGGGGCTCGATGCGGTGGCTGGCATGGTGGACGTAATCGAGGAGCGCGTCATCCGCGGTGGCACGCCCTTTCTCGGCGTCTGCGTCGGCATGCAGCTTCTGGCCAGCGAAGGTCGCGAAAAGACCGTGACCCCCGGTCTCGGCTGGATCCCCGGCGCAGTGCAGAAGATCACGCCATCCGACCCAAGCCTCAAAATCCCGCACATGGGCTGGAACACCATTTCGGTCACCCGCCCGCATGCGCTGCTCGATGGCATTCCGGATGGCCCTGAGGGGCTGCATGCCTATTTCGTGCATTCCTACCACCTCGTCACCGAAAGCGATGACACGCTCCTTGCCACCACCAGCTATGGCGGCACGGTGACGGCCTGCGTCGGCCGCGACAAT
Organism: Candidatus Devosia phytovorans; assembly: GCA_029202405.1. Lineage (NCBI taxonomy): Bacteria > Pseudomonadati > Pseudomonadota > Alphaproteobacteria > Hyphomicrobiales > Devosiaceae > Devosia > Candidatus Devosia phytovorans. The sequence goes on along the minus strand of CP119312.1, from coordinate 3,816,980 downwards.
ATTTTCGGCACCCAGTTCCACCCGGAAAAAAGCCAGGCACTGGGCCTGAAGCTCATCGATAACTTCCTGAGGTGGACACCGTGATCCTCTTTCCCGCCATCGACCTCAAGGACGGCCAATGCGTGCGCCTGAAGCTCGGCGACATGGAGCAGGCAACCGTCTTCAATGACGATCCCGCGGACCAGGCGAAAAGTTTCGAGGACCAGGGATTCGACTATCTCCACGTCGTCGACCTCAACGGCGCCTTTGCCGGCGAGAGCGTCAACGGCGCCGCCGTCGAAGCCATCCTGAAAAGCGTAAAATTCCCCGTCCAGCTCGGCGGCGGCATTCGCAATCTCACCCATATCGAAAGCTGGCTCGACAAGGGTCTCGCTCGCGTCATTCTCGGCACGGTCGCTGTGCGCGATCCGGCGCTGGTGAAGGAAGCTGCGCAGAAGTGGCCCGGCCAGGTCGCTGTCGGCATCGACGCGCGCAAGGGCATGGTCGCGGTGGAGGGCTGGGCCGAGACCTCGGAGCTCTCGATCATCGAGCTGGCGAAACGCTTCGAAGGTGCGGGTGTCGCCGCCATCATCTATACCGACATCGACCGCGATGGCGTGCTGGCCGGCATCAACTGGGATTCGACCCTGGAGCTGGCCCACGCCACCTCCATTCCTGTCATCGCCTCGGGTGGCCTGGCTTCAATGGCGGATATCACCCGCCTGACCCAGCCCGACGCCAAAGTGCTCGAAGGCGCCATCTCGGGCCGGGCGCTTTACGACGGGCGGATTGATTCACGTGAAGCATTGGCGCTTCTGAAAGCTGCGGCATGACCCTGAAAACCCGCCTCATCCCCTGTCTGGACGTGGCCGGTGGCCGTGTGGTCAAGGGCGTGCAATTCGTCGATCTGATCGATGCCGGTGACCCCGTCGAAGCCGCCATGGCCTATGACGCCGCCGGCGCCGACGAACTCACCTTCCTCGACATCACCGCCAGCCACGAAGGCCGCGACACGATTTTCGACGTCGTGGCGCGCACGGCCGAACATTGCTTCATGCCGGTGACTGTGGGCGGTGGCGTCCGTTCGATCGAGGATATCCGCAAGCTCCTGCTGGCCGGTGCCGACAAGGTGGCGATCAATTCGGCCGCCGTCAGCGATCCCGATTTCATCGCCCGCGCTGCCGACAAGTTCGGCAACCAATGCATCGTCGTCTCGGTCGATGCCAAGCAGCGGCTCACCGAGCAGGTCGGTGGCGATAATCGCAGCGAATGGGAAATCTTCACCCATGGCGGGCGCAAGCCGACGGGCCTCGACGCGGTGGAATTTGCAGCCCGCATGGTCGAGCGCGGCGCTGGCGAATTGCTGGTGACCTCCATGGATCGCGACGGCACCAAGTCGGGCTTTGATCTCAAGCTGACCCGCGCCATTGCCGACGAAGTGGAAGTGCCGGTCATCGCCTCGGGCGGTGTGGGCACGTTGCAGGACCTGGTCGATGGTGTGAAGGAAGGCCATGCCAGTGCGGTGCTCGCCGCCTCCATCTTCCATTTCGGCACCTTCACCATTCCGCAGGCCAAGGCCTATATGCGCGAGCATGGTGTTGCCGTGCGTCTTGATGGCCTTCTTTAGCGCCTGACTGTTTGAAGCACCCGGAGTGCGTGCAGATGAATCTTGAAACGCTCGAAACCCGTATCGCCAGCCGCGCCGCGGCCTCGCCCGATGAAAGCTACACGGCAAAACTGATTGCCCGCGGCATGGAGAAATGCGCCCAGAAACTCGGCGAGGAAGCCACCGAAGCGGTGATCGCTGCGGTGACCGGCAATCGCGCCGAACTGGTCAAGGAAAGCGCCGACCTGCTCTACCACCTGCTGGTCGTGCTCAAGGCCGCCGACCTGCCGCTGGCGGAAGTCATGGCCGAACTCGACGCCCGCACGGCCCAATCGGGCCTTGCCGAAAAAGCCTCCCGGAAAGACCACCAGTAATGGCCAAGCGTTCGCCCCTGCCTGCGCCCTATCACCATTTCACCAAGACCCAGTGGAGCGCCCTGCGCGCCGACGAGCCGATGACGCTGACGCGTGAGGACATTGCGCGCCTGCGCACCCTCAGCGATCCGATCTCGCTCGAAGAGGCCGAAGAGGTCTATCTGCCCCTGACGCGCCTGCTGTCTTTTTACGTGGAAGCCATCCAGGGCCTGCACAATGTCTCGACGCGCTTCCTCGAAACACCCGATCAGAAAGTCCCCTTCATCATCGGCGTCGCCGGATCGGTTGCGGTGGGCAAATCGACCACGGCGCGAATCCTCCAGGCCCTGCTGCAGCGCTGGCCGTCGAGCCCCAAGGTCGATCTCGTCACCACAGACGGCTACCTGCATCCCAATGCGGTGCTCGAAGCCCGGGGCATCATGAACCGCAAGGGTTTTCCCGAAAGCTACGACCGCGCGCGTTTCGTGCAGTTCCTGTCCGACGTCAAATCGGGCAAGGGCGAGATGCAGGTGCCGGTCTATTCGCATCTGGTCTATGACGTCGTGCCCGGCAGCGAGATCATCGTGGACCGGCCCGACATCCTGATCGTCGAGGGGCTCAACATTCTCCAGCCCGGCGAATTGCCCAGGGATGGCAAGCCCATTCTCTTTGCTTCCGATTTCATCGACTTCTCGATCTATATCGACGCCGACAATGACGACCTTGAATCCTGGTACATGGAGCGCTTCTTCCGTCTGCGCGAAACCGCCTTCAAGGACCCGACCTCCTTCTTCCGCCGCTTTGCCGAAATGAGCCAGGACGAAGCCGGCGACTACGGCCGCCAGGTCTGGCGCCGGGTCAACCTGCCCAATCTGCTCGAAAACGTGCTGCCGACGCGGGGCCGTGCCGATCTGATCCTCAAGAAGGGCCAGAGCCATCTCATCGAGGAAGTGCGGCTGCGGCGCGTTTAATATGTGCCCGGCTGCGGCTGGCTGAAGACGATCTGGTTGCCATCCGGATCGCGGAATTTCGCCGTCTTGAAAAAGTCGCCCATGGCTTTGGAGACCGGGTTAAGACCATGCAGCCCTAACCGCCCGAGCTCTTCGGCCAAGTCATCGACGATCAGCGTCAGGCTCGACGCGCCGGCCCGGTCCGCATCGGCATGTACATGCACCCAGCCGCCACCCGGCAATTTCCATTCGGCGACGTCATTGATCGGCCGCGCATCGGCCATCCGGCCAAACAGCACTTCGTAGAATTCCAGAGCCTCATTGATGTCGTCCACCGCGATACCGGCCAGCGCGTTGGTGATGGTCAATTCAGTCCCCTGCTTTGCCTGCGATTTTGAATCCTAGCATGATGACAGCAATGGGGCGCAAGTCTTGGCACTGGCGCAGCGCGCTGACAAAGCGCTTTCCGAAACAGTGGCTCCACTTTTGAGGTTCGAAAGCGCGTCGAAATGATTTATGAGACCAGCCAATCGGGAGTGGTGTGATGGCTGACGTGAAGGTGGTTGTGGCGGGCGCAGGCGGACGCATGGGGGTCGCCAATATCGCAGCCATTGCCGCGACACCGGGCCTCACGCTCCATGCCGCCGTTGACCGCGCCGGCGGCCCGGCCATTGGTCGCGATGCGGGCCTGCATGCCGGCCTCGCCGAACTGGGCGTTGCCATTTCCGACGATATCGACGCAGCCCTTGTCGGTGCCGATGCCATCATCGACTTCACCGCCCCCGCCGCCAGCGTGGCCCTGGCGCAGAAAGCGGCCCAACTGGGCCTCGTCCATATCATCGGTACCACCGGTTGCTCCGAAGCGGACGACGGCGCGATTGCCGCAGCTGGCAAGGCCGGTGCCAGGATCGTCAAGTCGGGCAATTTCTCCATGGGCATGGTGGTCCTCGCCAACCTGGTCGAAAAGGCCGCCGCTGCCTTGGCCGACTACGACATTGAAATCCTCGAAATGCACCACAACAAGAAGGTCGATGCCCCCTCGGGCACGGCGCTGCTTCTGGGTGATGCGGCCGCAAAGGGCCGGGACATTTCGCTCAAGGACCACTCGGTGCGCGTGCGCGATGGTCATACCGGTCCCCGCGAGGCGGGCACCATTGGCTTTGCTACCCTGCGCGGCGGCAATGTCATCGGCGACCATCTGGTGATCCTCGCCGGCCAAGGCGAGCGCATCGAGCTCAACCACCGTGCCCAGGATCGCACCATCTATGCCAATGGCGCCGCCCGCGCGGCGCTCTGGGCTGCCGGTCAGAAGCCGGGCCTCTACGCCATGACCGACGTCCTGGGGCTCTGATCGTCATGGCCGCACCGACCTGCTGGATCGGCGTTGCGGCAGCGGCCCATGTCCGCGTGGGCCGCGAACAAGGCTTCGTCATGTTTGCCCATGGCAAGCATAGTGCCGTGAAACAACTGCAGCCGGGCGATGCCTTCGCCTACTATTCTCCCACCGAAACGCTTGGCGGCAAGGAAGCGGTCCGCCGTTTCACGGCCATCGGTGTGGTCGCCGAGGGTGAGCCCGAACCCAGCCCGGTGATGGGCGCTGGCGTTGAAGCCTGGAGCCGCCGCGCGCATTATCTCGATGCGCAGGACGCCGACATCTATCTCCTGCTGCCCCAGCTCGATTTCGTCACCGACCAGAGCCACTGGGGCATGTACTTCCGCAAATCGCTGTTCAAGGCGACCCAAGCCGACTTTTCCCGTATTGCCGACGCCATGGGTGTCGGTTCCCACTTCACCTTCGGAGACCAATGATGACCGGCACCCTGATCCTCGTCCGCCACGGCCAGAGCGAGTGGAACCTCGAAAACCTCTTTACCGGCTGGCGCAATCCGAACCTGACCGAACAGGGTATTGGCGAAGCGCGAGCGACCGGTCAGGCGCTCAAGGCCCATGGCATTGCCCCGGACCTGTTCTACACTTCCGCTCTGCGTCGCGCCCAGCACACGCTCGATCTGATCCTCGAGGAGATGGGCATTCTCAACGTCACCATCGTCCGCAATGTCGCGCTCAACGAACGCGACTACGGCGACCTGTCGGGTCTCAACAAGGACGACGCCCGCGCCAAATGGGGCGAGGAACAGGTTCTGATCTGGCGCCGCAGCTATGACGTACCGCCTCCCGGTGGCGAATCGCTCAAGGACACCGCGGCCCGCACCCTGCCCTACTACGAAGCAGAAATCCTGCCCAAGTTGAAGGCCGGAAAAACCGTCCTCATCGCCGCACACGGGAATTCGCTCCGCGCCATGGTCATGGCCATCGAGAACCTGACCCCCGAGCAGATCCTCAAGCGAGAAATCGCCACCGGCCAGCCCACGGTCTACAAGATCGACGCCAGCGGCAAGCTCGGCGAGCGCGTCGAGATCTGAGCGGGAGGGACGGATGGGCGAGCATCGTCTGCGCGGCATTGAAATCACGTCGATGCCGCTCGGCGATGCGCCGCTCAAGGTGCGGCAGGCATGGATCGGCCTGATCCTGCCGCTCGATCCTGGGCATCCACAGGACGCAGTCGCCACGGAAGGCTATTCGGTACTCTCGGAAACCAGAGGCCTGCAGACCTGGTTGCGCTGGCTGCTGCGCCGGCCCTATCCGGCAGGAACCTACACCGGCTATGTCGTGCCGTCGGCTGAAGCGATACGCATCCTTGCCGAGGTCTCGCCGCAGTCGGCGCGCTGGTGGTCGCGCAATGTGCCCAGTTTCATGCATCCCCAGGCGACCTTCATATTCGATGCGGACTGCTGTCGCCTCGTCGACCTGCCCGAGGATTCACGTGAAACGCCGAGCCAGGCCGAAGGGTAAGGCATCCCCTCAATGCGCTGCCGAGATTACCCCGGCTTCCCAGCCCAGGATCGCCCGCTTGCGTGGCACGCCCCAGTGGTAGCCGGTGAGCGCACCGGATGTGCCGACTACACGGTGACAGGGCACGACGAAGGAAATCGGGTTCTTGCCGACGGCGGCGCCGACGGCGCGTGAAGCTTTCGGGCGGCCGATCTTGCTGGCAACGTTCTGATAGGTCGTGGCCTTGCCCACCGGAATCTTCAGCAGCGTCTCCCAGACCGACACTTCGAAATCCGTGCCGATCAGCACGACCCGCACCGGATGCTCAGGAGACCAGCGGGCCGGATCGAAAGCCTGGGCGATCATCGGCGCAACGCGGGTGTCGTCACGGGTGAAGCGGGCATTAGGCCAGCGATTGGCGAGATCCTCGAACGCGGCCTGGATAGACGTATTCTCGTCGGCAAAGCCGAGGCCCGAGAGGCCATAGTCGGTCGCCGTCACCACGGCCGTGCCGAAGGGCGAAGGCCCCACGCCCCAGACCATGTCGAGCCCGGCGCCTCCGGCCCGAAAAATACCGGGTGGCATGGCTTCATAGGCTACGAACAGATCATGCAGCCGCGAGGTCGAGCTGAGGCCCACCTCATAGGTCGTATCAAGCACGCTCTCCTTAGCGCGCAGGAGGGTCTTGGCATGGTCCAGCGCCACGGCCTGGGCAAAGCTCTTGGGCGAGAGGCCACACCAGCGGCGGAACAGGTCCGTCAGCTGCCGCTCGCTCAGGCCCAAGGCGCGCGAAAACCGACCAAGGTCGGCTACTTCCGGCCCGTTCTCGCTGAGATAGCGGATGGCCGCCTGGATCGTGTCGTAGTCCTCGGCCGGGCTGATACTGGTCATCTGGTTCATGGCAACACCCAATGCGTCTGCTTGAGGCCTCTGTGTAGGTGTTGGCGGGCAAGCTTGCGACCCGGTTTTGACCGGCAAGCCTAGCTGTGGCGCGCCCGGCGCAGGGCCGTGCCAAAGGCCTTGGCAAAACTGGACTTGTCCTCGGCGCTGAGGAAGGTGCCGATTTCGAAAGCCTCCTCGCCATGGCGCAGGGTCATGGCAACGACCTTTTCGTAATCGTCGCGATGCAGCACCAGGCGCACCGTGCGCGGATCGAATCGCTTGAGCAGCCGTTCGCCCTTGCCGCTACGGGTGACAATCTCGAGCTGGTCGGTCCAGAGCGTGAGCTGCTGCGTCACCTTGCGCTGGCGCGACTGGTGCCAGGTCAGCCAGCTCATGGCGGTGACGCCGCCGACAAAGGCCACGGCAATCGGGATCAGGGCTTCGGGAACGATCACGGCCAGCGGCGTAGCCAGCACGGTGGCGACGCCAAGCGACACCCAGCCGCCCATGATCTTGGGCGACCGGTCCGGTCGGAGCGCTGCGGAAAACAGCGGCACTGTTCTTGTGGCTTGCATCGGCATGGCGATCTCTCTGATAGAGACTATAGGCTCAGAATCACGGGTGAGAGAATGGCCCCAGCCAAAAAAGTGAAGACCTTGCCCAAGGCCCATGTCGAAGCCATCTTCCACCGCTTCCATGAAATAGAGCCCGAACCCAAAGGCGAACTGGACTATTCCAACGCCTTCACGCTCCTGGTGGCGGTGGTTCTGTCCGCCCAGGCCACCGACGTCGGCGTCAACAAGGCGACCAAACATCTCTTCGCCTTGGCGACCACGCCTCAGGAGATGGTGGCACTGGGCGTCGAGCGCATCACCGAACTGGTGCGCACCATCGGCCTCTATCGCGGCAAGGCCAGGAATGTCTTTGCGCTGAGCCAGATCCTGATCGACAAGCATCATGGCGAAGTCCCCGATGATCGCGAGAGTCTGGAAGCCTTGCCCGGCGTGGGCCGCAAGACCGCCAATGTCGTGCTCAACATCTTCTTCAAGCAGCCGGCCATCGCGGTGGATACCCACCTGTTCCGCGTCAGCAATCGCACGGGCCTGGCGCCCGGCAAGACGCCCTTGGCGGTGGAACTGACCCTCCTCAAGGTCATCCCCGAGCAATATATGCTGCACGCCCACCACTGGCTGATCCTGCACGGCCGTTATGTCTGCAAGGCCCGCAAGCCGGAGTGCTGGCGCTGCGAGATTGCAAAATGGTGCCGCTTCGAGCCGAAGACGCCCTTCCCCAACAAGCCGCTGCCAAAACACGCAGCCTAGCTGCCATAGCCCCGCGCCATGGCCGCGGCGAACACGGGTATCAGCAACAGGCAGAAGGCCTGCAGATGCACGAAGCGTCGGCTGATGGCGATTTCCGCCGCTGGCACTGCATAATTCTCCTGCCCTGCCGATGCCCTGAGCCATTTGCGGATGGCGATCGTCGGCTGGATGGTGAGCAGGCCCATGACGACAAACGCCGCCATCTTGCCCCAGAAGGCGTGGTTGGAAACATAATACTCCCAGCCCACCGCGCCGAAAATGACGCGCACAATGCCGACGATGATGACGAGGCCCGCCACGCCGCCATAGGCGGCATCAATCTTGGCCAGCTGTCCGATGCGCTGGCCGGACAGTCCCGGGCGGAACAATGCAAACTCGGCGGCAAACAGCGCCACCAAGGCAAAAACCGCCAGATGATGGGCAGAGGCCAGGATAAGGTCGATATCCATTTGCGCATCCTCAACATGCCATGTTATCGATGCTTACATATATCGAGCGTAAAGTAATCAATGTCAACATCTGCCACAAACGCCCCCTATCACCACGGCAATCTGCGCCATGCCCTGCTTGAGGCCGCTCTGGTCATCATCGAGGCAGAGGGGGAGGCGGGTCTGGGTCTGCGCGATCTGGCCCGTGCGGTCGGCGTATCTCCTGCCGCCCCCTATCGCCATTTCGATTCGCGCGCGGCGCTGCTCGAAGCCTTGGCCGTCACCGGATTCCAGCGCTTCACCCGTGCCTTGGAGGAGGTGGCGACGCACAATCCGCCTGACCTGCTTTCGGCCATGGGTCGTACCTATGTCCGCTTTGCCCTCGACAATGCCGCCCTCTTTCGCCTGATGTTCTCCGCGCAACTGCGCCGCAACAACCGGCCCGGCCTGCGCATGGCCGCCGATGCGGCCTTTGCCACGCTCCGCCAGGTCAGTGGTGGCGACACCACCGACGGGCGAATTGCGGCCCTATCGGCCTGGTCACGCGTCCACGGGCTGGCAACCCTGCTGCTCGAAGGCCAGATCGCCATGCGCGAGGGCGAGGATGTGGATTCGCTGATCGCCACGATCCTTAGGGCGCACTGACCCCAAACTTGCCCATCGCGTCTGCTTCCTCTAAACCGGCTTCCGCCCTCTTCCGTGCTGGAACCCCTTCATGACCCAGACCCGCTTCGACGTCCTCACCATTGGCAATGCGATTGTCGATATCATCGCACCGGCTCCCGAGGGCTTCATACAGGCGGAAGGCATGAATAAGGGCATCATGCATCTGATCGATACCGATCGGGCCGAATATCTCTATGGCCGCATGCCGTTGGAGCGGCAGCAGATTTCCGGTGGCAGCGCCGCCAATACCGCCGCGGGCGTTGCTTCGCTCGGCGGTCGCGCCGCTTTTGTTGGCAAGGTTGCCGATGATCCGCTGGGCGATGTCTTCGAGGCCGATTTCAACGACATCGGCGTGCATTACACCACGTCCCGCCTCAAGAACGGCGCCCTCACCGCCCGCTGCATGATCTATGTCTCGGACGACGGCGAGCGCACCATGAACACCTATCTGGGCGCCTGCCAACAATTGACCGAGCAGGACATCAAGCCCGACGAGATCGGCTCTGCCGCCATCACCTATATGGAAGGCTTCCTCTGGGATCCCGTGGAAGCCAAGAAGGCCTTCGTCCTGGCTGCCCACTACGCCCACAAGAACGAGCGCGCCGCCGCCTTCACCCTCAGCGACCCCTTCTGCGTCGACCGCTACCGCGCCGAATTCCTCGACCTGATGCGCTCAAAGACCATCGATTACGTCTTTGCCAATGTGCATGAGCTGAAATCGCTCTACGAGACCGAAGACCTCGGCGAAGCCGTGCGCCAAGTGGCCAAGGACACCGAACTGGCCGCCATCACCATGGGCGCCGATGGCGCCATGGTCATTTACAATGGCGAGGTGACCTCCGTCCCCGCCTTTCCCATCGACAAGGTCGTCGATGCCACTGGCGCCGGCGACCTCTTCGCCGCCGGCTTCCTGCTTGGCATGGCCCGCGGCCAGACGCTGGAAGCCTCTCTCAAGACCGGGTGTCTGGCGGCAAGCGAGGTGATTTCCCACATCGGCGCCCGCCCGCAGCTGGATCTGCAGGATCTCAGCCGCCAGCATGGCCTTGCGGGCTAAAGTCCCAGGCTCTTTCGCATCATCTCAAGCGCATCCATGGTGCCGCCTGTCGGACGAAACTCGAGGCCGATGAAGCCGTCATAGCCATTGGCCTCAAGCCATTTTATCGCTGGCTTCAGATTGAGCCTGCCGCTGCCCGGCTGGTTGCGGCCAGGATGATCGGCGATATGCACATGCGCGACGCGGTGGACATGCTTCTCGATTTCCGAGATCGGGTCCTCGCCCATGACCATGGCATGGTAGAGATCGAAGGTGATGCCAATTTCGGGGCGATCGACCTGATCGACGATCTCCAGCGCTTCGATCGTGCTCGTGAGATAATAGCCGGGATGGTCGACGCGATCATTGAGCGGTTCGAGCCCGAGCCGCACCCCCGACCCTTTGAGCACATCGGCTGAACGCAACATGGCGCTTCGCAAGTCGTCGTGCTGTTTCTGCCGGTCAACGTCGGCCAGCAGCGGCCCGGACTGACAGATCAACACTTCGGCGCCGAGCCGCAGCGCGACATCGCGGCTCTTTTCAAGCCCGGCGAGAAATCGGCCATGGTCGCTGGCGCGCGTCAGATCGGCAAAAGGCTCGGCAACGATACCGGCCAGCTTGAGCCCGGTTTCGTTCAGCGCCTTTTCGATGGCGTCGAGATCCTTGTTGGACCAGAGCCAGAATTCAACTGCATCCATGCCTGCCGTCCTGGCCAGATGGATGCGCGCCGCGGGATCATCGGTTTCCGGAACGAAAAGCATGTCGATACAGGCGGAGAATTTGCTCATGCCAGGCGTGTCCCGCTGTTCATTTCGGCCAGGATCGCCTTGGCGGCGGCGGCGGGGTCGGGTGCCTCGATGATCGGGCGGGCAACCACAAGATGCGTCGCGCCGGCAGCCAGTGCCTCGCCAGGGCCCATGATGCGCTTCTGGTCGCCTGCAGCGCTGCCCGTGGGGCGAATGCCGGGAGTGACGATGGCGAGCTTTGGCCCGACGATCGTGCGCACCATTTCTGCCTCATGGGGAGAACTGACGAGACCGCCAATGCCGGCATCGCGTGCCTGCTGTGCTCGCAGCGCCACGAGGCCCGCCGCATCGCGCTCATAGCCCGCTTCCTTGACATCGGCATCGTCCATCGAGGTGAGGACGGTGACGCCCAGCACGCAGAGACCCGAGCCCGCGCTGGCCTTCGCAGCGGCACGCATGGTCTTGGGATAGGCATGGACGGTCAGCATTTTCGCGCCAGTCTCGGCGAAGGCAGCGACGCCCTTTTCGACCGTATTGTCGATATCGAGGAGCTTGAGGTCAAAGAACACCTGCTTGCCGGCAGCGATCAGCGCCTTGCCCAGGGCAAAGCCGTCTGCGCCATAAAAGCATTGATAGCCGATCTTGTAGAAATTGACGCTGTCACCCAGCAGCGACACGATTTCCTCGGCGCGGGCGCGCGACGAAACGTCGAGGCCCACGATCAATTGGCCAGCCATGAGTCTTCCTCCGATGTCGATGTTGTCTCGGGACTAGATCATTTCGTCCGCAGTCGCAACCGCACCGAACCAGTCGAAGGCGAAATCTTCCAATCGCGTCCATTCGCAACCCAGCTCCTGGGCCACGAGGTCAAAGGTGAAACAATTGCCGCCGCCGGTGCCGCCGGTGCGGGTCTGGTCTTCAGCGCGGGAGATCACACGCCCCGCCACATGGCACTTGAGCAGGGTACCCACCGCGCCATGACCGCAAAAGATCGCCGCCGTGCCGCGCGGCACGCTGGCCATGGCGGTGGTGACGGTCGAAACGATGCGGCGTTGCGCATCGGCAGCCTTTTCCCAGCCATCGGCACTGACCTCGGGTTCGGCAAAGAACCGGTCGGCGTGGGCCTCGAACAATTCCGGCGGCAAAAACCCGGTGGAGCTGCGATCATTCTCGCCCATCAGGTGATCGGCAAAGACCGGCGTGCCGGCCTGGGCCGCGATCAGCTCGGCCAGTTCCAGCGCCTTGCGCTCGCGGCTCGAAAACACCATCGCCCCGCGCGGTACCACGCCCGAGCGGGCAAAGGCCTCCGCCCGCGCTCGCCCGACGGCTGACAGCCCCCAGAGTGGCACGGGAATATGAGGATCCATCTGGACTTGCGGGTGAGTGATATAAAGTGCCCGCATATCCGGTCATCCTCGGCTGAAATGGGTGAGTTCGTGCACGATCGCATCGACCTTGCGAATGATCGCCGGCTCGGTGGGATTGCCTTGCGCATCCAGCGCCTCTTCCGCCGGCCCGATGCCGAGCAGCGTCGGCACCACCAGCGCACCGACCTTGGAGAGGGAATCGCGCAGATGGCTCAAGGAGAAGATCGTGCCATATTTGCCCGAGCTCACCCCGCCGATGCCAAAGACGGCATGGCGAAAAACGCCGGGCCTCTGCCGGCTGAGCCAGGTGATCGTGTTGATCAACAGGGGCGGCGTGCCGCCGTTATATTCCGGGCTGGCGATGAAGATGATGTCATGGCTGCGCCACAGCTCGGCGAGTTCTGCCGCCGCCTGCGGGACATTGTCCGCTTCCAGATCCTCGTTGAAGATCGGCATGGGAAAGTCGGCAAGGCTGATCGCATTGACGCTGACGCCGGCAGCTTCAAGCTTGCGGCCGACATGGGCCTGCAACAGCTGGTTGAACGACCCCTGGCGGATCGAGCCGGAAAGCGTCAGGGCCGTTTTCATGCAATCTCCACGCGCAGTCTGTCGAAAGTGGCTTACCTCGCTCGTTGAGGCAATAGGATTGACCTTTTGCGATCAATTTCTTTAGCTCAGGACAACTTGCTTTCGGGAGAGAGAACCATGTCGACCATGATCTTCGTCAATGTGCCGGTCGCTGACCTCAAGGCCTCCATGGCCTATTACAAGGCGCAGGGCTTTGACCACAATCCGCAGTTCACCGACGATACGGCGGCCTGCATCATCATCAGCGACACCATCTATGTGATGGTGCTGACGCATGAAAAATTCGCGCAATTCTCGTCCAAGCCCATCCCGGACGCCAGGAGCCAGACCGGTGCGCTCTATGCCCTGTCGCGTGACAGCCGCGAGGCGGTCGACGCTATCGCCGACGCCGGCATCAAGGCGGGCGGCACCGAGACCCGCGATGCCATGGATTATGGCTTCATGTATTCCCGCGCCGTGGCAGACATCGACGGGCATACGTGGGAATATGTCTGGATGGACATGAGCCAGATGCCGACGGAATAGGAGAGTCAGATGACGTCCAAGCTTGTCGTGACCCATCTCAGCCACGATCTGCAGGCCAGAAAGAGCTATGTCTCCTTTGCCTGGTCGGACGATCCGGCCAAGCGCCTCGGACTGGAAGTGCCCTATGGCACGGCTCTGGCCGATGTCGAGGCGGCCGCACGACAGGCCCTGACGGACCTCTCCAGCGAGCTGACCGGGAGCGAACTGTCGCTCCCCTGAAAACAAAAATCCCCGCGTCAGCGGGGATTTTCATATCAGGCATCAAACATCTTTTTCAGCTTGGAGAAGAACCCGCCCGAGGTCGGGCTGTTTTCTTCCGTCTCGAGCTGGGCAAACTCTTCCAGCAACTCGCGCTGACGGCGGCTGAGATTTTGCGGCGTCTCGATATCGAGCTGCACATAGAGGTCGCCGATATCCTTGGATCGCAGCACCGGCATGCCCTTGCCCTTGAGGCGAACGCGCTGACCCGGCTGCGTGCCGGCCGAAACCTTGACCTTGGCCCGCGCCGCATCGAGCGTCGGCACTTCGAATTCGCCACCCAGCGCTGCAGTCGTCATGGCGATCGGCACGCGGGCGTAAAGGTCCGCGCCATCGCGCTGGAACAGGTCATGCGGGCGGATGGAGATGAAAATATAAAGATCGCCTGGCGGTCCACCGCGCAGGCCTGCTTCGCCCTCATTGGCCAGGCGAATGCGCGTGCCGTCTTCGATACCCTTGGGAATATCAACCGAGAGCTTGCGGTTTTCCTGGCGACGGCCCTGGCCCGCACAGTCGGTGCAGGGCTGGTCCATCATCTGGCCACGGCCCTGGCAGACCGGGCAGGTCCGTTCGATGGTGAAAAAGCCCTGGGCCGCACGCACCTTGCCATGGCCATTGCACTGGCGGCAGGTATGGGTGCCGGTCCCCGGCTTGGCGCCCGAGCCATCGCAGGTCGTGCAGCCGACGAGGGTCGGCACGTCGATCTCGACGGTGCGGCCCTCAAAGCTCTCTTCGAGCGAGATCTCGAGATTGTAACGCAGGTCGGCGCCGCGCAGCTTGGCCGCATTGCCACCACCGCCACGACGGCCACCGCCGCCCATGAAGTCGCCGAAAATGTCCTCGAAAATATCGGACATCGACGAGTTGAAGTCATTGCCGAAGCCACCGCCACCGGGGCGCCCACCATTCTCGAAGGCAGCATGGCCGAAGCGGTCATAGGCGGCGCGCTTCTGGCCATCCTTGAGCGTGTCATAGGCCTCGTTGATTTCTTTGAACTTGGCTTCCGCCTCGCCATTGCCCGGATTGCGATCCGGATGGTGCTGCATGGCGAGCTTGCGATAGGCGCTCTTGAGCGCCGCATCGTCGGCGCCCTTTTCGACGCCGAGCACTTCGTAGAAATCCCGTTTGGACAAAACCGTCTCCAAATGCGGCCGGTCGCGACGAACGCGCCCCACCAGAATGCTAGCCCGTAGATGGCAATCGACCCCGCGCCCTGCAAGGGCTGGGGTCGATCCTTCACTGGCGTCTTATCAAGCGTGAGGCTCAGGGGCAACAGACCCCGCCGCAGATCAGCTCTTCCGAGCGCGTTCAGGAAAAGTGGGTACCGGTTTTCCGCTTCGAACGCGCGACCACCAGAACTAGCTCTTGCGAGCAGGTGCGAAAGCCTTGCTGAGGGCGTCTGCCGCGTCCGATTGGGCAAACAGTGCCTTGGTCACCACGAGGCCGAGACCGAAAAAGCCCTGCGTCACGCCTTCATAGATCCAGCTGCTGACCGGCACATGGGCCGCTTCTAGCGCCTCGGCCAGCGCGGCGCCTTCCGAGCGCAACGGATCGAGCCCGGCGAGGATCAGCGTGGCCGGTGCCACACCCGCCAGGTCTTCCCGCGTTGCCAGGTCGATATGGCTATCCTTGAGATCATCCTGGTTCTCCACCAGATGGCGATAGCGCCAGCGCATGGCCGGCAGGCCGATCGGCCGCGCCCGCAGCATTTCGCCATAGGAAGCCGTCGCCATGTCGCTGCCGGCGATCGGATGGATCAGCAGCTGATGCACCGGTTGCGCATTGCCTGCATCCCGTGCGGAGAGCGCAATATGCATCGCAAGATTGCCGCCAGCGTCCTCGCCAGCTACGGCAAGGCGCTTGGAATCGCCATTGAGCTCCTCGACCTTGCCGATCAGCCACTGCCAGATCGCCCAGGCATCCTCATGCGCCGCCGGCAGGCGATGTTCAGGCGCCAGCCGATAATGGGCCGAAACCACGATCGCCCCGGTGCGCCGCGCCAGCGCCCGGGCCGAAGCGTCATGGCTGTCGAGATCACCGGTGACGAAACCGCCGCCGTGAAAATAAAGCACCACCGGATTGAGCCGGCTCAGCAGCCCCGCCGGCCGGTAGATCCGCGCCGGCAATTCACCTTCGGCACCAGTGACGGAAATGTCTTCGGTCTCAACGCCATCATCGGGCCGCTCGCGGCTCTGCTGGCCCAGGATCGCCGCAATGGCCTCGCTGGGCTGCGGCTGGCGTCGCGCCATCTCGGGCGTCAGATGCTCGAGCGAGCGTGCACCCAGTTCGGTCAGGCGGTCCAGCACATGCTTCATGTCGGCATCGAGCCGGCTCATCGGATCGCCACCAAACAGCTCCGCCAGCCGTCCGATGGAACCGGATGGCGCCGGTGCTGCCGAATAGCCCTCGTGCGAATCGCTCATGATGAGGCCTCTCATTGTCGTGATCCCATCTGGCGCGCAAAAGCCGCCACCACTTGGGCGCGATTGAGCCTAATTTCGGGCAATGATTCACGTGGATCACTCGGAATCAAAAAGGCCCGGTGTCGTCACCGGGCCTTTCGCAAGAAGTCGTCCAGCTCTTATGCCGATTTCTTGTCGTCGTCGTCCTTGACCTCTTCGAAGTCGGCGTCAACGACATCGTCTTCGTCCTCATCCTGCGTGCCATTGGCCTTGGCTTCGGCTTCAGCCTGCGATGCCTTGTACATGGCCTCGCCCAGCTTCATCGAGGCCTGGGCCAGCGCGTCGGTCTTTTCCTTGATCACGTCGCCATCTTCGCCATCGACGACGGCCTTGAGGTCGGTGATCGCGGTCTCGATCTCGGTCTTGATCTCGGCCGAAACCTTGTCGCCATATTCACTGAGCGATTTTTCGGTCGAGTGGATCAGCGACTCGGCCTGGTTCTTGGCTTCGACGGCCTCGCGGCGCTTCTTGTCCGACTCGGCGTTCTGTTCGGCTTCCTTGACCATCTTTTCGATGTCGGCGTCCGACAGGCCACCCGAGGCCTGGATGCGGATCTGCTGCTCCTTGCCGGTGCCCTTGTCCTTGGCCGAAACCTGCACAATGCCGTTGGCGTCGATGTCGAAGGTCACTTCGATCTGCGGCACGCCGCGCGGTGCGGAGGGAATACCCGCCAGGTCGAAATTGCCCAGCAGCTTGTTATTGGCTGCCATTTCGCGCTCGCCCTGGAACACGCGGATCGTCACCGCGCTCTGGTTGTCCTCGGCGGTCGAGAAGGTCTGGCTCTTCTTGGTCGGGATGGTCGTGTTGCGATCGATCAGACGGGTGAACACGCCACCCAGCGTCTCGATGCCCAGCGACAGCGGGGTCACGTCGAGCAGCAGCACGTCCTTGACGTCGCCCTGCAGCACGCCGGCCTGGATCGCAGCACCAAGGGCCACGACTTCGTCCGGGTTCACGCCCTTGTGGGGTTCCTTGCCGAACAGCTGCTTGACCAGTTCCTGCACCTTGGGCATGCGGCTCATGCCGCCGACCAGCACGACTTCGTCGATCTGGGCAGCGGTAACGCCGGCATCCTTCATGGCCTGCTTGCAGGGGTCCATGGTCTTCTGGATCAGGTCGTCAACCAGCGACTCAAGCTTGGAGCGGCTCAACTTGAGAGTCAGGTGCTTCGGGCCCGAAGCGTCTGCCGTGATGAAGGGCAGGTTGATTTCGGTCTGGGTCGAGCTCGACAGTTCGATCTTGGCCTTTTCGGCAGCTTCCTTGAGGCGCTGCAGCGCAAGCTTGTCGGAGCGCAGGTCAATGCCCTGCTCCTTCTTGAACTCGTCAGCCAAGTAGTCGACCAGACGCATGTCGAAGTCTTCACCGCCCAGGAACGTGTCGCCATTGGTCGACTTCACTTCGAAGACGCCATCGCCGATCTCGAGGATCGAGACGTCGAACGTGCCGCCGCCAAGGTCATAGACCGCGATCGTGCCGGTGTTCTTCTTGTCGAGGCCATAGGCCAGCGCAGCAGCCGTCGGCTCGTTGATGATGCGGAGCACTTCAAGGCCGGCAATCTTGCCCGCGTCCTTGGTGGCCTGGCGCTGGCTATCGTTGAAATAGGCCGGAACGGTGATGACCGCCTGAGTCACATTCTCGCCGAGATAGGACTCGGCGGTTTCCTTCATCTTCTGCAGGATCATGGCGGAAACCTGCGAGGGCGAATACTTTTCGCCCGAGGCTTCAACCCATGCGTCGCCATTGTCGGCCGAGACGATCTTGAAGGGCACAAGGTTCTTGTCCTTGGCCACGACCTTGTCGTCGTAACGGCGGCCGATCAGGCGCTTGACGGCAAACAGCGTGCCTTCCGGATTGGTGACAGCCTGGCGCTTGGCCGGCTGGCCAACGAGGCGCTCGCCATCCTTGGAAAATGCAACCATCGAGGGGGTGGTACGCGCACCCTCGGCGTTTTCGATGACCTTGGGATTGGAACCGTCCATGACTGCAACGCAGCTATTGGTGGTGCCCAGGTCGATACCGATGACTTTAGCCATTATACAAGCCTCTCTTTCAGCAAACCCATTGTGGAGCCCCTCTCGCGAGGCAGCCCCGTGGCCGCTCGGGCCGGGTTCCTTGCAACTGGAATGCGCCCATTGCTGGGCTTGCTGGCTATATAGGGGGGTGCGCATGGGGCTTCAAGCGCCGTGGCGACAGTTTTGCGACCTCGTGCAGGACCTTTGGGCAGGTGACGGGGACGGCGAAACTCCCTAGAACCACCGCCATGTTCACCCCCGGCACCGTCCTGCTGCACGATAGTCTCGATCCGCATGGCGAGAACCTCTGGTTCACCGCGCCACGAGAGGTGCTCGTGGCCCATGATGCGCAGGAGATTCGAGCGGCATTGCATGCGCTCGAAGCCGCCAATGCGCAAGGCCTGCACGTCGCCGGCTACCTGGCCTATGAGGCCGGCTTTGCCTTCGAGGAGCGCCTTGAACACTTGATGCCGAAAGGCGCGCTGCTGCTTTGGTTCGGTATCTACGACGCGCCGGAGCGATTGACTGCTCAGGAGGTCGATCGACGCCTTGCCGAACTGGCTGGCAGCGCAACCGGTCAGGCCGTGGATATCCTGCCACGCTGGAGCAAGCCCGAATACGAAAGGGTCTTCGATACGGTCAAGAGCCTGATCGCCGCGGGCGATACCTATCAGGTCAATTTGACCTTCAAGGCCGGCTTTCGGCTGGAGGGTGGCCCCGTCGCGCTCTATCGCCAGCTCGTGCGCAAGCAAGCCGTGGCCTATGGCGCGCTGATCAATACGGGTGAGCAGTGGATCCTTTCCCGCTCGCCGGAGCTCTTCGTCTCTAGCCGCGACGGCCGGCTTGCGGCCCGCCCGATGAAGGGCACGCTGAAGCGGGGCCAAACACAGGCCGAGGACGAGGCCAGAAAAGCCCAGCTGGCAGGCGACGAAAAGAATCGTGCCGAGAACCTTATGATCGTTGATCTCCTGCGCAATGACCTCGGCCGGATAGCCGAGATCGGCTCGGTGAAGGTGACGGACCTCTTTACGGTGGAGACTTATTCAACGCTTCACACCATGACCTCGGGCATCACGGCTCGGCGCAGGTCTGGCGTCACCACGACCGAACTTCTGGAAAACCTCTTTCCCTGCGGCTCGATCACCGGTGCGCCCAAACTGCGCTCGATGGAAATCATCCATCAGGTCGAAACTGGTCCGCGCGGCATCTATACCGGTTCGATCGGCCATTTCGCCCCCAATGGCGATGTGACCCTCAATGTCGCCATCCGCACCGCGGTGGTCGATATGCATGGCAATGGCGAGATCGGCATTGGCGGTGGCGTGGTGGCCGATAGCGTGGCCCAGGACGAATATCGTGAGGCTCTGCTCAAGATGGCATTTTTCACCGAGCCTGCCGAACCCGTGACGCTGATCGAAACCCTGCTCTGGGAACGCGACGCGGGCTATGCCCTGCTCGACCGGCATCTGGATCGCCTCGCTGCCTCCGCCGCCTATTTCGCCCTGCCCTTCGATCGAGCCGAGATACTGGCCCTCCTCGAATCGCAACACTTTGCCGATTCGCCCATGCGCATCCGCCTGACGCTCGAGGACGATGGTCCCGCCCTCACCGCCGTACCGCTGCCGCCAAATCCAGAAGTCTTCCGCTTCTCCATCGCGGCCGAAAAACTCGATTCGCAGAGCCTCTGGCTCCGCCACAAGACCATCAATCGCGCCTTCTATGATGCGCCGCGCCTTGCCGCCCATGCGGCGACGGGCGTGGACGAGGTTTTGTTTCTCAACGAACGCGGGGAGCTGACCGAAGGGTCGATCACTAACCTTTTCATCGAGCGCGATGGCAGGCTGCTGACGCCGGACCTGTCCTCGGGCCTGCTGCCCGGCACGCTGCGCGCCGAGCTGATCGCCAGCGGCAGGGCCGAGGCGACGATTTTGCGGCTGGACGATCTGGAACAGGCCGAGGCAATCTGGCTGGGTAATTCTGTGCGTGGCCTTATGCGCGCCGAATGGATCAAGTAGTTAGGATTAGCGATGACGATCGAGATCAAGCCGGATGACGTATTGGTCGTCGTCGATGTGCAATACGACTTCCTGCCCGAAGGCAACCTTGCCGTCGCGGGCGGCGATGAGATCGTGCCGCTGGTCAACACATTGGCGAAAAAGTTCACCAATGTGGCCTTCACCCAGGATTGGCACCCCGCCGATCACATCTCCTTTGCCAGCCAGCATCCCGGCAAGGCGCCTTTCGAGACGGTTGAACTCGACTATGGCACCCAGGTGCTCTGGCCCGACCATTGCATCTGGAACAGCCACGGCGCCGAACTCTCAGCCGGTCTCGACATTCCCCACGGCCAGCTGATCATTCGCAAGGGTTATAACCGCGGCATCGATTCCTATTCCGGCTTTCAGGAAGCTGACCGCCAGACCCTGACCGGCCTTGCCGGCTATCTCAACGAACGCGACGTCGGCCGCCTCTACATCGTCGGCCTCGCCACCGACTTCTGCGTCGGCTGGACGGCAATCGACGGCGCCGCCGCCGGTTACGATGTCACCGTCATCGAAGACGCCACCCGCGCCATCGACAGCAATGGCAGTCTCGCCAAGGCCTGGGCTGATATGGCGGAGGCAGGCGTGGAGCGGATCCAGTCCAAGGAAATCCTCGGCTAAAAGAAAATCCCCGCCGTGTGGGCGGGGATTCACGTGAAACTTCGAAGCGGCGGCTTGCCGCAAAATCTGTCCGGTGGACAGATTTTAGCTGAGAAGGCCATGAGGGCTAAGCCCGAATGGCAGAGCCAAAAAATCAGGCGCTCTTGTCGACCGCTTCGTCGCTTGGCGCATGGCTCGGGCCGCCCTTGGCGACGCCGACCATGGCAGGGCGCAGCACGCGCTCGCCAATGGCAAAACCGGCCTGCACCACCTGCACGACCGTGCCTTCCGGCTTGCTCGGATCGGGCACTTCAAACATCGCCTGATGCTTGTGCGGGTCGAACTTCTGGCCCTCGGCCTCGATCGGCTTGACGCCATGCTTGGCGAGGAGGCGCTGCATTTCGCGCTCGGCCATCTCGATGCCCTCGATCAGCGACTTGGTCGTCGCGTCGCCCGATTCGCGGGCTTCCGCCGGCAGCACCATCAGGGCACGGCTCAGCGCATCGGTGGCGCTCAGCATGTCGCGGGCAAAGCCGGCAATGGCATAGCTGCGCGTATCGGCGACATCGCGCTCGGTACGCTTGCGCAAGTTTTCCATCTCGGCATGCGTGCGCAGCACGCGGTCCTTGAGCTCAGTGTTTTCGGCGCGCAGCGCCTCGGTCGGATCGACTTCAACTTCTGCCGGGATCTCGACTTCAGGCATCTCGCCCGAGGCGGCGTTTTCGTCGCTCATCATTGTGTGGTTCCGCAAGTTTGAATTTTGACTGCGATATCGGCCAAACGGGCAGGTTTTTCAAGTCTACCGCTTTCGCGCCATCATCGCGCTGATGACATTGGCCGTATAGTCTACCACCGGCACGATGCGCGCATAGTTGAGCCGCGTCGGCCCGATGACGCCCAGCACGCCGACCACCTTGTCATTGGCATCCTTGTAGGGCGAGAGGATGACCGAGGAGCCAGAAAGCGAAAACAGCTTGTTTTCCGAGCCGATGAAAATGCGCACGCCCTGCGCCTTCTCGGCATCGCCCAGAAGATCCAGCAGCCCGTCCTTGCTTTCCAGCTCGTCGAACAATTGCCGCATGCGGCTGAGTTCATCGCTGGCCATGGCGTCGTTGATCAGGTTTGCCCGGCCACGCACGATGACGGTCGGCTGGCTGGCTGGCGACGCCTGGGTCAGCGTCGCGATCCCGGCATCAACCAGCTTCTGCGTCAACTCGTCGAGCTCGGCCCTCTGCTCGGCCCTCTGCTCGCCCAGCGTCTTGCGCGCCTCGGCAATCGTGCGGCCCACCACGTGGCGGGCGAGGTAGTTGCCGGCCTGGGTCAAGGCTGCAGCGGTCATCCCGGGCGCCACATCCATGATGCGATTTTCCACCTGCCCGTCTTGGCCGACGAGGATCGCCATGGCGCGCGTCTGGTCCAGTCGCACAAATTCTATGTGTTTCAGGACGATATCGGCCTTGGTGGCGATCACCACGCCGGCGCCCTGACTGAGCCCGGAGAGCAACTGGCTGGCTTCGGTGAGCACATCCTCCACCTGCCCCCGGTGCTGCCCCTCGATGCTCTTGGCGATCTGGCTGCGTTCGACCTCGTTGACCGCGCCGACCTCCAGCATGGCATCGACGAAGAACCGCAGGCCCTCCTGCGTCGGCGCGCGCCCGGCCGAGGTATGGGGCGCCGCGATCAGCCCGAGATCTTCAAGATCGGCCATGACATTGCGCACCGAAGCCGGCGACAGGCCCACCTGCAGCATGCGGGATAGGTCGCGCGAACCCACCGGCGCGCCGGTATCGAGATAGCGTTCGACGATCTTGCGAAAGATGTCCTGGCTGCGGGCGTTCAGCACGCTCAAAAAGTCTTCGGGGGGTCTGACCATGAGTTTTGGATAAAATCTTCCGCTTTAACCCTAGGCCCTCATTTAAGCGCATTGCTGCCGCGCGCCAAGCCGGCGCGTCTTGTGAGCCCGGCCAATGAGCGTTAAGAGGCGGTTAACGGTAATTTTCGAGCGGATTTCTGATGCGACCTTCCGGACGTGAGCCCAACCAGATGCGCGACGTAAAGATCGAGCGCAATGTCGCCATGAAGGCGGAGGGTTCGTGCCTCGTCTCGTTCGGCAATACCAAGGTTCTGGTCACCGCCACGGTTGAAACCAGTCTCCCCGGCTGGCTGCGCGGCAAGGGCCAGGGCTGGGTCACCGCCGAATATGGCATGCTGCCCCGCGCTACCGGCTCGCGCACCCGCCGTGAAGCCACCGCCGGCAAGCAGACCGGCCGTACCCAGGAAATCCAGCGCCTGATCGGCCGCTCGCTCCGCGCCATTGTCGACCTGCCGCTGCTGGGCGAAAACCAGGTGACGCTCGACTGCGACGTGCTCGAAGCCGATGGCGGCACCCGCACCGCCTCGATCACCGGCGCCTATGTGGCGCTGGCCGATGCCATCAAGTGGATGGACGAGCGCAAACTGACCAAGGGCAAGGCTTTGCGCGATTCGGTCGCGGCCGTGTCTTGTGGCATCTATCGCGGTACGCCCCTACTTGATCTCGACTATCTCGAAGACGTCGAGGCCCATACCGACGCCAATTTCGTCATGACCGGCACCGGAAAATTCGTCGAAATCCAGGGCACCGCCGAAGGCGCCCCCTTCTCTCGCGAAGAGCTTGATCAGCTCATGGTGCTGGCTGAACAGGGCATTGGCGAATTGACCACGATCCAGCAGGCGGCACTCGCATGATCGGCTGGTTGCTCAAGAAGGTCGCTGGAACCACTGAAAAGCCAGCCGTTGCCCAGCGCCCCATTTCGCCCGAGCATTGCGCGCTCTGGCACGACGTGTCGCGCGCGCTCGATGCCAAGCCGAGGGCCAGCAAATGACTTTGATCCCGCGCCTTCAGGAAGGCGATCGCCTGGTTCTCGCAACGCATAATGCCGGCAAGCTCAAGGAATTCCAGGAACTGTTCGAACCCTTCGGGCTGGAACTGACCTCGGCCGGCGAACTCGGCCTGCCCGAGCCGGAAGAAACCGGCACGACCTTTGCCGAAAACGCGCGCATCAAGGCCCATGCAGCGGCCAAGGCCTCGGGCATGCTGGCGCTTTCCGATGACTCCGGCCTCTGCGTCGATGCGCTCAACGGCGATCCCGGCGTCTATACCGCCGACTGGGCCGGCGTACCGCGCGATTTCAACCACGCCATGAAGCGCGTCGAAGATGCGCTGCAGGCGGCCAACGCCACCTCGCCGGGCCAGCGCAAGGGTTCGTTCAACGCTACGCTCTGCCTCGCCCATCCCGATGGCCGCGACGTCATCTATCACGGCCAGTGCTTTGGCACCCTGGTCTGGCCGCCCCGCGGCGAGCGCGGCCATGGCTATGATCCCGTCTTCATGCCCGATGGCTACGACATCACCTTCGGCCAGATGACGGCCGAAATGAAGCACTCCTGGGCGCCCGGCCAAACCGGCCTTAGCCACCGCGCGCGCTCCTTTGCCAAGTTCGTGGAGCAGCAGATTGAGCCATAACCCCAACGACATGTTCGGGGTTTACGTGCACTGGCCGTTCTGCGCGTCCAAGTGCCCCTATTGCGATTTCAATTCGCATGTTCACCGCGGCCCCTTTGATGAGATCGACTATGTCGCCGCCTATGAGCGCGAGATCGCCACGACCGCGGCAATGACGCCCGGCCGCAAGGTGCAGTCGATCTTTTTCGGCGGCGGCACGCCTTCGCTGATGAATCCGCAGTCCACCGGCCGCATCATCGATGCGATCGCCAAGCATTGGGACATCGATTCCAAGGCCGAGATCACGCTGGAGGCCAATCCGACCAGCGTCGAGGTCGATCGCTTCCGCGGCTATCGCTCGGCCGGCGTGAACCGGGTCTCCCTCGGCGTCCAGTCGCTACGTGAGGGCCCGCTGGCCGAACTCGGCCGTCGCCATTCCGTCGACGAAGCCATCGCCGCCGTCCGCATTGCGCAAAGCGTCTTCGATCGCTCGAGCTTTGACCTGATCTACGGCCGTCCCAAGCAGACGCTCGAGGATTGGGAAGACGAGCTCAAGGAAGGCCTCTGGCTCGCCCAGGGTCATATCAGCCTCTATATGCTGACCATCGAGCAGGGCACGCGCTATTTCGACCTGCATCAGGCCGGCAAGCTGAAAATGCCCAACGAAGACCTGGCCGCCGACTTCTACGAGCTGACGCACGAGCTGACCAAAGAAGCGGGCCTGCCCGCCTACGAGATTTCCAATCATGCCCGCCCCGGCCAGGAAAGCACGCACAACATGCTTTACTGGCGCTACGGCGAATATGCCGGCATTGGTCCGGGCGCCCATGGCCGGTTGATGATCAACAACCAGCGCCATGCCACGGCCGCGGAGAAAATGCCCTTCGACTGGCAGAAGCAGGTCGTCTCCAAGGGCCACGGCCTTGTCGTCGACGATGTGCTGACTTGGGAAGAGCAGGGCGACGAATTCCTCGTCATGGGCCTTCGGCTCAAGGAGGGCATCTCCCCGGCACGCTTTACCGCCATTTCGGGTCGCCAGATCTCCCGCACCCAGATCGATGCGCTCAAGGGCTATGGCTTCGTCGAAACTCTGCCCAACGGCAATATCCGCGTCACCGACAAGGGTTTTCCGGTGCTCGACGCCGTGGTCGCGGATCTCGCCGCCTAAAGCTTGGCGCCTTCGATCATCTGGCTGCCGCCCGGCGCTATCTTCTTGAGCACCAGCGCATAGTCGGCCTTGCCATTGCCCTGGAAGCGGAAGGCGCCATCGCGGCCGTTAAAGCCCTGGGTCGATGTCATCAGCATGGGATTATAGGGCGGGTTTGCCATCGACAGCGTGTTCACATTGGCGAGGATTGTCGCCGTATAGGCAATGGTCGCCAGGGCATGCGGCTGGCCGCCGAACTGGCGTTGATAGTCGGCACTGATCGCCATCATGCCGGCCGGGTCGACCGCGGGATAGACCGCTCCGGCAAGGCCCGGTGCATTGGCAATGGCGGGATCGCCCTCCCAGTCGGCCGAACCCATCACCTGCACCATTTCATTGGTCACCCCGGCCTGCGTCAGCACGGCGCCAAAACCCGGTGCGGTGGCGCGATCGGGCAGGAAGAGCGTATCGATCATGCCGCGCTGGATCTGCGGCATGGCCTGGGTAATGATCTGCTGCGCCTCGTTGGGTGCAGAGAAAGTATAGACCGCATTGGGCGAAAAGCCCGCAGCGATGGCCTGCTGGCGAAAGGCAGTTTCCTGCGCTTGGCCGAATTCCGTCGCCGGGAAAATCCCGGCAATACCGCGCCGACCCTGTGCCTTGAGCCAGCCGAAGCTGCGCTTCATCTCCATTTCCGGCAACACGCTCAACAGGTAAACCCCCGGCCCCGCCGCCACCGGATTGTTGGAAAAGCCGACCAGCGGCACGCCAGCGCTGCGTGCGACCGAACCGGCCGCCGTCACCTGATCGGCCCGCAGCGGACCAAGAATCAACTTGGCGCCTTCGCTCACTGCCGAGCTAGCCGCCGCCGTCGCGCCCTGCACGCTGGTGCCGGTGTCCCGCAGGGTGATGGTGATATTCTCGGCGATATTGGGATTGGCCTCGACGAACTGGATGGCCAGGCGACTGGCGTTGGCGAGGGATTGTCCAACGCTGGCCGTAGCCTGGTCACCTGACAACGGCAAGAGCAGCGCCACCTGTACCGGTCCGCGACCGAAGCGCTGGTCGGCGCTGGTCGGCATCGTCGGAGCAGTCATGCCGCCGGAATTGGTCGGGCCATTGTCGAAGCGATTGCCGCCGAAATTGGAAAAGTCGAGCGTGCGCGAGCCGAGTTGCAGTGGCGAACAGGCGGCAAGCCCAAGCAGCGCCATGGCGCTCAGGGCCTTGAATATGCGATGACTTGGCATTCGATGCGTCATAACGCTTCGCCTCGAATGGATAGCAGACTGTTAACATTTTGAACGCCATTGCTTAACCAAACCTCAACCGACCGGATTGCCGCATGACTGAAACCACTCCCGGCTATTTCATCGCCGGCTCGGCCTTCGTGGCGCCGCCTCTGGCGCCGGGCCTTTATGTCGTGGCGACCCCGATCGGCAATCTGCGCGACATCACCATCCGCGCGCTGGAAACCCTGGCCGCTGCCTCGACCGTGCTTTGCGAAGACACCCGCATGTCGGCCCGCCTGCTCGATCACTATGGCATCAAGACCCGCCGCATGGCGTTGCATGAGCACAATGAGCGCGCCAAAGCCGAGGAGATCGTTCGCCGCATTGCCGGTGGCGAAGCCATTGCGTTGATTTCCGACGCTGGCACGCCCCTGCTTTCCGACCCGGGCTTTCCGCTGATCCGCGCCATGGCTGAAGCGGGCCAGCCGGTCTTTCCCATTCCGGGCGCCTCGGCTCTACTTTCGGCCCTGGTCGTCGCTGGCCTGCCCACTGATGCCTTTGCCTTCCATGGCTTCCTGCCCAACAAGGCCGGCGCCCGCGCCAATGCAATAAGAACGCTGAGCGATTCACGTGAAACGCTCGTCTTCTATGAAAGCCCGCGTCGGCTCGATGATACCCTGGCGGCCATGGCCGAGATCTGGGGCACCCGCCAGGCAGCGGTGGCGCTGGAACTGACCAAGCGCTTCGAACGCGTGTTTCGCGGAACCCTTGCCGACCTAGCGGCGCAATTTGCCGAGGACGCAACTAGAGGCGAGGCGGTGATCGTCGTGGCTGGTGCTGCCGAAGCCGCCGCACCTGACGAAGCTGATTGGAAAGCTGACCTGCTCGCAGCCATGGCCGACCAGCCCCTGCGGGTTGCCGTCGACGCGGTGACCCAGAAATATGGCCTCAAGCGCAAGGATGTCTATGATGCCGCCCTCGCCCTCAAAGAGCAAAAATAAGGCGCGGGTCAGAGCCTACTTCGGTGGCCACCGCGGCGAAGCGCTGGCCGCCTGGTATCTGCGCTGCAAATTCTATCGCATCCTCGCCCGCCGCTTCAAAACGCCGCTCGGCGAAATTGACCTCGTGGTGGAGCGTTTCGGCACGATTGTCTTCGTCGAGGTCAAGGCGCGCACCAGCACCGCCAGCGAATTGCAAACGCTCGAATCCATCAATGATCGCCGCATCATGGCTGCAGCGGACTATTGGCTGGCCAAGCACCCGCGGCATGCGCAGACCGATCTGCGCTTCGACATCATATTCCTTGCGCGCGGTCGCTGGCCGCGCCACATAGTCAACGCCTTTCAAGCCCGCTGAGAACCATCATGAAGCTCAAAGTCGCGGTCCAGATGGACCATGTCGCCACCATCAATCCCTTGGGCGATTCCACTTTCGCCATGATGCTGGAGGCGCAGGCCCGCGGTCACGAGCTGCTGCACTATACGCCCGACACCCTTGCCCTGCGCGGCCAGACGGTTTCGGCACTGGCTCAGCCGATCACCGTTGCGGACAAGCCCAGGGGCGAGCACTTCATCCTCGGCGAGGCCAGGCGTGTCGACCTCTCGACCCAGGATGTGGTGCTGATGCGCCAGGATCCGCCCTTCGACATGAACTACATCACCATCACCCATCTGCTCGAAAAGCTCGAGCCCAAGGTGCTGGTGGTCAATCCTTCCGCGACCGTGCGCAACGCGCCCGAAAAGATCCTCGTCACCGATTTCCCCGAGCTGATGCCGCCGACGCTGGTGACCCGCGATCGCCAGATGATCCATGACTTCCGCAAGGAGCACGGCAATATCATCGTCAAGCCACTCTACGGCAATGGCGGCGCCGGCGTCTTCTTCATCCAGGAAGGCGACCATAATCTCGCGAGCCTGCTCGAGCTTTTCGAGGCCAACTACCGCGAACCCTTCATGATCCAGAAATACCTGCCGGATGTGCGCAAGGGCGACAAGCGGATCATCATCATCGACGGCGAACCCGTCGCCGGCCTCAACCGCATCCCCGCCGAAGGAGAAGCGCGTTCCAACATGCATGTCGGCGGCCGCCCCGAACTCTCTCCGCTCACCGAGCGCGAAAAGGAAATCTGCGCCACCATCGCGCCGGCACTGAAAGAGCGTGGCATGATTTTCGTCGGCATCGACGTCATCGGCGACTACCTCACCGAGATCAACGTCACCTCCCCCACCGGCATCCGCGAGATCAAGCGCTTCGGCGGGCCCGATATTGCCGTCATGATCTGGGATGCCATCGAAAAGCGTCGCGCCTGATGTGGTTGCTGCTGACGGCGATCCTGGGCGGCATCGGCTGGTTCCTGCTCAGGCGCTGGCAGCGCCGCAACTGGCCGGTCGATGCCCGCCTTACCCTGGCCTACTGGCGCAATTCGGCCTTCGTGCTGGGCGCCTATCTGCTTTTCATCCTGCTCGGCGCCGGCGTCACCCGCGTCATGGTCGGCTTCAACCGCACCGACCTCGCCGACCTGCCCATGGTCGGCTTTTTCCTGGTCTGGGTCGCCTATGGCGCGGTCTGGCTGATCCGCTACCTGCCGACGACACGGCCGAGACCGGCTTGGCTGGTCAGGGGAAAGGGCTGGATCGACGGGGCTGCGCTGCTGGCCCTGGCAGGTCTGGCAACCTTGGCACGGATGATGTGATACTATGGTGTCGAGTTGCTCTGGGGCTGCATCTTGAAGACCATCGTCATGTCACCGGCGGCGACGAGAATGTTCGACGCGCTGCCTCTTGCGGCTCAGCAGCAGATCGAGGCCGGCCTCGATCTTTACGCCACGACCGGCATTGGTGATATAAAGGCTTTGCAGGGGCGATCCGGCTTTCGACTTCGGATAGGCCGCTATCGCGTGATCTTTGACGAGGATCGGATAACGATCCTGGTGATCCAGCTCGGCAAGCGCGACACCACGACCTACCGATAGGAGCGAGCATGGGTATCCAGACCATCACCACACCAGCCGGAGAGGAAATGGTGATCATGTCGCGTGCCGAATATGAGGCCTTGCTCGCCCAGCGCGATGAGGCTTTTGAGGACGGCATGGATGTTGCAGCTTTCGACGCAGCTATGGCCGACGCGCGCCCTGAGGACATCCTGCCTTCCGACGTGACCGCCGCCATTTTGGGCGGAAAAGGCCGTGCGCGCGCCTACAGGGAATGGCGCGGCTTGAGCTTGGCAGAACTCAGTCATGCGAGTGGCTTGGGCGAAGTCGAACTGGCCGGCATCGAATCCGAAGAGATCCTTCTCTCCCGCGACGCTGCAGCAAGGATTGCCGAGGCTCTCGACCTGCCCACCGGTTGGCTGGCAATCTAGCCCATGCCCACAACCACATTCTTCGTCGCCTTTGCGACGCTCTTTGCCACCGTGGGCGTGGCCGACATCGCCTTCATTTTCGCCGCTCTGACCAAGCATAATACCGCCAGGCAGCGCTTTGCCTTTGCTACGCGCGGCGTGATCATTGCCGGGGTGATCCTGCTGCTGTTCG
This sequence comes from Candidatus Devosia phytovorans, assembly GCA_029202405.1. Taxonomy (NCBI): domain Bacteria; kingdom Pseudomonadati; phylum Pseudomonadota; class Alphaproteobacteria; order Hyphomicrobiales; family Devosiaceae; genus Devosia; species Candidatus Devosia phytovorans. The sequence goes on along the minus strand of CP119312.1, from coordinate 3,786,937 downwards.
GCGTGCTGGGCAATGCGATCCTCGGTGTCTTCGGCATCACCATTCCGGCTCTGCGCACCGCCGGCGGCCTGCTGCTGTTCCTCATTGCCATCGACATGGTCTTTGCCCGCCATTCGGGCGGCACAGGGACGACCGACGAGGAAGAAGTGGAAGCCCGCCAGCGCGAGGATATCGCCGTCTTTCCGCTGGCCATGCCGCTGCTCGCCGGGCCGGGTGCGATCAGTGCGGTGATCCTGCTCACCACCGGCACGACCAGCACTGCCGAATTTTGGGCGGTGCTTGCCGCCATCGTGGTGATCCTGTTTCTCGCCTGGCTGACTCTGCTCGTCGCCATTCCCATCCAGCGCCTGCTCGGCGTCACCGGCCTTGCCGTGGTGTCTCGCGTAGTGGGTATCCTGCTCGCGGCTCTGGCCGTGCAATTTGTCTTCGATGGCGTGGAAGCCAGCGGTCTCTTGGGGCACGCGGCTGGATAATCCACAGCGTTAATCAAGTCTTAACGTCGTGTTTGACCCGCACGCCCGATGAGCGCAAACCCCCTCGCACAACACCTCAAATTGCGGAGTGGGTGATGCGACTTGCGGCGATCGTTTCTCTGACCATCCTGGCTTTGCTGGCCGCCAGCGCGGCCCAGACTCCGGCTGCGCGCTCACAGTCGCCACTGATGGTCCATCTCCTGACCAATCACGCCGTCGGTTGATCCCAAAGCAAAAGGCGGTCCGTTTACAGGACCGCCTTTCCGATAATCAGCGAGAAAGACTACTTCTTGCCGGTATTGCCATTGCTGCCGGCGCCGAGGCCCGTGATCGGCTTGGCAGCTTCGACCTTGTCCTTTTTCGGCTTCTTGGCTTCCTTGTTGCTGCGCATCTGACCCTTGGCCATCGTCAACCTCCTCGTTGCGGGCTATGGCCCGATAAATGATCCTCAAAGGCTAGACCTGCGTCATCCGCGCCGCAAGAGGCTGTGTTACTTGGCCGATTGGCAGCGGCCGCTTGGGCCCAGTGTGGCGATGGCGCGCGGGTCGCAGCCGGTAAGCAGGAACTGGATCCATTCGTTCTGCCCGCCGTAAAACGCATTGCGATCCACCTCCCCGCGCACGCCCGGCACGATGCCCGTCTGCGTCCACTGCCAGAATGTCCAGGTGCGGTTATTGTAGCGCTCATGCACTTCGGCAGCGGTCGAGCGCAGCCAGAAGGCATTGGGCAAATACTCGCCCTCAAGGATGTCGCGGTGGAAATTCATGTCGGTATAGATGATCGGGAGCTTGCCGGTATGACGCTCCATGGCGTCGAGCATGACGCGGATCTTTTCCAGCGCATCGGCCCGGCTTGGCTTGACCTTGCAGCTCGAGTGATTGTTCCACTCGAGATCGAGCACCGGCGGCAGCGCATCGGGATCGTTCGGTACCTGGCTGATGAACCACGCCGCCTGCTCGGCTGCGGTAGAGCACCAGGTCATGAAGTGATACGCGCCGCGCGGCATGCCGGCTTCGCGCGCCCGCACCCAATTGGTGCGGAAATTGGGGTCGATATAATCCTTCCCCTCCGTCGCCTTCATGAAGACGAAGTGGATGCCGGCCTGGAAGGCCTGACGAAAATCGACATTTTCCTGATAGCGCGCCACATCGATCCCCTGGATCGGCATGCCGCGCGCCCGGTCGACGCCAGAATGCGGACGATTGTCGCCCTGGATCGGGCCATAAAGCCCGCCGCCCGAGGAACAGGCCACCAGCACGGCGGCGAGCAACGCCGTCATCGTGCCTTTTGCGATCGTCGAGAACGAGGGAAAAGGCAGGCGGACGCGCATATGCATACTCACACGGAAACAAAGATATTCGGTCTTTGATTCAACATGGCGCGGTTAATGGGTGATTAGGTTTACCTGTCTCGCAAGCAGCGTGGTTACCAGTCTGTAAACGCGAGATCTCATATCTTCTTGTTCCGAAGATAATGGACGGTTACGGTTCTCCTATTGGGGGAAGTGCATATGGTAACCCGTGTCGCGACCGTAGCCTTTCAGGGCATTGACGCCGTGCCTGTTGACGTACAGGTGCAAATTGCCCCTGGAATGGTGGGCTTCACCTTGGTCGGCCTGCCGGACAAGGCAGTCAAGGAGAGTAGCGAACGGGTCCGCGCTGCCCTCCATGCTTCGGGACTGGGCATGCCGCCCAAGCGCATCACCGTCAATCTCGCGCCTGCCGACCTGCCGAAAGAGGGCAGTCACTATGATTTGCCGATCGCGCTTGGCGTCATGGCCGCCATCGGCGCCATTCCCCAGGATGCGCTCGACGGCTATCTCGCCTTGGGGGAACTGGGGCTTGATGGACGTCTGACCCATGTCGGCGGTGTGCTGCCGGCCGCGATCGCGGCACAGGGGCGTGAACTTGGCCTCATTTGTGCTACGGCGTCAGGCCCGGAAGCTGCCTGGGCCGGCGAGGGTCTCGATATCGTCGCCGTCGATAATCTCCTGGCCCTTGCCAACCACCTGACCGGGCATCAGCTGGCGGCGCGACCAAGAGCGATGAAACATCTGCCCACAGGCGCCCTGCCCGACCTCGGCGAGGTTCGGGGCCAGGCTGTGGCGCGGCGTGCTTTGGAAGTTGCCGCCGCCGGGGGCCACAACATGTTATAGTTGTGATCCAAGGACCCCGATGCTATTGGAGTATCTTAGGGAGCCGCCGTGTCTCAGCCTAAAGCCTACAGCTACCTTCGTTTCTCCACGCCCGAACAGAGCCGGGGCGACAGTTCACGCCGTCAGATTGACGCTGCGGACGCCTATGCCTTGCGCCATGGCCTGGAGCTAGATGTCAGTCTGCGGTTTGAGGACCGGGGCGTCTCCGGGTTCACCGGAGCCAACGTGCGGCAGGGGGCACTGGGTCAGTTCTTGCGAGCCGTGGATGATGGACTGGTTGAGGCCGGTTCTTTTTTGCTCGTAGAAAACCTGGACCGGATGAGTAGGGCCAGCCCGTGGGATGCTATGCCCATCTTCCAGCAGATCATCAATGCGGGTGTCACCATCGTAACCCTCCAAGATGGTCGCGTGTGGTCACGGGCGGAGATGCAGGACAACCCATTCCGCATCTTTGAGAGCCTGATGGTAATGATCAGAGCCAACGAAGAGAGCGCCACCAAGTCCCGCCGTCTAGGGCAGGCTTGGCAGGAGAAGAGGCGGCAGGCCGAACAGGCATCTACCCCCATGACTTCGGTGGCACCGGCATGGCTTGAGCTGGACCGTCAGCAGGGACGCTACGCGGTACTGGAGGACCGTGCAGAGATCGTTCGTCGCATTTTCACGATGACCTTAGACGGAGCTGGGCAGCACCAGATTGCCGACACCCTCAACCGGGAGGCAGTGCCCACCTTCGGACGGGCCAAGTTCTGGCATCGGTCCTACGTCAAAAAGATACTGGAGAACCCGGCTGTCATCGGCACCTTCACTCCCCACCTGCTGGACCGCTCTGGTGCAGCCAAGCGGCGCATCCCTCAGGCTCCCATTCATGGCTACTTCCCAGCCGTAGTGCAGGAAGGCGTTTTCCAAGACGTACAGGCGCAGCGGCTTGGTGGGCAGCACCTGGCGCGACAGGGTGGCAAGCATCCCATCGCCAGCATATTTGCGGGACTGGCTGAGTGCCCGCTCTGCGGTGGGACGATGACGCGCGTCTGGAAGGGCCGCAAGGGAGGCAAGGCACGGCTGGTCTGTTCTAGGGCAAAGACTGGCGCGGGCTGCGAATACCATGGCGTCCATGTTGAGCAGGCTGAGCAGGCACTGGTTGAGAATGCAAGCTGGCTTGTGGCACACGCGCCCGGTGGCAACGACGACCTTGACGATGACGTGCAGCGCCACCGCGCCAGCCTGGAGGCCCTGGAGGACCACATTGCGAATGTGCTGAGGGCTATCGCTGGAGGGGCGTCCGGCCCCGCTATCAATGCTCAGTTGCAGGAGCTGGAGAACGCCAAAGAAGACTTAGTGAGCCGCTTGTCTGACCTAGAGGCCCAGCAGTCGGCGGAGACCGGCAGGCTGGTGCAGCGCCGCTTGTCCGACCTTTACGATGCCCTGACCCTCCGCCCCTTTCCCGAATGGGAGCCCGAAGACCGGAGGTTGGCGAATGCCTGCATGAGGCAGGTGTTGAAGTCTGTGGTGGTGGAGTACCGCACCGGTTTCCTTGAGCTGCAATGGAAGCATGGCGGCAGCTCCAGCGTGTTGTTCGCCTTCCCGAAGGACAACACCACCAGCGCCTGAGGAGCCTCTTGGTAGGCACACGGGGCGGCTCAGGAGCTCGTGAGGCTTCACACTCACCTAGCGCCCCCATGCCCACTGTGTGCCTCTCTGGAGGCTTCTCTCCATGTTTGCCCGACACCGGGCGGCACCACCGCGAACAACGGGGCTTTCCATGCGCGGTATCATCAATTTCATCCAAGGCGTTTCATTCGAGGTCCGGGAGTTCGGCTGGACCGATACGCTGGCCAATCTGCTGGCAGGCATCCGCAGCGCAACTCGTGATCATGCGGGGCTCTACCTGCATCCAGACGGCTGGACTACGGGCAGTGTCATCTATCTCCGCGTCCCATTCACCCGGTTGAGCGCGATGCTGGAATGGAGTGACATCTCTCTGGGGTGGGGACTGGCGCGGTCTCAGGATGGCTTGGACATCTATGCGGCGCGGGCCAAGGCTTCGCTATGCAGTGAACAAGGCGAACTCTTCCGCAGCGCTCGGGGCAGCGTTTGATGGTCGCCCTACTCGCAGGCCTTGCCACCTTCATCAGCATCAATGTCGTCTTGGCGTTCGCTTATGGCCTCGCCTGTGCATCAAGCCAAGCTATGCTGGTCCTCCTCCGCTTCTCGTACTTCGCATGGCCGATCAAGATTGCCTGCTGGTTTGGAGCGGCCTGGGCGGGGATGAGTGTCTGGGAGGGGATGCGATAGTCACTTAAGGGAACTTAGGTGCGAGACAATAACCCTCACCCTAGTAGTCTCGGAGAGGCGATAAAGCTGGACCAGCTTCGCTCCTCACCTCATCAAGACAGACAACGTAGGCATGACGACAACAAGATTGGTGGCCAAGCGGGTAGAAAACCAACGTAGTTCTAACGCGCAAAAGTGGACGGATTTTGGTCAAATCGACTACCACCCACCACTAGGAGCAACAGCGCGAAAATCTGAGGCTGCATCGCCGCCCCGTCAACGTGCCACACGCCACATCGATTGAACCATCATCATCAACTCAGGGCTGCCTTCGGGCGGCCCTTTTTCATTTCAGGACATCCCTATGGCTGAACTAAAGCCTCTCCTCGACTTCATCGCCGGCCCCGAGAGCGGAGGCAACTACAACGCCTACTACGGCAATTCCAAGAACACTGCGGTCAACCTCACCGGCATGACCCTAGGCGATGTCCAGGCATTCCAGGCCAAGCTGGCGAAGGAGACTGGCTCATCTGCAGCGGGCCGTTACCAGTTCATTCAGGGCACCCTGCGTGGGCTGATGCACCAGCACAAGCTGAGCCCCAACACGCTCTTCACAGCCGATCTGCAGGACCGCCTGGCTGTCAGCCTGATGGAGGGTCGTGGTCTCAACTCCTATCTCAATGGCTCGATCAGCCCCGAAGTCTTCGGCAGTCGGTTGGCCATTGAGTGGGCTGGTCTGCCAACCCTGACCGGGCCTAAGGCTGGCCGCAGCCACTACGATGGCGATGCTATCGGCAATAAGTCAGGCGTGGGTGTGAGCCCGTTCATGAATGCCCTGCTGGGCGTCAAGGGCGCGGCTCTCCCGACTGGTGGCATGCCCGTGCAGTTCGGTTCTCCCAACCCCGACTACAGCAACCCGACCCACGCCCAGACTCCTGGCTCGTGGGATGGCCTGCACCAGTCGGTGATGGAGAACCCTGTCGTCCCCAACTACTCCTTGAACAACACCTCAGCGCCAGCTCCAACAGCGCCTGGGCCGTCCTTCACGGAAGTCGCTGGGGCGGCTCTGTCGGCCAACTGGGCAACCCTTAACCTCGTCCCCCAGCTCGGTGGAGCCGCGCCTGTGGCAGGCTACAACCTGAGCATCAAGGATGAGCTGGGCGATGTCCCATCCCGTTACCATGACCGCTTCATCGAAAGCCGCAGCCCTGAGCAGACCCAGATGATCAAGACCCGTGTGATGCGTGAGCTTGACCAGATGGACACCCTCAACCGGGCGGGCTGGCTTGGCACGGCTGCTTCCATCGGCGCAGGCCTGACCGACCCTGTGGACATCATCGCCGGTCTCGGTATCGGCGCTGTCTCGGGCGGCATGGGTCTCCCGGCTGTCCTGGCTCGCAAGTTCGGCAAGCTGGCTGGCGTCCTTGAAGGTGCTGCCATCGGCGCATCCGTGACCGGCGTCTCGCAGGGCATCTTGAACGTCAACCGGGTCACCTCGGAAGACGCTGAGTTCTATGCCGCAATGGGCATGGGCCTCGTCCTGGGCGGCTCCGTTGGCGCACTGGCCCGCAACAAGTCTGTGGCGAGCGAGGCAGCGATGCTTCGGGCTGCCGGTGACAAGGTGCTGGGCCAGGGCAACGAGTTCCTCAACGTCCGTACCAGCAACATGGGCGCTGCCTCGAACACGCCTCGTGAGCTGATCGTAGCGGACACCGCGGATTGGCTTGGACTGTCTCACCACATGCCCAAGGGGTTCGGCGTCAACATGCGCTACGACCTCGCTTCCTCGTTCCACAAGACGGACAACGATGCGGCTGGCCTGATTGGTCTCCACATGGTTGAGGACGGTGCGCGGTTCGCTGAGGGCACAACCCCGATCTCCGCTGCCGAGGTCAAGACGATGCTCTCCCGCACGTCAGACACCCGTCTCCTGCAGGCAGAGAAGACCTCCTTTGAGGCGTGGGCCAAGCGCAAGGAAATCCCGCTCCTTGAGCGCGACAGAGCCCGCCACGACTTCTCTGAAAAGGTCGCTGACTACGTCGAGAACCGGAACCCTCACCACGTCTGGGAACCGGAGATCAAAGCCTATGGTGACCAGTTCCGGTCCTTGATGGGCGACTGGCAGGGCATGGCGCAGAACCCCGGTGTCCTAGACGGCACCACTCGACGGTCTCTACCGGGCTTCGAGAAGGGCGAGCGCAATCAGTTCTACCTGCCGCACATCGTGGACAAGGGGGCTGTCCGTCACATGATCAACACCTACGGCACCGTCCCCATGGGCAAGTTCGTAGGCCGTGCGATGATGCGGGCGAACCCCGAGCTTACGGAAGCCCTGGCTGAGCAGCTGGGCACCAAGTACGTCCGTGGCCTCGACAAGCTCTCTGCTGGCAGCTCGGCTCCTGGCACCCGTCCGATCAGCGCCGACAACGCCGAAGAGATCAAGCGCTTCCTCCGCGAGGAGAGCGGCATGAGCGATGCTGAGATCGACACGATCTTCGACGTCGCCAACCCGACGAAGGCCCGCAACGGCGCATCCCCGCGAGGCAAGAAGCGGGCGCTGTTCGACATGGACCACAAGATGGAGATGCGGGCTCAGACCGGCGAGGTCGCTGACGTTTCCATTCGAGACCTCTTCAACCGCAACGTGACCGAGCTGGGACTGCTCTACAACCAGCAGATGTCTGGTCGTGTGGCCATGGCTCAGATGCGCGTGAAGAACCCCCGTTGGCGTGGTCCTGATGATGACGTTCCCGAGTTCCTCGTGGATGGCGTGGTCAAGGATGGCGAGTTCGACAAGCTCCTGCAGGTGATCGATGATTACGGTGCAGAGGTGGGGGCGAAGAAGACTGCCGACACCGTAGAGAAGCTCAAGGCGTCCTACGACATCATTCTCGGCCGTCCGCGCTACAACCCCCAGTCGAAGTTCAACCAGACCCTGCGGACCCTGCGCGATGCCAACTACATCCGCGTGATGAACATGGCAGGCTTTGCTCAAATCCCAGAGCTGCCTCAGGCAATCTCGCAGATCGGGGTGAGGGCGATGTTTGGCAACATGCCGACCTTCCGTGATCTCTGGCGCAACGCGAAGACGGGCAAGCTCGACACCGAGATCGCTCAGGAGATCGAGGACATCCTGGGCACGGGCACCGAGTACCTTCGGGGCACGACCCACAAGCGGTTCGATGACTTCGACCAGCCGCTTGAGGACTTCGCCAACAGCGGGTTCCTGGGCAAGGTCAACGATGTCCAGCGTGGGCTCAAGACGGCCACCTCAATCGGCTCCGGCATGTCCACGGTCAACACCATGATGCAGCGCTGGGTCGGTAGAGGCATCTTCCAGAAGTTCGCCAACATGGCGATGAAGGGCGATGTGAAGATCGACAAGCGCACGATGGGCCTCGGCCTCGATCAGGCGATGCTTGACCGGGTCTCGAGCCAGATCAGGAAGCATGCCAAGTTCGACGGCAAGCGTGTGTCGAAGATGGACTGGAACAACTGGGATGACCGGCAGGCAGCTGCTGCATTCCAGATGGCAGCCTTCCGCTTCGGTCGGCAGGCGGTGCAGGAGAACGAACTGGGCAACATGGCCCTGTGGATGAGCGCTCCCGTGGCGCAGACCATCCTGCAGTTCCGCACCTTCCAGATGGCAGGCTGGGCCAAGCAGACCATGTATGGCCTCAACCACTTGGATGGCCGCATGCTGGCAGGCTGGACAACTTCCATGTTCACGGCTGCGATGGTCTTCGTGGCGCGATCACAGCTCACCTCGGTTGGCCGAAGTGATCGGGAAGAGTGGTTGGAGAAGCGCCTCACGGTCGATCGGATTGCCTTTGCAGGCATCCAGAACGGCTCTTGGGCAACGCTGATACCGCCTGCAATCGACACGGTTCTCACCCGGTTCGGGCAGGAGGGCCTGTTCAACACCCGAACCACTGACCAGCCCTCGGACATCTGGGGCGGCAATCCAACGGTCAGCTTCATCGATGAGTTCAGCAGGCTCCCAGCCCTCGCTGGCAAGTTCGCTCAGGGGGAGGCCACGCAAGCTGATGCCCGCAAGGCTCTCTCGCTAGTCTACTTCCAGAACAACCTCTTGGTTGCCACCCTGTTCAGCAAGCTCATCTCGGGTCTTCCCGTTCGATAATCAACCAATCCCTCGCCGCCTCGGTGGCGGGGGCCTTCTATGCCCATTGCGGACTCAGCGGAGTCCATCAGCGGCTTTCCCTAACATTTCCAACCCAATCCACCTGACCGGCCACAAAGCCCACCAGCGACTCCCATGAGGATTTCTAATGACAGATCAACAAGACCGCCTGGCCATGCTTTCGGCTGGCAGACACTACCTGCTGGCCACTGATGGCTCATGCAAACGCAACCCCGGCACAGGCGGCTGGGAGTGATTATCCAGCTGAAAGAAGGCTCCGAAGTTCTGAGGCAGCGACCGCTGGCAGGGCAGGGACAAGTCATGATCAGCAAGAACAACGAGATGGAGCTGACGGCTGTGGTGAAGGGGCTTGAGAAGCTGGTGGAATCCCTGCCGGTGAGCATCATCTCAGATAGCCGCTACGTGATCGACTCCGCCACTTCACTCGATAGGTGGAAGGCAGCTGGTTGGCGCAATTCCTCAGGCGAGGTGAAGAACCTGCAGCTCTGGCAGCAGTTCGACCAACTCAGTCAGGGCAGAGAGTTGGAGCTGGTCTGGCAGCGCGGCCACGTTGGTCATGACCTAAACGAAATGGCGAACACGCTGGCCAGCAACGCCGCCTTGGGCATGTACCTCGCCGGAGAAAAGGCCATCAGAAAGAAGCACCCAACATGGTTCAAATGACCGACACAGACGCCACTGCTGACGTGGAGGGCGTAGCTGCTGAAATGCAGATGCTGGAGCGCCTGCCCCCCGATACGGGCTCCATGCCCCCGCGCCTTGCCCCCGACCAACTTGAGGAGTTGGACCTGTTCCAATCACGCGCTGCCATCAACGGCTTCCATGTTGAGAGCCTTGCGCGTGGTCTTCAGCATGCCACCGACCTCCTGCCCGTGCTGGTAATGCGCCGGAGCGGGCGGGTGTTCCTGATCGACGGGAGGCACCGCAAGGAAGCCTATGGGCTCGCAAGAAGGGCTGATGGGGTGCCTGTGGAGGAGTTCAACGGAACCCCTGCAGAGGCCGTTCTGGAGGGTCAGAAGCGGAACCAGCAGCATACCCTGGCAATGACCAATGATGAGCGCATGGACGGCGGGTGGAAGCTGGTGAAGCTGGACGCAGCGGGCCAGTGCCGGTTCACCCTCCCCGAGATCATGGCCAGCGTTGGCATCAGCCGGGGGCAAGTGACCTTCATGCGCCGGGTGCTGAAAGAACTCGGCTCAGCGGGACATCAACACATGCGCTGGAAGCTGGCCCAGAGAGCCCACAAGAAAACCCCCGAACCCAACTACACCGAGGAGGACATTGAAGTGATGCACGACGCAGAAGCCAGAGAGTTTGCCGACAAGGTGGCCCGTCAATACGGCACCCGCTACGCCGACCGTCCCGAGGTCATGGTCCGGTTCATAGAATACTACACAGGCAGGCGGGTCCACGAGGTCAGCAGGCTGCTCCAGGAACGTAACCGGGAGCTTGATGATGATGTCGACTTCTGAGGTCGGAGAGTGCCAACCCTTACGAGTGCCAATTTGGCACTTTCGGGGGGAAACTGCCGCCCGTAACCCCCTGAACTGACTAACCTTTTACTACCACTCCCCTTAGGAAACCAGTTTCGCCATGTCAAAAACCAAGAAACCACGCACTAAACTACCAGTGCCCCTCCACCGCTTCGCTGTCACACTCCCCGGCGTGAACCTGAGCAAGGTCAAGTCCGACCTCGAGCGCCTTCTACTGCTCCGCCGCACAGGTGTCCGCAGACCTTGGAAGGTGCGCAAGGCCAACGCCAAGCACCTGTTTGAGGAGCGAGTATGGGACCGCACTGGCAAGTCTGACATCTTCCCGACTGACGAGGGAAAGGCAAAGATGCGGGAGCTTTATGAAGCGGGTGAGCTGACGCTCCGAGCGGGGCGGCAGGTGAAGTCCCTGCGGCAGCCTTAGTGATGTTGAGCCGCTCAATCCGCGCTAAGCCGCAGCCTCAACCAGCCGAGCGATAGCGCTCTTGCGGGTTTGCAACTGTCCCTGGAGCGATATGCAAGCCCGGCGCACGGCCAGCTCTGCGTTTCTGAGTTGTCGATCATCAGGCTGCCAAAGCGAGATAAAAGGCCTTCCGGGAGGATCGATTACGGCGTTGTGTTCTTCAACCGCTCTGGCGACATCAGCCATGGCTGGCCCTAACGACCCTGTCACCTCTTGGGCCAGCCGTGCCCACCAAGCCCTGTCCATCGTGATTGTGGAACGATAGCCTATGCTGTTACCAATCCGGACCGCTGCTCGGTCTAGATTACGGATAGCCACAAGCTCAGTCTCGTGGTGACGAACAGCGTCCACCTTATCGCGGTTGGCCTGTCTCTTGAGCTGCTCGGCCGCGATGAGCAGCGCCGCCATGGTCGCAAGTCCTGCGATGAGGGTTTGATAGTCTTTGACAATCAAAGCGGCTCCACCTGGCTCCATGGCCTGCGAGAAGGCCGCGCAGATCAGGACGGTCGCGTAGGCGGTCACTGACACCCAGCCCCACGGCACTCCCTGCCACCACTTGTGTCTTCGGTTCTCCATACCGGAATGTTTAGCGGCGAAAATGCGAGGCGGTAAGATGAAAAACCAAGTCCGCAACTTCCCCCCCTCGGGGTGCTTTTGAAAGGAGTGCATGCACGGCCAGGGCGCTTCCCAGCGCGATGCCTAAACCCCCGCCTTGACCATCCCCTAACGTCCTGCAATCCTTTGTGAAACAACTCGGAGACACGGCTTGCAGTCAGCGTCAGCGCTTGCCCAGCTATCCACCAGCTCGTCCCTAGCAGCGCTTGGGGCAGCCTTTGACCTGTTCCGTGAACTGCGCCCAGAGATGGCGATACAGCTGCCCCTGGTCTTCCTGCTCATAGCACAGCACCGAGGCGTCAGCGCTGCTCGGCTGTGCAAGCTCACAGGTCTCAGCCAGTCGGCTATCTCTCGGAACATACGGACGCTCACCAAAGAGGGTAAAGCTGATGAGCCGGGACTTGGCCTGGTGGTGAAGACCATCGACCCAGCGAACCCTAGAGCGCATGCCATTCATTTGACCAAGGATGGCCGAGCAATGGCTGCCCGGTTGGCAGAGACGTTGGGGCGCGTGTTGAAGCCTCGCAGAGCGGTGGAAGTGCGACTGGGAGCCGATGGTCATGGCAAGACGGAAGCAGCCGCTAGAGCGGTCCCTGAGCCGTTTGCAGGAGCGCATTGGGAAGTGTGGGCGGACTAATCGGTGCTGATGCTTGGCCTTGAGCGAAAACCGCCAAGAACCCATGCTAGACAGATGCCCAAAAATAGCACAACCAAAGGGGGCAGGACCGTTGTCGAGAGCAGCGAGACAAGGTTCCCTAAGCGGACCGGTTGAGCGGCTGCGGCCCGATCATCCTCAAACCGTCCCCCCATCACCTCTTCGATTTTACCGACCTCATACGCATCGTCGGCTAGGCCTCTCGGGAAAAAGAAGTACGTCTTAGTGTAGTACTCATCTTTCACCTCAATCTCGTATCGCTTGTAGTCGCCATCATCAGCAGTGGCATAGTCTGACGACGAGGTGAGGATGACGTGCGGAGCCTCTTTGCCTTGTTCGTAGACGTAAGCAATGTTTGGGGCGCGGGGCATCATGACTTGCGGGTAAGAAAAGAGACCCACAATCCCACACCACAGGACCGCAAGCACCATCCACAGGCGCAAGAAACCTCTCGCCCAGCTGACCTTCTTGACCATTTTTGCCCCCTTGCTTCGCGCCAGTTGTTGCTGGAGTTGGCGAGTTGAGCAAGCGGGAGTTAAACGCAAAGGCCGGTGCGAGATGGGTATGCATCAGGCGAACCGGGGTTTTGAGTGGTTCGATAATGCCAATTGACAACCCAAAGCGAACCGATAATTATCAGACTACCCAAATCGAACTTACGGTCTCACCATGTTTGTCCGCGCGTACCTCAGAGCATCCACTAAAGAGCAGAACGCAAGCCGCGCCCGTGCCGACCTTGAAGCCTTCGCTGCTGAGCGGGGCCTTACGATTGCGGCCACCTATCTGGAGAACGAGAGCGGGGCATCGCTGCAGCGCCCAGAGCTGTTCCGGCTGCTGGCTGACAGCCGCCCAGGGGACGTACTGCTTGTGGAGCAGGTGGACCGCTTGAGCCGCCTCAATGCTGCCGACTGGGAACGTCTCCGGGCCGAGATCAGGCAGCGGCAGGTGAAGGTGGTGGCGCTCGATCTTCCGACCTCTTGGCAGCTTGCTGTGGCCCATGGAGATGACTTCACCGCCCGTATGGCTGATGCCATCAACGGCATGCTGCTGGACATGTTGGCTGCTATCGCCCGTAAAGACTATGAGGACCGCCGCAGGAGGCAGGCTCAGGGCATTGAGAAGGCCAAGTCTAGCGGTGCCTATGCGGGGCGTCCCGAGGACATCAAGCGCAACACTGCCATACTCTCCATGCTTCGCTCAGGGCAGAGCTGGAACACCATCATCCAGGCCACCGGCTGCTCTCGGTCGACGCTCTCTAGGCTAGCTAAGAGACTTGGCGAGGGGGCTTCTGCTGCCTAGCTTGTGGATAACCTCAAGAGGACCAGGTTGTTCTCTGCTTGTCCGTGAAGGAGGGTGTCTATTGTTTTTCGTCGCATCATCATTGGGAAGGCTAAGGCGATGGGAAGCTCAGACGAGTTGATGATTGAGGCCCTAGAACGGGCGAGTGACGAGAGGGTGGCAAAGTATTTGGGGCTCACTCATGAGGAGTGGGAAGACCTGCAGGTCGAGCTACAGGAGGAGACATCGAACGATGATGCGACCCTGAGTTTCTATTTCGAGGTCCCTGACGACATCTCCGATGAAGTCGCAGAAAAACTAGGACGTGCTCCGGGTGACACCGTGTACTTGCCGCTTAGTCTCTTCAGCGAGCCTGATGCACCTGAGGAGCCGTAACTGGCCAGTCGGATGAGAGCTTGCTGTTGCGGTGTGCCTCTCCTACGTTGCTCAAAAGCAGGAGGCGGCATTGCAAGCGGGCATTTTAAGCGCTGAGGACGTTGGGCTATTTGAAGACCTTGGACGCCAGTATGAAGCGCTAGAGGTCGAAGTTCAGGAGTTACTGGCAAAACCCGTCGAGGAGTGGGGAAAAGGGGAAAACGATGCCCTTCTATCCCTTACCGCTAGGCAGGTTGAAGTCCACGCCCGGAGGATGAAGCTAATTCGCGTTCCCTGATCGCACCCTCCCACTACGTTTCAGCATGGCAGAACTTGCGGACATCCGGGAGAAAGATGCGCAGCTCCTGCTTGAAAAGACGAAGGTGGGCAGGCTTAGGGGCGGACGTATTTGTTGTTTCTGAATGTCGGCTGAGTCTACTTAGAGACGGCTCTAAATGGTGATGGGTTAGGTGGCATGGGAGGTATCGCAAAATTCCTCCTCACCGACCCGCAAGTGATCGGCGGTTTGCAGTGGTTTGGCACCTTCGCTACGTTGATCGGATTTTGGATTGCTTTTGCACAACTGAAAAAAACCAAGAATGCCGCAGAGGCGGCCCTAGAGGCTACTTCCAAGCTGGGTGGACTTGTCCAAGGTCGAGAGCAGTTAATTGAACTCAATGCGGCCATAACCCACCTAGAAAACGCTAGGAATTCGCTGTCTCAAGGAGGACGTGACGGGGCTTCCATTTACATCGAACTAGCTGGCACAAGCCTGATTCAAGCCTCCGAGCTTCTTGTAGACACTCCTCTAGAGCGTAAGCATGTCAAGCGAGGTACGGTAAACCTAAAGCGTTTGGCAGAGACCCTAGCGGAGCTTCCAGAGGGTGCAGTTTTGGAAGACTTCACGCCGCTGGCGTTAGCCGCGAGGTCTATCGTGGCTGAGTTGAAACCTTCCGCAGCTCGCTTGCGCTACAACTACGACAATCCGAGGTAGAGATGAACCTAATCGAAGCGGTCCCTAAGTTGATTGAAACTACCAGCCAGGGCAAGTTGGAATGGGAGAGCCTTGGGACGAATTCGTTTGTCGCATCGATAGGTAAGGTCCTGGTTTCTGTCACGTATTCGAGCAACAATTACGCAATCAGTTTACTGGATGAGGGGGGCGCGACCCTAGAACACAAAGTGTACTCGTCTGTCAGTGGCTCTTCATTTCAGTCAATGAAACAACTCTACGACTTGGCAAGGCGACGGGCTCTAAACATCGACTCTGCTCTAGCAGAGCTGATGAAAGGGCTAGAAAGCTTGTAGGGTCCATTGTTGACAACATGCTGATGATCGGTCCGCCCGGCGCCGGCAAATCCATGCTGGCAGCGCGCCTCCCATCTATCCTGCCGCCGCTCAACCCGCGAGAACTGCTCGACATTTCCATGATCCAGTCGATCGCCGGCGAGTTGGTCAACGGCGCCCTGTCTGACCGCCGACCGTTTCGCAGTCCCCATCATTCCGCCTCCATGGCTGCCTTGGTCGGCGGTGGCCTCAAAGTGAAGCCGGGCGAAGTAGCGCTGGCGCATAATGGCGTGCTGTTCATCGACGAACTGCCCGAATTCGCTCCCAGCGTGCTCGACAGCCTGCGCCAGCCGCTTGAATCCGGCGAGACGGTGATTGCCCGTGCCAATGCCCGCGTCTCCTATCCCAGTCGTGTCCAGCTCATTGCCGCCATGAACCCCTGCAAATGCGGTCTGGCCGGTTCACCGGGTCATGTCTGCCGCCGCGGCCCCGCCTGCGCCGCTGACTATCAGGCGCGTGTTTCAGGGCCATTCCTCGATCGTATCGACATCCGCATCGATGTGCCCGCTGTCAGCGCCGCAGACATGATGGCGCCCGCCGCTGGCGCCGAAGGCTCTGTCACGGTTGCGGCCCGCGTCGCCGAGGCACGCGAACGTCAGCGGCAGCGCTATGCCCGCATGGGCGCTCCGGATGTCTTCACCAATGCCGCTGCCGGCGCCACGCTGATCGAGGCGGCAGTCAATCCCGACCGGGAGAGCCAGACATTGCTCCTCCAGGCCGCCGAGCGCTTCAATCTGTCTGCCCGCGCCTATCATCGCGTGCTCAAGGTGGCCCGCACGCTTGCCGATCTCGGCGGGATGGATAAGGTCGCCCGACCTCACATCGCCGAAGCACTCTCCTATCGGCTCAATTTCGGGACGGCCTGATGCAGCAACAACACCGGATTTCCAGCGGCGCGCTGGTCCTGCGCGACGACAAGATCCTGCTCGTGCGCCATTTTCGCGCGGGCCATCATGACTTCTGGATTGCGCCGGGTGGTGGTGTGGATGGCGACGAGGAACTGGCCCGCGCCGCCGAGCGAGAGACATTCGAGGAGGCCGGCATCAATGTCATTGCCACCCGCCTCGCCTATATCGACGAAGGCTGGAGCGACAAGCTGCGCATCCTCAAATTCTGGTTCCTGGCCGACTATATGTCCGGCGAGGTCAATGTGGGCGCGAACCCGGCCAGCAATGAATCCATCGTCGAGGCGGGCTGGTTCCCGCTCGATGCCCTGCCCGAAGGCCACATTTTTCCTGAGCCGCTGCGCACGCGATTCACGCGTGATCTTGCCGCTGGCTTTCCGGGCGCGGTGAAGCTGCCGCTGCGCAAGCTGCTGTTCTGATCGGCGGGCTTCTGTGCATAAGCTTGTGGATATGTTTCACGTGAATCCGGTCGCGGATCGTAATATCTAATTCTACAGAAGGAATTTGCCCAGCACTGCCCGAGACTTGGCAACCATGCCCGGCTTTTGTCCGTTACGGCGAACCGGACAGGCCAGTATACGTCGGTCAGATTGCGTTAACATTTGGCCACATATTGGACACTGCCACAGGGCAGCAAGGTCAAAATGCGCAAATCAGGCGAACTGGTCCAGTGGAACAATCAGGGGGGATATGGCTTCGTCCGCGACGAGGCCGGACGTGACTATTATGTCCATATCTCCACCATTGCTGACGGTGGCCGCCCCAAGATCGGCGATATCCTCTCCTTCGAAATCGGCAAGGGCCGCAAGGGCAAGCCGGCTGCCCAGGCGGTGACCATCACCGAGACCGCCCCGCCCCCGCAGCAGACGCTACGCGATGCTCCGCCCGCCCATATCTCCCGCTTCCGCCTCGGCCTGCGCACCGCTGCCGCCACGTTGATGACACTGCTCATACTCTGGGCTATCGGCATGGAACGCGCGCCCGTCTGGATCGGCCTGCTCTATGCCGCCATGGGCGCCGGGTCGGCCCTGCTCTATCGCTTCGACAAGCTCTATGCGCTGACAGGCAGATATCGCGTCAGCGAGAATAATCTCCACCTCGTCGATCTCTGCTTTGGCATTATCGGTGGCTTGGCGGCGCAGGAAGTCTATCGCCACAAGACGGTCAAGCCCGGCTTCGTCGCCGGCACCTGGGCCATTGCTTTGGTGCACACGCTGGGTCTGGCGGCCCTCGCCTTCGGCCTGCTGGAGGGGGTGTTGCCCACACCGCTCTGATTCACGTGGAACATCAGCTCCGCGGCGCAGTGCGCCAATGTGGGTCGTGTTGCCAGCTCTCGCGCCATTCCCGTTCGAGCACGGCGCGGCGCTTGCCATAGCGCTCTTCCGTGATCGCCAGCGACACGATCCGGTCCGTGCGGAAATTGCGGAAAGCGGTCCTGAGGCAGCACCAGGCAGCGATCACCTGCTTGCCGTCGTAATAGGCCAACTGCACCGGCCAGATCACCCGCTCGCTCGGATTGCCGCTTTCGTCCTCATAGGCGATGGAAATTGCCTTTTCCGTCCGCATGGCCTGGCGCACATCGCCCAGGATCGGCATGGGCTGCTTTTCCTGCCGCCACACGGCGACCGGCCACAGCCCGGTGTCATTGATCTTGTCGCGCAAATCTTCCGGCGAGGCCGTGGCAATCTTGGCCAGGGCATTTTTTGCGGCCAGACCCAGGCCATCATCAGGCTGCGCCCCCACCCAGCGCGCGCCCAGCACCAGCGCCTCCAGTTCCTCGGGCGTGAACATCAGCGGTGGCAGGAAGAATCCGGGTTTCAGCATATAGCCGACCCCCGCTTCGCCATCGATCGGCGCGCCAAGCCCGATGAGCGTCTGCACGTCGCGGTAGAGCGTGCGCACGGAAACGCCCTGCTCTTGGGCAAGCGCCGCGGCGGTGACCGGCCGGCGATGGCGGCGCAGGGCATCCATGACGGCAAACAGACGCTCGGTCTTGTCCATGTTTCGTTCTCCCTGCTCCGATAGCCGTGCCAGATTCCAGGCCGATAGCCAAGCAGGTAAGACAGGGTCATGGAAGGCATTCGCCCCTCCCTTGTTCACGGGAGGGACTGTGCCGTCAGGTACTGACAGACTGAGTCAGCAGGTCAGGCAATCTCGAATTCGCACCAGTGGCTATAGGGGCGGTCTGGCGAATAGATCACATTGGGGAAATGCGGATTGTTGACCGCATCCGCAAAAGCCTGGTCCTCGAGGCAGAAGCCGGCATGCTTCTGGTAGCTCTTGCCGTTAAGGCCCGGAACGGGAATTTCAGTCCAGACGCCATTATAGACCTGGACGCCCGGCCGGTCGCTCCACAGTTTCAGCGTCAACTCCTTGCCCGGCGAAGTTACCGTGGCGATCGGATCGGCTGCGCTGCGACCGCTGTCGAGCACCATGCCGATGTCATAGTCCACCGGCGCGCCATCCGCATCGCGCATGCTACGAGGCTGGCGCAGGTCATAGATTGTGCCGCGCGACGGCAGGATGGCCCCGGTCGGTGCCAGATTGTCACCGAGCTGGGTATAGGCGCTGGAATTGACCTGGATCTCGTGATCCAGCACATCGTCCGTCGTGCCAAGGTTGAAATACTGATGCTGCACCAGGCTGATCGGCGTCGCCTGATCGGTCGTGGCCGTCAACTCAAGGCGCAGGCGATTGCCCTTGAGCGTATAGGTGGC
The DNA here is from genome assembly GCA_029202405.1 of Candidatus Devosia phytovorans. Lineage (NCBI taxonomy): Bacteria > Pseudomonadati > Pseudomonadota > Alphaproteobacteria > Hyphomicrobiales > Devosiaceae > Devosia > Candidatus Devosia phytovorans. Next base: position 3,768,031 of record CP119312.1, on the reverse strand, counting down.
AGCAAAATTGACATTGCCCGGATAGCCCATGGCCCCATCGGGCGAGAAATGGGTGAAACGCACGGCATTGTTGGCCTCGTCCACCTGCCCGTCCCAAACCTGCCGGCCAAGACCCTCGTCGCCGCCATGCAGCTGCAGGTTGCCCGCATTGGCGGGAAGCCTATAGGTCTTGCCGTCGATTTCGAACGACGGGCCCGAGATGCGATTGGCGACGCGCCCGGCCAGCGAACCGAAATGCGGGCTGTGCTGGGCATAGGCGTCCATGGTGTCGAAGCCGAGCACCACCGAGCGCTCGCCGCCGGCCACCGGCACGCGCCAGTCGCGCACCGCCACGCCATAGCCGATCAGGTCCACCGTAACGCCGGTCACGCTCACCAGGCGAAACTGGTCCACCCTCTTGCCCTGATGCTCGCCGAACGTCGAAACCGCTATGGCCATACTGCCCTCCTCATGAACGCGGCAAGCTTTAGCGCGCTTGCACGAGGCTCTGCAACGTCGCACTTGACCTTTTGTGTCGCTCTGCCGAAGCTTGGGCCACGACAGAGCCTGGCCAAAGGACAAAAGGTGGACGATATCGGTTTGAAGCGTCGCGCCACGGTACATGACGTGGCAAGGACTGCCGGCGTCTCCCTCGCCACGGTCGACCGCGTGCTCAACGCCCGTCCCGGCGTGCGCGCCCAAACCGTCGAAAAAGTCGAGGCCGCCATTGCCGAAATCGGCTTTCAGCGCGATCTCGGCGCCTCGCTGCTCGCCCGCGCCCGCGATTTGAATTTCACCTTCATCATTCCTGACGGCTCCAATGAATTCATGGCCGGCCTTGCCGACGCCGTAACCCGGCGAACCGGCCCGGCCCTGGGCGACCGCGTCCATATCGTCACGCGCCGCATCCGTGCGCTTGACGCCGACGCTCTGGCGCAAAGCCTCGACGCGCTCGATCCGCGCCAATGCGACTGCGCCATCATTGTCGCCAGCGACCACGCCTCGGTGCGCCTTGCAGTGGACAATGCCAGCCGACGCGGCATTGCCGTGATGACGCTGGTCTCGGATCTGCCGGGCACGCAGCGCCGCCATTTCATCGGCATCGACAATGTCGCGGCCGGCCGCACGGCGGCCTCGCTCATGGGGCGCTTCCTGCCTCAGGGCGGTAAGGTCGCCGTCATCGCCGGCTCACTGCACCTGCGCGACCATGCCGAGCGGCTCGAGGGCTTTCGCGTCGCCCTCTCCGCTGAATTTGCCGGGATCGAAATCATCGGTCCGGTTGAAGGCCACGACGAGCGTAGCGAAACCGAGGCCATCCTCGCGACCGTCCTGGCGCAGCACTCCGATCTCGCCGGGCTCTATAACCTGGGCGCCGGCAATGCCGGTCTCGTCGCCGCGCTCGAGGCGTCGGGCCGCGCCGGACAGATCCGCACCATCGCCCATGAGTTGACCGAATCGACACGCATGGGCCTGCGCTCGGGTGCCGTCGATGTGGTGCTTGATCAGAATCCGGATGGCGAAATCCGCGAAGCCATTGCAGCCGCGCGCAATCTGGCTTTGGGCGGGCGTGATATTAGCGCCAGCAATCCCATTGAAATCGGGATTTTCCTGCGCGACAATCTGCGCTAGAACAACCGCCAATCACCAAATGGCGGAGCCCGAACGGGCGGGAGGACGAAGACATGGTGTTGCTATCCAAAAATGAGGTACGTGCCTCATGACTTATCTCGGCATTGATATCGGCACCTCCGGCGTCAAGGCGCTGCTGATCGACGCGCATGGTCGCGCCCTCGGCGAAGCTTCGGCCGCCGCGGTCGAACCGGTCCGCCCGCATCCCGGCTGGTCCGAACAGAATCCGGCAGACTGGTGGACGGCAACGCTTGAGGCGATCGACAAACTCAAGGCCGCCCATCCGACCCAATTGGCAAAGGTGCGCGGCATCGGCCTTTCCGGCCACATGCATGGCGCGACCCTGCTGGGCAAGAATGACGAGGTGCTGCGCCCCGCCATTTTGTGGAATGACGGACGCTCGGCCAATGAATGCCGCGAGATGGAAGAGGCTTTGCCGAATTTGCGCGACATCGCCGGCAACATCGCTGCGCCCGGCTTTACCGCGCCGAAAATCGCCTGGGTGCGCAAGCATGAACCCAAGGTTTTCGAGAAGATCGAAAAAGTCCTCCTGCCCAAAGCCTATGTGCGCCTGCTGCTGACCGGCGACTACGTGGAAGACATGTCCGATGCCGCCGGCACGCTCTGGCTCGATGTGGCCAGGCGCGATTGGTCCGATGAGCTGCTGGCCCTGACCGGCCTCAACCGCAGCCACATGCCGCGCCTGGTGGAAGGCTCGGCTGTCTCGGGAGAACTCAAAACCGAACTCGCCCAGCGCTGGGGTATGGGCACGGTGGTCGTTGCCGGTGGCGCAGGCGACAATGCCGCCGCCGCCTGTGGTATCGGCGCCATCCGCCCCGGCGAAGGCTTTGTCTCGCTCGGCACATCGGGCGTGATCTTTGTCTCCAACGACAAGTTCCGCCCCAATACCGAGGGTGCCGTCCACGCCTTCTGCCACGCCATCCCCGACACCTGGCACCAGATGGGCGTCATCCTCTCGGCAACTGACTCGCTCAACTGGCTCTCGCGCATCACCGGCCAGAAACAGGCCGAGCTTGCCGGCGCTGCGGAACGTCAATTCAATGGTCCGGGCGAGGAGATTTTCCTTCCCTATCTCTCGGGCGAACGCACGCCGCATAACAATGCCGGTGCGCGTGGTTCCTTCACGGGCTTGAGCCAATCGACCGACACGGCCAAACTCGCCCAGGCCGTCATGGAGGGCGTGACCTTCGCATTCCGCGATTGCCAAAGCGTTTTGCAAGCAGCCGGCACGAAGATGTCGAGCATGCTTGCGGTCGGCGGCGGGTCAAAATCCAACCTGTGGCTGCGCATGATCGCCACCAATCTCGACATGGAAATCGCAGTTCCTGCTGACGGCGACTTTGGCGGTGCGCTCGGCGCCGCCCGTCTCGCCCTTTGCGCGGCTGAGGGCGCGTCACCCCAGTCGGTGATGACCATGCCGCCCATCAAGACTGTCATCGCGCCCGACAGAAGCCTGTCGAGCGCCTATTCCGACCAATATGCGCGCTATCGCGCACTCTACCCCGCCATCGAGGAGGCACGTAAGTGACGGATTTCTTTAAGGGAATTTCCCAGGTCAAGTTTGAAGGAGAGGGCAGCAAGAACCCTCTGGCCTATCGCCATTACAACAAGGACGAACTGGTTGCCGGCAAGCGCATGGAGGATCATATCCGTCCCGCCGTGGCCTATTGGCACACTTTTGCGGCAGAAGGCGGCGACCCCTTCGGCGGTCGCACTTTCGATCGCCCCTGGTATGACAAGGGCATGGAGGGCGCAAAACTCAAGGCCGACGTCGCCTTCGAATTCTTCGATCTGCTCGACGTCCCCTTCTTCTGCTTTCACGACGCCGACATCGCCCCTGAAGGCGCAACGCTTGCCGAGAGCAACCGCAACGTCCGCGAGATCGGCGACATCTTTGCCAAAAAGATGCAGAGCCAGCGCACCAAGCTCCTCTGGGGCACGGCCAATCTTTTCTCCAACCGCCGCTACATGTCTGGCGCCGCCACCAATCCCGATCCGGAAGTCTTCGCCTATGCCGCCGGCCAGGTGAAGAATGTGCTCGAGCTGACCCACGAACTGGGCGGCGAGAATTATGTGCTCTGGGGTGGCCGCGAAGGCTATGAAACCCTGCTCAACACCAATTTCGGCCAGGAGCAGGACCAGATGGCCCGCTTCCTGCACCTCGTCATCGAGCATGCCGAAAAGATCGGCTTCAAGGGCCAGATCCTGATCGAGCCCAAGCCGCAGGAACCCAGCAAGCACCAGTATGACTATGACGTCGCCACGGTGTTTGGCTTCCTGCAGCGCTACGGCCTCGAAAAGCATGTGAAATGCAATATCGAGGTGGGCCATGCCTTCCTCGCCGGCCATAGCTTCGAACACGAACTGGCGGTTGCGTCCTCGCTCGGCATGCTCGGCTCGGTCGACGCCAATCGCAATGACCTGCAGTCCGGCTGGGATACCGACCACTTCCCCAACAATCCCGGCGAAATGGCCCTGGCCTTCTATTACATTTTGAAGCAAGGCGGCCTCGGCAAGGGCGGCTTCAACTTCGACGCCAAAGTGCGCCGCCAGTCGCTCGATCCGGCAGACCTGCTCTATGGTCACGTCGGCGGCCTCGACGTGTTGGCCCGCGGCCTCAAGGGCGCTGCCGCGCTCATTGCCGATGGCGAGTTCGACAAGAATCTCGACACCCGCTACGCCGGCTGGAACACGGGCCTCGGCAAGGACATCCTCGACAAGAAGCTCAGCCTCGCCGACATCGCCGACAAAGTTGCCGCCGACAATATCAACCCGCAGCCAAAATCCGGCCGCCAGGAATATCTCGAAAACCTGGTCAACCGCTTCGTCTGACCCGATCGATCATGGCCCGCCTGTCTTGAGGAAGATGGGCGGGTCTTTCTTCATGTCGTGGCGAGGGAGGAGAAACTATGCCCCAGATCACCAATCCCATTCTGCCGGGCTTTAATCCGGATCCGTCCATCCTGCGCGTCGGCGAGGATTACTACATCGCCACCTCGACCTTCGAATGGTTTCCTGGCGTGCAGGTTCATCATTCGAACGACCTGGCCAACTGGGACCTCGTCACACGCCCGCTGACCCGCAAGGCCCAGCTCGACATGCGCGGCGACCCCGATAGCTGCGGCGTCTGGGCGCCCTGCCTCAGCCATGACGGCGAAAAATTCTGGCTGGTCTATACCGACGTCAAGCGCAAGGACGGCTCCTTCAAAGACGCGCATAATTACATCGTCACCGCTGACCGTATCGAAGGGCCCTGGAGCGATCCGGTCTATATCAATTCCTCCGGCTTCGACCCGAGCCTTTTCCACGATGACGACGGCCGCAAATGGTTCGTCAACATGATGTGGGACCACCGCACGAGGCCGCTGAAATTCGCCGGCATCGCCCTGCAGGAGTTTGATCCCAAGGCAGGAAAGCTCGTCGGCAAGCGCACCAATATCTATCAGGGCACCGACCTGAAACTGGTCGAAGGCCCGCATCTCTACAAGCGAAACGGCTGGTACTATCTGCTCACGGCAGAAGGCGGCACGGCCTATGATCACGCCGTGACCTTTGCGCGCGCGAAAAACATCCATGGTCCATACGAAACCCATCCCGACAAGCATATCCTCACCTCCAAGGACGCGCCCTTCGCTGCCCTGCAACGTGCCGGGCATGGCGACCTGGTGGAGATGCCCGAGGGCAAGACCTATCTCGTCCACCTCACCGGCCGCCCCATCACCCAGGAGCGTCGCTGCGTGCTGGGCCGGGAAACCGCGATCCAGGAAGCCGAATGGACCGAAGATGGCTGGATTCACGTGAAACACGGCCCCGTGCCCTCGCTGCATGTCGACGTGCCGGGCACGCGGGACGACGACAAATACTGGGCCGAGCAGCGCTACACATTCGAGAATGGCCTGCATAAGGACTTCCAGTGGCTGCGCACGCCCGAGCCCGAACGGATCTTTGCGACAGAAGGCGGCAAGCTGCGTCTGTTTGGCCGCGAGTCGATTGGCTCATGGTTCGAGCAGGCGCTTGTCGCCCGCCGCCAGACGCATTTTTCTTATGACGCCGAAACCACGCTGGACTTCTCTCCGACCGACGAGCGCCAGTTCGCGGGGCTGACGGCCTATTACTCGCGCTACAATTTCTTCTACCTGACCGTCACCGCTCATGCCGACGGCCAGCGCGAACTGCTGCTGATGAATTCGGAAGCCAGCTGGCCCGACGGCAATCTCAAAATTTCCGAGCCGGTGCAGATCCCCAACGAGGGCAAGGTCAAGCTCGCCCTGACCATTCGCGGCCGCAAGCTGCAGTTCTTCTACGCGCTTGAAGGCCAGTCGCTGACTCCGGTCGGCCCCGTGCTCGATGCCTCCCTGCTCTCGGACGAATGCGGTGGCCATCAGGCCCATGGCAGCTTCACCGGCGCCTTTGTTGGCGTCGCCGCCAGCGATCTCAACGGCACCGCGCTCAATGCCGATTTCGACTATTTCATTTATCGCCCGGTGAAAGATCCGAGCGACCGCTACGAAGTCTAAATCACGATTGCCCGACCAGGGGCGACAAGCTGTCGCACCTGGTCTAGTCTCACCCCGTTGCGGTCGCGGTTTCGCGAATTGGCATCGGGGCGGCTAGGCGCGAATGGCGACCTCCTGAAACGGAGGCGGAACGCCATGTCAAACTTCCATATTCTGGCCGGTGCGGGTGACAAGCTCGACATGCCGGTGATCAACCAGATCACCCTCGGCGATCTCGGTGATGCCCTGCGCAAGGGCCTCAGCGATTTCGCCGAAAAGCCCAGCCACTATGTCATGCTGGTGCTGATCTATCCCATCATCGGCATTGTGCTGACCGTCTGGATGGACGGCTATCACACCTGGCCCCTGCTCTATCCGCTGATCGGCGGCTTCGCCTTGATCGGTCCTTTTGCCGCGCTCGGCCTCTACGAGATTTCTCGCCGCCGCGAACAGGGGCTAGACACCTCCTGGTCGCATGCCTTCGAAGTGCTGCGCTCCCCGGCCATCGGCTCGATCGCAGTTGTCGGCGTCCTGCTCTTCGCGCTCTTTACCCTTTGGCTGACCGGCGCGCAGGCGCTCTACGAAAGCGTCTTTGGCTCCACCACGCCGGATACGCTCAACGGGTTGATGGCGCAGGTCTTCACTCAGCGCGGCGGCATGACGCTGCTGCTAGCCGGTTCACTGCTCGGCGCCGCCTTCGCCCTGGTGACGCTTTGCACCACGGTCATTGCATTCCCGCTGCTGCTCGATCGCGATGTCGGCGCCTTTGTCGCCGTGGAAACCTCGTTCCGCGCGGTCATCGCCAATCCCATACCCATGCTCGCCTGGGGCGTCATCGTCGGGGCTGGCCTGTTCCTCGGCTCACTGCCGCTCTTTGTCGGCCTGGCGGTGGTCATTCCCATCTTCGGCCACGCCACCTGGCATCTCTATCGCAAGCTGGTGGAACCGGCTTCGATGTTGCGCGACGCGTGACATAACGGATGGGGAGAAGTGCCCATCAACCGCCCCGCCTGCGGTTGGCTTCCGTTTTTAAATTGCCTAAGGTCTCGGCTTTCCCGCCGAGACCCAGTGCCTGATGGACTCCTCTTCGATCCAGCCCGCTCTCACGCCCATGATGGCGCAATATTTCGAGATCAAGGCGGTCAATCCCGGCTATCTGCTGTTCTATCGCATGGGCGATTTTTACGAGCTCTTCTTCGAAGACGCAGAAATCGCCAGTGCCGCACTGGGCATTGTGCTGACCAAACGCGGCAAGCATCTGGGCGAAGACATCCAGATGTGCGGCGTCCCCATCCATGCCGCCAATGACTATCTCAACAAGCTGATCAAGCTCGGCCACCGCGTCGCCATCTGCGAACAGGTGGAGGACCCAAAAGAGGCAAAAAAACGCGGCGCCAAGTCCGTGGTGAAGCGCGACGTCGTCCGCCTGATCACCGCCGGCACGCTGACCGAGGACGATCACCTCGACGCCCGCAGCTCCAATTTCCTCGCCGCCCTGTCCATGCTGCGCCATGGCGAAACCGACTTCGCCCTCGCCTGGGCCGATGTCTCGACCGGCGAGACCTTTACTGTCGATCTGAGCGCCGAACAGCTGCAGGACGAATTGGCGCGCATCGATCCGTCCGAACTGCTGCTCGCCGATACGACCCGCCAGGCCCTGGTCGAACGCCATATCTTTGCGCCGGCCTGGACGCCCATTGCACACGCCGTGCCACCCGAAAGCTTTGACAGCGAAGCGGCCACTATTGCCCTGCGCCTCGCTTTCCCCGATGGCAGTTTCGACCCCTCTGCCCTCTCCCGCGCCTCTCGCGGGGCGCTTGGCGCCGTGCTCGCCTATGTGCGCGAGAGCCAGAAGGGCATCGGCGTCGCCTTGCGCGCCCCGGTCATGGATGGCGCCACCCGCCACATGGCCATCGACCAGGCCACGCGTGCCAGCCTCGAACTGCACCAGACCCAGCGCGGCCAGCAGCGCGGTTCGCTCCGCCAGGTCATCGACCTGACGGTCACCGCTCCCGGCTCGCGCCTGCTCTCCGCCCGCCTCGCCGCACCCCTCGCCGATGCCGCCGCCATCAATGCCCGGCTCGATGCGGTTGGCCTTCTGGCCAATGATACATTGCTCAATGGCCGTCTGCGGACTGATCTCAAATCCGTCCCCGACCTCGCCCGTGCGCTGACCCGCCTGGCACTCGACCGCGGTGGCCCGCGCGATCTGGCAGCTGTCGGCAAGGCGGTCAGCGCCGCCCTGTCCCTTTCGACCCATTTTGCCCGCCTCGACGACATCCCGCCCGTCCTCGCCCGCCTCGGCCAGACGCTGGGCGCCGCACCCCTGCCGCTCGCCTCAGAACTGGCCCTGGCGCTCGACGATGACCTGCCCCTCTTCAGCCGCGACGGCGGTTTCGTCCGCAAGGGCTACGACGCGACACTCGACCAGGAACGGGCGCTCGCCAGCGAAACCCGCGCCGTGGTCGCAGCCTTGCAAGCGCGCCTGATCGAGGAGACCGACGTCCGCTCGCTCAAGATCAAGCACAATGGCGTCCTCGGCTATTTCGTCGAAGTCCCGGCCAATCACGGCACCAGGCTCCTCGAAGAGCCGCATCGCCAGAGCTTCATCCATCGTCAGACCATGGCCAATGCCATGCGCTTCACCACGACCGAACTGGCTGAGCTGGAAGGCCGCATTGCCCGCGCCCACGAGGCGGCCCTCGTCATTGAACTCGGCATCTTTGCCAATCTGCGTGGCCAGGTTCTGCGCCTCACCAATGTCCTGCGCGATCTCGCCGATACCCTCGCCGAACTCGACGTCACCACCGCCCTCGCCCATCTCGCGGCGACCCGCTCCTACACCCGCCCCGACGTCGACGACACTCTGGCCTTCGCCATCCACGGCGGCCGCCATCCGGTCGTGGAAGACATGGTCATGTCCGAGGGCCACAGCTTTGTCGCCAATGATGCCGATCTTTCCGGCACCGATGCCCAGGGCGGTGGCGCGCTCTGGCTGGTCACCGGCCCCAACATGGGCGGTAAGTCGACCTTTTTGCGTCAGAATGCGCTGATCGCCATCCTCGCCCAGATCGGCTCCTTCGTCCCGGCATCCTCCGCTCATATCGGCGTCATCGATCGGGTTTTTTCCCGCGTTGGCGCCTCTGACGACATTGCCCACGGCCGCTCGACCTTCATGGTCGAAATGGTCGAGACCGCCGCCATCCTCAATCGCGCCACCCGCCGCAGCCTCGTCGTTCTCGATGAAATCGGCCGCGGCACCGCAACCTTCGATGGTCTCTCCATCGCCTGGGCGGCGGTGGAAGCCTTGCATGAAACCACCGGTTGCCGCGCGCTTTTCGCCACCCATTTCCATGAGTTGACCAGCCTCGCCAAGGCGCTCACCCGCGTCTCCAATGTGACCATGAAAGTGCGCGAATGGGAGGGAGAGGTCGTCTTCCTCCATGAGGTTGGTCCCGGCGCCGCCGATCGCTCCTACGGCATTCAGGTGGCGCGCCTTGCCGGCCTGCCCGAGCCGGTTCTGGTCCGTGCTCGCCAGGTTTTGACCGTGCTGGAACAGCGTTCGGCAGGCACCGCCTCTTCCAGCCAAAAGGCCAGCGTGCTAGACGATCTTCCGCTTTTTGCCCACCAGCCGCCTTCACGCCCCGTTGAGAAAGACCCGGTACACTCCGCGCTCGATGCCGTCCGTCCCGACGAGATGACCCCGAAACAAGCGATCGAAGCGCTCTACCAGTTGAAGAAAATCCGCGATGACGCTCGCCGAAGCTGAGGCAAAGCCGCGCAAACCGCTCTTTGCATTGAAATCCGCCGAAGTCCTGCTCGGCGAATTCGATGCGGCGATCGGCGAGGAAGCACCCAAGTCGAGTGCGGCCCGCGCCCTTGTGCTCGCCCATGTCCGCCAGACCCTGGCCGAAGCCCGCAAACAGGCCGAAGCCGAGCTCTTGGCGACCAACAAGGGTACGCGCTGCGCGCAGAACCTCTCCGCCGCGCAGGACGAGATCATCGCCGCCGTCCACCTCTTTGCCACTCGCCGCGTCTATCCGGTCGATAATCCCTCCGGCGCCGAGGCCATCGCGCTCTCCGCCGTTGGGGGCTATGGCCGGGGCACGCTGGCGCCGGGCTCCGATATCGATCTGCTCTTCATCCTGCCTTACAAGCAGACCCCCTGGGGCGAGCAGGTTACCGAATATATCCTCTACATGCTCTGGGACCTTGGCCAGAAGGTCGGCCATGCCGTCCGTTCGGTCGACGAGAGCCTGCGCATGGCCAAGGCCGACATGACGGTCCGCACGGCAACGCTCGAAGCGCGTTTCCTTACCGGCGATCGCGACCTCTTCGATAGCCTGGTGCATCGTTTCGAAACCGAAATCATGCCGCGCACCGGCCCCGAATTCATCGCCGCCAAGATGGCCGAGCGTGACGAACGCCACAAGCAGATGGGCAATACCCGCTATGTGGTCGAGCCCAATATCAAGGACGGCAAGGGTGGCCTCCGCGACCTCAACACGCTGTTCTGGATTGGCAAATATTTCTACCACCTCAAGACCAGTCATGAACTGGTTGGCCGCGGCGTCTTGAGCGCCAGCGAATATCGCCTCTTCTCGCGCGCCGAGGACTTTCTGTGGGCTGTGCGCTGCCACCTCCACTTCGTCACCGGACGCTCCGAAGAAAAGCTGACCTTCGACGTTCAGCCCGAACTGGCCCAGCGCATGGGCTATGCCCAGCGCATCGGCATGCTGGGCGTTGAGCGCTTCATGAAGCGTTATTTCCTCGTCGCCAAGGATGTCGGCGACCTGACCCGCATCATCTGCGCCAGCCTCGAATTCAACCACGCCAAGGACATGGATCTGGTCGGCCGCGTGCTGGCCCCCTTCCGCCAGGGCAAGTCCAGGATCAAGGGCGAGGCCGATTTCGTGCTTGATACCGGCCGGCTCAACATCGCCGGCCCGGAAGTCTTCGAGAAGGATCCGGTCAACCTGATCCGGATTTTCCTGGTGGCCGGTCGCGAACAACTCCTGTTCCATCCCGACGCCATCAAGGTCATCACCCGCTCGCTGCGCCTCATCGACAATGCCGTGCGCCACGATCGCAAGGCCAACGAGCATTTCCTGACCATCCTGACCGATCCACAATCTGTGGAACGCATTCTGCGCGCCATGAACGAGAGCGGCGTGTTGGGCAAATTCGTGCCCGATTTCGGCAAGATCGTCGCCCTGATGCAGTTCAATATGTATCACCACTATACCGTGGACGAGCATCTGATCCGCTCGGTCGGCGTCATGGCCGATATCGCCAATGGCGGGTTGCGCGACCAACTGCCGCTGACCCATGAGCTCCTGCCCCAGCTCAATGACACGCGCCTACTTTATGTCGCGCTCTTCCTCCACGATATCGCCAAGGGCCGCCCGGAAGACCATTCCATCGCTGGCATGAAGATCGCCAGAAAGCTCTGTCCGCGCTTTGGTCTGACGCCCGCCGAAACCGACACGGTCTCCTGGCTGATCGAGCATCACCTGCTGATGAGCGAAATCGCCCAGGCCCGCGATATCCAGGATCCCGAAACCGCCAAGAGCTTCGCCGATGTGGTCCAGTCACCCCAGCGCCTGGCGCTGCTGATGATCCTGACCGCTTGCGATATCCGCGCCGTCGGCCCCGGCGTCTGGACCGGCTGGAAGGGCAGCCTGCTGCGCGCGCTCTATTACGCCACCGAACCCCTGCTTTCCGGCGGGCATTCGCAATGGAGCCAGTCCGACCGCATCCATTTTGCCCAGGACGAACTGGCCAAGGCTATTGCCGCCTGGCCGCAGGACGATGTCGCGACCTATGTCGCGCGCCACTATGACCATTACTGGCTACGCGCCGAGCCCGAGCTCCAGGTCGAACACGCCCGCATGATCCGCCATGCCGACCAGAGCGGCGATGGCTTTGCCGGCTCGATCCGCATCAAGGCCTTCGAAGGCATTACCGAAGTCACCTTCTATACCCCGGACCATCCGCGCCTGCTGTCGCTGATCGCTGGCGCCTGCACCATGCAGGATGCTTCCATCATCGGCGCGCAGATCTTTTCGACGCGCGACGGCCATGCGCTGGACACCTTCCGCCTGCGCCGCAGCTTTACCAGCGACGAGGACGAAAAGGTCCGCGCCACCCGCATCATCGATACGGTGAAACAGCTCCTGCAAGGCAAGCGGCAGATCCTGATCGATCTCGGCAAGGAAAGCCGCCACAACAAACGGCTGAAACCATTCGCCCTGCCCGCACAGGTCTCGGTCAGCAATGCCCTGTCGGAAAAATTCACCGTCATCGAGGTCTCGGGCCTCGATCGCATGGGCCTGCTGCATTCGCTGACGCACCAGATTTCCGATCTCAACCTCACCATCGGCTCGGCCCATATCGGCACCTATGGCGAAAAGGCCGTCGACGTCTTCTACGTCACCGACCTCACGGGCCAGAAGATCATGAGCAAGCCCCGCCAGCGCAAGATCCACGACGCCCTGATGGGCGTGTTTCACCCCGGCGCTGCGCTGAAGGTGGCCAATGGTTAGGCCTAAGACGTCCGGGCGTTCACCGACCGGACTCCTCCCCCTATCAGGGGGAGGCTGGGTGGGGGTACCCCTCATCAGATGAGCCTTTATCGCAATTTTCTGTCCGTTGGCGGGCTGACGCTGCTGTCGCGCATTGCTGGCTTTGCCCGTGATGCGTTGATGGCTGCCGTCCTCGGCATCGGCCCGGTGGCTGACGCCTTCAACGCCGCCTTCCGGTTCCCCAATCTGTTCCGGCGCCTGTTTGCCGAAGGCGCCTTCAACACGGCATTCGTGCCGATGTTTTCGACCGCGCTCGAAACCCAGGGCGCCGAAGAAGCCAAAAGGCTTGCCGGAAGCATCATGAGCTGGCTGGTGGCGGCGATCCTCCTCGTCACCCTTCTGGCCGAGGTTTTCATGGAGCCCATCATGTGGGTCTTCGTGCCGGGCTTTGACGATCCGCAGAAATTCGAGCTGACCGTTTTCCTCGCCCGGATCATGTTCCCCTATCTCGCCTGCATGTCGCTGATGGCGGCCTATGCGGCGATCCTCAATACGCTCGGGCGCTTCTTCGCCTCGGCCTTTGCGCCTGTCATCCTCAATATCGTCAACATCGCCGCCTTGGTGCCGCTGGCCATACTGGTGCTGGAAGACAAGGCCGACGTCGCCTTCTGGGTGGCGATTGCAACCATGCTGGGCGGGATTGCTCAGCTGGCGTTGGTCTATGGCGCCATTCGCCGCGCCAAATTCGTGCCGCGCCTGTCCCTGCCCCGGCCCAGTGCGGAAACGCGCCGCTTCTGGCTGCTGGCCATTCCCGCAATCATTGCCGGCGGTATCACCCAGATCAACATACTGGTCGGCACGGTCATTGCCTCGGGCGCCGAAAACGCCATCTCCATCCTCTCCTATGCCGACCGCCTCTATCAGCTGCCGCTCGGCATTATCGGCATTGCCATTGGCACCGTGCTGCTGCCCGAACTGTCGCGCCATCTGAGCGCTGGCCGCAATGACGAGGCCGCAAAAAGCCAGGACCAGTCGCTGCTGCTCTCCATGCTGTTGTCCCTGCCCGCGGCGGCAGCGCTGGCCGCCCTTTCCGTGCCCATCGTCCGTGTCCTCTTCGAACGCGGCGCCTTCGACGCTGTGGCCACCACCCATGTCGCCGAGGCGCTGGTCGGCTATGCCTGGGGTCTGCCCGCCTTCGTGCTGATCCGCGTGTTGCAGCCAGGCTTCTTCTCGCGCAAGGACACGGTCACCCCCACCATCTTTGCCGGCCTCTCCGTCATCGCCAATATCGCCATCTCGCTGGCCCTCTTCCCGAGCCTGCAACATGTCGGTATTGCGCTCGCCACCACGATTTCCTCCTGGCTCAACGCAGGCCTGCTGGCGCTCTTTCTCGCCCGTCGCGGCTATTTCAGCATGCCGCTGGACTCGCTGCGCAAGCATGCCCTCACCATCGCCAGCAGCCTGATCATGGCCGGCGCGCTATACCTGCTCGGCCAGCGTGGCGCGGTCATCTTCTCGCCCGGCCAGCCCTTTCTCGTCCAGGCCGCCGCGCTCTTTGCCATCTGCACCTTCGGCACCGCCACCTATTTCACCCTGGTCCACATCACCGGCGCGCAAAAGCTGGGCATGCTGGCGAGCCGCCTGCGCCGTCGACGTTGAACTGAATGCTCCGCCCTCTCGGCGTCACCCCGGGCTTGACCCGGGGCCCATCCCGAGATTTCACCACGGCCGCAAGGTGCCTCGCCTTGGCAGCTCAGGATGGATCCCGGCTCAAGGCCGGGATGACATCGCGTGTGTGGAGAGGTAAGTGTGTGCCCAACACGTCTTGTTAGGCCTTCCCATGACCTTCACTCCCCGCGTCTTTTCCGGCATCAAGCCCTCGGGCGACCTGCACCTCGGCAACTATCTCGGCGCCATTCGCCGCTTCGTGCCGCTGCAGGACACGCATGAGACCATCTATTGCGTGGTCGACATGCATGCCATCACCGTCTGGCAGGACCCGGCCGACCTCAAGCGCTGGACCTATGAGATCGCGGCCGCCTATATCGCTGCGGGCGTTGATCCCAAGAAGTCGATCATCTTCAACCAGTCCCAGGTCATGGAACATGCCGAGCTGAGCTGGATCTTCAACTGCGTTGCGCGCATGGGCTGGATGAGCCGCATGACCCAGTTCAAGGACAAGGCTGGCGAAAATTCCGAAGCCGTGTCGCTGGGCCTGTTTGCCTATCCCTCGCTGATGGCCGCCGATATCCTGCTCTACAAGGCCACTGGCGTGCCCGTTGGCGAGGACCAGAAGCAGCATCTCGAGCTGACCCGCGACATCGCCAAGAAATTCAATCACGACTTCAAGAAGCAGGTGAAGGCTCTCGGGGTGAAAGGCGACTTCTTCCCCATCACCGAGACACTCGCCACCGGCCCCGCCATGCGCGTGAAATCGCTCAAGGATGGCTCCAAGAAGATGAGCAAGTCCGACGCCTCGGACCTCTCCACCATCTACATGATGGACGATGCCGACCTGATCGCCAAAAAGATCAAGCGCGCCACCACCGACGCCGAAGCCCTGCCCAGCGAGGCGGCTGGCCTTGCCGGTCGTCTCGAAGCCGAAAACCTCGTCGGCATCTATGCCGCGCTGTCCAATCGCTCGGTCGATGAGGTGCTGGGCGAATTCGGCGGTCAGGGCTGGGGCGTCTTCAAGCCGGCGCTGGCAGATCTCGCCGTTGCCCACCTGTCGCCCATCGCCGAGGAGATGCGTCGCCTGGTGGCCGATCGCGGCGAGATGGATACGATCCTGCGTGACGGTGCCGACCGTGCCCGCGCCATCGCCCAGCCAATCATGGCCGACATCCGCAATATCGTGGGCTTTGTCCGTTAAGAGGGCGAAAAATGTACGATACCGAATACAAGCGCAAATTTCTCGTCATCATCGACGAGACGCCCGAATGCGAACGCGCCCTGACCTTTGCCGCCTATCGCGTCAAGCGTACGGGCGGCACGGTGGTGCTGATGAGCGTCATCCAGAAGCCCGAATTCATCGGCCTCGGCGTCGAGGACGTGCTGCGCGCCGAAGCGGTGGAAGAGGCCGAGCGCAATCTCGACGCCCGCCTGTCGCGTATCAAGGATATCGGCGATGTGCGCTCGGAATCGGTGATCCGCGAAGGCGAGGGGCCCGAGGAGATCGAGAGGGTCATCGAACAGGACCGCGACATCGCCATCCTGGTGCTGGCCGCATCTACCTCCGGCGAAGGCCCCGGCCCGCTGGTCACCCACTTCGCCAACCGCGCCAACGCCCTGCCCATCCCGCTGACCATCGTCCCAGGCCGCATGAGTGACGAAGAGATCATCGCTGTCTGCTAGCGAATGCGGTGCTCGATGCTAACAGTCTGTTAACCGATAGCCGCTTCCTGCTGCTTTCGCTTGAGCAAGCCGTCGTTCAAAAACGTCCCGAACGGGACGAACGACGCCACGGTTGTCCGCACCCATTCCCAGGCCGAAAAACCCCGGCCTGGCAGGAACATGACCATCGCCAGGACATAGGCGATGAAAGCCACGCCATGGATCATGCCCATGGTAGGCACCAGTTCGGGATGGCCAAACCAGTATTTCGCCGGCATGGCGACCAGAAACAGCGCCAGGGTTGTAACCCCTTCGGCCAGGCCGATATATCTGAACAAGCGGATCATGATATGTGCTTAGCGCATGGCGAGTTCACGTTGCCATGAGGCGCAAGGTCGCAAATAGCCCTTGCAACCAGCCTCGAAAAAGCTATTTTAGAAACATTCTAATTCGACCAAGTCGAGGACGCCGATGTTCATCCAGACCGAAGCCACGCCAAACCCTGCAACTTTAAAATTCCTGCCGGGCCGCGAAGTGCTTGAGGGTGAGCCGCGCGATTTCCGTGGGCCTGAAGCCGCCGCCAACTCGCCGCTGGCCCAGGGCCTGTTCGGCATTTCGGGCGTCACAGGCGTTTTCCTTGGCTCCGATTTCATATCGGTCACCAAGGACGACACCAACTGGGCCCACATCAAGCCGGCCATTCTCGGCGTCATCATGGACCACTTCCTCTCCGGCAAGCCGGTCATCATCGAAGGCGGCGTTGACGTCGCCAATCTCGATGAGGTCGACGAATTCTTCGAAGCCGAAGACGGCGAAACGGTCGAAGTGATCAAGGAACTGCTCGCCACCCGCGTGCGCCCTGCCGTGGCTATGGATGGCGGCGACATCATCTTCAAGGGCTTCAAGGAAGGCACGGTCTTCCTGCACATGCAGGGCGCCTGCTCGGGCTGCCCGTCCTCGACCGCAACCCTCAAGAGCGGCATCGAAAACCTGCTCCGCCACTTCGTTCCGGGCGTGGAATCCGTACAACAGGTCTGAAACGACCGAACCAGTTAAGCAGCAAGCCAGGGGCTCAGTGAGAAATCGCTGGGCCCCTAGTTCTTGCCCAGTAAAAAGCCCGGGTCGCCCCGGGCTTTTGCTATTCTGCTGCGGCCTTTTCGGCCTCGCTGCGCTGGTCGGTGATTGCCAGTGGCTCTCCAACCTGCTCCCGTTTCCGTCTTATGCGCAGCCGCTTGATGCGGCGGCTGTCGGCTGCCAGGATTTCGAATTCGAAACCGTCCAGCTTGTCGACCCGTTCGCCGCGCTTGGGCACATGGCCGGCAAGGTCAAACACCAAGCCACCGATCGTATCGACATCCTCGGCATAGTCGCCCGGATCGAATTCCGGCCCGATCAGCTTTTGCACATCGCTCAGCTCCGCACGGGCATCGGCGATATAGGTATCCTGGCCGACCTTGCGGATCAGCGAGGCAGCCAACTCGTCATGCTCGTCCTCGATCTCGCCGACCACGGCTTCCAGCAGGTCCTCGATGGTCACGAGGCCGTCGGTACCACCATACTCATCGATAACGATGGCCATATGCACGCGGCTGGCGCGCATGGACTGCAGCAGATCGCCCACCGGCATGAAGGTCGGCACGAACATGGCATCGCGGGTGATGTCGAGCTTGATGATCTTGTGCTTGAGCACGGTCGAGACCAGTTTGACCGGCACTTCCTTTTCGGGATCGGTCACCGGGTCGGTAATCTTGCCCAGCGCATCCTTGACGTGGATAAAGCCTAGTATGTTGTCGAGATTGTCGTCATAGACCGGCAGGCGCGAATGGCGAACCTGTCGGAACTTGGCGATCAGCGTGCCCAGGTTCACATCAGCCTCGATGGCCTGGATATCGCTGCGCTCTACCATCACGTCGGCAACCGACACATTGGAGAGTTTCAGCACATTCTGCAGGATCGTGCGTTCGCTTTCGGAGAAATCCGCGGTTTCCGCGCTCCCCTGCTCTTCCAGCGCGACCTGCAGGTCATCGCGCAGCGAAACCGTACCACGGGCCAACATGGCCTTGATCCGGTTCCAGATGGATGGCCCCCGCGATTGGACGGAGGCGGTGCTAGAAGGAGGCTCGGGATTTGTGGGGGCCAGCGGGCCCGTACTGTCGCTGTCGTTCATCTGATGCGCCGCCAGAAGGGGCGGCATTTAATCCTCTAAGGAGAAATCGAGAATGCCCAATATAGGGGCCCGGACCTAATCGGCATAGGGGTCGTCTATACCCAATGTGGCCAATATCTGCGTTTCGAGGCCTTCCATCTCGGTGGCCTCATCGTCTGTGAGGTGATCATAGCCCAGGATATGCAGGAATCCATGCACCACAAGATGCGTGAAGTGGGCCTCGAAACTCATGCCCTGCTCGTCAGCCTCACGGATTAGCGTTTCGCGCGCCAGGGTAATATCGCCCAGAATGCCAACAACCGGCCCGAAGGGCTCGATCTGCGGGAAGCTCAGCACATTGGTTGAACTGTCCTTGCCGCGCCATTGCTTGTTGAGTTCGTGCTGCTCTTCGTCATTGGTCAGCACGACCGACACTTCCGCCGCGCCTTTGACCTTGGCCTTGCTCTGCTTCAGCGCCTCGAGCACGGCCTCTTCCGCCCTTGCCTCGAGATTGTCGGGCCAGGCCTCGTCATTGATGATGACGGCGATATCGATGGGAGGATTGGGCATTGAACTCATTCAGGTGTCAGGGCGGGAGGAGGCTTTAGGCCATCCCGCCCTGCATAGCTAGCTCTTGGGCTGCGTGATGCCCAGAGTCCGGACCAGGCCTTGCGTATCGCCTTCCTTCTCGGCAAGGCGCTTGGCTGTATCGGCCTCATAGGCCCGCACGATGCGACCGACGAGCGCATGACGCACCACGTCCTTGTCGTTGAAGCGCGATACATGCACGCCCTCGACACCGTCGAGCAGCTTCACGGCTTCCACCAGCCCCGACTTTTCGCCGCGCGGCAGGTCGACCTGGGTCGGATCGCCCGTGACGATCATCTTGGAATTCTCCCCGAGACGAGTCAGGAACATTTTCATCTGCATGGATGTCGTGTTCTGCGCCTCGTCGAGGATGACCACGGCATTGGCTAGCGTCCGGCCGCGCATGAAGGCCAGAGGCGCCACTTCGATGATCCCCGACGTGAGGCAGCGCTCCACATTTTCCGGCTTCATCATATCGTAAAGCGCGTCATAGAGCGGGCGCAGATAGGGGTCGACCTTTTCCTTCATATCACCGGGCAGAAAGCCCAGGCGTTCACCGGCTTCGACGGCCGGGCGCGACAGGATGATGCGATTGATGTCGCCGCGTTCCAGCAGCGATGCCGCATGCGCCACCGCCAGATAGGTCTTGCCGGTACCGGCCGGGCCGACGCCGAACACCAGCTCGCTCCGCTCCATGGCGCGCATATAGGCGTCCTGGGCAGGCGTGCGGGCGACGATCGTTGATTTGCGCGTGGCGATCTGGGCCATGCGCACCTTGCCCTTGCGCTCCAGCGTCGGCAAGGTCAGCTGGCTGTCTTCGGTCTCGATCATGCGGATGACGCCATCGACATCGGAAATGTCCATGCTGCGGCCTTCTTCGAGCGAGCCGTAGAGGGATTCCAGCACGCGTCGTGCCTGGTCGACCGAAGAGGCCGCGCCTTTGAGCAGGACGTGATTGCCGCGGGGAGTGGCCGAAACCTTGAGCCGCTGTTCGATCAGCGCCAGGTTCTGGTCGAAGTCGCCATACAGCTGCGCTGCGAGGCGATTGTCTTCAAAAGCGAGTTCGAGTTGCGATGCGAGTGCGTTGTCTGCGGTCGGTGACAAATGCCTGCTCAAACTGGTGTGGCTCCACGCTCAGCGCGGCTGCGGGCTTGCGCCGCGACTACTTTATGGACGCTAGGCCGATTTGCCGTCCATGTCTGTAGCAATATTGTGACTGTTGTGGATTGGCACAAGGGCGAGGATGCTTGGACAAAACTTGAAACGCCGACCTGGAGAGCTAATCTGCGGGACGAAGTGTGAGGCGGACGAAGGAGCCATGCCGGTCCGGGCATAACCACTGATAAGCTCATGCAGCTGCCGCGCGGCGAGGATTAGGCTGCCACCGCTACCTTCAGCCGGCCCACCAGCGAGTTCGTGCTTGTCCCGACGATCTCGACCTGATGGATCGACCCGATCAGGTCGGTGCTGCCTTCGAGATGCACCGCCTGGAGATAGGGCGAACGGCCGCCCACCTGCCCAGCCATCCGGCCCGGTCGTTCGATCAGCACCGGCAAGGTCTTGCCGACGCAACTAGCATGGAAATCGGTGGTCTGCTGGTTGACCAGCTCCTGCAAACGCCACAGGCGCTCGCTCTTGACCGCCTCGTCGACCTGATCGGTGAGGCCAGCACCAGGCGTGCCGGGGCGTGTCGAATATTTGAAGGAATAGGCCGAGGCATAGCCGACGTCGCGGATGATCGTCAGCGTGTCCTCGAAATCCTCGTCTGTCTCGCCGGGAAAGCCGACGATGAAATCACCCGACAGCGCCATGTCCGGCCGCGCCGTCTTGATGCGGTCGATGACGGTCATGTATTCGGCCGCGGTGTGGCGCCGGTTCATGGCCTTGAGAATCCGGTCCGAACCGGACTGCACCGGCAGGTGCAGATAGGGCATCAGGATATCGAGGTCGCGATGCGCCGCCATCAGCGCATCGTCCATGTCGCGCGGATGGCTGGTCGTATAGCGCAGCCGCTCGAGGCCGGATATCTCCGCCAGCATATAGGCCAGTTCGCCAAGGCCGACCACGCGGCCCTTGTCATCGCCGTGATAGGCATTGACGTTCTGGCCCAGCAGGGTGAGTTCCTTGACCCCAGCCTCGGCCAGCCCGCGTGCTTCCGCCAGCACCTGTGCCACCGGCCGCGAAACCTCGGCGCCGCGCGTATAGGGCACAACGCAGAAGCTGCAGAACTTGTCGCAGCCCTCCTGCACGGTCAGAAACGCCGTCAGGCCGCGCTTGATGGTCACTTCCTTGCGGGCGGCGGGCAGATGGGCAAACTTATCTTCCTCGGGGAAGTCAGTGTCGACAATCGGCTTGCGCAGCGCTTGATGCATGTGCCGCTGGCTTTCGGTGCGCGCCAGCATGTCGGGCAGCTTGTGATAGGCCTGCGGCCCGAACACCATGTCGACGACCGGGGCGCGGCGGGCAATCTCTTCGCCCTCGGCCTGCGCCACACAGCCGGCTACGCCGATCATCATGTCGCCGCCCAGCGCCCGGCGCTCATTCTGCAATTCCTTGAGCCGACCCAGCTCGGAGAACACCTTCTCCGAAGCCTTTTCGCGGATATGACAGGTATTGAGCAACACCAGGTCTGCCTGCGCCATGTCCAGCGTCGTCTCATAACCATGCGGCGCTAGTGCATCCATCATGCGGTCGCTGTCATAGACGTTCATCTGACACCCATAGGTCTTGATGAACAGCTTCTTGGTATTGGCGCGGGTCTCGGTCATGGCCGCTCTTTATCAGAGGATCGCGTGATACTCAAAGAGCCCTCGATAGCCCAGCGCATTCTGCGGCCGATGATAATAGTCTCACCAGACTCTGAATCGTCATAAAGCAATCCCGTTGTGCTTTGAGATTGCTCGCTGCGCTGCAAACCCTCTATGCTTCTGGGCAGGGGGCAAGAGGCGCGCGAATCGAGATTATTCGCCTGTGCTCTTGCCAATCACGCGCGGATTGGCATGACATTGACGGATACCGGCAAGACCCAGTTGAAAATGGGCCGCCGCTCGATCATCAACTATCTCGTTGCGCTGGTCCTGGTCAGCGTGGTGCCCAGCTTTCTGTTTGCCGGTGTGCTGATCCAGCGCTATCAGGCGGCGCAAGAAGACGTGGTCGAAACGCTGATCGTCGCCACATCCCGCTCCATCGTCCAGGCCATGGAACGCGAAATCCTGGCCAATGTCACGACGCTGCGCGTACTCGCCGCCTCGCCTTCCCTCCGCGAAGGCGATTTCCGTGGCTTCTATATCCGCACCAAGCTGGCGCTCGAAGATACCGATGCCAATCTCTTCGTGGTCAATCCCGATTTTACCACCTTTGCCAGCACGCGCGTGCCCTATGACAGCCCCGACAGTCGCGCCAGCGACATCGAGGCGGCGCAGAAGGCCTTCGACAGCAATGCCGTGGTGGTAACCGACCTGGTCTTCGGCAATGTCTCGAAGTCCTGGGTCTACAACATTCTGCTGCCGGTCGATCTCGGCCAATATGGCAAAAAGCTCATTGCCCTCAATCAAGAGGCTGAAAATTTTGCCTCGGCTCTCTCGGCCAACAGCCTGCCCGCGGGCTGGAACACGGCCCTGCTCGACAATGACGGTCGCATCCTTGCCGCCAGCGCCGGCGTCGGCAATGTCGGTGATGAGTTCGGCGCCTTCGATGCCATGACACAGCGCTTTGCCATCGGCTGGCAGAGTATCGAGACAACCGATGGAGCGGCGTTGGGGGTCATCCAGCGCTCCGGCACCACCGGCTGGCGCCTTGTCGCCTGGGCGCCGATCTGGACCATTACCCAGCCCCTGATGACGGCCCTGCTCTATCTGATGGCTGGTGGGCTGATCCTGCTCGGCCTCATCGTCGCGGCCATGTTCTGGGTCAGCCGCCGCATCGGCTCGTCGGTTCGCGGCCTCGCCCGCGACGCCCGCCGTCTTGGCGCCGGCCGTCCGGTCACCGCTACGCCCTATCCGGTTGCTGAAATCGCCGAAGTTTCCGAGGCGCTTGCCCAGGCTTCCACTGATCGCCAGGCCGCCGAAAACGAGGTGCGCTTCCTGATGCGCGAAGTGGCTCATCGCTCCAAGAACCAGATGACCGTCATTGCCGCCATGGCCAAGCAGACCGCCCGCGGTGCCGACGATGTCGAAAGCTATGTCCAGGCCTTCGAGCGACGCATCCTCGGTCTGGCACGCTCGACTGATCTGCTGCTGACCCATGGCCGGGCCGGCGTCTCGCTGGGCGAACTGGTCGAAAGCCAGATCGCCACCTTCAGCCCCGATGATCCGAAACGAATCCAACTCCACGGCCCCGAAGTCCGCATCAATGCCCAAGCGGCCCAGATCATCGGCATGGCCCTGCACGAACTATCCACCAACGCCGTCAAATACGGCGCTTTCGCCGAAGATGGCGGCACGCTTGCCGTCACCTGGGCGGTGGCCGACGGCAAGCTGGACTTCCTCTGGCGCGAGACCGTGGCCCAAAAACTTGAGACCAGTGACCGGGTTGGTTTCGGCACCACGGTGCTCAAATCCATGGTGGGGCGTTCGCTCGGCGCCGATGTCGAGCGCAACTGCCACGGCAATGGCATCGAATGGCACTTCTCCATTCCCCTGTCGGCCGTCGATCCCTTCCATGCCAAGCATGGCGAGACCGACGAGGATGACGAATAATTCTGGCATTATCCGGCTCTTTGCACTATAGAGCCGCCAGTCTTGCGGCCCTTTGGGGCCCAGGCATTCACGGCCCCGCCTGGACGACATCCCGGCCGGGGCGCCACATCCTCTAATGTAAAGGATTGCCCGATGTCGATCACTGCCGAGCGCAAGACCGCTCTGATCCTGGAATACGCAACCAAGCCAAACGATACCGGTTCGCCGGAAGTCCAGGTTGCGATCCTGTCGGAACGCATTGCCAACCTCACCGAACACTTCAAGGGTCACGCCAAGGACAACCATTCCCGTCGCGGCCTGCTGAAGCTCGTTTCGACCCGTCGTAGCCTTCTCGACTATGTCAAGAAGATCGACGAGTCCCGCTACAAGACCCTGATCGAAAAGCTGGGTCTGCGCCGCTAACGCGCGCAAGAAATACGGCGGGTGCGGGGTCTCTCCGCACCCGCTTTCGCTTTGGCCCTGAGGCTGGAGCACACTGCGTAGACCGGCGTCGTCCGGAACATGGCAGGATTATTGGCCGCTCTGAACGTCCGGAGCGTGGTCAGAAAAAGTTGACAGACTTTTTCGGTTCGACCGCGCGACTAACTTGGATAGAGCGGCTTGTTGTCTTGCCCATGTTTCGTCTTCGCCAACAGATGAACCGCGCCTGATTTTGAGCCCGGGTCACACATGGGGTGTGGCGACGGGTGCGGGCGCACCGGACTGAGTTCGCGGGACTACTACGCCCCTGCGTTACCGCTCACCGGCAGAATGGAAAGACGTTTACATGTCCACGATCAATTTCGATTACCACAAGGTCGAGCTCAACTGGGGCGGTCAGCCCCTGACGCTCGAAACCGGCAAGATGGCCCGCCAGGCCGATGGCGCCGTGCTCGCCACCCTGGGCGAAACCGTGCTGCTGGCCACCGTCGTCAGCGCCAAGTCCGCCAAGCCGGGCCAGGACTTCTTCCCCCTGACCGTCAACTACCAGGAAAAATACTTCGCCGCCGGCAAGATCCCGGGCGGCTATTTCAAGCGTGAAGGCCGCCCGACCGAGAACGAGACCCTGACGTCTCGCCTGATCGACCGTCCGATCCGCCCGCTCTTCCCCGAAGGCTACAAGAACGAGACCCAGGTGGTCGTCACCGTTCTGCAGCACGACATGGAAAACAATCCCGACGTTCTGGCCATGGTCGCAGCCTCCGCTGCCCTGACCATTTCGGGCGTTCCCTTCATGGGCCCGATCGGCGCTGCCCGCGTCGGTTATGTCGATGGCGAATATGTCCTCAACCTCGCCGTTGACCGTCGCTCCGAATCCAAGCTCGATCTCGTCATGGCCGGCACCGAAGACGCCGTTCTCATGGTCGAGTCCGAAGCCAAGGAACTGAGCGAAGAGATCATGCTCGGCGCCGTGATGTTCGGCCATGCCGAGTCGCGCAAGGTCATCCAGGCCATCATCAAGCTGGCCGAACTGGCCGCCAAGGAACCCCGCGATTTCCAGGCGCCCGACTACTCGGCCCTCGAAGCCGACGTGCTCAAGGTTGCCGAAGCCGACCTGCGCGCTGCCTACAAGATCACTGACAAGGCCCAGCGCTATGCCGCTGTCGATGCTGCCAAGAAATCCGTCAAGGAAGCCTTTGCCGCCAAGGTCGAAGCTGGTGACGTCTCCGCCGAAGCCCTCGGCGAAGTGATCCATAACCTCCAGGCCAAGATCGTTCGCTGGAACGTGCTCGACACGGGCCTCCGCATCGACGGCCGCGATCTCAAGACCGTCCGCCCGATCGTTTCCGAAGTTGGCGTCCTGCCCCGTACCCATGGTTCGGCGCTGTTCACCCGCGGCGAAACCCAGGCCCTGGTCGTTGCCACTCTCGGCACCGGCGAAGACGAGCAGTATATCGACTCGCTCGAAGGCACCCAGAAGCAGAACTTCCTGCTGCATTACAACTTCCCTCCCTATTCGGTGGGTGAAGCTGGTCGCATGGGTTCCCCGGGCCGTCGCGAAATCGGCCACGGCAAGCTCGCATGGCGCGCCGTCAACCCGATCCGCCCGACCGTCGAGGAATTCCCCTACACGATCCGCATCGTGTCCGAGATCACCGAGTCCAACGGCTCGTCCTCGATGGCAACCGTCTGCGGCACCTCGCTCGCGCTGATGGATGCCGGCGTGCCGCTGGCCCGTCCCGTTGCCGGTATCGCCATGGGCCTGATCCTCGAAGGCGAGAAGTTCGCTGTCCTCAGCGACATCCTGGGTGACGAAGATCACCTCGGCGACATGGACTTCAAGGTGGCTGGCACCGACCAGGGCATCACCTCGCTGCAGATGGACATCAAGATCGCCGGCATCACCGAGGAGATCATGAAGATCGCCCTCGAGCAGGCCAAGGGCGGCCGCATCCACATCCTGGGCGAAATGGCCAATGCCATCACCGCGTCCCGTTCGGAAGTGGGCGAATTCGCTCCGCGCATCGAGACCATGAAGATCCCGACCGACAAGATCCGTGAAGTGATCGGCACCGGCGGCAAGGTGATCCGCGAGATCGTCGAAAAGACCGGCGCCAAGATCAACATCGACGACGACGGCACGATCAAGATCTCGTCCTCTGACGGTTCGCAGATCGAAGCCGCCATCAAGTGGATCCGCTCGATCACCGACGAAGCCGAAGTGGGTGCCATCTATCAGGGCACCGTCGTCAAGACCGCCGATTTCGGCGCCTTCGTCAACTTCTTCGGCGCCAAGGATGGCCTGGTGCATATCAGCCAGCTCGCCGAAGCGCGCGTTGCCAAGACCACCGATGTGGTCAAGGAAGGCGACAAGGTCTGGGTCAAGCTGCTCGGCTTCGACGAGCGCGGCAAGGTCCGCCTGTCCATGAAGGTTGTCGATCAGGCAACCGGCAAGGAAGTCGCCAAGGGCGAAGAAGCCGGCGAGTAATCGTCTGCGCTGCTCCTAGAAGTCGTTTAGACTTCGTTCATTTTTGCAACAGGCCCGGATCAGTCCGGGCCTGTCGTCATCTAGGGTTGTTGCATCAAGGCAACAGTAGAAATCATCACATTGGCGCGAGGGAACCGCTCTGTTGAGCTGCCGTTAGGCAAGTGAGGCTTTCCTGCACTAGCGGCGCAGTCATGCGCCGCATAGGTCTTTGCCCACACACAATTTTTCGCGTCACCCTGTTTCCAGGATCTGTCTTGCTCTCTCGTCGCTTGTTCATGATTGGCCTGCCCGCTGTCGCGCTGGCCGCTTGCTCCTCCACCCGTACCCCGACGGTGCAGGAACCGCAGATCGACCCCTATTATCAGGCCATGTATGGCGCGATGCTGAACGAAAAGTTCCCCGTCGCTGCCATGGACCTGCGCCGTGTCGATCCACAGTACTGGCGCCAGGAAGTGCCCTACAGCACGACCGAGCGTCCGGGCACCATCGTCGTCGATACGCCCAACCGTTTCCTCTATCTGGTGCTCGAGGGCGGTCGCGCCCTGCGCTACGGCGTCGGCGTCGGCAAGACCGAAGCGCTGGTCTTCCGTGGCACCGCCACCGTCGGCCGCAAGGCCGAATGGCCGCGCTGGACCCCGACCCGCTCGATGATCGCCCGCGAACCTGACCGCTACGGCCCCTATGCCGGCGGCCTCGAAGGCGGCCCGACCAATCCGCTCGGCCCCCGTGCGCTTTACCTCTACAAGAATGGCGCCGATACGCTGTTCCGCCTGCACGGCACTACCGAGCCCTATACCATCGGCACCAATGTTTCCTCCGGCTGTATCCGCCTGATGAACCAGGACATCATTGATCTCTACGCTCGCGTCCCCGTTGGCGCCCGCGTCGTCGTCATCAACTGATCTCCGCTTCCGGGTCGCTGCCGCGGCAGCTGGACGCCTTGTTTCGGAATCCGTAGTCACCGAAGCAAAGTTTCCTGCTGCCGCGACAAGGACCCGGAAGACAATCGATCAGGGCCCGCTCATCGAGCGGGCCTTTTTCATGCCGCGAGCATCGCCTGCAAAGACCTGTCTTTGCGGCTCACCTCGGCAGCCTCCGGAGAAATCTTCTCCAGTGCCTGTTCCAGGAACCGCTTTCGCGCCTCATGGTCAGGAAAGGCTGCAAGGGGCAGCACCAGCGCGATGGCACCGCTCATGAAGGCGAAGGCCCGTGATGTGCAGTAAATCGCTTCCACGCCGCTCCAGTTGAGCCGAAAGTCGATATCCGCATCGACCCAGCGCATTCCCGTCTCGTCGGTCGAAAATTGCATCGGGCCGGGTGGTCGCATGCCCTTGATGACGCCCGCTGCCTGGCGGATTGACCAGGGCGACAGCACCTTGGCGTAAAAGGTCACGAGGATGCTGAGAAGTACAATCGTCACCGGCCAGCCGCTGATATCAGGCACCAAGCGATTGACCACAATCCCGCCTGCGGCTGACAGCAGACCTCCAACGATCATGATCCCCACAATGACCCCGAACAGTTTCAGGCGGTGAGGCAACGGATAGCGCCGGTTGCTCATCACCGCACTGGCTTCGAACAGATCGTTGAAATCGACCGCATAGGTCAGGCTGGCTTCTGCAGGGCGGGTCTCTGGCAAGGGATTGGCCTCAAATCGTCAAAACATCTGCCAATGCTAGCAGATTGAAACTGCCTGAGGAAAACGAGCGCAAAGAAAAAGGGCGCGGCTCGCGCCACGCCCTTTTCCAAATCTGTTGTCGCCTCTTAGAGCGTGCGCTGCACGGTCTCGACGCGGAAGCATTCGATGACGTCGGCGGCACGGATGTCTTCGTAGTTCTCGAAGGCCATGCCGCATTCCTGGCCCATCTGGACGTCCTTGACTTCATCCTTGAAGCGCTTGAGCGTCTTGAGCTTGCCTTCGTGGATGACGACGTTGTCGCGCAGCAGGCGCACGCCGGCACCACGTTCCACGATGCCTTCGGTGACACGGCAACCGGCAACCTTGCCGACCTTGGTGATCTGGAAGACTTCGAGGATTTCCGCGTAACCGATGAAGGTTTCGCGGCGTTCGGGCTTCAGCAGACCGCTCATCGCATTCTTCACGTCATCCACGAGGTCGTAGATGATGTTGTAATAGCGGATTTCGATGCCGTCGCGCGTGGCCAGATCCGTCGCCTGCTTGTTGGCACGGACGTTGAAGCCGATGACGATGGCGTTCGAAGCGGAAGCCAGAGTTACGTCCGACTCGGTGATACCACCCACGCCCGAGAACAGGATCTGCGCCGACACTTCGTCGGTGGAGAGCTTGTTGAGCGAGGCGACGATCGCTTCGACCGAACCCTGCACGTCCCCCTTGATGATCAGCGGGAACTTCGAGATCCCGGCGATCTTGAGCTGATTCATCATCTGCTCAAGGCTGGTTGCACCGCCGCCAGCCGTCTTTTCACGGATGGCGCGCTGGCGATACTCGGTGACTTCGCGGGCACGGGCTTCCGTCTCGACGACTGAGAAGCGGTCGCCGGCATTGGGAACGCCGGTAAAGCCGAGCACTTCCACGGGAACCGAAGGACCGGCTTCCTTGACCTGCTCGCCCTTATCATTGATCAGGGCGCGAACGCGGGCAAACTCGGTACCGGCGACGAGGATGTCGCCGATGGCCAGCGTGCCACGCTGGACGAGGACCGTCGCCACGGCACCACGGCCGCGATCGAGCTTGGCTTCCACCACAATGCCTTCGGCACGGCCGTCACGGGCCACACGCAGTTCGAGCACTTCGGCCTGCAGCAGGATGGTTTCGAGCAGCTTGTCGAGGCCTTCCTGTGTCTTGGCCGAAACCTCGACGTCCAGCACTTCACCGCCCATGGATTCCACGAACACTTCGTGCTGCAAGAGCTCGGTGCGAACGCGGGTCGGATTGGCTTCCGGCTTGTCCATCTTGTTGATCGCCACGATGATCGGAACACCAGCCGCCTTGGCATGCTTGATGGATTCGATCGTCTGCGGCATCACGCCGTCGTCGGCTGCCACAACAAGCACGGCGATATCGGTAGCCTGGGCGCCACGGGCACGCATGGCAGTGAACGCCTCGTGGCCCGGGGTATCGAGGAAGGTGATCTTCTGGCCCTTCTTCTCGACCTGATAGGCGCCGATATGCTGGGTGATGCCACCGGCTTCGCCCGAGACCACATTGGCCTCGCGGATCGCGTCGAGCAGCGAGGTCTTGCCGTGGTCGACGTGACCCATGATCGTCACCACCGGTGCACGATCGGTCAGATCTTCGGCCTTGTCGTCCGACGCAATGTCGAACAGGCCTTCTTCCACGTCAGCTTCCGACACGCGCTTGACTGTATGGCCCAGTTCGGTCGCGATGAGCTCGGCCGTATCGGCATCGACCACATCGTTGATCGTGGCCATCGTGCCCTGCTGCATCAGCATCTTGATGACGGTGACGGACCGTTCGGCCATGCGGTTGGCCAGTTCGGCAACCGTAATGACTTCCGGGATCACGACTTCGCGGCTGAGCTTGGGCGCGTCCTGCTGGTTGCGACCCATCTTCTTGTCACGACGACGACGCATGGCGGCGAGGGACGGTCCCTTGTCGCGATCGTTTTCGGTCGTTGCCGTCGAAACCGTCAGGCGGCCACGGGCACTGGCATCTTCACCGGCACGGCGTGTCGGACGCTCCGGCGCAGCGCGTGAGGCGCGGCGGGCATTCTCGAGTTCGGCTTCTGTCGTCGGGCGGGCAGAGGGCGAGCCGGTACGAATCTTGCGACCGTCGGCCTCATTGGGACCGGCGGGCGGCACATTGCCGATCGGCGCCATGCCGGCACCGGGACGACGTTCGCCAGCCGGACGGCCGGCTGTACCCGAGGGACGCGCACCCGGAGCGCCCGGACGGGCACCCGGCGCACCAGCGGCACCCGGCTTGATAAAGGCATTGGCCCCGCGTTCGCTTTCCGGGCGGGTATTGCTCGGACGCTCGACGCGTGGCGGACGCGGCGGCTGGCCCGGACGACCGGCCGCAATGCGCACGGCCGATGGGCCGGGATTGCGCTGGCTGGCCGGCACATAGGGCTGGCGCGGCTCGTCGACAGCAGCCACAGGAGCTGCAGCTTCTGGTGCGGCCGCAGCAGCCGGAGCCTCGGGGGCAGGGGCCACAACAGGCGCAGCCTCGGCAACGGGGGTTGCCGGCGCGTCATTTTCTTCGCGGCGCGCTGCTTCGGCGCGTTCGGCCTCTTCGCGCACCTGGCGACGACGAGCGTCTTCTTCCATGCGGCGGGCTTCTTCGGCAGCGAAGCGTTCCTGGTCCTCGGCCGCGCGGGCGCCGGCCAGAGCCAGGGCCTGACGACGGGCCTCGGCTTCGGCTGCGCTCAGCCCGAGCGGGGCACGCTGCTGCTGGGCCGGACGGCCGCCAGAGGGGCGCTGACCCTGCGATGGTGCGCCCGAAGCGCTTTGCGGGCGATGCGGTGCGCTCGGTGCATTGGGCTTGGGTACCAGGCGCGTACGCTTCTCGACGACCACTGTGGATCGCGAAGGACCGCGCGACATGCCGGGACGGTTGCCCAGGCCCGGGCCGCCCTTCAATGTCAGAGTCTTCTTCGCGCCAGTGTCGTCGGTGCGCTTGTCGTCGTTATCAGCCATGTATCTCGCGTCTTTCGTCGGTGGCCGCGGACAAAAGTTCACCGTCAACCGCGGGGCGGTCGGTGTCCTTGTCCGTCGGTTTGGCAGTGTAAAGGGCCAGTCTACGGGCCTTTTCCACTGCCGATTGGGCTGCCGCCCCTCTCGTGAGGGCAGCATGTATCACATTTTCAAGTCCAAGTGCCAAACCCATTTGCTCTGAAGAGAGCAATTCGAAATGGGGCACGTCGAACCCTTCAATTTCTTCTTCTTGCGCCGCGTAATGCAGCGCCTTGAGCGGTCCCACCATCTTGCTGCGCCCGTCTTCGGCGGCATCGGTGGCAGTGATCAGGGCAATCAGATTGCCCGTATCGATCAGGGCTTTGACCTTTGTCGCCCCGAAAGTCAGCTGGCCCGCCTTGCGCGCCATGCTCAGCGCGTTGGAATAGCGCCCTTCGAGCCGGATCTGGGTCAGTCCCGGCAGATCGTCCGGCAGCTTGACCTCTTGCTTGAGGCTGCGCGCGAACACTTTCTTCTTCACCGCCTCGGCGACCATGGCCCTGTTGAGGCTGATCCAGACGCCGCGACCTTCGGCCTTGGCATCCGTATCGGGCACCAGAACATCGTCAGGTCCCAGCACAAAGCGGATGAGCTCCGCCACGGGCTTTTCAGCCCGTGTCAGAGCGCACATCCTGGTCGTTTCTTCGCGCCGGGCCATCTGGTCCCTCGCTCCGAAACGGCCGTTAGGCCGAGGCCTCTTCTTCAGCGACGATTTCGTCGTCGCCCGCTTCGACCGGCAGATCTTCCTCATTGATCCAGCCAGCCTTGAGACGGGCCTGCAGGATCATGTCCTCGGCTTCTTCACGGGAAACCGGGAAGTCCTTGAACGTGCCGTCGAAACGCTTGGTCTCGCCGTCCTTGCGCTCGCTCCAGCCGATCAAATCGTCCGAAGCGCAACCGGCAAAGTCTTCAACCGACTTGACGCCATCCTTGCCCAGGGCAACCAGCATGGCTGCATTGAGGCCCGGGATTTCGTACAGTTCGTCCTCGACGCCGAGCTTCTTGCGCTCTTCGTCATGGGCACGGTCGATCTCGGCCAGGTATTCGGCAGCGCGGTTCTGGATTTCGCTGGCGGTTTCTTCGTCGAAGCCTTCGATCGAGGCGATTTCATTCGCATCGATATAGGCCAGTTCCTCGACCGACGAGAAGCCTTCCGAAGCCAATAGTTGGGCAACCATCTCGTCAACGTCAAGGGCCTGCATGAACAGGGTCGAGCGTTCGGTGAATTCCTTCTGGCGGCGTTCGCTTTCTTCCTGTTCGGTCAGGATGTCGATATCCCAGCCGATCAGCTGCGAAGCGAGGCGCACATTCTGGCCACGACGGCCGATGGCCAGCGACAGCTGTTCATCGGGCACCACGACTTCGATACGCTCGGCCTGCTCGTCCAGCACCACCTTGGCCACATCAGCCGGCTGCAGTGCCGAAACGACGAGGTCGGCAATCGTGTCGGTCCAGGGAATGATGTCGATCTTTTCGCCCTGCAGCTCGGCAACAACCGCCTGCACGCGGCTGCCGCGCATACCAACGCAGGCGCCGACCGGATCGATCGAACTATCATTTGAGGTCACGGCGATCTTGGCGCGCGAACCCGGATCACGGGCAATCGAGCGGATGGTGATCACGCCATCATAGATCTCGGGCACTTCCTGCATGAACAGCTTGGCCATGAACTGCGGATGGGTGCGGGAGAGGAAAATCTGCGGACCGCGCTGTTCGCGGCGCACGTCGTACACATAAGCACGCACGCGATCGCCATAGCGGAACATTTCGCGCGGGATCAGCTCGTCGCGGCGGATGATGGCTTCGCCACGACCCAGGTCGACGATCACATTGCCATATTCGACGCGCTTGACCGAGCCGTTGACGATTTCGCCGATGCGGCCGAAATATTCGTCATACATGCGCTCACGCTCGGCATCGCGCACCTTCTGCACGATGACCTGCTTGGCCGACTGCGCCGCGATGCGGCCGAATTCCATTGGCGGCAGCGGTTCTGTCAGGAAGTCGCCAACCTTGGCTTCGGGCGACTTGGCCTGGGCGAACTTGAGCTCGATCTGGCGGCTGGGCTCTTCGACGGCGTCGACGATTTCCAGCAGGCGCCACATGCGGGTTTCGCCCGAACGCGGATTGATCTCGACCTTGATCTCGGTCTCGGCGCCGTAGCGGCCCTTGGCGGCCTTTTCCATGGCGTCCTGCATCGCCTCGATCACGACCATGCGGTCGATCGACTTTTCGCGGGCAACGGCATCTGCGATCTGCAACAGCTCGAGGCGGTTCGCGCTAACGGCCATTTAGTTGGACTCCTTGGAGGTAACAGTATCTGCCGCCGTGTCCTCGACCGTTTCGGTCTCCGGGTCGTCGGTATTGTCGTCGTCGTTGTCGGCTTCGGTAAACTCGACCGTTTCGGTCTCGTCGTCGTCGATGGGATGGGCTTCCTGGTCGAGGCGGGCCTTTTCCATCAGCGCATCGGTCATCACCAGCTTGGCTTCGCCAATCGTCGAGAACAAAAGCCGATGATCGGGATCGGTCCCGCCAGGCGCATCGGGTAGGGTGAGGATGAAGGCATCATCCTCGACAGCCTTGATGAAGCCGCGGAAGCGCTTGCGGCCATTGATCATGTCGCTGAGCTCGATCTTGACCTCATGGCCGATATGGGTCGCGAAATCACGACGGCGCACCAGCGGCCGGTCGATGCCGGGCGAACTGACCTCGAGATGGTATTCGCGGTCGATCGGGTCTTCCACGTCCAGCACCGGCGAGAGATCCTTGCTCAGTGCCTCGCAGTTGACGATGGTGAAACGCCCATGCTCGTCCTCGGCCATGATCTGCAGCGTGCAGCCATTTTCCTGAGTGACCTTGATGCGCACAAGCGAGAAGCCCAGGCCATTGGCCACGGGCTCGACAATGCGGGCGATCCGGGCTTCAAGACCCGTCTCTTTGATATAGCGTGGTTCGGTGAGGTCGAAGCTCATCGGTCCCCTAGGTAACAAAAAAGAGCGGGGCCGGGCGGCTCCCACTCTGCAAAATTGCTAGAGATGTTGAGGTCTATATAGACCGGTTCGACGGGAGTCGCAAGGCCGGCCTATTTCTCCCAGGTGACGCTCGACACATTGGCACCCAGTTCCTCCAGCGATGCGCGGAGGTCGGCCACCATGGCCTCGGGCCCGCAGAGGTAGAAATTCTGGCTGAAGTCGGTGACATGCGTCTTGAGAAACGCCGTGTCGATCCGCTCCTGCAAAAGCTTTGACTTGGGATCGCCCGTCACCGTCCACAGCGTTTCCAGCCCATCCATCGCCTCGAATTCGTCACGCAGGATGATGTCTTTTTCTTCCCGGTTGGAAACGATCAGCCGGTTACCCTTGAGACCGCCCTTGGCATTGAGGCTGCGCAGGATGGCGATGAACGGCGTAACGCCCGCCCCACCGGCAATGAACGTGCCTGGTCCCTTGTATTGGATCGTGCCCCAGACGTCGCGCAGAAGCAGATAATCGCCCGCTTCGCAGCCCCACAGCGCATTGGTGACACCCGGATGGTCGCGATAGCTCTTGATGGTAAATTCGAGATCGCTATCATCCTGCAGCGACGTAAAGGTGAAAGGCCGCTTTTCATTGGCCCAGTCGGGCTTGTCGATACTGACTTCGGTGGCCTGTCCGGGCCCGAAATGAAATTTTTTCGGTTTTTCGACACGATAGTGTCGCACATTGTGAGTGACCATTTCGGTCTTGAGAATCTGGACGCGAGTGGGCATGGCGCTCTCCTTTGAGGAGATAAGCAGGGCCTCCGGCTTTGGTTCCCATCCCGAATCGCCATGCGCGCCGGACCGTTACCTGGACAGAACCTGGTGTCTCAAAAGAAACTGGGTAGCTCGGCAACCCCCTGATTTCCATCAGAAAACCCTCGTGGGTATGACGCCGACTTCAAGGGCAAGATTCAGCGAAATCGTCACTTGGAAGCTTTTCGATCCATCCTCATTTCCAGGGTGTTCAAACGAAAGGAACACTCGAAATGATCAAGAACACTGTTATCGCTCTCGTTGCTGCTGCTGCCATGGCCGGCGTTGCCGCTCCTGCTTTTGCTGACACCGCATTCGGTGACAACAACACCCTCGAAATGCGCGACTTCCTGCAGGATTCCGCTGTCGCCCAGCTCAACCAGAAGGGCATCAATGCCACTGAGGTCGAAGACTGGAACGGCCTGGTTCGCGCCTATGTCACTCTGGAAGACGGCACCCAGACCATGCAGTTCTACACCCCCGGCTCGCTTGAGCAGGTGACGTTCTAATCACAGCCTGACCACGGCGCCGCCGATCAGCTCGGCGGCGCCCGTAGTCTATGCTGGATTTAACCGGCGTGGATAAGTTTGACGACGGGCTCGCCGCCATTGGCGTCGAACCGCTCCCGCGCTGCCCTGACGCCGGGGCCATTGCGCTCTGCAAAATCCTGCAGGGCATCGGCCAAGCCCAACAGGTCACGGCCCATCGGCGTCAACTCATAGTCGACCCGCGGCGGAATGGTCGCAAACATCGTCCGGGTCACGAAGCCATCACGCTCAAGCGCTCGCAGCGTAACGGTCAACGTCTTCTGTGAAATGCCGCCGGCGCGCTTGATCTCGTTGAAACGCAGCGCCTCTTCGCGCAGCAGCGTGATCACCGTCAGCGTCCATTTGCCTTTCTTGGCTGTCAGCACGGTCAGGTCATGCTGGCTGGTGGTTGCAAGGATGGACATGGGAACCTCTTGACGCTTGTCGAGTGTTCGATATGGGGCGCAATTGCGGCACTACCAGAGCCAAGGCATTAAACTTTGACAAGTTTGGCGAGAGGCAGCGTTCGCAGCCGCCGTACAGTCACCGTCGCGTGAAGCTGAAATAGAAGCTGATCATGCGGCCCTCGCGCCGTGCTTTCTGCTCGTAACGCGTGGCCTGCCAGCCCTCATAGGGCTCGTGCCAGCCACCGGGCCGCTCCGGCGCGAAGGAAAATTCGGGCGCCCGCACGATATGGGCTAGCGTCCAGTTCGCGTAATCTTCGATGTCGCTGGCGAAATGGAATAGCCCGCCCGGACGGATCACCCGCGCCAGCTCTTTCAGTGTCGTTGGCGAGACAAACCGGCGCTTGTGATGCCGTGTCTTGGGCCAGGGGTCGGGATAGAGCAGGTAGATTTCGTCCACCGAAGCGTCGGGCAGCTCGACCAGCAGTTTGAACGCATCGTCAGTGAAGAGACGCACATTTTCCAGACCCTCGGCAGCAATGGTCTGCACCATCTTGCCGATGCCGCCGGTGAACACTTCGCAGCCGATATAGCCGGTTTGGCGGTACCGTCCTGCCTCCAGTGCCAGATGCTCGCCGCCGCCATAGCCGATCTCGATGATGATCTTTTCGGCTTCGGGGAACAGGTCCTTGGGATCAAGCGCGCCCGTCAGCTGGATTTCTAGCGCCGGCAGCGTCGCATCGAACACCGCCTGCTGCCCGCCATGCAGTTTCTTGCCGGAACGGCGTCCAAAAAAGGCACGCGGTTCGCCGGAGCGGGTTTTGGGAAGCTGGTGTTCGGTCATCGTCGCCTGATCAGAGAAATGGCATGGCGCCTATAACCATGCGACCAGCGTCGACACAACTTTCTTCTGTCATCTGAACCTCCGGAAAGACCAAACTTCCCGGAGATCATAACCTGTCCCCAATGAGCGGGGATAAGTCTTTAAGCTACCGCGTCTTTCAGCGCCTTCACCAGGTCCGTCTTTTCCCAGGAGAAGCTGCCGTCACGGCCGGCTTTGCGGCCGAAGTGGCCATAGGCCGAGGTCTTGGCGTAGATGGGCTTGTTGAGGTCGAGATGGGTGCGGATGCCGCGCGGGGTAAGGTCCATGACCTTGCCCAGGGCTTCCTCGACCTTGGCCTCGTCGACCTTGCCCGTGCCATGCAGGTCGACATAGATCGACAGTGGCTGGGCGACGCCAATGGCATAGCTGAGCTGGATCGTGGCGCGATCGGCCAGGCCCGCGGCCACGACATTCTTGGCGAGGTAGCGTGCGGCATAGGCTGCCGACCGGTCAACCTTGGTCGGATCCTTGCCCGAGAAGGCACCGCCGCCATGCGGGGCCGCGCCGCCATAGGTGTCGACAATGATCTTGCGGCCGGTAAGGCCGGCATCGCCATCGGGACCGCCGACGACGAATTTTCCGGTGGGATTGACGTGCCAGACGGTCTTGGCGTCGATCCAGCCTTCCGGCAGGGCCTCGCGGATATAGGGCTCGACGATCTTGCGTACGTCGGCCGAGGTCAGCGACGCATCGAGATGCTGGGTCGAGAGCACGATCTGCGTCACGCCGACCGGCTTGCCGTCTTCATAGCGCACGGTGACCTGGCTCTTGGCATCCGGGCCGAGCACGGCAGCGGGACCAGTGCCTTCCTTGCGGGCGACGGTCAGGGTTTCGAGGATCTTGTGCGCATAGTAGATCGGCGCCGGCAGCAGCTCGGGGGTCTCGCGTGCGGCATAGCCGAACATGATGCCCTGGTCACCGGCACCGACATCCTTGTTGCCGCTCTCGTCGACGCCCTGCGCGATATCGGCCGACTGGCCATGCAGCAGCACGTCGATCCTGCAATTCTTCCAGTGGAAGCCCGACTGTTCATAGCCGATGGCACGGATAGCCTTGCGGGCGGCCGATTTGAACTTGGCCGGATTGACCTTGGGCGCACCGGATTCGTCGGTGGCGATCGAGCCGTCCTTGTTCTTCTTGAGCAGCGTTTCGGGCACGCGCACCTCGCCGGCGATCACCACGCGATTGGTGGTGGCCAGCGTCTCGCAGGCGATGCGGACCGATGCCGGATCCATACCGACCTTCTTGGCCTCCTTGAACACCAGGTCGACGATTTCGTCGGAGATGCGGTCGCAGACCTTGTCCGGATGACCCTCGGAAACCGATTCGGAGGTGAAGAGATAAGAAGACCGAGCCACGAAATTCCCCTGGGTTAGTCAGCAAGCGCCCGGAATGGGCCACTGCCGGGGGTTGTGACATTGCCGTCATCATGGGTCAAGCGGGATATAAAGAAAGCTTGATATCCCAATCGGGTCGCCGGGAGCATGCCTCTGCGCCCATGCCAAAGCGCCGCCTGACTGCGGTTTTCAGCATGTGATGGAGCCCCGAGGCGCTTGCGCCTCTGAGTAGTAATAATAACGAGACGCAACACGCCTCGGGGCGCCGGGATTTCTGGTGGGCGAACTCTTTCGGCGATGCCGCCATAGACACCGACCTACTTTCCGCAGACCCAGGCCGGGTAACGATCCCCAGCCCTCCCGACAGTCGCCGGGCGGTTGATCGTTGCAACCCCATCATCGCCCGACTGATGAGACCAGTATGAGGCAGCGTGAAGGAGCGGGGATAACTATTCTTAAAAGCGTCGCTAAACGCTTCAGGCGATACGCTTTTTCCGCCCACTGCGCGCAGCCACAAGCGAGATCAGAACCCCTGCGATCAATGCGATCAGCAGCGGCCAGTAGCGCAACTGGGCGAAGATCGTCGGCGCCAGCCGCTCATGCGGCCGCACGTCGAGCGCGGCCATCTGCTGCGGCGCCAGGGTCGCCGTGATGCGGCCCAGCGGATCGGTGGCAAAGGTCAGGCCCGTATTGGCGGCGCGGATCAGGCTCATGCCTTCTTCCACGGCGCGAATGCGCGCGTGATGGGCATGCTGGGCCGGGCCGATGGAGCCATCGAACCAGGCATCATTGGTGATGTTGAGCAGATATTGCGCACTGGCGGTGTCGCCGAGGTCGCCGGAAAACAGGATTTCGTAGCAGATCAGCGCCAAAAAACTCGGGGTTCCCGAAAGGCTCATCAGCCGCCGCCGCGCATCGCCATGCGCCCAGCCCTCCGCTCCCGGCACGAATTGCTTGATGCCGATTTTCGCCAGCAGCTCGCCATAGGGCAGGAATTCCCCGAAAGGCACGAGATGGGCCTTGTCATAGGTGGCAATCACTTCGCCATTGGTGTCGATCGCCATCAGCGAATTATAGGCCGGCCCTGCCGGTTCGCTGCTGCCGGGCTGGTAATTCTGCCGTGGCGCGCCGGTGAGCAGGGTCGTGGTTTCCGGCAACAGCCGTGAAATGCGCGCCAGCGCGTCGGGATAGGTGGCGAGGTAAAACGGCAGGGACGATTCCGGCCAGACCAGATGGGTGATATCGGCCAGCCCCTGGTCGCTCGGATCCATCCGCATGTCGGACAGCATCAGCAGCCGATCGATGAGGGCCACGGGATCAACTTGCCCGAAATCGGAATGCTCGTAGACCATGGGTTGCACCAGCCGCATGGAGATATCGGTCCGCTCGGTCGCCTTGGTGCCACTCAAACGATTGTAGCCGTAGCCCAATTGCCCGGCGATAACGGCGATCGAGAGGAAAAATGGAAGAAGTCGTCGAGCAAGCTGGCGTCCGTCAGCCGGCCAGATCAGCGCTGGCGTCATGGCGATCAGCGCCGCCACAAAGGTGAGGCCATAGATGCCGATCACCGAGGTGATCTGCATCATCTCGTCATTGGGCGTCAGCGCATAGCCGAGCAGGTCAAAGGGAAAGCCTGTGAGAACATGGCCGCGCGCCCATTCGGCAATGGTGACGAAGGTCGCCAGCGTCACCACGCGCCAGGCACCATGCGACCAGAACAGATGCGCTATCGCACTGCCAATGCCCCAGAAAAACGCGATCAGCGCGGCCAGAGCCAGGATGGCGAAGGGCATCAGGACGACCATGAAGCCGCCATCGACGAAAAAGGCCGC
The DNA here is from genome assembly GCA_029202405.1 of Candidatus Devosia phytovorans. NCBI lineage: Bacteria > Pseudomonadati > Pseudomonadota > Alphaproteobacteria > Hyphomicrobiales > Devosiaceae > Devosia > Candidatus Devosia phytovorans. Next base: position 3,728,278 of record CP119312.1, on the reverse strand, counting down.
GCCCAGCCAGTGGAAGGCCACGGTGAAATAACCCCAGCCAAAGGCGAAGCCGATGGAAAATGCCGGCCCGAAAACCAGCCGCCAGCCGCGCTGCCGTTCGGCGCCGTCGAGGCACCAGACCCAGACCGGAAAGGTGATAAACAGCGCTGGCACAACGAATAAAGGCGGAATGGACAGGCCCGCAATGGCGCCGGCTACCAGCAGCAGCAGGAAACGGCGCCAGCCATGGCTCAGCATGGCGTGTTCGGCCAGCCAGGTCATGATGTCGTGTCACGCGAATCGATCTGCATGCCGGCAAGGTCGCTGTCGGGGCAGGGGGCGTCAAGCCGTGGTTCGAGCGTCGCTGGCGCGTGCCCCCACCATGACGCATCTCGACACCAAAGCCGCCCGGCGCTAGAGCCTTGGGCATGAGTGTGACCCTTGCCATCGACACCGCCGCCCCCCGTCTACAACTCGGCCTTCTGCTGGCCGATGGACGGGTGGATGTCTCGGTGGACGAGATCGCCACCGGGCACGCCGAACTGATCTTTGCCCGCATCGCCGAGCTGCTGGCGCGCAATGGTATTGCCTATGCCGATCTGACGCGTGTGGTGACGACGACAGGGCCGGGGTCCTTCACCGGCCTGCGCATCGGCCTTTCGGCAGCGCGGGGTATCGCTTTGGCGCGCGACATTCCGGTCGTCGGTGTTTCGAGCCTTGTGGCCCTGTCGCTGGTCGCCGAAGGACCGGTAATCGTCCTGCTCGATGCACGGCGCGACGAGGCCTATTTCCAGACCTTCTCCGCACCCGGCGTGCCAAGCAGCGCCGGCGATCTCCTGCCGATGGTGATCGCCCAGGCTGCACTCGCGCCCGGCGTGCCGGTGATCACCCTCCCCTTTGTCGATATCGGTCTTCTCGCCCGCTTCGGCGCCACGCTCGATCCGGCCACCAATCCGCCCGAACCCAATTATATCCGCGATGCCGATGCCAAGCCGCAAACTGCGGCGCGAATCGAAAGGCGCTAGACCCATGCTCAAACTCTGGATGGCGCCCGCGGGGCTCCATATCGAGCCCGGCAGGACCGCCGATGCGCGCGAGCTGGCGCGCATCCATGCGCTCGGCTTCTATCGCGGCTGGCCCACGGGTGAGTTCGAAAACTTCCTCAACGATGCCGACACCCCGGTCTATGTGGCTTGTGATGCCAGACGCCATATCGCCGGCTTCGCCCTGATTCGCACCGTGGCCGACGAGGCCGAATTGCTGACCATTGCGGTGGATCCCAAATGGCGCGGCAAGAAGATCGGCCAGGCGCTGATGACGGCAGTTTTCGACGACCTGCTGCTGAGCGCCGCGCGCCGCATGTTTCTTGAAGTCAGCGAAGAGAATGTCGCGGCCATAAAACTTTATCAGCGTCAGGGATTTACGACGATCTCGAGCCGCAAGGGCTACTACGCCAAGCCCGACGGGACGCAGGCCACCGCGCTTGTCATGGCCCGCGATCTTGGGTAGTCGGGAAGGGAACCGGACCGGGTTGGGAGCTCTGACGTGAGCAGAAGCGAGACAGATCCGACGCTGGAAGAAGCCTGCGTCGCCAAGGGCATGCGCATGACCGACCAGCGGCGCGTCATCGCCCGCATCATCGAAGCCGCCAACGACCATCCCGACGTCGAAGAGCTCTATCGCCGCGCCTCGGCCGTGGACGACCGCATCTCGCTCTCGACCGTCTATCGCACCGTTAACCTCTTTGAAGAGGCAGGCCTGGTCACCAAGCATGACTTCAAGGACGGCCGCGCCCGTTTTGAACTCATCCCCGACGAACATCATGATCACCTGATCGACATCCGCTCGGGCAAGGTCATCGAATTCCGCAACGAGGAAATCGAGGCCATTCAGGAGGTCATCGCCAAGCGCCTGGGCTATCGCCTGGTCGACCACCGGCTCGAACTCTATGCCGTTCCCATCGAAGGTTCTGACAGACTCAAGAAATGATCTTCCGCGTCCCGTTTTTCATTTTCGTCTTCGTGCCCTTTCTCATCATCGCAATTCCCGCCCAGGCCGTGATCCTGGCGCTGAAATTGCCCTTCTGGCATGTCGTGCCGCGCCTGTTTCACAGGGTTGGCTGCACTTTTCTGGGCCTGCGGGTCAGGGTGATCGGGGCACCGGCGACCGGCCGTCCGACGCTGCTGACGGCCAACCATACGTCCTGGACCGACATCATCGCCATCGGCGCGGTGGCCAATGTCGCCTTCGTGGCCAAGAGCGAAATCGCCAAATGGCCTTTCGTTTCCATGATGGCCAATCTGCAAAAGACCATCTATGTCGACCGCACGCGCCGCGCCGGCACCGGCAAGACGGCGAAGGCCATGGGCAAGCTGATGGCCGATGGCACGGCGGTGGTGCTGTTTGCCGAGGGCCAGTCCAATATCGGGCCGCACCTGCTGCCCTTCCGCTCGGCGCTGATTGGGGCGGCCCAGCATGCCATGGTGGAGGCAGGCGCGACGGATGTGAACATCCAGCCGCTGGCCATTGCCTATACCAGGCTCCAGGGCCTGCCGGTCAGCCGCAACGAACGCTCGCTGGTCGCTTGGGTCAGGTCCAAGTCCCTCAAGCAGAATATTCGCGAGATCCTCGGCGGGCCGGTCAAGGACGTGGTCGTCAGCTTCGGCGAACCGCTTCCGCTCTCCGGGCAGGGCAATCGCAAGCAGGTTTCAAAAGCTGCCGAGGACGATGTCCGCGCCATGCTGGTTGCCCTCAACCGGGGTCATGCCCGTCCTCTAAAGTCCTGACAGCTAAAGTTTTACCCGGTAAGCCTAACGCGCACTTCCCTTTGGTCGTTAACACTTCGTTAGCTATGACGTCTCCGACAAGGAGACCGCAATGGTTTGGGAATTGCTGGCGATGTGGGCCATCGTCATCACGACGCTCGTCTGGTTCTTTCGCGATGAAAAGCGCCTCAAGGCCGATGCCGAACTGGCGCGCGCGGCAAGCTATTATGCTCACGCCGCAACATACCGCCACCGCGCCGCCGAACCCATTCCCGTGCCGATCGCCTTGCCGACACGCCGCCCCGGTGGCCTCAGCGAGGAACAGCGCGCCTATCTCAAATCGCTGAAGTTCTAGCCCGGCTGCGTGTCGAGATTGGCCTTGAGCCTTGCGATGATATCGGCGGCCTTCAGCATCATGGCCATGTCGATATCGGCGTCACTGGCATTTTCAGCCACATCGGCCCAGACCGGGATGCGCAGGTCATGCGTCTGCTCCTGGGCGCCGAGCGATTCCGAGAGCACAGCGCGCACATGACCGGTCATGCGCCCAGCCAGACGCGGATGCGCCTGCTTGTCGCTGACACTGATATCGATTAGCTGCAAAGTCATATCGGCCCCGGTTGGAGCCCCCGCCGAAAACGCTAGCTCGGCATGGTTTCCGATACGTTAACGGATGGCCCACCCACGGGTTCTCCACATCCGACAATGGTTTGGCCATGTCAGAGTTCCGTCATCGAACCAATTTAATTCGGAATCAGACCTTGACCGCATGTTCAACGCGGCCGACGTCGCCGAACACCTTGATATAGCGTTCGATCTCCGATTTCGTGCCGGTCGCCTTGGCTGGATTATCGCTTAGCTTGACCGCCGGACGGCCATTGGCCTCGCTGACCTTGGCCACGATCGAGATCGGATCGAGCCCCGGATTGGGTCCGTCGGGCGCGCAGCCCTCGAAATCATTGGTGAGGTTGGTGCCCCAGCCAAAGGCCATGCGCACCTTGCCGTCGAAATGCAGATAGGCTTCTTCGATCATGTCGACGTCGAGCCCGTCGGAGAAGATCAGCAGCTTTTCCTTGGGGTCGCGGCCGCGACTCTTCCACCAGTCGACGATGCGTTCGCCGCCCTCGATGGCCGGCGCCGAATCGGGACGGAAGCCGGTCCAGTCGGCCACCCAGTCCGGCGCATCGCGCAGGAAGCTGTCGGTGCCAAAGGCATCGGGCAAGACGATCAGCAGATTGCCGCCGTAATAGCTCTTCCAGTCCTGCAGCACGCGATAGGGCGCTTCGCGCAATTCGGCGTCCGATCGCGCCAGCGCCGCCAGCACCATGGGCAATTCATGCGCATTGGTGCCCAGCGCCTCGACATCGGTATCCATGGCCAGCTTGACATTGCTCGTGCCGGTAAAGGCCTCGCCAATGCCTTCTTTGAGCGCCTCGACGCACCAGCGCTGCCAGAGGAAACTATGGCGGCGACGGGTGCCGAAATCTGAAATCTTGAGGTCGGGGAGCTTGGCCAGCCTTTCGACCTTGTCCCACATCTTGGCCTTGGCCCGCGCATAGAGCACGTCGAGCGCAAACGGCCCGTAGCGCTTCATCGCCGCGCGCGAGCGTAATTCGTTGATGATGGCGAGCGCCGGGATTTCCCACATCGTGGTCTCGAGCCAGAGCCCGGGGAAGTCGAGCACGAACTGCCCATCCTCGCCCTTTTCCAGCCGGTACTCCGGCAGCTGGAAATTCTCCAGCCAGCGCAGGAAGCCGGGCTGGAAGATCTGCTTGGAGCCATAGAAGGTATTGCCCGTCAGCCAGATCATTTCCTTTTTGGTGAAACGCAATGTGCGGACATGATCGAGCTGGGCGCGCAACTCGTCGATGTCGATCTCATCGGCCAGGCGCACCGATTTGGTGCGGTTGATCAGCGAGAAGGTGGCGTCGATCTTGGGATAGAGCCCCCAGATCATCTGCAGCATGAGGAGCTTGTAGAAATCCGTGTCGAGGAGGCTCCGCACGATCGGATCGAGCTTCCAGGTATGATTATACACCCGGCGCGCCATATCGGTATAAGTCGCCATGAAACTCCCCACTTCGGCAGCGCTTTTAGCGTGCAGCTGCAACGATTGAAAGCCGTGTGACGGCCGAAGCGTTCGGTCAACTTCCCAGTTGAAACCGCTCGAAGCGCCCCAGCGCTTCCTCGATCGCCGCGTGCCCTTGTGCCCCTGCATCCTCCAGTGCCGTCCACTTCTGGATCAGGAGCTTGCCCGCCGTCCGGTCGGTCTTGAGGTCCACTGCAGCCACGATGCGGTCGCCCAGCAGCACCGGCAGGGCGAAATAGCCCATTTGTCGCTTCGCGGCGGGCACATAGGCTTCGAAAATATGGTCGTAGCCAAAGAACAGTTTCAGCCGCTTGCGCTGGATGATCAGCGGGTCGAAGGGCGAGAGGATATGCACCAGATTGGGTGCTTCGGACCCGACCGTTTCCAATACCTGCGGCTCGGCCCAATGCGGCACTTTCTCAGCGCCGGCCAGGACCACCGGCACGAGCTTTTTCGCCTTCACGCGGGCGTCGATCAACTCCTTGACCGCCTTCTTGGCTGGCGCATTGAGATGGCAGATGGAATCGAGACTGACAATCCCTTGGCTGCGCAGGGCGCGGTCGAGCAGATGGGCAGTAACCTGCCGCTCGGTGGCTGCCTTCGGACTTGCATCCCACCCGAAGTGACGCTCGATCAGGTCATAGGTCTTGAGCATGCCCTCGCGCGCCGCGATTGCCACATGGCCCTGGTAGAACATCAGCTGCAGCACGCGCTTGCTCGGCTTGCGGCTGGCCCAGGGGTGGTCCTTGTCGACCAGTTCGTCATCGTCGATATCGCGCATCGACAGCGGCCCTTCGCTGCGCAGCCGCTTCTTCATCGCGGACACTTCGGCCTTGCTGACCGTGCCGAACCAGGCGCTCGGCTTGTCGCGATAGGCCTTCATCAGCGGCAGGAAAAACCGCAGGTTCTCGGTCGGCACATAGCTCAGCGCATGCGTCCAGTATTCGAGAACCGATTTGTCCACGGACTGCACATGCGCCAGGTCACTCCGGCGATAGTTGGGAATGCGGGAGAAGAGGATATGATGGTGGCAGCGCTCCACCACATTGATCGTATCGATCTGCACATAGCCCAGATGAGCGATGGCGGCCCGCGTCGCCTCCGGCCCAGCGCCGAAGGGCGCTAAGATGTCGAGCTTCTGCGCCGCGATCCAGATGTGCCGCGCAATGGTCTGGTCGATGATGACGGGTACTTTGGCCAAGGTGAAATTCCGATTCGAGCAGAAGAGCATGGCACTTCTGCCCGGATCGGAAAATCCGATTATCGCGTCAGAGGCTGAAGCGGCCTTCGCTGGCGACTTCGTCCAGCGGCCGGCGCTGGCTGGGGATTTCGCGCGCCAGGAGGGCTTCCGACAGCGTGCTGCCATCGCCCTTCTTGCCGATAGCCACGGCAATCTCCACGCGCCAGCCCTCCGGCAGGCCGAGCACTTCCATGGCCTTGTCGTGGTCCAGCCCGGCCATGCCATGCGCGTGCCAGCCCAGCTTTGTCGTCTGCAGCGCCAGCATGCCCCAGGCGGCGCCGGCGTCGAAGGCATGCGACCGGCTGGGCGACAGCCCTCCCTTGGAATCGGCCCGCATGGTCTGCGAAGCGATGAAGATCAGCGCCGCACCATGCTGGGCCCAGTCGCGATTGAACGGCGCCAGCAGGTCGACAAGGTCGGCAAAAGACTCGCTGTTGCGCCGCGCATAGATGAAATGCCAGGGCTGGGCATTGAAGGCCGATGGCGCCCAGCGGGCGGCTTCGAGAATGGTCAGCAGATCCGCCTGCGAAATCTCGGCATCGCTGGCGAAGGACCGCGGCGACCATCGCGCCAACATATCGGGATCGATGGCGTGGGCGGTGCTGCGCGGCAAAATGGCATTCATGGTCATATGGTCCATAAGGCTTTCAAGGAGCCTTGCAGCTAGGCGTGTGGTAGTCTTGCTGCAAGCCGCAGCTGGTGACCAAACCGTTCGCTGGACCGGATAAATCCGCTCACAATGCCGTGTCGGCCCGCGGCAGCCGGAACCAGCCACCCTCGATCAGCTGGCGTTCGCCATGCCGCGCGATGCGGCTGCGCAGGGCGTCTATCTCGGCCACGGAGAACCCGTCCGCCCCCGTCACCTGCACCCAGGCATCGAGATAGTCCTGCGGTGCATAGACATGGCCAAAGCCGATCGGCGCTGTCTGGGCCAGCGCCATGTCGAGCGCCAACTGCAGGAAGGTGACCACCGGATACCAGTCGAGCAGCGGCGAAATGCCTTCCGCACGCTTGTCGCCGAGCCAGACCGGCGCCCGCCAGGCCATGCTGGGTTCAAAAAAGACGATGGGATCGCTGGGATATTGCAGAAACACGGTACGGAGCGGGCCCCAGCGACGGCTGTCGCCCTGCAAGTCGCCATAGCCATTGGAAAAGCGGACCACCGCGCCGTCGCCAACTTCCGGCTTCCACCAGGGCGAGCCCGGATCGCGAGTCTGCGTCGCGCTGAGCCAGGCCTCGCTGGCAAAGGGCGTGCCGACGAACAATCCACCATCGAAGGGATCGCCGAGGATTTCATAGATCGAGCTCGACGCCACCGAACTATAGGCGCCAAGGCTGAGGCCGTGCAGATAGAGTTGTGGCCGAGTCTCGCGTGGCAATTCGGTCCAGCGCGCATAGACCGCATTGAACAGCGCCCGCGCCGTCTCGACCCCCACGTCGGGTTCGGAAACCAGCGACAGCCAGCTCGTGAGATAGGAATATTGCACGGCAACGCTGGCCACATCGCCGCCATGCAGCATTTCCAGCGTGTCGACAGCCGCCGGCTCGACCCATCCCGTCCCCACCGGCATGACCAGCACCAGCACCGAACGGTCGAAGGCGCCGACACGGTCCATTTCGGCCAGCGCCAGCGCAGCTCGCGCCTCGGCGGTATCGGCCGAGCGCAGGCCGACATAGACCCGCAGCGGCTCCACCGCCGGGCGCCCGGTCATCTCGGCGATTTCGGCGACCGTCGGTCCCGATTGCACATAGATGCGCGCATCAAGCCCGATCGTATCCCAATCGATCAGTGAGGCATCGCTGCCCGAGCGCAACGGATCACTCGGCGCTTCGGCATAGGAGCCGGCAAGGCTATCGAGATGGCCATAGAAGCGATCGGCTGCGTAGAGCAGTCCGCGTCCCAGCACGCCTTCCGCCAGCGTCGAGGCGATGATGCCGACCGCCAGCACTGCCCCGACAAAGGCTACGCGCGGTGGAATGATCCGCCGCAGCCAGGACGACACCAACTGCACGCCCCGCACCAGCAGCGTCCCCACGCCAATCAGCAGCCCGGCCGGCAGCAGCGCGATGGCAGCAACAAACCAGGGCTGCCGCGCCTCGACCGGCGCCACGCCCATTTCCGCCCGGATGGAATTCTGCCAGCCGGTTGAAAACCACAGAAATGCAATGGCGAGGAGGAGGCAACCCAAAGCCACCAGGCGCCCGATCCACTTCGCCAGCTTCGGGCTCGACCACTTGAGCTCGAGATAGTCCCACAGCCATTCGAGGAACACCCCGATCCCATAGCCGGCCGCAAAGCAGAAGCCGCAGAGGATGCCTTGGGTGGTGAAATGGCGCGGGATCAACGAGGGCGTCAGCGCCAACGCAAAGAACAACAGGCCAAGCAGCCACCCACCAGTGGAGATGCGGTCCACCTGACCCCAGAGTGCCCTGCGAATACCCCTGGCGTTCATCAACCCATCACCGTGCCGGCTAGCATGACCACGCCCCACACCGCGCCCGCGGCGATGGCGAGGCCCGCCAGCGCCACGACGATGCCGAGCAATACCCCGAGCCCATCATGATTGATGCGCGACACGCAGATGATGGCAATGCCCGTATTGGGCACGGCATTGATGAAGGGAATCGGCAGCACCATCGGCAGGCTGACGAGGAGAATGAAGATCGCCGTTGGCAATTGCGTGCGCGGCCCGGTCAATTGGGCCAGCCGCGGGCGCGAGACCTTGGCCACCAGCCCGGCAAACCACTGCATTTGCGTCATCATCCGTTCGAGCAGTTTTTGCGACAGCGGCCGCCGCCCGAGCCAGCCACCCAGCGCCAGTCTGTTGCCGAGCAGGGTCGCAATCGTAACGCTGATGATGGTGATAGCAATCGTCCCGCCATAACCAGGCGGGCCGGGAATCATGTTGAGCATGCTCAACACCATTATCACCAAGGGATAGGAGGCATTCCCCAGCAGGGAAACCAGCCCTCCTGCCGTCAACCCGTCACTGCTGCGGACTTTGCTGGCAATGGCGCCAATGCTGGCTTCGACGGGAGAAAGGGACAAGGGCAAATCGATCGCGTTGGACTGGTGTGACCTTAGCGGCGCCGTCTGGCCAGGGACAATGGGAAATGGTCGCACAGCAATGTTTCATTGCCACTGCGCGTCTTCGGTCAAATCAGAGCCGCTCAACGAGGCTTGGCACACGTCGCCTACGTCGTAGTGACTACTCGCTTGTACTGACTACACGCCCCTTTGCTCGGCAATAGCCTGCTCATCCTGATGATGAGGGAGGTGGATATGCCTGACAAGACGCTCACGCTGCTCGGCGTGCATGGACTGGGGGATCACAGGGCTTCCGACTGGAAAAGTCGGTGGTCCGATGCGGTGAGGGCGGCTTTCCCCGACGTCCCGGAGCTGGAACTGGATTTTCAGTTTGTCTCCTATGACGATATCTTCGAGACAATCGACATATCCTGGCTCGAGGCGGCGAAAGCCTTCTGGAAACTCGCCAAAAGCGGCGCTTCCAGCATTGGCCGCGAACGCGGCGTCCTGTCCGACATTTCCGACAAGATCCGGTGGAGCGCCGGCTATGTCGTCGCCTGGGTTGAGGACGAGCAATTCAAGGCCAAGGCACGCCAGCGCATCCTTGAAGCGGTTGGCGATATCAAGCCCGACATCATCCTGGCGCACAGCCTGGGGTCGCTCGTGACCTACAATGCCTTCAGCCATGAAGACTCGCAGAAAGGCTCCATCGAGACCATTCTCGGCAAGGCCGACTACATCACCTTCGGCTCGCAGATTGGCAATGCATTCGTGCAGGGCAACCTCACCAATGGGCGTATCCAGCCGCTTGGTGTGCGAAACTGGCGTCACCTCTACAACAAATATGACGACGTGTTCACCGAGGCGATTCGCCTGCCAGACATGCCGACCTTCCGCCAGACCGACACGCCTTTCGATCTCGACGGCATCGGCGATCATGCGGCGGAAAGTTATCTGGGCCATAGCGAAACCATCGAAAACGTCTGGAAGCCCATCGCGCTGGCGGCGGTGACGGCGCCGGAACCCAAGGCTAGGGCGTTGGTCAAGACTCCCGCCGAGCCCCGCAAGAAGGTGCAAAAGGCGCTGCTGGTTGGCATTAACGACTATCCCAATCCGGCGCAGCGGCTGGAGGGATGCATCAACGATGTCTTCACCATGAGCGCAGTGCTGCAAAGCTGCGGCGTGCCACCCGACGCCATCCGCGTCTGCCTCGATGACCGGGCGACCACCGAAGGCATCCTGTCCCGTCTGCAATGGCTGGTTGACGATCCGCGACCAGGCGACGAACTGGTGTTCTACTATAGCGGGCATGGCGCCAGGGTCCCCGAATATGGCGAGAATTTCGAGCCAGACCACTTTGTGGAAACGCTGGTGCCATGGGATTTCGACTGGACGCCGGAGCGTTGGATCGCCGATGACCAGATCTACAATCTCTATTGCCAGCTGCCCTATGAAACACGGCTGGTGATGATTTTCGATTGCTGCCACTCCGGCGGTATTCATCGCGATGGAGCGGCGCGCCCCCGCGGCATTGTCCCGCCCGACGACATTCGGCATCGTGAGCTCAAGTGGGACCAGAAGGCGGGCATGTGGGTCGCCCGCGACTTTGCCCGCATCAATCCGGACTTTACGAAGAACACGGAGGTGCAGGTGCGCTATTTCGGCCCCGAGGGTGCTACCGAACGTCTTGGGCGGGCCGCCATGTTGCGCATGAAGCAAGAAAAGGGGGCCAAGAGCGCCTTCATCGCTCCCTATCTTCCCGTCATCATCGAAGCCTGCGGCGAAGATGAGTTTTCATATGAATATCGCCACGGCGCAACGAGCCATGGTGCCTTCACCTTCAGCTTGGACAGCATTCTGAGGCGTAGCAAGAAGATAAGCTTTGAGGAGCTGATTGATGCCGTTCGCGACCAATTGCAGGAACTGGGCTATGCGCAACGGCCTACGATCCTGGGGCCGGAGGAGATCCTGAAATATAACGTGCCGTGGACAGCCGGCTGACCGCGGCCAGGGGCGCTGTATTTCACACGCATGTGCTGGGAAGGATTTGGTGGAGCCAAGCGGGATCGAACCGCTGACCTCTTGCATGCCATGCAAGCGCTCTCCCAGCTGAGCTATGGCCCCATCATTCTGGTGTGTCCGGCTGGGCGAACCCTGCCGGAGCGAGGCGGAACCTATTGGATCAATTCGCCCCGCGCAAGTGCCTTGCGACACTTTTTTGACCCGCTGTGCATATTCTCAAGACAGCGGGTCAAGTGATTGAAAAATCAGCGGTCTTCGTCGCTGCCGACGTCAAAGCCGAGTTCGTCGTCCTCGTCTTCGTCTTCCTCGAGGAACACATCTTCCTCGTCGTCGCCAAGCTCTTCGTCAACCTCGACGTCATCGGTCTCTGGAATTTCCTCGTCGCCGGATTCTTCGGCGTCGGCGTCCTCGAGGCTCACGATTTCGGGTGCTGCTGCATCCTCTTCCTCGGTGTCCTCTTCGGTCTCGTCCTCGTCATCCACCTTGCGGGCGGTGACGGGCGAAGGCTTGCCGGCGAGAACCTGCTCGAAGAAGGAGCGCGGATAGCTCTTGCCCGTATAGGGCGAGACCACCGGGTCCTGGTTGAGATCGTAGAACTTCTTGCCCGTTTCGGGATCGGTGCGTTTTGTGCCGCGTTCGGAACTGGCCATCGATGTTCCTCGTCTGGGGTTTGAGGGGCCCAAAAAACTGGCATCCCCGGTTCGGTCAGTCCGGTTATGGACAAACAGGAGCCCTGTCAAACCGAAAATGTGGAGAGCGGGTTCCGGCGTGTCGCTTGCTGTGGCCTTGCCGGCACGGGCCGTGCTAGAGCCGGTCGAAAGCCATGAACAAGATGACCGATCAAATCCCAGCCACGCCGGCACCCCTGGCCTGCCATGGCGCAAGCCCGCTGGCGGGGCATTTCGCAACGCCCGGTGACAAGGCCATTTCCCATCGCGCCCTGATTCTGGCGGCGCTGGCCGTGGGCCAGACCACTATTGAGGGCCTGCTCGATTCTGACGATGTGCGGGCCACCGCTGCGGCCTTGGGCCATCTGGGCGTATCCGTCGAGGAACACGACGACGTCTGGCATGTCCATGGCCTGGGTGTCGCAGGGTTGATGGCGCCCCAGGTCCGGCTCGACATGGGCAATTCGGGCACCGGCCTGCGCCTGCTGCTTGGGCTGTTGGCGCCCTATGATTTCCCCACCCGCTTTACCGGCGGACCGACGCTGACCCGGCGTCCGCTGCGCGCCCTGCTCGATGCGCTGGCCCCGATTGGCGTCGTGGTCGAGGAGACCGTTGACGGCGGCCTGCCACTGACGCGTCGTGGCCCATCACTCCCTCTGCCCTTCCACCATGTCATGGCGGCGCCCTCCGATCAGATCAAATCGGCACTGCTGCTGGCCGCCGCGCAGATTCCTGGCACCAGCACGATTGTCGAGCCGGTCTCGACCAGCGACAGCACGGAAAAGCTGCTGGCCGATTTCGGCGCCAGTATCAGTGTGACGCAGGACGATGGTGGGGGCGCGACCATCACCGTCAACGGGCTCACCGAATTGCGCCCGCGTCCGCTCACCGTGCCCGGCGACCCCTCCTCGGCCGCCTATGCCGTGGTTGGCGCGCTGGTCGTGCCCGGATCGGACCTTGTCGTGAGCAATGTGCTGATCAATCCGACGCGCACCGGCCTCATCGATACGCTGCTCGAAATGGGCGGCGATATTCAGTTCATCAATCAGCGCGAGCTTGGCGGCGAGCCTATTGCTGACCTGCGCGTGCGTTCGTCGCGGCTCAAGGGCATAAGCGTCAGCGCCAATCATGCGGCGAGCATGCTCGACGATATTCCGGTCCTGGCGGTCGCGGCCGCCTATGCCGATGGCGAGACCATGATCGAAGGTCTGGCCGAACTACGCCACCAGGAATGCGACCGGCTTGCCGCGACTGCAGGGGGTCTCGCCGCCAACAAGGTCACCGTCACCGAGGGCGAGGACAGCCTGACCATTGTCGGTACTGGCAAGGTGGATGGCGGCGGCACGGTCGAAAGCCGCGCCGATCACCGCATCGCCATGAGCTTTCTGGTGCTGGGCCTCGCCAGCAAGCGCCCGGTGACGCTGGACGATACCAATGCCATAGCGGCCAGTTTCCCCGGCTTTGTCGTTGCCATGGCTGCGGCTGGCGCGCGTTTTGAAACAGTGAAGGGACGCTAGGGATGATCATCGCCGTCGATGGACCGGCTGCCTCCGGCAAGGGCACGCTCGCCTCGGGTCTCGCCCGCCACTATCATCTCCCCTATCTCGATACCGGACTGCTCTATCGCGCAGTGGGTCGGGCCGTGGATGCGCATGAGGATGCCGAAGATTTCGAACAGCGCGCCATTGTGGCAGCGCAGACGCTCGACGCCAGCGATATCGAGCCCGAGTTCCTGCAGTCGTCGAAAATCGGTTCGCTGGCCAGCAAGGTCGCGGTGATCGGCGACGTGCGCAAGGCCCTGTTCGATTACCAGCGCAATTTCGCCATCCAGGCGGGCGGCGCCGTGCTTGACGGCCGTGACATCGGCACCACAATTACGCCCGAGGCGGATGTGAAGCTCTTCATCCAGGCCGATAGCAAGGCGCGCATGGAACGCCGGGCCCGCCAGTTCGAAAGCCGTGGTCAGGTGGTTGATCGCTACGCCCTTTATCACCAAATAGAGGAGCGGGATGCGCGCGACATGCTCAATCCCAATGGCGGCTTCTACAAAGCGGACGACGCGCACTTGCTCGACACGACGCTTCTCGATATAGAAGCCGCACTCCGCGCAGCCATCGCGATCGTCGATGGGACCATGGCATCCAGGGCAGGGCTCTAAAGGCTCAAATCCAACCCTTGGTGTTTTCGGCCCCGACGCTCATCGGGCGAGGCCAGCGGAAACTATCCAATCAACGTTTAGATCGGGCGCTCGCGCGCCGGCATTTCCATTGGGAATGGCGGGTTTCCGGTCCTTCACACAAGCCCCCGGTGCAACGGAGAAGATATTTGGCACAGCAAACTGTGACGAAAGAAGATTTTGAATCGCTGCTGATGGACTCGTTCGTCGACAACGAGCCCCTAGAGGGTGCCGTCGTCAAGGGCACCGTCGTTGCGATCGAAAAGGACCTGGCGATCATCGACGTCGGTCTCAAGACCGAAGGCCGTATCGCCCTCAAGGAATTCGGCCAGGCTGGCCGTGACGGCACCATCACCGTCGGTTCCGTGGTCGAAGTCTATGTCGACCGCGTAGAAAACGCCGCTGGCGAAGCCGTGCTGTCGCGCGAAAAGGCCCGTCGTGAAGAGAGCTGGGTCAAGCTCGAAGTCATGTACAATGCCAACGAGCGCGTTGAAGGCACGATCTTCAACCAGGTCAAGGGTGGTTTCACCGTCGACCTCGAAGGCGCCATTGCTTTCCTGCCGCGCTCGCAGGTGGACATCCGCCCGATCCGCGACATCGCGCCGCTGATGAACGTGCTGCAGCCGTTCCAGATCCTCAAGATGGACAAGCGTCGCGGCAATATCGTCGTTTCGCGTCGTGCCATTCTGGAAGAATCGCGCGCCGAACAGCGTTCGGAAATCGTCCAGCAGCTCGAAGAGGGCCAGGTTGTCGACGGTGTGGTCAAGAACATCACCGATTATGGTGCCTTCGTTGACCTCGGCGGCATCGACGGCCTGCTGCATGTCACCGACATCGCATGGCGTCGCGTCAACCACCCGTCGGAAGTGCTCACGATCGGCGAGACCATCAAGGTCCAGATCGTTCGCATCAACCACGAGTCTCACCGTATCTCGCTCGGCATGAAGCAGCTTCAGGCCGATCCGTGGGATGGTATCGAAGCCAAGTACCCGATCGAAGCCAAGTTCACTGGCCGCGTCACCAACATCACCGACTACGGTGCTTTTGTTGAACTCGAGCCCGGCATCGAAGGCCTGATCCACGTCTCCGAAATGAGCTGGACCAAGAAGAACGTGCACCCCGGCAAGATCGTCTCGACCTCCCAGGAAGTCGAAGTCGTCGTGCTCGAAGTCGATCCCGACAAGCGCCGTATCTCGCTCGGCCTCAAGCAGACCCTGGCAAACCCATGGGAAAGCTTCGCCGAGAAGTTCCCGGTCGGCTCGACCATCGAAGGCGAAGTCAAGAACAAGACCGAATTCGGCCTGTTCATCGGCCTCGACGGCGATGTGGATGGCATGGTTCACCTGTCCGACCTCGACTGGCAGAAGTCGGGCGAAGTGGCCCTTGAAGACTACAACCGCGGTGACATGGTTTCGGCCAAGGTCCTCGACGTTGACGTCGAAAAGGAACGCATCTCCCTGGGCATCAAGCAGCTGGCAACTGGCGAGACCACCTCGTCGGCAACCGGTGCTGACGCTGGCGCTGGCGAAGCCGGCGGCATCCGCAAGAATGCTGTCGTGACCGGCACGGTCATCGAAGTCAACGATGGGGGCATTGAAGTCCGTATCGCCGACACCGAAATGACCGCCTTCATCCGTCGTGCTGACCTCAGCCGCGATCGCAACGATCAGCGTCCCGAGCGTTTCAGCAAGGGCGAAAAGGTCGACGCACGCGTCACCCAGTACGATCGCAAGACCTCGCGCATCCAGCTGTCGATCAAGGCACTGGAAATCGCCGAGGAAAAGGAAGCTGTTGCCAACTACGGTTCGTCCGACTCGGGCGCATCGCTGGGCGACATCCTGGGCGCAGCCCTCAAGGGTCGCGACGAGAAGTAATTCCGTCCGCCTGACCATCGGGCCCGCGCTTCCCAGCGCGGGCCTTTTGCTTTCTATAGAGGCGTATGAGACAGACAATGCATTGGCGGGCCATGACCACGCTCGACCTGCCTGCGGTCGAGGCGATCGCAGCGACGGTGCATCCGTCTTTCCCGGAAGACCTTGCCGTCTTTGCCGAGCGCCTGCGCCTTTATCCCGATGGCACGCGCCTGCTCGAACTCAATGGCGTCCCTTCGGGCTATATCCTGTCCCACCCCTGGCGCTTCGGCGAATTGCCGCCGCTAAACTCATTGCTGGAAGATATTCCCGGCGATGCGGACACGCTCTACCTGCACGACCTGGCGCTGCTCAACGCCGCTCGTGGCACTGGCGCGGCGGCCATGATCGTCGGCGATATCCTGCGCCACGCCCGGGCAATAGGTCTGCCAAGCGTCAGCCTCGTTGCCGTCAATGGCTCGATGCCCTTCTGGCACAAGCACGGCTTCCGTGCCCAGAACCTGCCAGAACTCAACGACAAGCTACAGAGCTACGAAACCGCCGCCCGGCTGATGACCCGCAAGCTTGTGTAACTACAAATCTGTAGTTACATTCCGATCATGCGTGGTGGGGCGACGCGTGGAATTCGAGTGGGACAATGAGAAGAATCGGACCAACAGGCTGAAGCATGAGCTCAGCTTTGAAGCTGCTTTGGCGGTTTTCGACGACCCGTTCGAACTAACGGAATACGATCAAACCATAGATGGCGAGGATCGCTGGAAAATTCATCGGTCTGGCCTGGTCCTTGTTGGTTGTTATCTACGTGGATCGGTATCGGCAAGGCAGGGTGATCACCCGGGTCATTTCGGCCCGCCAAGCCACAGAGGACGAGAGGCAGCGCTATGAGCGACACCGAGGAAAATATCGTTAGATATATCCGCAAGCCACTGACGGAAGAACAGATTGCTGAGCTCAAGGCGTTATCCGAGCGTCCCGA
Source organism: Candidatus Devosia phytovorans (assembly GCA_029202405.1). Classification (NCBI taxonomy): domain Bacteria; kingdom Pseudomonadati; phylum Pseudomonadota; class Alphaproteobacteria; order Hyphomicrobiales; family Devosiaceae; genus Devosia; species Candidatus Devosia phytovorans. Next base: position 3,711,464 of record CP119312.1, on the reverse strand, counting down.
CAGCGAGATCGACTTGTCCGACATTCCTGAGCTGACCGACGAGTTTTTTGAGAATGCCGTACAAGGCGTGAGCTATCGTCGCATGCACAAGCAGCAGACGACCTTGCGGCTCGATATGGACATCCTCCATTGGTTCAAAAGCCATGCCAAGGACGGCAAGGGCTATCAGACCGACATCAACAAGGCGCTGCGGGCCTATGTGACGGCTCAGGAGAAGCTGGCAGCTAAAAAGGCCGGTTGAGAACCCTCGCTTGCCAAGCTGGCACAGCGCGGCTAGGTCGGAAGCCGAAATGTAAACGAGGCCCTGATGACCGACCAGCACGCTGATCCTCACGCCGTGATTGCCGCCGAGCGTTACCGCAAGTCGCGTGGTCTCTGGCGCGTGCTGGCATTCATCGCCCTCGCGATCGCTGTCGTCATCGGCCTCGGTCGCTTCGCTCTCCCCCAGGCGCCGGCGCAATATGTGGCCCGCATCGTCATCGACGGCACTATAGCCACCGATCCGACGCGGCTTGAAGTCATGCAGGACCTTGCCGAGGACGATGCGGTCAAGGCGGTGATCGTCGCCATCAATTCCCCTGGTGGCACCTCGGCCGGTGGCGAAGAGCTCTATGAAGCCATGACGCAGCTGCGCGCGGCCAAGCCGACCGTTTCGGTCATCAAGGAAGTCGGCGCCTCGGCTGCCTATATGACCGCCATCGCCACCGATCGCATCTTTGCCCGGCGGCTTTCCATCGTCGGCTCGATCGGCGTGCTGTTCCAGCATGTCAATGCCGGCAAGCTCCTCGAAACCATCGGCGTCGATCTCGACAAGGTCGCTTCCGGTCCGCTCAAGGCCGAGCCCGACTTTGACGAGCCTATGGAAGGCGCGCCGCGCGCATCCATCGCCGAACTGGTCGACGACAGCTTTCAATGGTTCGTCGACGTCGTGGCACAACGTCGCGGCCTGACGCGTCCGGCAACCCTTGCCCTCTCGGACGGCCGCATCATGAGCGGCCGCGTTGGAGTCGAGACCGGGCTGATCGATGACATTGGTGGTGAGCTGGAGGCCCTGAACTGGCTGCAGGCTGAACGTGACCTGCCCGAGGACCTCGACGTCGTCACGGTCTATCCGCTGCCCGATGAAGGCTTCAGCCTGCTCGGCACCTTCCTTGGCGGACAGGCTAAGGCCATGCTTGGTCTACCAGAAGGCTCCATGACGCTTGACGGTTTGGTCTCGCTTTGGCAGGTTGGTTCGCGCTCCTGATCTATTGGAGCATGGACGTCCGGTAACTGGAGCCTGGGATGATCAAGTCGGAACTCGTCGAGAAACTCGCGGCGGAAAATCCGCATCTGTTCCAGCGTGATATCGAAAATATCGTCAATGCCATCCTCGACGAGATCGGGGACGCGATGGCACGCGGTGATCGCGTGGAATTGCGTGGCTTTGGCGCCTTTTCGGTCAAGAACCGCCCTGCCCGCGTCGGTCGCAATCCGCGCACCGGCGAGCAGGTCGATGTGGGCGAGAAGTATGTGCCCCAGTTCAAGGCCGGCAAGGAAATTCGCGAGCGGCTGAACCGCACCTGAGCGCTTCCGGGAAAAGTGGATGCCACTTTTCCGTTCGGAAGCGCGATCAACGCTTCTCTAACGGGGCAAGGGCTCCATAGGCATCTTGTATATGGTCAACAAAATTGTCGGTTGGGTGGTGCTCGTTCCGCTCTGTCTGGGGTTGATCATCTTCGCCCTGGCCAACCGGCACTTCGTCGCCGTCAATTTCAATCCCTTCGTTTCTGCCGATAGCGCCGTGGCACCGGGCTATGGCGTGCCGCTCTTTGTGGTGATGTTCGTCATCCTGCTGCTTGGCGTGCTGCTCGGCGGCATTGCCACCTGGTTCTCGCAAGCTGGGCACCGTCGCAGCGAAAAGCACTGGCGCCGCGAGGCCAGACAGCTGTCCAGCGAACTGGAAAGCCTGCGCCGCAAGCACGGTCAGGCGCCCAATGGCCGTCCGGCCGAAGCCGACGATCTGCTGGAGCTGCGCTGAGCAAGGCCATGGCCGACCCGATCATCATCAAGATTTGCGGCATCAAGACCCTCGATCTGCTGGATGCCACAATTGACGCCGGCGCCGACATGGTCGGTTTCGTGCATTTTGCGCGCTCGCCGCGCCACGTTTCGATCGAGGACATCGGCACTTTGATTTCTGCCGCCCGCGGCCGCATCGAGACCTGTGTTCTGCTGGTCAATCCCGACAATAGCTGCGTCGCTGAAGTCGCCGCCCTTGGCCCTGACTGGATCCAGCTGCATGGCCCTGAATCCCCGCATCGGGTGGAGGCCATCCGGGCCGAGGCGGGTGTCGAGATCATGAAGGCGGTCCCCATCGGTTCGGCCGAGGATGTGGCCCATGTCGCCAGTTTCCTTGATGTCGCCGACCGTATCCTGCTCGATGCCAAGCCGCCCAAGGGCGCCGATCGGCCGGGCGGATTGGGCGATACCTTTGACTGGTCTTTGCTCGAAGCCCTTGACCCGTCCATCCCCTTCATGCTTTCCGGGGGCCTGACGCCGCAGACCGTTGCCGAGGCCATCAGGATTGTCCGCCCCTTTGCGGTGGATGTATCCTCCGGGGTCGAAAGCCGGCCTGGCGTCAAGGACAAGCGGCTGATCGAGGCATTCATCAGGAACGCCCGCGCAGCGGCAAGTTAACCAGCGATCCGGGGCTCCCTCGGCGCTTCGAGGGATATCGACATGGACGGCACCAATTCCCTGCGCAACGGCCCGGACGAGCACGGCCGCTTCGGCATCTATGGCGGGCGCTTTGTCGCCGAAACCCTGATGCCGCTGGTGCTGGACCTTGAAAAGGAATACCGCGCCGCCAAGCTGGATCCGAAATATACGGCCGAGCTGCAGAACCTGGCGACCCATTACACCGGCCGACCCAGCCCGCTTTATTTCGCCGAGCGCCTGACCGAAAAGCTGGGCGGCGCGAAAGTCTGGTTCAAGCGCGAGGAGCTCAATCACACCGGCTCCCACAAGATCAACAATTGCCTGGGCCAGATTTTGCTGGCCAAACGCATGGGCAAGACCCGCATCATTGCCGAGACCGGCGCTGGCCAGCATGGCGTGGCGACGGCCACTGTCTGCGCCAAGTTCGACCTGCCCTGCACCATTTTCATGGGTGCCACCGACGTCGCTCGCCAGCGCCCTAATGTGCTGCGCATGAAGATGCTGGGCGCCGAGGTTCGTGCGGTGACGGCCGGTGCCGGCACGCTCAAGGACGCCATGAACGAGGCGATCCGCGACTGGGTCACCAATGTCGACAATACCTATTACCTGATCGGCACCGCCGCCGGCATGCATCCCTATCCCGAGATGGTGCGCGATTTTCAGTCCGTTATCGGCGCCGAGATCAAGCAGCAGTTCCAGGATCTCGAGGGCAGGCTGCCCGATGCCGTGGTCGCCTGCGTCGGCGGTGGCTCCAATGCCATCGGCGCTTTCCATGCCTTCCTCGATGATGCCGAGGTGAAACTCTATGGCGCCGAAGCCGGCGGTCATGGCATCGAGGTCGAGAACGGCCACGCCGCCTCGATGACCGGCGGCCGCCCCGGCGTGCTGCACGGCAACCGCACCTATCTGTTGCAGGACGACGACGGGCAGATTCTCGAAGGCCATTCCATCTCGGCCGGCCTCGACTATCCCGGCGTTGGCCCGGAGCACTCTTGGCTGCACGACCAGAAGCGCGTCACTTACCAGCCGATCACCGACAACGAGGCGCTCGAAGCCTTCCAGCTCTGCACCAAGCTCGAAGGCATTATCCCGGCGCTCGAAAGCGCCCATGGCCTGGCGCAACTGATGAAGATCGCGCCCACCATGGGCAAGGATCAGTCGATCGTCCTCTGCCTTTCGGGCCGGGGTGACAAGGACGTCGAAAGCGTCGGCAACTATCTGGGGCTGCTCTAACTCATGTCGCGTATCGAAAAGCGTTTCGCCGAACTCAAGGCCGCCAACCGTCCCGCCTTTGCCGCCTATGTCATGGGTGGTGACCCTGACCTCGCCACCAGCCAGGCCATCATGCATGCCCTGCCGCAGGCCGGCGCCGACATCATCGAACTGGGCATGCCCTTTTCCGATCCCATGGCTGACGGGCTCGCCATCCAACTCGGTGGCCAGCGCGCGCTCAAGGCCGGCCAGACGCTGATGGGCATCCTGGGCATGGTTGAGGATTTCCGTCGCCGGGACGAGAATACGCCCATTGTCATCATGGGCTATTATAACCCGATCTATTCCATGGGCGTCGACAAGTTCGTCACCCTCGCCAAGGCAGCCGGCGTCGATGGCCTGATCATCGTCGACCTGCCCGCCGAGGAAGACGACGAACTCTGCCTGCCAGCGCTCAAGGCCGGCATCGACTTCATCCGCCTGATCACCCCGACCACCGATGACCAGCGCCTGCCTGTGGTGCTCAAGAACACCTCCGGCTTTGTCTATTACGTCTCGATGACCGGCGTCACCGGCGCCGTGATCAAGTCGCGCGCCGCCGTGGGTGATGCCGTGCAGCGCATCAAGCAGCATACCGATCTGCCGGTCGTAGTGGGTTTCGGCATCAAGACCGCCGAGGACGCCGCCGAGATTGGTCGTCACGCCGATGGCCTTGCCGTCGGCACAGTGCTGGTCGATGCCATCGCCAAATCGCTCGATGACGGCCAGGCAACCGACAGAACCGTCGCAGCACTCACCGATCTGGTGGCCGATATCGCCCGGGGCGGACGACAGGCCCGGGCCTGAACCCGGCTCTCGCCTGTGGGATAGTGGCCTCCGCCCTTAACCCAAGGCGCTGGGTCTGATAGAATTGCCACAATTATTGACTAGGTGACCTCACGGTCACCGCGCGAGGCTCGCTATGAACTGGATCGATAACTTCGTCCGCCCCAAAATCCGCTCTATGCTTGGTCAGCGGCCTGACATTGCCGAAAATCTCTGGGTCAAGGATCCCGAGTCCGGCGAAATGGTGTTCTACCGCGACCTCGAAGCCAATCAGTGGGTCGTGCCCAATTCGGGCTACCACATGAAGATCAAGCCGGCCGACCGGCTGAAAACCTTCTTTGACGAGGGTGAATACAGCCTCGTGTCCGTGCCGTCCGTTCCGGTCGATCCGCTGAAATTCCGCGACCAGAAGCGCTATCCGGACCGGATCAAGGAAAATCGCGCCAAGACCGGCTTTGACGATTCAGTCATCGTCGCTACCGGCAAGCTTTACCAGCGCGACATCACCGTTGCCGTGCAGGATTTCGACTTCATGGGTGGCTCGCTGGGCATGGCTGCCGGGCAGGGCATCATCACCGGTCTCGAAACCGCTGCCAATCGCAAGACGGCCTTCGTGCTCTTCGTCGCTTCGGGCGGCGCGCGCATGCAGGAAGGCGTGCTGAGCCTGATGCAGATGCCGCGCACCACCGTTGCCGTGCTGCGCCTGCGTGAAGCCGGCCTGCCCTTCTTCGTCGTGCTGACCAATCCCACTACCGGTGGCGTCACCGCCTCCTATGCCATGCTGGGCGATGTGCATCTGGCCGAGCCCGGGGCGATGATCGGCTTTGCCGGCGCGCGCGTCATCGAGCAGACCATCCGCGAAAAGCTGCCCAAGGGCTTCCAGCGCTCGGAATATCTTTACGAGCATGGCATGGTCGACATGGTCGTACACCGTCACAACCTGCGCTCGACCATTGGATCGCTCTCGTCCATCCTGACCAAGGCCGAGGCGTCCCCGGCACTGACCAGCACGGCCCCGGCGGTGACGGCCCGGGCAAGCCTGCGCGATGCAGCTGTGGCAGCCGAAGGCGATGATGCTGACGATCTGATCACTCCGCCTGCAGCCACGCACGCAGAATAGCGTCTTTACGCGCATTTAAGGCGCTCACCCTATGGTGCGAAAAAATCGCCTGGATCAGTGAGGACCTGATCCGGCGTTTATCGCTGGGGAGAGCGTAATGCTGAAATTGTCGATGCCGATTGCCCGCAAGCTGCCGCTGGCGCTGCTGGGATCTGCCCTTCTGGTCAGTGTCGGGGTGGGTCTCGCCAGCTACATGATCGGGAGTCAGGCGCTGCGCAGCGCCGCCGAAACCAATCTGATGACGCTGGCCAACGAGCGCGCTGCAGCCGTCACCACCTATCTCAAATCGGTGGAGGACGATCTCGTCGCCACCTCGCGCTCGGAAGCAACCGTGCAGGCGCTGCGCGATTTCGGCGGTGCCTGGCTGCAGTTCAAGGTCGATCCGACCGCCGAAGTGCGCCAGCTCTATGTCGACGACAATCCCAATGCCGGCAATCTGGCGGCGCTCGACACGCTGGGAACGACCGGCGCCTACGACGTCACCCATACGCGCTTCCATCCCGGCTATCGCAACCAGATCGCCTCGCGCGGCTATCGCGATCTCTACCTCTTCGATCTCAAGGGCTTCATGGTCTATTCGGTCAACAAGGCCGACGACTTTGGCACCAGCTTTGCCGAAGGCGGTCCCATGGCGACGACGAGCCTGGGCGCGGTCTTCCAGCAGGCCGTCGCCATCGAGAATCCAGACGATCTGGTCTTTGCCGATTTCACGGCCTATGCCGCCGCTGGTGGACTGCCGGTCAGCTTCTTTGCCAAGCCGGTGTTCAACGCCCAGGGCCGCAAGGTCGGCGTGCTGGCGATCCAGCTTCCCTCCGAACGGCTCGATGCTGTCATCGGCGACCGCTCCGGGCTCGGCGACACTGGCGAAGTGATCATTGTCGGCCCTGATGGCCTGCTGCGATCCGATTCGACCTTCACCGCCGACAACGACGCCCTGCTGACCGGCTTTGCCGGCCCCATGCTGGACACCGCCCTTGCCGGCACGGCGGCGGAGGGCGAGACCACCGACTATCGCGCCCTGGATATGATCGCGGCGGCGGCGCCGGTCACCACGCGCGCCGGAAATTGGGCGGCCATTGCTGTTCAGGGCACGGACGAGATCCTCGCCCCGGTCACCAATATGCGCAATTCCATGCTGCTGATCGGGGCAGGCTTGCTGGCCGTGGTCGCCGCATTGAGCCTGATTTTCTCACGCAGCATTACCCGTCCGATTACCCGCCTGACCGACACGATGGAGACCCTGGCCAAGGGCGATTTCGACATCGAGGTGCGCGGTGCCGATCGCACCGACGAACTGGGCGCCATGGCCCGCGCCGTGGAGGTCTTCCGCGAGAACGGCCTCAAGGTGGCGCAGATGACCGAGGCCGAGGCGGCCCAGGTCTTGGCCAACCAGACCGAACGGGCCCGCATGATGGCAAGCCTGCAGCGGGCCTTCGGCAATGTGGTCGATGCCGCCATAGCCGGCGACTTCAGCCGTCGCGTCGACGCCGATTTCCCCGATGCCGAACTCAATGCCCTGGCCCGCTCGGTCAATGCCCTGGTCGAAACGGTCGACCGTGGTCTTGGTGAAACCGGTTCCGTGCTGGCGGCGCTGGCCGAGACCAATCTCACCCAGCGCGTCCATGGCGACTACGAAGGCGCCTTTGCCCGCCTCAAGCATGACACCAATGCCGTGGCCGAAAAGCTCGGCGAGATCGTCGGCCAGCTGCGCAGTACATCCGGCGCGCTCAAGACCGCGACCGGCGAAATCCTCTCCGGCGCCAATGACCTCTCCGAACGCACGACGCGTCAGGCTGCGACCATTGAGGAAACCTCGGCCACCATGGAGCAGCTTGCCTCGACCGTCCTCGCCAATGCGCAGAAAGCCGAGGCCGCCAGTGCCGAGGCGCTTGCCGTTTCGCACAGCGCCGAGGAGGGCGGCAAGGTCATGGCCCAGGCGACCGAAGCCATGGACCGCATCACGACCTCGTCGGCCAAAATCTCCAATATCATCGGCCTGATCGACGATATTGCCTTTCAGACCAATCTGCTGGCGCTCAACGCTTCAGTGGAAGCGGCGCGTGCCGGTGACGCCGGCAAGGGCTTTGCCGTGGTCGCCGTGGAAGTGCGGCGCCTGGCCCAATCGGCCGCCTCGGCCTCGTCCGATATCAAGGGCCTGATCCAGCAGAGCACCGAAGAGGTGCGCGGCGGCAGCAAGCTCGTGGCCGATGCCTCCGCCAAGCTGACCGCCATGCTCGGCGCCATCCGCGACAATACCGCGGCGCTCGAAACCATCGCCCGCGACAGCCGGGCCCAGGCCAGCGGCATTGACGAGGTCAATGTCGCCGTCCGTCAGATGGATGAAATGACCCAGCACAATGCGGCCCTGGTCGAGGAGACCAATGCCGCCATCGAGCAGACCGAGGCCCAGGCGACCGAGCTCGACCGCATCGTCGATATCTTCACCATCGACGCCATCCCACAGCGCAACCAGGCCCCACAGCCAGTTGTTGCGCCCTCGCAGGGCATTCGCAGCATGCAGGACAAGCTCAAGGCTGTCGCCGGCACCTATCTGCGCCGGAGCAATGCGGCGCATGCTGTCGACAAGGACTGGTCTGAATTCTGATCCATTGAGCCGGGCGGCATTCGGGGGTAGGGAAGCGGCATTCTGATCTGGAATGCCGCCATGTCCCGCACCGATGCCATCCTCCGCCGCCTGTCGGCGCTGCACCCCAAGCTGATCGACCTCAGTCTCGATCGCATGCTGCCACTGCTGGCGGATCTCGGTGATCCGCAGGACCATCTGCCGCCCACGATCCATGTCGCCGGCACCAATGCCAAGGGTTCGACCATTGCCTATCTGCGCGCCTTTCTCGAGGCGGCGGGCAAGTCGGTGCATGTCTACAATTCTCCCCACCTCATGCGTTTCAACGAGCGCATCCGCCTGGCGGGCAAGCTGGTGGGCACGCGCAAGCTCAATGCGGCGCTCGAACATGTCGAACAGGTCAATGCCGGCCGGCCGATCACCTTTTTCGAGATCACCACCGTCACCGCCTTCATGCTCTATGCCGAGATCAAGGCCGACTATCTGCTGCTCGAAACCGGCATGGGTGGTACCTATGATACCACCAATGTCATCAAGCGCCCGCTGGGCACGGTGATTACCCCGATCGATTTCGACCACCAGGGGTTTCTGGGCAATTCCATTGCCGAGATTGCCAGCAACAAGGCCGGCATTTTCAAGCGCGGCGCCCGGGCCGCTATTGGCCTGCAGCGTGACGAGGCCCGTCATGTGCTCGACCGTGCCGCGCGCCGCCTCGGCGTCACGCCGGTGTGGCAGGGCGAGGATTTCCATGGCGCGGCGCAGGACGGCCGACTGGTCTATCAGGACGAGGATGGCCTCCTCGACTTGCCGCCGCCGGCCCTGCTCGGTGCGCATCAGTTCGACAATGCAAGCCTCGCCATCGCCGCCAGTCGGCATTTCGGCCTGCCGATCGACGCGGCCGCCTTTGAGACGGGCCTGCGCAATGTGACCTGGCCGGCGCGGCTGCAGCCGATCCACGGCAAGCTGCGCGACCTGCTGCCCGCCGGCGCCGAGCTCTGGCTTGATGGCGGCCACAATGCCCACGGGGCGGCAGCCCTCTCCCGGGCGCTGGCCGAAATGAATACACGGCGCGCGGCACCGCTGGTACTGATCATGGGCATGATGAACACCCGCGCCCCCGCCGATTTCCTGGCGCCTTTCGTCGGCAAGGCGGGCCATGTGCTGGCGCTGACCATTCCCGGCGAGGCCAATGCCCATCCCGACAGCTTCATCGCCGGCGAGGCGCGCAAGCTTGGCTTCGACGCGCGCCCCATGCGCTCGGTCATCTCGGCCCTCAGGGCTGCCGCCGAACTGGGCGATGCCCGCGTGCTGATCTGCGGTTCGCTTTATCTGGCCGGTGACGTGCTGGCCCGCAACGGTACTCCGCCTGACTAATTGTCCAGCCGCGTTTCGGAACCGGAAAACCGGTACCCACTTTTCCTAGAAACGCTCAATATTTGCCCTGTTCGCTGCCGACGAAAGGGTCGACCGGGCTGCTGCCCGAAAAATTGGAACGCCCCATGATGGCTTCGAGCACGGCGGCCTGGATCGCTTCGCTCGAGCCATAGGCGTTGACATAGGCCGGCACGCGCGGCGCGTCATGGAGGTAATAGGGATAGCCGAAGGAGATCATCAGCACCGGCATGTCATGCCAGACGCGATGCATGGCGCCGAACACCGAGCCCGTAAGACTTTTCCAGTCGAGAAAGATCCGGCTGCGGGTGAGGAGGGTCTCCTCGGCAAGAAGATAAAGGACGAGGTCGAAATCCTTGGCATTGAGATCCTGCCCCGGCTCGAAGACCGTGACGGCAAAGCCCTCCTTTGCCAGAAGCTCCGGCAGGCTCAGGGGTATCGGCTCCGGCGCAAAGGGCAGGACAACGCCGGTTGAATAGACCAGCACCCGCGGCGTCTTGTGCCTCGACAGCGGCAGGATATTGCGCACATCCTTGACCAGCGTCGGCACGCGCTCGGTGACCCCGCGCGAGACGATGAGGCTTTCATCGGTCGCAACGAAGCGGCGGGCCTCTTCCATGCTCGGCTCGGGTCGCTCCCTGTGCAGCCCCAGCGCCGCCTTGAGCGCCAGCACGCGGGTGACCGCCTCGTCGACCCGCTCCTGGCTCAGCCGTCCATCGGCCACCGCTTTCACCAGCCGCATCAGGTCGGCATTGGGATCGTCGGAAAAGAGGATGACGTCGCAGCCCGAGATGATCACATCGGGCAGCACCGCATCGCGCGGACCCCAGTCCCCCATGCCCGCCATAGGCGTGGCGTCCGAAACGATGAGGCCATTGAAGCCCAGCTCGCGCCGCAGCAGGTCCTGGTTGAGGATCTTGCTCAGCGAGGCCGGCCGATAGGCCTCGGCGCCTGCACCGGGATCGAGCGCCAGTGCATAGGCCGGCAGCGCGATATGCGCCGACATGATGCTCAGCACACCGCCGGCGATCGCCTTGCGATAAAGCCGGCCAAAACTGGCTTCCCACTCGGCCATGGAGAGCGGATTGACCGTTGTGACCAGATGCTGGTCGCGATCGTCATAGCCCTCGCCGGGCCAGTGCTTGACCGTCGCGGCCACGCCATTGGCCTGGAAGGCTTCCACCTGCGCCATGGCATGGCGCTCGACCCGCTCGATATCGCTGCCATAGGAGCGCGTGCCGACAATGGCGCTGCGCCAGGCGGCATTGATGTCGATGACCGGCGTAAAGCTCCAGTTGAGCCCGACGGCGCGGGCCTCCTGCGCCATGATGGTGGAGATCGCGCTGGTCGCGGCCACGTCATCCACGGCAGCCAGCCCCAGCGGATTGGGCACGGCGGTCCCGAACGGCAGGCTCATCCGGCTGCCTTCGAGATCGGCGCTGACGAGCAGCGGGATCGCACTCAGCGTGCCCAGGTCACGCGCCAGCGCTACCTCGGCCTCGAGGCTGTCCGAATAGATCCGGGTAATGCCGCCGGGCTTGAAGCTGCGCACGGTCTCGGCCGTCTCTTCCGCTGTCCCACGAGCGAGCAGCACGAAGAGCTGGGCCAGCTTGTCGCGCGGCGTCAGTGCCTCGCGCGTCGCCGCCACCCAGGCCATCGCCGCATCGTCGAGATTGAAGGGGGCGGCGGAAAGATCGATCGGCGCCAAGGCATCCTCCGTTTGAGTCTGGTGGTCTTTCTATCAGAGGAAATGCGGATGAACGAGGGCGAGCGGAAACCCCGCCCCGGCTTTCGCCTCACGGAGGTGCCCCGCAGGGGCGGATGAGGGGTCCTGGGCTTTCCGCAGACGCCAAGGCATGGTGGATCGCGAAACCCCTCATCCGTCTCGGCTTTGCCGAGCCACCTTCTCCCTCTAGGGGAGAAGGTCGGGTTCCGGGTACGTGGGAGATCTTCGTGCCATGGGGAGCCTGGGGGCTCAAACAAAAACACCGCCGGATCGCTCCAGCGGTGTTCTGCAATTTCTGGTCGCCTGGACTTAGGCGGCGTGGCTTTCCAGCCACTTGGTGAGGCCAGCCTTTGGCGTGCCGGCACCGATCTTCATGTCTGCAGCCTCGCCGCCCTTGAACAGGATCATGGTCGGGATGGAGCGGACGCCATACTTGACGGTCGTGGACGGGTTCTCGTCGATATTGAGCTTGACGATCTTGACCTTGCCGGCCAGCTCAGTCGAAAGCTCGTCGAGTACGGGTGCGATCGCGCGGCACGGCCCGCACCACTCAGCCCAGAAATCCACGAGCACGGGTTCTTTGGAGTTGAGGACTTCCTCGCCGAAATTGGCGTCGGAAACGTGAGTCGTCATGTTTATTTGCCTTTGGGTTGAAAGCGGCGGTCTCTGTGCGCCTAAAGCTGGGGAGAGTCCAGCCTCGGGACAAGGAGGCTCACCGCATGGTGAAGCCCCGCGTAGCTGCCGCAAGCTGTTCAGGAGGCAGAAACATCAATGATTCCAGTTGTGTCCATAGTATCGCCGCGCGCACGGTTCGTCCGGGGAAAAGCTGACCTGCAACCAGTGCATATAATCCGAGCTGCGTCAGATAGTTCCCCTTCACGCCACCCGGCCCCTCGGGCACCGACGCGTCGGATTTGTAGTCGATCACTGTTACCCCATGCTCGTCAATGACCAGCCGGTCCATCCGCCCGCCAAGGACAACCTCTTTCCCGTCGCGCTCTGCCTTGAGCATGAAGGGCAGTTCGGCACGGCTCGTCGCGCCAAAATACGCCCCGAGCTCGGCCCGTGTCAGGATGGAAACGGCTTTTTCGCCAATGCGCTGATGCAGTTCGGGATTGTCGGGCAGTAGCGCAACGAGCGCCTTGGGTACCACCTGTGCCCAGAGGTCACGCTCGACGCGGGTCAGATGCTGCAGCATGGCATGCAGCGCAATGCCCTCGCGCCGTGCCGCCTCGGCCTCGCGCACCTGTTCAGCCAGGCTATCGAGCGCCTCGACGCGCGTTGAGCGCTTCTCGGCCGTCGAAGGCGACATCGGCTCGGCGACAGCCGGCGCGGGCACGGGATCGAGCAGCAGGGGCTGGTGCGCCAATGCGGCGTCACGGCTGGCGGCCAGCGCCGGCAGCGGCGCCACGCGGTCACGCGGATAGATCAGCGCACTCTCGCGGCCCTCACTGTCCAGAACGCTTTCGGACAGCGGTCGCAGCGCCATCTCGATCGCTTCATACCAGCTCCCGGCCAATTGCTTGGTCGCATCCGAGCCGGGTGTCAGCGCGCCGGTGACATAGAGCTCGTCCTCGGCCCGCGTCATGCCGACATAAAGCCGGCGCCAATATTCGGCGGTGATATTATCGTCCACCGCCTGCTTGAAGGGCAGGGTCGACGGCAGATGCCCGCCGGCGCCGCTGGCATGGACGAGGAAAGGCCCGGTGGTGGCATCGTCGACCACATAGACCGGCTTGCTCACCATATTGCCGCGCTGCTTGCTGGCGGCATCGGCCAGGATGACAATCGGCGCTTCGAGCCCCTTGGCGCCATGCACGGTCATCACCCGAACGCCGCCACCGGCCTCGGGCAATTCGCGCTTGATCGTCCCCGAGCGCTGCCGCATGCCCGAGACAAAACCCTGCAGGCTCGGCTGCGTGCCCTGTTCATGATCGAGCGCCAGCGACAGGAGCTCGGCAAGCACATCGTCCACTTCCCCGCCCAGCCGGGCATGGAAACGCTTGAGCCCGCCTTCGGCATAAAGCACCTGCGCCAGAAACTCGAAGGGCCGCTCGAAATCGAGCGAACTGCGCCAGCGAAACAGCCGCGCATGCGCCTCGACACAGGCCGGCTCGGCGCAATGCGCCAGCGCCTGCCACAGCGTCTCGCCCCTCGCCCGCGGCTGCGACAGGGCATGCAGCGCATCCTCGTCGACATCAAACAGCGGCGAACGCAGCAGGGCCGCCAATTGCAGGTCATCGGCGGTGTTGAGCAGCACGTCGCACAGCGCCAGCATGTCCATCACGGCAATATGGCCGGTGACCTTCAGCCGGTCGGCGCCGGGCGTTGGCAGCTCGGCCAGTCGCAGCGCACGGATCACCTCCTGGAACACCGACCCGCGCGATTGCACAAGGATCAGCACGTCATCGGCGGTTATCGCCCGGCCACGGCCGGTGAGCGGCCGCTTCTGTTCGATCCAGCTCTTGATCTCGCGGGCAATGCGTTCGGCCACGAGGCGCGGCGCGGACTTTTCGGTTTCGAGCGCCGTTGTCGGCCAGTCCGTGCCCGCAGGAGCACCGGCCGCCTGCTGCAGCGGTGGCCACAGCGTCACGCTGCCGCCGCGCATGGTGCGGGCCGTATCGTGATGCACTTTCTCGTCTTCGAGCAGGGCCGCCTGGATGGCCGGATTGTCGCTGACCAGATCCACCGCATTGAGGATTTCCGGCAGGGTGCGGAAACTGGTGCGCAGGGGTACCGGCTGGAAATCGGCCTCGGCTGCCGCAGCCTGTTTCGCATAGGCGCGGCCAGTCTCGCCGAACAGCGCCGGCTCGGCGCCCTGAAATGAATAGATCGACTGTTTCTGGTCACCCACGGCAAACAGCGAACGCGGCCGTTGCACCGCGCCGGCTCCTGCGAAATATTCGTCGGCTATGGCTTTGACTACGCGCCATTGCTCGCCATTGGTGTCCTGGCTTTCATCCACCAAAATATGGTCGATGCCGGCGTCGAGCTTGTAGCGCACCCATTCGCCGGACTCATGCTCGAAGAGATCGGCAAGCTTTTCGACGAGATCGTCGAAATCGAGCAGCGAGCGGGCCCGCTTGCGCTGCTCGTATTGGCGCGCGATGGCGCCGACGATGTCGAGTAGGGCATGGCTGCGCTCGACCAGCGATGTCGCCCGCCGGGCTTCGGCGATGGCGGCGAGCCTCTCCGCTTCTGCGATCAGCCTATCGGCTAGATCTGGATCGGCATTGCCAACAGCCTTGACCGGAAAGCGCGCCGGCACCGTCTCGTCGGCGGTGAGAAAGGCACGCATCCAGCCCTTGGGTGAGGGGGCCGCCAGATCGAGCGCCGCCAGCTTGTCTTCGAGGCTTCGATTGCCGCCCTTGGGCGGGCAGATGGCGAAGAGGCGGGTGATTTCGCTCGGCCCGACAAGACGCTCTCCCACGATGGCAGCTTCGAGCTCGGCCAGCGGCGAGGTTGCCCCCGCAACGCGCGCCAGATTGATCTTGGCCTGGGCCGGATCGGCCAGCACCGCCTTGAGCTTGCGCCCATCGCTGAGCGCCGCATCGATCGAAGAACGGATCTGGTCGTCACTCAGGGTTTCGAACAGCGTCTCCACCGCGCCGGCCACGCCAATCCCCTGCGCCATCACCGTCTCGCGCGCCGACAGCAGCATGGCGCTGCGCTCGTCATCCTCGATGACCGAAAAATCATAGGGCACCCGTGCTTCGAGCGGAAAGCGGTGCAGCACCGATTCGCAAAAGGCATGGATGGTGACGATCTTGAGCCCGCCCGGCGTTTCCAGCGCTCGTGCAAACAGGGTTCTGGCGCGTTCGCGCAGCAGTTTCGGATAGTTCTGGCCTTCGATTTTCGTCAGTTCTGCATCCAGCGCCGCCTCGTCCATCACCGCCCATTCGCCGAGGCGCTGCGCCACGCGGCGGCGCATTTCGGCGGCAGCGGCCTTGGTATAGGTGAGGCAGAGGATCGCCTGCGGCTCGACGCCCGCCAAAAGCAGGCGCAGCACGCGCTGGGTGAGAACATAGGTCTTGCCCGAACCGGCATTGGCCGACACCCAGATCGACCAGTTGGGATCAGCCGCTCGCGCCTGGTTGCGACTGGTGTCGGACGGAACCTGCAGCGTGCCACGCTCGCTCATTCGCCATCCTCCGCGCCATCGACGGCGGTCCATTCGGCAACGCGCGCCAGGTGATCATAGGGCCCGGCAAAGCGCTGCCCCGCCATGGGCAACAGCCGAGACGGCATCGGCGTGTCGCGCAGCAGGAAGTGCTCGATATGGGCTTGCATGCGGCGGGCGATCTCGTCGGCCGCGCTCATGATGTCATGGCCATCCGACGCAATGAACGGCTTCGGTGTGAAGGCATCGGGGCCAAGGCCCACCTTGATATAGGTCAGCGCCGAGGTATCGGCCGGGGTCAGCTTGTCGAGGGCACCAGCCCTGGCCATCTGCGCTTCCAGCAGCAGTTGCGGCACTTCGAAGGCCTGCATCGGCCCCTTGGCCGGGGGCGAGCCGGTCTTGAAGTCGATGATTTCGAGCGTACCGTCACGGAGCTCGTCGACGCGATCGGCCCGGCCGGAGATCTTGAACGGCTCGGCCAGCCGCAGCTGCCATTGCCCGTCGATCTCGGCGTGACGCTGTTTCACCTGTGGCTCGCGCGCCCGCTCGTAATCGAGGAACTGCCGCGCCGCGGTGGAGAAGCGTCGTAGCCAGATATCGCGGCGCTCGGCAATCGCTTCGAGGCCGCCGAACTTTTCCTTCGCGATCGTTTCGAGAATATCCAGCGCGCCATCATCCATCACCGAATGGCCCTGCTCGACGAAATCGCCAAAGATCGCATGGATGATCGTGCCGCGTTCGCGCACATCAGGCGCTTCCCCAAGCGGATCGAGCGGGCGGAGCTTGAGCACATGCTTGGCATAGACGTCATAGGGCGAGCGCATCAGCGTCTCGATCTCGGTGATCGACAGCGCCCGCGGTCGTTGCCCGGCCGGCGGATTGGGCATGGGACGCGGTGCGGCTTTGGTCTCGGTCACCGCATCAAGCCGCCGCGCCTGATCGAGCCACGTCTCGCCCTTAAGCTGCCAGCTCTTGAAGGCCTCGCCGCCGGCAAAGGCTTCCAGCCGCTGCACCAGCCGCGAGGCAATGGCCGGGCTCGACCCCACGCGGTCGGAGAAGCTGACGATCACCTCGGCATTGCCGATCGCCTGGGCAAAGTCATGCGCCGCCAGACCCTGCAGGCGCTCCGGCGGTTGCAGCCCGGCCGCCAGCCGCATGCCGCGACTGAGCCAGGGGCCGGGATCGGCCGCCTCCGGCCATTTGTCCTCGTTGAGCGCCGAAAGGATCAGCAGGTCCGGATGCATCAGGCGGGCCTCGAGCTGGCCCCAGATGGCAATGTCCTGCCGGCGATCCTCGCGGGTGCGGACCTGGAAACCGGTCATCAGCGCCGACAGCACGCCATCGAGCTGGATCGGGGTAAAGCCATGCCCCTCATTGGCATGCTGGGCCATCTGTTTTGCCCACTCCGCCAGTTCCTTCTGACCCGGCATGTCTTCGCCATCGGTCACTACCGCAAAGGCAGCACCCAGGGCTGCGGCAAAGTCGCCGGCCTTGATGGAGGATTGCCCGATCACCGCGCGCAGCGGGTTGAGGGCCGCCTCGATGCGCAGGAACAGGGCTTCGATCCGCGGACCGTCGGCTGGCTTCAGGCGCCGCGCCGGATATTTCGTCGTCTCGTCGAGATTGGCAACGAGCAGCGCCCGCAGGCCCGCCAGCCCCGGATTGGGCCGCTGTCCGCGCAACAGGCCCAGCTCAACGTCATCGGCCAGCTCGGCAATCGCACCACGGCCAAGCCCGAAACTGGTCGCCCGATTGCGCAACAGCGCCACCAGATCCACGGCCGCGCAATCGCTCCCGGCCAGCGCCAGGATCTGCCGTAGCAGCCGCCCCGTTGCCGACTGGAACAGCGGCACGCCGGCCGCGTCGTCGACCTCGATTTCGAAGCGGCGCAGTTCGGCGGCGATACGCCGGGCCAGATTGCGGTCCGGCGTGATGACGCCCGCCGTCTTGCCCTCGGCCAGGGCCTGCCGCGCCGCCAGCGCCACGGCGCGGGCTTCCTCGTCCTCATTACGCGCCCGGATGACCGAGAGGCCTTGGCCCGCCTGTTCCAATGCCTCGGGCGATAGCCGCTGCTCGGCCCAGCGCGCCGTGTCCCTGGTCAGCGCCAGGGCGTGATTGACCAGCACGGTGCGTGGCGATGGTTCGGCAGCCAGTTCGGTCACCTCGGCAATGCCTGCGCCCAAGGCCCGCAACAGCCGCGCCAGGCCATATTGCGGATGCCCATGCGGTGCATGCCTGGGTTCGAGCAACGCTGCGTGGTCGTCGGTCGTGAGGCTGCAATCGAGCCCCGGCAGCACGACGGCGCCGCGCGGCAGCCTATGCACCGCCTTGAGCAGGCGCGCCGTGGCCGCAATCGAGCCGGTCGAACCGGCAGCGATCACCGGCCGGTCGCCATAGACGAGATGCGCGGATTCCGCCTGCCGGTCGAGCCTTTGCCCGCGCAGGGCAGCGACATCGGCCTGTCCGTCGGCGTCGAGCCGCTCTGGCCAGTAGCGCAGGGCGATATCGAGAAAGCCCAGCGTCTGCTGCCAATATTCGCCGATCTCGCCAGACAGGTCTGGCGCAATCGCCGCAATGGCATCGGGCCCGAGCTCTTCGGTATGCAGATCATCTATCAGCGTGCCCAGCGAATCCGCCATGGAGAGGATTTCTCCGGCCGTCGGGGGGCTGGAAAAGGCGCGCTTGCCATCTGGAGAATTGGCCCAGCCGTGGACAAGGCTCGACAGCACCAGCCGCCGCTTGAGGCCGCTGGCAGCCGGCAAGGGCGTGGGCGCATCGAAGGGCGGCAGGAAGGGCTCTTCATCCTCGACCTCGCCACCAAAGGTGCGGATATCGGGCAGCAGGCCATGGCCCAGGCGGTTGAACTCTTCCGCCAGCACCAGCTTGGCCCGTCGTGTCGGCAGGATGACCGTGACATCGCTCAGCCAGAACGGGCTGCTCCGGTCGGCGCCACCGAGCAAGGTGCCATCCTGGATCTTCTCGGCCAGTACCCGCAGGAATTTTGCATGCGGGGCGATGGAATAGAGCGTCATGGCGTGAGCTGCCTTTCGACTGCCGCAAGCCCGGCGTCATCGACCACGCTGAACCAGGGTGCGTCGAGCGCGACGCCATGGAGGATTTCGCGCTCCATCGCTGCGTCGAACAGCGTGTCTAGCGCGAATGTGCCGTTCGCCCTAGCGAAGGCGGCTTTGCCGATGAGGGCCAGGCCGGCGTAGATCACCGGGGCGCCATAGTCATTGGTGATCAGGCCCTGCGGCGAAAGGCAGAAGTCGTGGCTGCGGGAAAAGCCGATGGCTTGCCGTGGGTGGGCGCAGAGGAGGACCACGTCGTCAGGGCCGGAATGGCGTTCGCGCATGCGCTGCAGCGGAGTGTCAGCGCCGGCGGGCCAGAAGCCGTTGAGGTCCATGACCAGGAACGGGTCCGAATGCAGCATGGGCAGGGCCCATTTGACGCCGCCGCCGCTGCCGAGGTCCTGCTCCTGCCGGCTGACTTTCACCAGGCCCCCGAAATGGGCGAGGATCCCGTGGTCGCCGGCAAACCCATTGGCCACGAAATGCGTCGCGCCTTCGGCTTTTGCATTGGCCATGATGCGCTCGACCAGCGGCAGGCCGGCGATCGGGGTCAGGGCCCGCTCCTGGCCGGCGGTGAGCAGCATGACATCGGGGAATCGGTCTTTCATGGCCGGATAAGACCGTTCGCCGTGTCCGATGTCCAGCCTCAGTCGCCTGCCTTATGCCCGTCGATGTGACCGAGGCTTCGCTCCGGGTCGATGCGGTCGCGCACCAGCTGTTTGAGCTGTTTCACATCGGGAAAACCACCATCCCGCTTGCGCTCCCAGATCAGCGTGTCGTCGAGCGCAATCTCGAAAATCCCGCCGGTCCCCGGCACCAGGCTCACCTCACCCATTTCCAGCGCAAAGGTGGAAAGCACCTCCTGCGCCATCCAGGCCGAGCGCAGCAGCCAGTTGCATTGCGTACAATAGGTAATGCGCAGCTTTGGCTTGTCACTCACGAGTATGATCCGGTTCTGGCAGGCGGGGATAAGTTTATCGCATGCGGCCCGGCAAAAACGAAGCCGCCCGGCGTGAACCGGGCGGCTTTATCAGGGTATGGATGCCAGAAGTTACTGGATCCAGATCACCGTATTGGTGCGCGAATCCACCATGGCCGGGCGGTCGCCGTAATAGACATAGCCATAGGGGGAGTCCGGAATGGTCTGGATCACGCTGCCATCGGGCAGCACTTCCCCGACCACCAGGTCACCCGTGGGATCGATCGGATCGACCGGATTGGCGAGGACATAGTCGCTATAAGTCTGCGGCACCAGATAGCCCGGCGACTGCACCAGCGCGCGGGTCTGCAGGTCGACGATCCAGACGCGGTCATTGGCATAGACATAGCCATAGGCCGGATCGCCCTGGATCGGATAGACCACCACGTCACCCGGCAGCACATAGCCGATATCGGCCGAGCCATCGAAATAGATCGGCTCCACCGGATTGGCAGAGGCGAAATCGACCGAGGCCGTGGCAACGCCGGCTTCGGCACCCAGCACGGCGCCGGCAAAGCCGCCGATGACGGCGCCGATCGGGCCGCCGACGAGGCCACCAGCCACGGCGCCGGTGGTAGCGCCACCGGTAGCGCCGATCGTGGCGCCGGCCGCTTCATTATCCGTCGATTCAACGCCGACCACCACGTCCTGGGCAAAGGCCGGAACAGCGGCGGCGAGCGAAAGCGTGGCCACGGTGGCCAAAAGGATCTTCTTCATCTTGTTGTTTCCTTCAATTGCGGCAGCGCGGTTGAGGCCCGCGCCGGAGTTCCGCCCCGTGGCCCATCAACGGACACGCCGTGACCCGGTTCCGCCCGCTGAAGGATTGGCGCTAGAGCTGTTGCTCGATTGCCGCAGCAAGGCTTGCCGGCTCCTCGGCCGGCAGGAAGCGCGCCTTGACCTGCCCGTCGCGCCCGATGAGGAATTTGGCGAAATTCCACGAAATATTGCCCGGCTCGGCGGCTTTCAGCCAGGTGTAGAGGGCATGCTCGCCCGGCCCGTTGACCTCGAGCTTGGAAAACATCGGAAAGGTCGCGCCGGCCTGGGTCTCGCAGAAATCGGCAATCTCGGCCTCGGTGCCCGGCTCCTGCCCGCCGAACTGGTTGCAGGGAAAGCCCAGCACGACAAAGCCCTTCTCGCCATAGGTCTGCCACAGCGCTTCGAGCCCGCCATATTGCGGCGTGAGGCCACACTGGCTGGCGGTGTTGACCACCAGCACCACCTTGCCTGCATAGGCGGAGAGGCTCTGGTCGGTGCCGTCGATCAGGGGAAGGGTGAAGTCGCCAAGGCTGGTCATGGTGGAAAAGGTCTCCGGAAATCGGGGCAAGCTAAGCGCGGGACTTCGGCCAAGGCAAGCCATGGACGTGCCAAAGTTCCGGCCGGCCAGCTGGCTTCCGGTTGCGGATCGACGATGGAGCCCCGAGGCGCTTACGCCTCTGAGTAGTAATAATAACGAGACGCAACACGCCTCGGGGCGCCGGGATTTCTGGTGGGCGAACTCTTTCGGCGATGCCGCCATAGACACCGACCTACTTTCCGCAGACCCAGGCCGGGTAACGATCCCCAGCCCTCCCGACAGTCGCCGGGCGGTTGATCGTTGCAACCCCATCATCGCCCGACTGATGACAGCCATTATAGGACCAGCTCGGCAGAGGGGGATAACTCCCGCGGCATTTTCAATGGCCTGACGGCCAAACACCGGACAGAAAACAGGAAATCTGGGATTCGTGTCTCGGTCATCGATTGCGGAACTGTTGGATGCGCAGTTCGACCTTGCGCCGCATTTCCTCAAGCGCGGCCGCTTCCCTGGCTGCCACGGCGGCGACCGTCGCCGCAGCGGCGCGCCCCGGGCCATTGGTCAATTTTGGCATCAGCCGGCGCACGGGCAGGAGCGATCCCTCGACATCCCAGACCTGAGCCCCGAGCCCTCCATCCCAATGCGAATGCCGTGCCTGGAAAGCCCCCAGATCGGCCAGCGCCGCACCCAGCTGTCCGGCCAGAGGCGCATAATGCAAGACGGCATGGGGAAAGCACTCGTGCCGGGACCTGGGACGAAAGCCGCGGGCGTCGAACAGGGCGGCTTCGGCGAGACTGCGCATCTGCGCATCCACAAGGCCCCCGGGCCGACGAAGCGCCATTCCCTCGGCAAGCCGCAACAGCGGAATCAGTCGCAGGTGCAGGGCCTCATGCAGGTCCGCCTTGCGGCGCGATAGTCTGGGCCCGGATGGCTTGGCCACGTCTCTCTCCTGTCAGCGCATCATGCGCCGCCAGGAAGAATACGCCCGGGCGAAGGGGCGGGGAAAACTCAGTCGCTGAGGGCGCCCCATTCAGGCCGCCAGTCGCCATCGTCGACGATGACGGCGATGCGCTCCAACCCCGCCTGCTGCCGCAGTTTTTCCGCCGAATCCAGCGCTGCCGGCACCGGCTGCGGAAACCCGGCAATCACCTCTTCCGCCGCCACATCCGCCACCATGCGCCCCGGCGCACGCCGGATGGTGACAATCACCGCGTCACGGGGGTGGCGATCGTGGGGGTGAAGGCGGGTGAGGGTGGGCATGACTGTTGATCCGGGAGAATTATGGTCAACAAGGTATGAAAGAGTCGGAGGTTCCATCACGAGTATTGTCTGGTCATTTTAGCCAAGACTTCCAAATCTTCTCGAGCCAGCCGCCGACGGCCAACTTTGCCCGCAACCACCACGGCGCCTGTTTCGTGTCGAGTGCGACATGTCGTGCTACCTGAGCTCGCATGATCGTGCTCGCGTGGGCAGCCGTGAATGACGGCAGCATTTCGACGGCGCCCCTCTTGATAAAGAAGTGTGATTTGCAGGGCGCATCCATCACGCCGATCGAAGGCGACACGGTCGCATAACCATTCTCGTTCCAGACCCTGTGGCTGTCTGGGACTAGAAGAGTAATCCGATGCCCACAACCGCACGCGCATAGGAGCCCGGCGAGCTCAAAATCCTCGTTGTGATAGACTATGGCTTCAGCCATGTGAGCTGGGATGAGGTCAACTGCTTCGTACCGATATCTCACGAAGCGCCCCCGGACTTGTCGACCTCGAATGTCGACGTCTCAAGAATTATAGAGGGCGACTTTTCCTCCCGATCATAAATGCCGAAATGCTGCTTAAACCAAACTATGGCCAAGGTGGCGTTGAGAGCATTCAATTCGGCAATTTGCCCCTGCTTCCGGTACTCACCACCCTCTGGATCGTCACCCGGCAGGAAGCGAGTTCTAGCCGTTGTTTCAAAAGCAACTCGATCCGACCCAGTTACCCGGACAACGCCGTTGAGGCCTTCGGCAGCCCTGTTCAGGCCCATGCCGCAATCGACAAATGGGATGCCATTTGCGCTGAGCCAGTCGGCGATAAGGATGCGGGATGGGCCGTCATCTAGAGCCAAGAACACAAAGTCAAAATTGGCCAATTTTTCAATATTGGCGTCGGTCACACGCTCTGGAATAGCGACAATGTTGCTGTGCCAGTTCGAGTACTGCATGAACAATGCATCAACCTTTAGCATGCCAATAGCTGCATGAGGCACGTACCCGGGAAAACGAAACAGCGTATGAACATGCACTGTGTCGTCGTCGAATAGCGCAATTTCCTCCAAGTGCGTCCGGGCTATAAAGTCCAAAATGTATGAACCTGTGCCGCCGAGACCGACTATCGCCGTCTTCTTGCCGACTAGCAGTCTGGACACGTCATTCATATGATATCGCGCTGACAGGGTGTCAGGCAGGCGGAGCGGTGTACCCTGTTCCCAGGACTTGCGTTCCAAAGCTTGTAGGGGCGTTGCATTCGGAAAGGCAGCGAGCGCGGGCGCCGTTATGGTCGCGAGATAGGTAGTCACTTTTTCCTCGAAGGAGGAATAGGCCCGCAACTGGCCAGTTTCATCTAGCAGCTTGTATGAGAACGAATGGTCGGTCACCAACTCGTCCGCGACCTTTACTTTGTCCTCGCCACCGCCAAGACGCAGCGCTCGGCCGCTCTGATCATGCGGGCGATCGCCTCGAAACCAAGCCTGATGGTTGCTTGGAGCGTCTAGGACGCCATCCGCAGAAAGGTCGACCGGGCTTGCCCAATCCCCATACGCGAGTTCCCCCCGCGCATTCAGATAAGGCAAGCCATAGATCACGAAGTAACCTCCAATGAAGTCGAGAAAATAGCCCTGATCTTCGAGGTTCTGGACGAACGGATTACGACTCGCCAGTTCCTGATATACGAAAACGCATGTCATCTTTGATCTTCACCTTGTTACCGGGGGCCAGGGTGCCGCTGGGATTTGCGGCTGGACCGCGCGAATACTTGACCAAGTACTCGGTGGACGCCGCGCCACCGTCGGACAGGTAGAATGCGGTGATCTCGCTGTACGAGACCCGCTGCGTTCCCACCTCGTGCTTGTTCTGATTGACGAAGATGACGTCAGTGTTTGGGCGGCGCTCGGCACCGATGATGTTGCTGGTTTCGGTTTCAGACATTTGGTTAGCCTTTCGGGGGGTGGGGGTCGTTCCCGTAGGAATCCCGATCACGGATTCGTCCATTTGGACGGTGGATGACGACTTCGCTCTTGTGGTTGATTGCAATGTCGCGTGCAGCCTTCGCTGCGTCGGCCTGCGTGTCGTGACGCGAAGTAACCCGGGTATTGCCCGCTCCCCTAACGGCCCAACTGCCGTCATGCGGTACGACGTGCTGATTTTTGCTCACTTAATTTCCTCGTTAATGACTGTTCGCGATCAAGACGGTTGACTGCCGATTCGCACCTTGACACCATGTTTCTCAAACAAGACTTGTCTGATTCGAGTAACGTTCGGCGCCTGCAATCCGTTTCACCTGTGTAACAGTAAGCTCCGATTCCGTCGGGCCGTCAATATGGCCACGACGCATTTTTCCGTTGAGGCCATGCCAGATATTCGACTTGAAACGCTCGGCGCGAAGGTCAAGCAGACACGCGGAGCCAAGGGCATCCGAGCCGCTGCCGAAGAAATCGGAGTGAGCACAGCAACACTCTCGCGAATCGAGAACGGGCACTTGCCCGATCTTGAAACCTTCCGTCGCGTCTGCGGATGGCTTGGCGCGGACCCATCTACCGTCCTTGGCTTTGAACCATCTGCTAAAGCCACCCCGGTGACGATGGTCCATTTCAAGAAGAAAAAAACCCAGTCGCAGGATACCTTGCGAGCGTTAGGTGAGATGATCGCCGCTGCTCAACTGGCGCTTGAGGCTGAGTAGGCGAATACGTGGCAAGGTATGGCTTTAAAGCTTGGGCAGAACGTATTGCATCAGAGAAGCGTACCGCTCTTGCTCTGCAAGGGTGGTCGCCGCTTTCTGCTAGAGCGCTAGCAGATCACCTTAATGTTCGTGTCTGGTATCCGAAGGAAATTCCAAATATTTCTTTATCGGTCTTGGCGTCTGTCGAGCGCATAGAGCCTGGGGCGTGGTCCGCAGCCACCATAGTCTACGATGGCAAGCATCTAGTAATTCTCAACTCGCGCCATCCGCCGGGCCGGCAATCCAATGATCTTATGCATGAACTGGCACACATAATATGTGGGCACGAGCCGTCACAAACACAGCCACTTGCTGACGGCACCATGATGGTCACCGACTATGATTCGGCGCAGGAAGAGGAGGCTGATATCTTGGGAGCTACCCTGTTGCTACCGCGAGTGGCGCTTATAGCAATCATGGAGGCGTCCCTCACTATTGCCGAGGCTGCGGCAAAGTATGGTGTCAGTGAAGAGTTGGTGAAAATGCGTCTTCAGCGGGCGGGAGTGTTCCAACAATTCAGCAGACGCGGCCGCCCTCAATCTGCCTGACTCACGAGTCGCAGCTCGACGCCTCAGTCATCCCCCATCTTCAGCGCCTTGATGAACGCCTCCTGGGGGATGTTGACGCTGCCGTACTGGCGCATCTTGGCCTTGCCCTTTTTCTGCTTGTCCAGGAGCTTTCGTTTACGCGTGGCGTCGCCGCCATAGCATTTGGCCGTCACGTCCTTGCGCATGGCGCGGACGGTTTCGCGGGCGATGATCTTGCCGCCGATGGCCGCCTGGATCGGGATGACGAAGAGATGCGGCGGGATCAGCTCCTTGAGCTTTTCGCACATCACGCGGCCGCGCGTTTCGGCGACGGTGCGGTGCACCAGCATGCTCAGAGCGTCGACGGGCTCGGCATTGACCAGGATGGTGAGCTTGACCAGATCGCCGGGGCGATGCGTGTCGAGATGATAGTCAAAGCTCGCATAGCCCTTGGAGATCGACTTCAGCCGGTCGTAGAAATCGAACACCACTTCGTTGAGCGGCAGGTCATATTCGACCATGGCGCGATTGCCGACATAGCTCAGGTTGTTCTGGATGCCGCGGCGATCCTGGCAGAGCTTGAGGATGGCGCCGAGATATTCGTCGGGGGTGAGGATCGTCGCCTTGATCCAGGGCTCGCGGATTTCCTCGATCTGCATCACGTCCGGCAGGTCGGCCGGATTGTGCAGCATCACGGTCTCGCCGTCGCGCATCTGCACCTCATAGACCACCGACGGGGCGGTGGCGATGAGGTCGAGATCAAACTCGCGGGAGAGGCGCTCCTGGATGATTTCAAGATGCAGCAGGCCCAGGAAGCCGCAGCGGAAGCCGAAGCCGAGAGCGGCGCTGGTTTCCATCTCGAA
This sequence comes from Candidatus Devosia phytovorans, assembly GCA_029202405.1. Classification (NCBI taxonomy): domain Bacteria; kingdom Pseudomonadati; phylum Pseudomonadota; class Alphaproteobacteria; order Hyphomicrobiales; family Devosiaceae; genus Devosia; species Candidatus Devosia phytovorans. Next base: position 3,685,074 of record CP119312.1, on the reverse strand, counting down.
GGAGAAGCTGGCGTCGTTGAGGCGCAGCTTGCCCATGGCGGCGCGCAGCTCGTCGAAGTCACTGGCATCGACCGGGAACAGGCCACAGAACACCACGGGCTGCGCCGGACGGAAGTCGGGCAGGGGCGTGGCGGTCGGCTTCTTGTCGTCGGTGATCGTGTCGCCGACATTGGTATCGGCCACTTCCTTGATCGAGGCCGTGAAGACGCCGAGCTCGCCGGGGGTCAGTTCCTTGACTTCCACCAGCTTAGGCGTGTTGACGGCGACGCGATCCAGCTCATAGACGGCGCCCGAGGCCATCATGCGGATGCGCTGGCCCTTTTTCATCACGCCATCGATGACGCGGACGAGAACGACGACGCCGAGATACGTATCGTACCAGCTATCGACCAGCAGCGCCTTGAGCGGGGCGTTGATGTCGCCCTTGGGCGGCGGCAGGCGGGTGACGATGGCTTCGAGCACGCCCTCGATATTGAGGCCGGTCTTGGCCGAGATTTCCACGGCTTCGGAGGCGTCAATGCCGATGACATCCTCGATCTGCTGTTTCACACGCGGAATATCCGCCGCGGGCAGGTCGACCTTGTTGAGGACGGGGACGATCTCGTGATTGGCATCGAGCGCGTGATAGACATTGGCCAGCGTCTGCGCCTCGACGCCCTGGGAGGCATCGACGACCAGCAGCGAGCCCTCGACGGCCGCCATGGAGCGCGACACTTCATAGGCGAAGTCGACGTGGCCGGGCGTGTCGATCAGGTTGAGGATATAGGTCTCCCCATCCTGCGCCTTGTAGCTGAGGCGCACGGTCTGCGCCTTGATGGTGATGCCGCGTTCGCGCTCGATGTCCATGGAATCGAGCACCTGCTCCTTCATCTCGCGCTGTTCCAGCCCACCCGTGGTCTGGATCAGGCGATCGGCCAGCGTGGACTTGCCATGGTCGATATGGGCGACGATGGAGAAATTGCGGATATGGGAAAGCGGCGTTGTCATAGGGCGCTGATAGCAGAAGCGGTGGGGGCAAGAAAGATGGTTTCCGCCAAGTTAACCGCCCTCTTGCGGTGCTTTTTGGCGCCTGATGCGTTGAGGGCGCATGCACACGCTGTTCAAAGCCCTTGCCCTTACCCCGATCCTCCTGGTCCCGCCCGTGATGGCGCAGGATTTTCTGCAGGGATTGGAGAACCTTGTCGACGACCTGACCAGCCCGCCACCGCGCACCGCACCAAGGCCGACAGCGCCGGAAAGCGAAGCGCCAGAGGTTGCGCCAGTGCCAAGGCCACGGCCGCCCGATCGCCCGGTCGTCCCCGAGCCGACCCCGCCCGCGGTGGAGGAAGAGGAAGAGATGCCGCCCCCGCCTGCCGTGGAGGAGGAAGAGCCCGAGGTTGTTGCGGAACCCGAGCCTGAGCCCGTGGCGCCGCCCGAGCCCGCAGGCGCGCCTGCTCGTGTCTATCAGGTCGCCTGCCCGGCGGTGATCCAGGGTCTGGTGGAGGCGGAAATGGCGCCGCCGCTGAGCGATGGGATCTGTGGCGAACAATCGCCGCTGGTGGTGACGGCCGTGCTGAGCCGCGGCCGCATGGTGCCGCTGTCCAGTCCCGTGACGACAAACTGCCAGATGGCGTCAGCGCTGCCCGACTGGGTGGCGAGCGTGGATGGCTATGCCGAGGCCATGCTGGAAAGCCGGATCGCGTCGGTCGATACCGGCACCAGCTACATGTGCCGCGCCCGCAATGGCGGGGACGAAGGTTTTACCTCCGAACACGGCTTTGCCAATGCGGTGGATGTCACCGGCTTCACGCTGGAGAATGGCCAGACCATCGGCGTCGAGGCCGATTGGGACAAGGCCACGGCGCCCGAGGGGCGACTGCTGCGCCTCGCCCATGATGCCGCCTGCGGCAGTTTCATGACGACGCTGGGGCCGGAAGCCAATGCCGAGCATGAAGATCACCTCCATCTCGACCTTGGCTGTCATGGCGAGGCCTGCCAGGCCCGCATCTGCGAATAGGCAGGGGTCAAAGCCCCTGCCCATGCGGGATTACTGCGCAGGCGTTGCCGGCTCGGCGGGCGCTGCAGGGGCGGCGGGCGTTGCCGGCTCAGCCGGAGCAGCGGGCGTTGCCGGATCGGCGGGTGCTGCGCCAGGCGTCTGCGTGCCGGCAGCGATCTGCGACTTGTAGATGGCGGTCACCGCATCGACGCTGATGCGGTCGGTGCTGCCCTCGGCGCAGTCGGGCGTGGTCTTTTCGACATCGGCCTTGACCTGGGTATAGGCATTGCCGGCCGTGGCGGCATCCATGCTGAGCGAGGTTTCGAGGCGCGCCCGGTCGGCTTCCATGCCGGCCAGCACGTCGGGCTCGATCTCAAGCGCACAGATCTCGATCACCGCCTTCGTGGCGTAAAAGCCGGTCAGCATATTGGCCGAACGCGGCGTGCTGTCGACCGACGCGGCCGGATCAATGGTGATATCGCCAGCCGGCGGCGGCGGCGCATCGGCCGGCAGGGTCTCCTGGGCCATGGCGGTGCTGGACAGCAGGGCCACGGTGGCCAGGGCAGCGATTGTGCGGATCATCGGGGGCTCCTTGAAGCGCGTGTTTTTCTTCGGCCCCGTCGGCAAGCGGCGCGGGCTTTCGTCCCACAACGTTCAAAAGCCCGAATGTGTTCTCAGCGCGGCGCCATTCGTTGAGGTCGGACTGCAAACGACCTGAACGAATGAAATCAATCGCAGAGCGGATGATGCGACGGCAGGTCGGCCCAGTCGTGCAGGCTCATCTCGTCGGGGTGAATGCCCCCACGCTCGGCTGCAAACCAGGTCGCGACGAGGCGGCCGATCGTGGCAAGAATGCTAGACATTTTGTGACCTCCTTTCGGGTCGTTCGGATCGCCACTGCTATGCGCCTCACCCTGCTATCCCGCAATGGACAAGCTTTCTCGACCATTGTAGAAAATCTATATGGCTCCATCGTTTCCCATCCCGCTCAACGCCCTGCGCGCCATCGAGATTGTCGCCCGGCGCGGCGCCCTGGCACCTGCCGCCGAGGAGCTGGGCGTGACCATCGGCGCGGTCAGCCAGCACCTGCGTCGGGCCGAGGAACGGCTCGGCATGGAATTGTTCGAGCGCACCCCGGCCGGATTGCGGCCTTTGCCGGCGCTCAAGGCGGTAATGCCGCAACTGACCGGTGGCTTTGCTGCCCTGCAGGATGGACTGGCCGGTCTCAAGGGCAGCGACGAGGGCGTGCTCAACCTGACGGTGGGCAGCGTCTTTGCTTCGCGCTGGCTGATCTGGCGCATCCACAAATTCACCCTCGCCCACCCCGATATCGAAATCCGGCTCAACGTGACCGGCGCCATGCTCGACCTCAGTCGGCCCGATGTTGATTGTGGTATCCGTTATGGCATGGGCGACTGGCCCAACATCCACGCCGAACTGGTGGGCGGCGCCGCCTATCAGCCGGTCTGTTCGCCTCTCGTCGCCAAAAGGCTGCAGTCACCGGACGATCTGGCGCATGTGCCGGTAATCCAGGACGAAACCACCATGATGAGCTGGGACGCCTGGCGGGACGACGTCGGGCTCGATCCCGCCCTCAGGCTGGCGCCGGGGCCGACCTATACCGATGCCTCGCTGGCGGTGGATGCGGCCATTTCCGAACAGGGCGTGTTGATGGCATCCGACATGATGAGCGCCGATGCGGTCAGCGACGGCCGGCTGGTGCGTCCCTTCGAGCACCCGGTGGAGGGGCCGCAGGCCTATTTCCTGGTCACGGCAAAGGGTCGCCGCGAAACCCGAAAGCTGCGGGCATTTCGGGAGTGGCTGAAGATCGAAGTGCCCGACAGCGTGCGGGGCTATGTGCATCAGAACCGAGCCGTGTCTGTCGTTTGAGTCCACTGCTACTGAAACACTCGCGATATCATCCCCTTGAACCGGGACCCATCCCGAGATTTCTTCTGTGCCGCAGGGTGTTCGGGGTCTTCAGCACCACCTTGCGGTGGTTGTGCGATCTCGAGATAGGCCCCGGCTCAAGGCCGGGGTGACATCGAGGGTGGGGAGATGGGGTGCTCATCTCGACAGTTGACTCCCAGCCGTCCCATCTTTATTTAGCTAATCACGTAATTAGCAAATAGTGCAAATATAAGCGACCGCCTGACCACGACATTTTCCGCGCTGGCCGACCCGACGCGACGGGCCATCCTGGCGCGGCTGACGCAGGGGCCAGCGACGATCAACGAACTGGCCGAACCCTTTGCCATGTCGCTGCCCTCGGTGTCGCGCCACGTGAAGGTGCTGGAGGAGGCGGGGCTGGTCAGCAAGTCGCGTGACGCGCAATTCCGCACCTGCCGGCTCGAGAGTGCGCCCCTGGCTGCCGCCGATGACTTTCTCGCCGACTATCGCCGTTTCTTCGACGAGCGCTTCGACCGGCTCGATGCCCAGCTCAAGGCCATGGTCGAGGCCCGGAAAACCACAAAGCAGGAGGAATGAATGGCACCGACCTATGTCAATGAGCGCGGCATCAGCCTGACCCGCAATCTCGCCGCGCCGCCGGACCTCGTGTGGCAGGCCTGGACCGACCCGGATTACCTGGTCTGGTTCTTCAACCCCGGCATGACGCCGAGCCAGCCGACCACTGTCGACCTGCGCGTCGGCGGCGCCTGGCGGCAGCACATGGTGGTCAATGACGAGACGCAATATATGACCGGCGGCGTTTATCGCGAGATCGTGCCGAAGCAGAAGCTTGTCTTCGAATGGGGCGCCGCGGATGGCTGGCCGGAGTTGAACCCCGATCTGGCGCTCCTGGCCACCGTGCAATTGCGCCCCGAGGGCGAAGGCACGCGGATGGATTTTCGCCTGCAATTGCCGGATCAGATGAGCGATGAAGAGGCCGGAAAGTGGCTCGGCATGGGGATCGACCATGGCTGGGGCATGACCATCGACCGCCTGGTGGCGCAACTGGCCAAATGAGAAAGGCCCGGCCGGCAGAACCGGTCGAGCCTTAGAAGATATCAGATCACGACGGGCTCGATGAAGAGCGTCAGCGTGCCACCCTGGATGGTGGCGCCGATCACCTGGTCGAGCGGGATCTGCGCGTCATCC